>NZ_RHNP01000030.1 GCF_003950295.1 Loigolactobacillus iwatensis
GTAACGGACAAAAAGAAAAATCCGGTAAGAACTGGAAAACTCACCAGTTCTTACCGGAACTAATCTTAGATTGTTTATTTTAGATTAGAATGAGATCTAATTTTTAATGACCACCTGAACGAACACCACGGCGGTGAGCGCTTAGATTATTAGTCTGTTTTTTAAATTTTTTCCAAGTTGTGTCTGTATTTTGTGTCTTTTTTTGTTTGTGCTGTTTAGTGTATTTCAATTTGTGTCACCTCACTATGGGTCAAAACTTCGTGTTTCCATCATAACGCAAATTAATTTGTTTGCAATGAGCCTGGTTACTTTTTGATAGAAAAGCCATAAGAAGATAGAAGAAATTTTTCTTTCATAATTTTCTAAGATTAGGCAGCAGTTACTCACAATAACTTTTTGACAGCATGTGCTTGGACTTATGGCAAAACGATTTCATCAAAAATACCGTTACGTTTCCGTTAGTCATTAGATCAAGTTGTGGGGAAGTCCCTAATTTTATTGAGAAGTATTCTCAATTGGCTACCCGCCTGTTATACTTAGACTCATCAAATAGAATTTTAATACGAAGGTATTTTCACATATAAGGGGATAATGTTGATGACAACTGGCACGATTGATTTAAGCAAGACGGTTTACGAATTAGTGACGGCACACCCTGAAGTTGCAGATATTTTGTACGGAATTGGTTTGAAAGAAATAAAAAATCCTGCAATGCTGAATACTGCAGGACGTTTCATGACCATTCCAAAGGGAGCAGCTCTGAAAAAGGTATCATTAGATGAAATTGTTGCCCAATTGAAGGCACTTGGATTTGAGGTGATTAATGATGCCGGAGAATAAACATAACAGTGTTTTTCGGCAAAAAAAGATTGTCGAAATTCTGAAAATGCTACATGCAGGTGGTAGTTTTGATGAGGCCAAAAAGATTTTTGATGCTACTTTCTCCAGTGTCGACGTATCTGAAATCACTTCAGCAGAACGGGAATTAATTGGCAGTGGACTGAATCCAATGGAAATTCAAAATTTATGTAACGTTCACGCAGCAGTCTTTAAAGGATCAATCAATCCAACTAAACCTATGAGTGCCGAGGATGAACCAGGGCATCCTGTAGCAGTAATGAAATTGGAGAACGTTGTTTTGACCTCACTATTGGACGATGAATTGTTACCTTGTTTAAAAAAATGGCAGCAGTCAGCTAATGGCGATAGTGCAACAGCGACCGACCAACAATACTTAACCAGAATGCAAAATGCTTTAAAAGATTTACAAACAATTGATTTACATTATGCCCGGAAAGAGAATTTATTGTTTCCGTTGATGGACAAGTACGGTATTACGGCACCGCCAAAGGTTATGTGGGGTGTAGATGATGAAATTCGGGGCTGGATTAAGGATGCCCTTCGTTTGGTTAACACCACGCCAATGCCAGCAAAATATGATATTGAAGCAGCCATTGAAAAAGTTGCCAAAGAGATTGAAGAAATGATCTTTAAGGAAGAACAAATTCTATTGCCAATGGTTGCAGAAGTTTTTAAACCAGCAGACTGGGAACTAATTGCCAGCGAAAGTGATGAAGTTGGCTATACTTTGATTCCCGATCCATTACCATGGCACCCTTCACAAAAAGATATTGAAGAGGCGGCCAAACGCAAACCCTCGAAGATGGCGCAAGAATTGAATTCAATGGCGCAGTCTTTAGCCGATCAACAAGGTTTGGATGGAAAGGCACCTACAAAAGATGCTAAGGCAACGATTAGTGAAGCAATGACGGATACAGTTGATGCGATGACTGATGTTGTAAAGGAAAATGCGGCCACAATTCCGGCCGATTTAAAAGCCAAAGAAAATGATCCTGAAGCAATTAATGCGCTACCACTACATTTACGTGCTGAGTTTGGTGAAGTTAAGGCGTCAGCGCCGGCCAAAGATGATGCAAGGCAACAAATTGACGTGAATATTACAGCTCCTAAAAAGGCCGAAGTGGTGGAAAAAGCTGCTGAAGCAGTAGAAGAAAAAGTAACTGAACCTAAGGCAACTGATGAACCGGCAGGAATGCCTGATTTTGTTAAAAAGATGCTGGCTGATAAAGACAGACCAACTACTAATAAACGGCACAAGAAACCAGTGCCACAAACACATTTAGAAATTGGGGCCGACAACAGCGCGACGATTGTACTACCAACGGGTAATTTAGATTTACGGCAGTTAACGGCCATTTTGGGCGTTTTACCACTTGATGTTACATTCGTCGATGCCAATGATATTGTACGTTGGTTCTCTGACAATGGTGATCGGGTTTTCCCTAGAACACGAACAGTTATTGGACGAGCGGTAGTTAACTGTCACCCACCAAAGAGTATGGGTAAGGTTCAAACTATCTTGGATGATTTTCGTAGTGGTGCGCAAGATCACGCCGATTTTTGGATTAATTTACATGGAACAAAGATGGTCTATATTCGCTATTTTGCAATGCGTGATCCCCAAAATAATTATCTTGGCTGTCTTGAGGTAACTCAAGAAATTACGGAGATTATGAATTTAAAGGGCGAAAAACGTCTTTAAAAATGAAATTCGTAGGGAGTGGGATAAAAGTCGGATTTTTGATTTACTACGTAACGTAAGCTAATCCAATAACCAGATGATAGTTATTGAAATAGCAGTAGTCGTGTTTGAAAAAGCAACTTCTTGTGCTTGTCATGTTTCAACTTGGCGTCTTTCGCTATAGTTGAATGGACAATGTTTGAAGCATCAGGGTTAGCGTACTTGACTGCGATTCAGCCTTCGGTCCATTTTAGTCCGATCGACATCGGCAGTAATGTTCGGAGCCTGGGCACTTTTACAAACACTTCCGTAGTTAGGTACGTGAACCCAGACTTTTAGCGTATGTTCTAGAATAATATTCGGAAATAGTAAGTGGCTGGGACTCTTGTTCGGGCCACTTTTACTTTTCCACGAACAATAGGCACATTTTTGTTTTAAGTGTTGCTAGTTGTCATTAATTTCACTTTGGCCTAAAATTAAAAACAATAAACCCCGGAAAGAAGTGGACGTATTAATGAGTCGTGAAGTGACATTACAGGATATAAAAAGCTATCAGGCCGCTTATCAGGCAGTTCCTGGTGGTGCCGCAGTTAAACGGACGGTCATGAACAACGGTATTAATGCTGCAAGTGAAGATACGGCGGTTAAGGCTAAATTAAATCGTGCTTTTTCACTAGAATTAGATACTGGTACTGTGTCTAATCAAAAGAAAAGTGGTCGTTGCTGGTTATTTTCAACGTTGAACACCATTCGGCACGATGTGGCCAAGCAAATTAATCTGAAAGATTTTGAATTCTCCGAGAATTATTTATCCTTTTGGGATCGTTTTGAAAAAGCCAACGCCTTTTATGAGCATATTTTGGCAACTGCTATCGAACCAGCGGATAGTCGAATCGTGACTTGGCTATTAGAAATGCCTGATGACGATGGTGGCCAGTGGGATAATGCCGCAGCACTTATCAAAAAATACGGTGCGGTACCGAAGGCGGTTATGCCAGAAACTTTTAATAGTGAAAATACTGCCGAATTCAGTCAAGTATTGGGACTTAAACTACGCCATGATGCAGTTAATTTACGAAGGCTAGTTCAAAATGAGGCACCGGCTAGCAAGATAACGCAGACTAAGCAAAAAATGCTTAGTGAGGTCTACCGAATGTGCACTTATACTTTTGGCGAAGTGCCGGCAACGTTTACGTTCACTTATCGAGATGATAATAAAAAATATCATCGAGAAAATGATTTGACACCACAGCTTTTTGCTCAAAAATATATTACGCGTGATCTTGGTGATTACGTTGTGCTGATTAATTCACCAGATAAGCCGGTTAATCGCCTTTATACATTACCAATGGAGGACAACGTCATTGGTGGTCAACACGTGACTTTCTTAAATGTTGATCTTGCAACTTTCAAGGCGCTAACAATTCAGCAATTAAAGGCCGGAGAAACAATCTGGTTTGGTAATGACGTTTTACAACAAATGAATCGCCAAGAAGGCTTGCTTGATTCTAAGCTTTATAAGCGAGCTGAATTATTTGGTATCGATCTCAGCCTGTCTAAGGCCGATCGGTTGACTTACCGTGAAGCAGTTGTTTCTCACGCAATGACGTTAACTGGTGTTGATTTAGTTGATGATCAACCAACTAAATGGAAGGTTGAAAATTCCTGGGGTGACAAGAACGGTGAGAAGGGTTATTTTGTAATGAGCGATGATTGGTTTGATAATTTTGTCTACCACACGGTCATAAACAAGAAGTTCCTAACGCCAGCGCAACAAAAAATGTTAACAGTGACGCCCACTGAACTAACACCTTGGGATTCGATGGCTTAAATATAAACAATCTAAGATTAGTTCCGATGTTAATCGATGAAAATCGATTAACATCAGAACTTTTTTTGGTTACACTGAGAGTGAAGCTAAGATCGAACATAGTCTCTGGGACTTCAAGTCCGTAATTAAAAAAGACAGCCATCACTTTCAACGCACAAATATGATTTAAGCTTGAGGACCCTCGAGGCTGGGACAAATGTCCTAGCCTTTTACTGTACTCTAGAACATAAACCCAAAACCGACTTTTAGCCTACTCTTTAAATATGTTGTTATTAACTTACCTTGGTTGATATTTTTTAGACTAAACTCAAATAAATGTATTTGAAAAGCACGCTTTTTGTCCAGCGATATTATAAACAAGGTTGGGATTCAAGGCAGCAACCTATTTTTTGTGACCGCGTGCCTCGTTAAAAATAGATTAGACCGCTGCTTGGCAACATTAGGCCAAATATTTTGGTGCTTAGACTATGCAAAAAACTTGAGAACTTCCTTTGGTCGATGTTATAGTCGATATTAAGGAAGGTGTTTAATATGCAGATACAAAAAATTGTGGTACAAGATCTTGATGGTAAGAAACTTGGCAATTATTCTGGACGTTTAGTGGAAACGGCGCATCATTGGCAGCTTCAACTAACCGATCCAGTTGAGGCGGATGCCTTAGAGGAACTGCTGGTTAAACATACCGATCAAAAATTAAATTTTAACCAACAGTCGATCACACTAAAAAAGGTTGAGCGGGGAACTGTTGAGCACCAGAAAGATTCCAATGATTATTCGCATACCACTTTTATGATTGAAAAATAAATAAATGGACGCTAACCAAAAATATTTAGCGCAAAAAAAGCCGTGACAAAATTTTGTCGCGACTTTTTTACAAGTAGCTAAGAGTTGATAATAAGAAATTCAATTGTAATTTAGTATATTTTTAGTAGTTAACCCGGACACCAAATGAAGGTTGGAAATAAGAGTTAATTGTCTGAATTTCAACGTTTTGGCCTGGTTGTGGTGCGCTAACGTATTGGTTATTACCAATATAAAGGGCAACGTGGTATGAAGCACCTTGGGCACCCCAGAAAACTAAATCACCAGGTTGTAATTGATCGAGTGGTTCTGCAACGCCGGCTGATTCCTGGTCAACGGTATAATGACCAACATTAACGCCTGCCTGAGCCAATGCGTACTGGGTAAGGCCAGAGCAATCAAGACCAACGCCTGGCGTAGTGCCACCCCAAACGTAAGGTGTGCCAACTTGTCCGATGGCAGCACTGATGGCAGCTTGTGCATCAGCGGTTGTTTGGGTACTTGTGGACGTCGGTGTTGTTTGAGCATTTACAGTAGCAGATGTTGCCTGTGCATTTGAGCCGCCAGTATAAGCAGCATTAGTAGGTGCTACTTGGGCGCTAGTTGTGTTACTTGTTGTCGCCTGAGTATTATTTGAGTTGTTAGTGTAAGTAACGTTAGTCGGTGTCGTTTGTGTCCTCGCAGGAGTGACAGTTGGTGTAGTGTTGTTTGTGCTTGAAGAATACCAAGCCGTTGTTTGTGCGGTTTGGGGGTTATATTCGGCAGCATCAGCGTGTGCACTTGTTGCACCGAAAAGGGCTGCACCAGAAAGGCCCATGATACCAGTGGCCGTGATAGTTAGTAAGTTTTTCTTGAAATTTATAATCATAATGTACTCCTTTATTATTTGCCATTTATGTAAAGAACTGAATTAACATCAGTTCTTAATCTCAACATTTATCATCATAAACATTTTAGGTTACAGAGTGGTGACTTCATGATAACAACTCGTTTACAAACTATTACAGTTTCACGCTAAAATGATTTAATTGGTTGATTGAAATACATTACCAATGATCACTAAGTTAGTAGCCTGCACAAAAATAGGTAAATCAAGAAGTAACTATTTTTGATTTACCTATTTTTGCGTTAATTATTCTAGAATGTGCGCCAAAAGTCTGGGTTCGCGTGCCTAACTGCAGTTAATCCAACAACCATAGTCCGGTTATTGGATTAGCTTACGTTACGCAGTAAACCCAAAAGCGACTTTTGGCCCACTCTGTTACCAAATGTGAACACGTTTGTCAGTAGCTAGGTACATGCCATCACCTTGGTTAATGTCAAAGGTTGTGAAGAAATCATCAAGGTTTTGAATTTGAACGTTGGCCCGTAGTTTTGCGGGTGCGTGGACATCAATCGCCAATAATAGTTGTTGGTATTCTGGTTGCGCCTTGGTCCGCCAGATGGTTGCCCAGTTGGTAAAGAAGACAGAAAGGTCGACGTCACTTTCGCCTTTAGCGGCCTCAAGCGCACAGCTTAGGCCACCAGCGTCGGCAATGTTTTCCGACACGGTTAATTTACCGTTTACTTGTTGACCTGCAAACGGAAGGCCGGCGAATTCAGTAATCATTGCTTGTGCCTTTTCTTTGAATTGCGCCAAATCTGCTTTGGTCCACCAGTTGTGTAAATTACCAAATTCATCGAATAAGGCACCGTTGTTATCAAAGGCGTGGGAAATTTCGTGCGCAATTACTGCACCAATACCACCGTAATTCGCACTGGAAGGCTGATTCAAGCTGTAGAATGGTGCCTGTAAAATTGCGGCTGGGAAAACGATAATATTACGGAATGGATGGTAATAAGCGTTTACGGTTGCGGCGCTCATTTCCCATTTATCGCGGTCAACAGGTTGTTGCCATTTTGCAAAGCGATCTTGCTGGCTAATTCGAACAAAGTTAAGTGTATTTTCCAGTAAGGTACCACCTTGGGCCGCAGTTTTTGTTTTGAATAATTTGTACAAGGGGTCCAACTGATCAGGGTAGCCAACTTGAATACCCAGATTGTTAAGCTTAATCACGGCTTTTTCCCGAGTCGCCTTGGATAACCAATTATTATTAGTTAGACGTTGTTTATAGACACTGATCATCTTGGTGACCATATCGTGGACGTCTTGCTTAGCGGTGGCGCCAAAATATTTGTGACCATAATAAAGGCCAACAACCTGATCAAATTGACCAGAGGCTAAATAGTAGGCACTTTTTTGCTGCTTCGTGGCTTCTTTACTGCCAGAAAGTGCGCGACCGTAAATACCAGCAGTTTGGCGGAAGTCTTCAGATAGATAGCTTGAAAATCCTCGAATCGTTTGAACTAGCAACCAGCTCTTTAGTAAGGGAAAGGTAGTATCATTAATCATTTCATCAAAGGCGGCGTAAAATTTAGGTTCAGTCACAATAATTTGTGTTGGTGTGCCCTTAACCAGCTGTTTAATTAGACTACCTAAATCAAGCGAGTGACTATTTGCTGTGAAAGTTGAAAAATCTTGGGGATTATACATTTTGCTATAATCCGCGCTTTCTTCCGCACTCTTAACGTGAGGAGCAAGTGACTTATCAAAGGCCAGTGCTTCCGAAATGATTTTCTCTGCGTCGGCTGTTTGGTAACCGGCCAATGTAAATAACTTAGTCATCATTTGACTGAAAACTTGAAGTAGTTGGGAGCCAGCTTGGTTGTCTTTAGCGTAGTAGGTCTTATCTGGTAGGATCAGACTGGGTGCGCTGGCAAATAAGGTGTTGATTTTAGTATTTTTCATGTCGGCGTCAACGTCGATATCAAACGGTGTTGGCAGGCCACTTAAAATCCATTCGGCCAGATTATTTTGCCAATCCTTTAGGCTAGTTAAGTTAGTAACTTGTGCCAGGATAGTTTCCAGCGGTGCAGCGCCATCTTGATTACGCTTAGTAAAGTCGGCCGCTAAACGATAGTAAGCTAAGAAAGATTCTAATTGTTCATTAGGAACAGTCAGCTGGCCAGCATTCATCTGCTTAAAGTCGGCCATTAAGGTTTTATCAATCTCATCAACTAAATCTTGAAAACCGCCTGTTGCTGGTTTATCGGCCGGAATTGTCGCTGTTTTCAACCAATCAGCGTTAATTGCTTCATAGAAGTCATCTTTCAAAGTCGGTGTTGCAGTGTTAGTTGTTGTCTTATTTTGCGTCATCAAATCATCCTTCCATAGGTATCAATTAATACCACTTTAAAATCCATGATACACGGATTAAGTGTAAAATAAAAAATAAAGTTACTTTTATTTTACATTAGTGATGGTATTTAATTGTGGCGTCAATTGACAGTCATTCTGAAAAACAAGTATGATGATAAAAATAGGTTATGTGGAGGTATTATGAAATTAAAATTTTGGGGTAATTTGGTTTTGATTAGTTCACTACTTTTACTTTTTAATCAACCAGTCATAGCGGCTAAGAAAACAACAACTTACGTGGCTCCGTACGCTGGCAAGATCGAAAACTATCAGTATCAAGGTAAGAAGTATCGAATTCCGGCTGCTTACATTCAACAAACGGGACAGAGGCTGGCAGCGCTGGCAGTGACTAATGATCATAAAGGCCACGTCATCCTGGTAAGCTATATTGGTGATGCAACGGCAACAAAAAAGTATTTTGCGTTTAAAGGGACTGTCCGTTACTTTGCAAGTCTCTATAATGAAAAAGACTTTATCGCTCGTTACTTAGAAGGTCAATTACGGTCAACCAAGCAGGATTATTTGGCTGCTTTGACCTACGCTGCAACGCATACCGTGCCAGTCGTCAATAAAAATAAGCACTCCACCCAATTTCAAACGGTCCCACAGCTTTATCAATTGGAAGACGTGAATGCAACCAGTTCAAATAAATTAATTCGAGCGAAGTTAAGAACGTACACAAAAAAAGAACAGACGGACCTAGGTCAGTCAGTCTTGGCCACGCCTGAGGTCACTATGTTGAATCAACAAGGTGAGCGCGGGGCTGTTTCTTATCAGGCAGGCGACGTTAGCCAAATTAATGTTGATCCGCTGGCCTTTTTACGTAGCTGATGCTCACAAACTGAGCGTCTCTTCAAGCACTCTTTAAAGTGAGGATAGGTGAAGATATGCTAAAAAAGCATTCGTGGTTAATCGTGTTATTAGGCCTGTTGATGGTCATGTGCTGGGCACAACCAGCTGCGGCGAAAAGCTATAATATTACTAATTATTCAGTCAATATTAACGTGACAAAGAACGGTGACGCGCAAGTGACCCAACGAATCCGCTATAATTTTGATGGTGATTTTAACGGTGTCTATTACAAACAAGATATTGCCGGTATCAAGGGATTAGTTAATCCGCAGGTTGCAATTGACGAAGATGGTCATGAACAACAGTTGGCAGAGAATACAACCGAGGCGCCTAATACGTTCAGTACAACCCAGACTGATGATGCCTATCAGTTAAAAGTTTTTCATCCGATTAGTAACCATGCGGCTACTTTTATTTATCGTTACCAGCTAAATGGCGTGGTTACCAACTACGCCGATACAGCCACGTTGAATTGGAAGGTAATTGGTACCGGTTGGGAAGTTCCACTTAATAATGTTCACATTACGATTCAACTGCCGCAAAATTCCGTTCAAGGCTTGCAGGCATGGGCACATGGTCCGCTAAATGGGCAAGTAACCGTTGATCGGAAAAATGGGCGTGTGGTGATGAAAGTGGCGGAAGTACCTGCAAAAACTTTTGTTCAAAGTCGCTTATTGTTTCCGACAACGGTAACAGCACAAAATCCACAACGAAGTACCAAAAAAATGAAGCACAAGATTCAAAAGCAAGAGGCAAAATTTGCCCAAGAGGCCAATCAGAAGCGGGAAATGCAACGGCGAATTCCAATTATTATTGCGTTTTCGGCCTTGGCGATTGCCGCACTTAATTTGATTTATCAACTTATCTGGCTAACGCGGCATCCTGCTGATCATTACCCTAAGTCCACGCCAGTTCCACATAGTTTTGATATTCCGCCGTACTCACCAGCAGTTGCTCAGCGCCTATTGAAGCGCGATGGTCCAGATGCAAAGGCTTTTACGGCGACATTAATGGCGTTAGCGGCTAAAGGTGAGATTGTGATTGAAGCAGATCACAAAGCTTATCGACTTACCAAAACGGCCAAATTACTGGCCGCTACTTTAAAACAACCTATTTTTGATTTGTTATTTAACCAGATCGGTAAAGCAGGTTCAGTTACAATGGATCAAATTAAGGCTTATGGTAGACGCCAAAATGGTAGGTTGAGTGATGCCTTTTCTAGTTGGGTGACTCACCAGCGACAACAGACGACTGCGTTAGGTTTTAACAATGAAACAAATCAGTTAGTTCGTTCCCACGCTTTTACACTTGCGCTAATTAGCAGTATTTTTACTGTGATTGCGCTTGTCTGTGATTTTTATATTGCAACTGGAACAAAAAATAGTTCGTTAACCTGGCCGATCAGTATTATTGCGGGTTTATTATTAGTGGTTAGTTGGGGTGTTTGGTTAGTTAAAGTGAGCCATTTGCCACGTTATGTTCAATCAGGTAGTCAAGCAATTGAAAAACTTCACGGCTTTGATAGAATGTTACGCGATATTGGCCATTTTGATACCGCAAAAGTTGGTGATTTAATATTGTGGGAGCAGATCTTACCGTATGCAGTTGCGTTTGGCTCGGCCAAAAAAGTTGCTGCAGCGTTGAAGGCCAATTTCTCTGATGAACAGTTACGCGTTGGTTTACCAATTGGCTACCCATTATTTATCTACCCGCAAGCATTTGCCGGTACTGATTTTAGCAGTAGTTTCACGAGTACATTCTCTTCCAGTATCGCCGCTAATTCAGTTTCAAGCACTAGCGGTGGTTCCGGTGGCTTCTCTGGTGGTGGCACTGGAGGCTTTGGCGGTGGTTCCGGCGGTGGCGCTTTCTAGACCAATTTGGAAAGTGTTTAGGCCAAATTGGCTAGAAGAATATTTACAAAAGTACTTTTCAGGTCTTCCTAGCAAATGATTCTTAAAAGACAATCAAAAAAAACAATGTTCGACTATTTTTTAAATAGCTAGAACATTGTTTTTTTAGGATTACACTAATTTAGTCTGTCGGTCCTTTAAAATGGCGTAAATTCGTTTAACGTCAGCACTAGTTCCACGTAATTCGTAATCACCAATAAATGGCATGTTGTAATCACGGGCGTACATTTTTGCAGTTAAGCAGTATTGTTCATTAAAGTTCCGGTTACCGGAGCCAATGACGCCTAAACAGTAGTCGCGGTTCTTATGGTACGCAATATATTCACCCATTGCGTTGGTCATCAGTTCATCGACCCCATTATCAATCCCGTTACCACCATCTAAATATGTGGGTACAAAGGCGAAATAGGCCTGCGTTTCATCGGCGTAAGGTGTTGCTTCCGAAATTTCCTTGAGGCTAATCAGTGGCTCATTGGCATCTTCTTGGTGTTTTTTTGCGGCATAGGTTTGTAAATCTTCAACAAAAGAGCGCGTATTACCGGAGATTGAAATATATAAAATGTTTAACATGTTGAACTCCTTTAGGTATAAGATGATTTCTGTTCTTAATTTAACACAATCTGGCTCTTCAAACACGTTTACGCTAACCATTGAAAAATATTAAATCGGGTAAAAAATGATGTCAGGACCTACTTGGCGCTATGTTTAATTTGGTAGTTACTATTTAGAAAAAAAGTCTAAAGGGACGTTTTAAAAAGGCATAAATTTTTCTTGCAATCTAAAAATAATCGCGTTAATATATTGCCTAAGTTATTTATTGCACAATACGGAGGGATTTTTATGGAGATCCAAATAGGCAACACTGTTCGATGCAAGGCAAATGGTAATATGGAAGCTGATTTTTCAGGTAAAGTGGAAAAAGTGTACGATAATTCGGCGTTAGTTAATATTACTGATTATGCCAAAACAGATGAAATCAACTTTGATGATTTACAACACAAGGTCGTGATTAGTTTGGCCAAAATGAAGTTAGTTGAATAGTGTGTTGGACTTTTTGTTTTGTTCAATAGGGAGTGTTTGGAAAAGTGCTTAGCTTCCGCGGATTCGTCTGTTGTAGCCAATCCTGGGAATCTGTTTTTCAAATACGTTTACGCCAAATTAGTCAGGAAAATGCTAGTAAGCTTAGATTCTAAATCTGATTTTGATCTTAATTAATAATAGTGCCACTTGGATTCGCTTTCATTAAACAATTTTCAAAAAAAGGACTATCATGAAGTAGTAAGGTGAAACGTGGCTACAATAATGAGTAATAATTTACCCATCGGTGCAAGAACGCTAAAATAACCTTTAATTTGTAAAGGAGATCATATTTTGGCAGAAGAACAGGCTAAGACTAAAAAACCGGAGATTACGTACGATCAAGCAGATATTGATAAGGCAGTTGACTTGATTAAAAAACAAGGCTACGTAACGCGTAAGGACATTCCTAACATTGACAATGATGATTGGGCGAAGGGTTTCACAACTAAGATCAGCGATACATTTCATAATGCTGATGAAGATCCATATATTTATTATGAGCGGTATGATTTTGCCGATCATGAAATTACGGGAATTATTTTCGATATGGATCAAACTAAAACGCGGCAAGAGGCTGGCCGATTACTCGGACAGGCACTTAAATTAAAGTCTTTTGAATAAAAAATAAAAATGAGCGGGTAACGACATATGTTCTGTCAGTTACCTACTCATTTTTATTTTTGTAGTTTTTGTGCTTCGGTAGTACTTAAAGTTCGCCAATCGTTAGTTAACTTAAAGGTATAGTGCCGTCGTTGAAATTGATTATTTTCACCGGTGATACTAAACAAAGCACGCATCAATTGATTTTGATACACCCACCGCGTTGTAGCGATGCTAACCTGTGCTTCATTTTGTCCTTTCTTGACGGTGTGACTAGTACGGACAGTTGAAGTTGGCGTCGGTTTTGTTTGTTTTGAATTTGTTCGGTAAAGGTAAATTTTTTCGGTACCATTTGTTCCCAGCGGTTGGTAGAGTAATAAGTTCATTTTGCCGGCCGGTGTACTAGATAGGAGTGTTCTTTTACGAGTGCTTGTTACTTCGTGCATTCCAAAGTGTGCCGTGTCGTTAAGCGTAATTGCCCCCATACTAATAAAAATTAAAAGTAAACTTAGCCAATTTATCCAGCTTCGTTTGCCACTCTTTTTTAAAAAGATCATTGAACCACTAAAAATAAGAATTCCAATGGTTAAAAAAACTAAAATCATAGTTACTTGGCCTCCTTAGCATCGAGTGTTGAGGTACTCTGTGCATTATTACCATCTTTCAACATAAAGGTTAGGCAAAGTCCGATGGCACAGAAGACTAGTGAAACGATGAAGGCCGCGTGGTAACCGGCTAAATTAGCGTTGATTGCCTGTGTTCGGTAGGCAATGGGTGCCTGATGTAAAAGTGTTTTGGCAGGTAACTGATTAGTCGTAACGTTGGTTAAAATACTAATCAAAATGGCCGTTCCCATTGATGCCGCAACTTGCCGAGCTGTGTTGTTGACGGCCGTTCCGTGACTAATTAGGCGAATTGGTAAGGCGTTCATCCCAGTTGTTGTTACGGGCATTGTGACCATTGTAATACCAAACATTCGCATGGTATAAAGTGCTGTTATATAAATCAGTGGCGTTTTAGCAGTTAGTGTGACAAAGAAAACCGTACCAGCGGTTAAAAGGATCATCCCAGTCATCGCCAGACGTTTGGCACCAATTTGGTCAAAAATTCTACCAGTGATTGGACTCATAATTCCCATCATGATGGCACCAGGTAGTAAGATCAAGCCAGATTGAAAGGCTGATTCACCCCGAACGGTTTGAATATAAAGGGGTAAAATCATTTCGACGCCCATCATTGCCATGTAGGCAACTGCAGTTAAAATTGCTGACAACGTGAAGGCCTTAACCTTAAAGACACGCAGCTCAAGTAATGGTTTGTCCATGTGTAGCTGCCGGTAAACAAAGAGTGCGACGAAGATTATCCCAACAATAAGTGGTACGTACACTTGGACGTTACCCCAGCCCTTAGCACCAACTGATGAAAAGGCATAGAGCATGGTCCCAAAGCCGATTGTAGAAACAATAACGGATAGGATATCAATTTTGGGACGTGAGGTTTGTAAGACTTTGCGCATGGTGAAAAATGATAACACTAAAACAAAGCCGTTAACTGGTAGAATAACTAAAAACAACATTCGCCATGAATAATGAACTAAAATCCAACCAGAAAGAGTTGGGCCAATAGCCGGTGCCAGGCCGATAACAATTCCGGCCAGGCCCATAGCAGTACCACGCTTTGCTGGTGGGAAAATGGTTAGCATGATGGTTTGAAAAACAGGTGCTGAAATACCGACGCCCATCGCTTCAATTAAGCGACCAGTGAGTAGCATTCCAAAGCTGCTGGCCTCATAACAAACGAAGGTGCCAATCCAAAATAAACTCATCGCTGTTATGTAAAGATATTTTGAATTGAAACGAGTAAGCAGCCAAGCGGTAATAGGAATCATAATCCCCATGACCAGCATGAAGCCCGTTGTTAACCACTGAACGGTATCCGCCGTGATGTTAAAATGTTTCATTAAGGTTGGAAAAGCCGTTGTTAGAATTGTCTGCATAATAAAAGTTGAAAAAGTACCAACCAATAACGTTAAAACTAATAGTAGGCGATTATAAGGCCGACCATTAGCGTCGATAACTTGATCAGTCGATGTTGATTGCTGTGCCATAAATGTTCCCTCTTCTTTTTAGGATAACCACAACCATTAATTATACCACTTGTGACGATTGAGCTACTAATTACTGATTACAGGCTTAGACTAAGGAGTGTTGGGAAAATATGTTGCTAGTCGTTTCTTGGCCAAATTTGTGGAAACGTGTTGGGAAAGGCAGCTTCCTGCGGTTGCCATGTTTCAACTTGGCGGTTTTTGCCTTGCTAGTTCTTGCGGTGACCAAGACGAATTAAGTCGAGGAAACACAGTTATGGACTTTATAACTGTGTTTCCTTGTTTTTGCCACAAGAATAGACAACATTCGTAGCATCAAAAGTTATTTGCGATCTTTGCAAATAACGCACTGTAATTGCGAAGTAGTAGTTGAATGGACAACGGATGGCGCATCAAGATTATTAGCGAGTTGTGCTAATAATCCTCAATTGCGGAATAGTAGCTACAATCGCCAAATAATTCATTGCATGAATTATTCGTCAATTTAGGCTGCGATTCGGACTTGGGTTCATCTTAGTCCGATCGACATCGTTAGTAATGCTCAATTTAAAGCAGGATTGGAAAGTGCTTTTTCTTGTCCTTCTCTAACCAATTTATGGAAACGTGTTGGGAAAGGCAGCTTCCTGTGCTTAGCTACAATCGCCAAATAATTCATTGCATGAATTATTCGTCAATTTAGGCTAATGCTCGGAAGCTAAACGCCTTTCCCAACACTCTCTAGTTGACGGCCAAACAATTTGATGCTATGCTCCAATGAGTTTAATAAAAGTGTGAGGTAGACCTTTAAGTAATCTATTATCTGGGCGTCAGGAAGTCGGTGGGTGCTGCGAACCGATCAGGGTAATATGCTTGAAATACGGTTTACTGTGGAAGCATACGGTAGAAATCTCGTTAACGATTTTTAAGTGGAGGCCAGTTTCTGACCTCAATTTGGGTGGTACCACGGTTAAATCGTCCCTGTTGCAATTTTGCAGCAGGGACTTTTTTTATGGGAAGGATGAAGAAAATGCGGACAAAGGTTGGTTTTAGTGAGGCACTTGTTGTTTTAATTATTATGTTAACAATCATGGGGGTTGGTGTTATCGGTTTTGGCCTATCACCACAGACACCAGTTATGCTAGTAATTGCGTTAATCATGTTGTGGGCACGTTTGCGTCATTTTGAATTTACAGTGATTAACAAAGGTATTCAAGAAGGAATTGAAACTGGTATTATTCCAATCTTTATTTTTATTTTAGTTGGGGCACTCATTAGTACTTGGATTGCTGCGGGCATTATTCCTTCGTTAATGGTTTTTGGCTTCAAATTGATTAGTGTTCGTTGGTTTGTTCCATCAGTGTTCGTTGTTTGTGCACTTGTTGGAACATCGGTTGGTAGTGCCTTTACGGTTATTTCAACAGTGGGGATTGCTTTCTTTGGGATGGGAATGACCATGGGTGTTAATCCGGCATTAGTTGCTGGAGCAATCATCTCCGGTGCCGTATTTGGCGATAAGTCGTCACCTTTATCAGAATCGACTAATCTGACCGCGGCAGTCGTAGGAGCGGATTTATTTAAACACATTGAAAATTTAATGTGGACGACCATTCCTGCCTTTATCATTAGCCTGTTGGGCTTTACAATTTTAGGCCATGGTGCCGCGGCCGCAAACTTTGGCAAAATCAATCGAACTGTTGCTGTCCTAACACAGAACTTTAATGTTTCACTGTGGGCGATCGTACCGATAAGTTTAATGTTCATCTGTGCTTGGCGAAAAATGCCCGCAATTCCAACTTTATTCTTGAACATTTTTATCTCCGTTTTGATGATTTTCATTGAACAACCTTCAATTTCTTTGAAAAAGATTGCCGCCATTATTGAAACAGGTTTTGTTGCTAAGAGTGGTAATACTGATGTTGATATGTTACTAACTCGCGGTGGAATTTCTAGTATGATGGGGACAGTCTCACTGATTGTTTTGACCTTATCGCTGGGTGGCCTTTTAATGAAATTAGGCTTAATTGATGCAATTATGGATCCGCTAGCTAAACGACTTAATACTGACGGTAAATTGGTGACAGCTGGGATTGTTGCCGGTATCGGTGTTAATTTATTTATCGGTGAGCAATTCCTATCCGTTATTTTACCAGGTAAGGCCTTTAAAAAGGCGTTCAATCAGGCTGGTCTAGCTAATGTTGCACTAGGACGTGTTTTGGAAGATGGGGGAACTGTGATTAACTATTTAGTTCCTTGGGGAGTAGCTGGTGTTTTTGCCGCGAATACATTAGGAGTTCCAACACTGGACTACTTACCATTTACTTTCTTTAGTTTGCTCTCGCCAATTTTTTCCTTACTAAGTGGTTACACTGGTATTGGTTTGAAACGAATAACTGATAAGTAAGTAGGACTTGAAATCATTCTTTTTAAAGACGGGCAAGTAAGATTGACGAAATTTTTGCGATGGGGGCGTATAATAGACAACATCAGATATAGGAGTTGATGAGGATGGATTGGTTTAAGGTGATTTGGGATTGTGTTATCACCCTTAACACCGTGCTTGCTGTTGTAACGGTTTTCCGCCAGCACCGTGATATTTCAACAACGTGGGCCTGGTTATTAGTTTTAGTAATGTTACCGGTTATTGGTTTTATTTTATATCTCTTCACCGGGCGCGGACTAGGTCGGGAGAAGATTTTTAATTTAGAACATCAGGATCGCACAGGGCTTGCCCAGATGATTGCTTCCCAAAGAAAGGATGATATTGAATTTGCAACGCCAATATCAGAGAATATGACCGCCAACGCTAGCAGCCTTGTTCATTTTTTTGAAATGACTGATCAGGCACCCTTGACTAAACGGAATAAAGTTGAGATTTTTACTGATGGCGAAGAAAAGTTTGCCGCTTTATTTAAAGACATTCGGCAGGCAAAGCATAGTATTCACGTTGAATATTACACAATTTATAATGATCAAATTGGTAACGAATTGTTGCGGATACTGGAACAAAAGGCCAAAGAGGGCGTCGAAGTTCGCGTACTCTACGATGCATTTGGTTCACACGGGACAACGGCCAAGTGGTTTCGCACCTTGGAGTCACTGGGCGGCCAGGCAGCAACTTTTATTACATCGCATAATTCAATTACCAAAACCCGCCTAAACTATCATGTCCATCGTAAAATTGTCGTGGTAGACGGCCAAATTGGTTATACCGGTGGATTTAATGTAGGTGATCAATATTTAGGCAGAAGTAAGAAATTTGGTTATTGGCGTGATACTCACTTACGTATTATTGGTACCGGCGTTATGGCGTTACAAACGCATTTTATTATGGATTGGAACGCATCAGTTAAAGAAGATCGACACCTTAATTACCAATTGCGTTTTTTCCCGACGCCACTACGGCCAAAGGATGCAACAACAGCGTTACAAATTGTAACCTCTGGTCCGTCTGCACAGAAAGAACAAATTAAATCGGGTTACATTAAAATGATTAGCATGGCTAAAAAAAGTGTTTGGATTCAATCGCCATACCTAGTACCAGATGAAAGTGTGCTTTCGGCGCTAACAATTGCGGCTGAATCCGGAATCGATGTCCGAATAATGATCCCCAATATGCCGGATCATCCCTTTATTTACCGAGCAACCCAATATTACGCAAAAATTTTATTTGCGGCTGGGGTTAAAATTTACATCTACGAAAAAGGTTTCATCCACGCTAAAACAGTCGTAACTGATGGTAAATTGGCTACTGTTGGTTCAGCAAATCAGGATTTTCGGAGTTACAAGTTGAATTTTGAAGTGAACGCCTTTCTCTATGATATTAAAGTTGCACGCCAGTTGGCCCGAATTTTTGAAAAGGATATGACTGATTCCCGCTTATTAACGCAGGCCGAAATCGATGCTCAATCCCGTTGGCTAGTATTAAAACAGAATTTTTCTAGGTTGTTATCACCAGTTCTATAATTTACGCCTTACAATTGTTTTATTGATTGTCAAAGGGAATGAAGGGAAGGTTCAAAATTAAACGACAAATTAATTGGCGTCAATTGGGCGTGGGTATTTTGGCCTTTTTAGTGGCCGTACTTTTAGGTTATGCAATTATTTATCGATTAACCCACCGTGGCCACTTTGGAATCGGTCCTTTTCGCTTGTTACGATTAGGCGTATTGATGGTAATTGCGTTATCGTTTGGAATTCGCCAAATCCAAAATAGTTTAAACAAATAGTTAATTAGAAATTAGTAGCCTAATGAAATTGGCAGCCGCTGTTCGATGGCTGTTTTATGAAACGCGTTTTAGCTATATTGTATGAAAAAGCAAAACAGGCGGTCACGACATAGATAATTTATGTCGTGACCGCCTGTTTTGATTAGTATCTGTGTGCAGCAAGAGGATACAATTAAAAGTTTATTTTTGTTCGTCCTGCTCATTTTCAACAGGTTCTGGTATTACCGGCTGTATTTTAACCTCAAACCAATTAATATAGGCATTTTCCATGTCGGCAACCTTTAAGGAAAACTGATCGATTTGAACAATATCATTCAAATGAATACTAGGATTATCCTTCATGACGAAACCAGTTAAAGTGACGACGTCTGAGGCATCAAAACTTTTGATTTTAACATTGAAGTAACGCTCAAAATCGTAAAGTGTAATTTTACCATTAACCCGATAGGTATCATCAGCCTGTTTTAGCACATATTCTTCAGAAGGTTTTTCATTTTCATCCTTAACAGTTCCGAAAAGCTCTTCATAAATATCACGATCAGTGACAATACCACTGGTACCACCGTATTCATCAACCACGACGACAATCGGCGTTTGTTTTTGGACCATTTGTGCCAGCACGGTTTGTAATGATGCCGTTTCTGGAACGGTAATAATATTGCGAAGCATTTTACTGACGTGAATTGAAGCATCACTTTCGGCCTGCTTAATTAAGTCATAATTATAAACGTAGCCTAAAATATTGTCTTTATCATTGTGTTCAACGACTGGAAAACGGCTGAAGCCTTCCTTGACGTAAAGATCAATCACTTCAGCAACGGTTGCTGTAACATCAACCACAATCAAGGAAGTACGATCAATCATGATATCCTTAGCGACTTTATCGTTCATTTCAAAGGCACGTTCCATATAAATGTAGTCATTTCGTTCCAATTGACCACCGGAAACTGCATTTTTAGATAATTTTAGAATTTCGGCCTGTGAGTAGTTAGCATTTTCTTCATCTGCTGGTTGTAAACCGATTAATTTAACAACGCCAGTTGAAGAAGTATTTAGTAGCCAAACAAACGGATAGAAAAGAATATGAAAATAATGTAACGGTGTTGTGACAAACATCATTGCCTGCATTGGCATATCAATCGAGATATTTTTTGGAACAATCTCGGTAAAGACAACTTCCAAATAGGTTAGAACTAGTACACCAAGAATTGCGCCAACAATGTGCAAAACGGCCGGGCTCAATAAATGATCAAGATTGAATAGATCAATTAAAATGGACTCCACAGTTGATTCACCAATCCAACCTAAAATAATTCCAGCGACACTAACCCCAACTTGAGTAGTCGATAGATATTCATTTAATTTGTGTACCATTTCTAAAGCGGTACTGATCTTACGTGACTTACCCCCACGTTTTTCTAATTCTTCCTCTAAAGCACTAGGTCGAACCTGAACTAAGGCAAATTCACAGGCAACGAAGAAAGCCGCAAAGAGAAAGGTGATTAACATAATCAGTAGGTTAATAGCGATTTGACTACTTGCCACAATTATTCCCCATTTCACTCGATAATTAGTCTATTTTAACATGTTTAACTTTAAGAAGCCTAAAATAATTAAATTTATACTTATAGTTATTTAATTATTAAGGCATACTCAAAAAGGCAAATTTAACCGGCACTTAATATATAATGTTTAACGATTACTTAAATCGGCCTTCAGACCGTTTTTATTCACTATCGCTGTGCTAATATATAGAAAAGATTTTATGCTTACATGAAATATGGACATTAATAATGAAGAGGAGCCATGTTTCGAGTGCACGGTTTTCGTGCAAGGAGAATGGACATCCAATGAAAATGAGATTTTTACGTTAACGTAAAAATAGACATTAATAATGAAGAGGAGCCATGTTTCGAGTGCACGATTTTCGTGCAAGGAGAATGGACATCCAATGAAAATAAGATTTTTACGTTAACGTAAAAATAGACATTAATAATGAAGAGGAGCCGGCCCACCATGCTATTAACTATTATTATCGTTGTGCTTTTAGGTTTCGCAATCTATCGTGGCTTGCATCGCGGCCTAATTGTTGAATTATTATATTCACTAGGCTATATTGCCGTTTTTATCTTTGCCCGAATGACTTACCAACCTGTTGGGGCAGCATTAGCCAATCTAACCGGAACAACGACTGCTAATTTTGGACTTGCAAATTCAATTGCTTTTTTGTTACTTACTGCAATTGGCTGGATGCTAATTCACTTTATTGCTAGATTATCACGTTACATTACCTTTTTACCAGTTATCCATCAGGCCAACGGTTTGGCCGGTGGCGTTGTTGGTTTCGTGATTACTTACCTGATGGTTTTTGTGGTTCTTTGTATTGGCGCGCTGTTACCAGTGCAGACATTTCAAAATCAACTGCAGGAGTCAACCGTTGCGCAGACTATTTTGACCAAAACCCCCGTTCTAACCAGCAATCTATTGCAACGGTATTTAGGCCATACGAATTCTAATTCTGATACTTCAAACAAAACGACCAACGATCAAACAACTAACCAGACATCGATATAAATAATGGGATAAAGTAACTAGTTGAGGGAAACTTGACTATATTACTTTGGCCCATTTTTTTAATTAAAAGTAAAAAAAGTGGGCCAATTCTGCTATGATGTACTTAATTGGGAAATGGAAAGGTTAGTTATCGCTTATGAAGAGAGAAAATGCGCTATCAATTTTAAAAAAACTAATTCAAATTAAATCAGTTAATCAAAATGAAGCGACCGTGGCGGATTATATTGCGGATTTATTTCATCCATATCCGGCCGCTCAAGTGACGCGCGTTGAGTACGCACCAGGCCGAACTAATTTAGTAATTACAGTGAATGGTCAGGCTGATGGAAAAATAATTGGTTTAGCCGGGCATACCGATGTTGTTGCGCCAGGGGATGTTGCTAATTGGAAGTACCCACCATTTAGTGGAACTGAAGCAATGAATAAAATTTATGGTCGCGGTGCTACTGATATGAAAAGTGGGTTAGCGGCCATGGTTTGCGTTTTGTTAGATCTTTTAGCGGCAGGGACACCTTTTAACGGGAAAATTAGATTGTTTGCAACTGTTGGTGAAGAAACTGGGGAGTATGGTGCCGCTCAGTTAACCAAGCAGGGGTTCGCGGATGATTTGGATGCTTTAATCATTGGTGAACCTAGTAACTTAGAGGTTGAGTACACGCACCGTGGTGTCATTGACTATACTGTCATGTCCGTTGGTAAGAGTGCTCACAGTGCCCAGCCACAACGCGGTATTAATGCTATTCAGAATCTACTGTTGTTCTATCCGCGAATTCAAGCGTTAATGGCTAGTAAGGATCAGGTTGATCCGGTACTAGGCGGGCTATTACATAATATTACGTTGATTTCTGGTGGTGATCAGATTAACAGTATTCCAGCGCGGGCGATGCTGTCAGGCAATGTGCGGACGATTCCAGCATACCCGACCAAAAATTTAATGACTGAAATAACGCAGTTAGTGGCTGAACTTAATCAAGTAGATGGCGTTCACCTTGAAATTACCTATCATTATCCAGAGAGTCCGTTGCCGGGCAACCCTAAGGCGCCATTTGTTCAGTTAGTTAAACAAATCGCGGCCGAACGATTAGGTCGAGAAATTCCAGTAGTTGGCGATAGTGGTGCAACGGATGCTTCAGAATTCATTCACGCTGCAAAACGATTTCCAATTGTTATTTTTGGACCGGGTAACGATTCGGGACATCAAGTTGATGAGAACGTAGCAATTCCAGATTATTTGGCCGCAATTCAGATTTATCACCAGGTTATTGATACGTTTTTAAAGTAGAAAAAATAGGACCTCAGAATTAGCCGTTTTTAGGCGGGCAACTCTGAAGTCCTATTTGTTTACTTTAGACTAAGTAAATCTGTTGCAGTTCCTTGATATCGTGGTCACTTAAACCAAGATCAGTGTGCAAATAATTTTTGAGATCGCCAGCCTCGCGCTTAATTTCGGCTAAGGCGGTAGCAAGGTAATCAGGATGAACGGTTAACAGCGACTGAATATTTGTGACAACGTTTTGGTGTGCGTTTAGTGATTTTAATTCAGCGAGCCGGTGTTCAATGTGCGGAGCCGCAATTGTATTTGTTAGTAAATAATCAGCCTTAATTGTTTCGCGGTCCACACCTAACGCAGTGAGCAAGAAAACGGCACCCATACCAGTACGGTCCTTCCCAGCAGTACAGTGAAATAAAACAGCCTCATTATCCTCAGTATTAGCTAACAAAGTTGCAAAAAAATCATGATAAACTTTTTTGGCGTGGGGATCCGCAATTAAATTATGGTAGACCTTAAGCATCCGTTCATGACCGCTATTTGGATTATCCCGGTATTCAATTTCCAATTCGTGCATCGATTGTGAATTTTGGGTTTGATCGTAATCAAATACTGGTAAGTAGTGATAAGTTGCACGAGCAGGAACCTTGTCTGGTGTTTGAGTAACTTCATCATTTGAACGGAAATCAATATCTTGGCGGACACCGTAATCACTTAAATAGGTTAAATCACGGGAATTTAATTCACCTAATAGGCCAGAACGTACTAATTTATGGTACTTAACGTGTTGACCACTTTGTGACTCGTAACCACCAAGTTCACGAAAATTACTGCCAGTTGTGATGGGTAATGCCTGATTTGCTGTCTGTTCTACCATGTAGGGGATCCTCCTAAGTTTTGTAAGGGTTATTTGACGTGAAATCTTATTTTCAAAGGCCAACGGTTTATTTGGGCCATGTTTAAAAATTACTTTTGCGAAAGTATTCTTCTGACTGATTTAGTGTAAACGTGCTTAAAAATTGGCTTTTTCAAACACTCCTTGTAACCCCATAGCGTGCACTAGAAACGTGGTCACAAATAAAGGCAGCTTAAAAGAAGTTGCCTTTCGTCAATACTGTACCATAAAAAGTGTCTTTAACGGTAAAATTTGTTCAATTTGATCGTTAATCGTTAACCATCTCAAGACCAAGTACGGTCAAGTGACCATTAGCGATTAACTGAATGATTAATTTTGCGAGGTGTTCTGGTGAAAAGCTCCCGTCAGAATACACCCACCAGTGGACCGTTCCAATAAAAATCGAAGTCATATAGGAAACAATAAAACTAGTTGGAATTGGCGTTTCGTCCTGCGTAATTTTTAGTTGCGAGAATAATTGCGCGTATCTTTTTTGCAAAAGATCCTGAAGCATTTTCGCCAGTGTATTTTGATTGGTTCCACTAGATGCTAATAAGAAGAATTCACGATTGGCCCAAATTTCTTGGAAAAGTTGTGTTAAAAGCGTTTCGATTGTCTTTATTTTGATTTTGTTACCATCACGAATGATATCGGCATCCAGAATTTTTGCAAATGAGGTGATCGCCTTGTTGAAAATTTGCTGATAAAGGTCTTGTTTGTCCTTGAAATGGGCATAGAAGGTAGCACGATTAATCATTGCCTCATCAGCAATTTCCTGAATTGTTACGGCAGAAAGGCCTTTTTTTTCCACCAATTTCATAAAAGCACTGAAGATCATCTTTTTAGTTCGAATAACACGCAAATCAGTTTGCTTGGCCATAGAGGCACTTCCTAAACATTTTTTGAGTAGAGTTCGATAACATATAAAAATTGATTATTTGTAGAATGGATATTTCCTGGGATTTTCTCGGCCTATGCAAAAATAAAATAACCAGATATCCAACAATTTTAAACTGTTCGTCGTGTAAACTCACAAATCGGCCTAAATTGCTGATTGCATAAACATTGTGAAGCAGTAGACTAAACGTATATAGTATAACAGACAAGTTGTTGGTTATTCAACGATCTGTTAGTTAATAAGTGACAACTGATGTTGCTGGTAAGGGCGAAGAACATGGATGGGAGGAATACTATGACAAAACTACGTGGTGGGATCGACGTTGGGTCGACAACTGTGAAACTTGTTATTATGAATGAGCAAAATGAGACGTTATTTGCTCGTTATGAGCGCCATTATTCCGATGTGAAAACAGCGAGTAAAAAAATTATCGATGAAGCAATTAAGGAATTAGGGCCAACTGTACCAATTTCATTTACAATCACGGGTTCTGGTGGTATGGGCCTCGCAAACTTACTACAACTTAAATTTATTCAAGAAGTTATTGCGTGTACAAAAACGGTTGAGGAATTAATTCCACAAACAGATGTCAGCATTGAACTTGGTGGTGAAGATGCCAAGATTACTTTCTTTGGTGCTTCACTTGAACAACGAATGAATGGTAGTTGTGCCGGCGGGACTGGTGCTTTTATTGACCAAATGGCGACACTTTTAAAAACTGATGCAAATGGCCTTAATATAATGGCTAGGGATTACGAAATGATTTATCCGATTGCCTCGCGTTGTGGTGTCTTCGCAAAAACGGATGTTCAGCCGCTGATTAATGATGGTGCCAAAAAGGCGGATATTGCTGCGAGTATTTTTCAGGCAGTGGTCAACCAGACAATTGCCGGTTTGGCTTCTGGTCGTAAAATCCACGGTAAGGTGGCCTTTCTTGGCGGCCCACTGTATTTTATGGATCAACTGCGCGCCCGTTTTATTGATACTTTGAATTTAGCACCAGAAGATGTTGTTTTTCCGGCCGATCCCCAATTATTTGTGGCTAAAGGTGCCGCATTTTATGCTGATGACCAACCAGAAATAACGTTAGTCACTTTGGCTGATCGGTTAGTTAACGGCGATGATAGTGTTATGAAACCTTCCCGTTCATTAGCGCCATTATTTAAAAATGATGATGAGTTGCAGGAATTTCGCAAGCGCCACGCCCAGGCTAAGGTTGAAGAACGTGATCTCGCTAGTTATCACGGCACGGCCTTTTTAGGAATTGACGCGGGCTCAACCACAACTAAAGTGGCTTTGATGAGCACCGATCATAAGCTACTGTATACTTATTATGACAGCAATGATGGCGATCCGCTAAAGAAAACGGAAGGAATTTTAAGGGACTTATACGCTAAATTACCTGCTGATGTGGTTATTGGTAAAACGGCCGTTACTGGTTATGGTGAACATTTAATTAAAAATGCCTTAATGGTTGATATTGGTGAAGTCGAAACGGTAGCCCATTACCGAGCAGCCCATTATTTCCAACCAAACGTCGATTTTATCCTCGATATTGGCGGTCAAGACATGAAAGCAATGACCGTTAAAAACGATGCTTTAGCGACAATTAAATTGAATGAGGCTTGTTCTTCTGGTTGTGGTTCTTTCATTGAAACCTTTGCGACCTCACTAAAGTATTCGGTTAAGAATTTTGCGCAGGCGGCCTTGCTTGCACAGCATCCCGCTGATCTTGGTTCCCGCTGTACTGTCTTTATGAACTCTAAGGTCAAACAAGTTCAAAAAGAGGGTGCCTCAATTGGTGACATTTCTGCTGGTTTATCAATGTCAGTAATTAAAAATGCCCTTTATAAAGTTATTAAATTACGGCGGCCTGAAGATTTAGGCGAGAATATTGTTTGTCAAGGCGGTACTTTTTATAATGAGGCCGTTTTACGGGCCTTTGAACTGATTTCTGGTCGCCAGGTAATCCGACCTAATATTGCTGGTTTAATGGGTGCTTATGGTGCGGCTCTGATCGCCGAAGAAGCATACCAGAATGGAGACCAAACAACATTACTAAAGCCTGAACAAATGGATAACTTAACCTCTAAAAAGGAATTCATGCACTGTGGACTTTGTGAAAATAACTGTGCGTTAACAATCACTATTTTTAACGATGGTCGTCGTTTTGTCACCGGTAATCGCTGTGAACGTGGCGAAGCACGGGGAATGAAGCAGCGAGTGCCTAAGAGTAACGGTAAAATCAACCTGGTTCAAGAAAAGTATAAATTACTCTTTAGTTACCGGCCGCTACGTAAAAAATTGGCTACTCGTGGTGTTATTGGAATGCCCCGCGTTCTAAATATGTACGAAGACTATCCGATGTGGCAAACTTTTTTCACTAAGTTAGGCATTCGCGCTGAATTATCACCAAAGGGCAGCAAAGAACAATACGAAAAAGGGATTGAAACGATTCCTAGCGACACAGTTTGTTATCCAGCCAAACAGGTTCACGGCCATATTCAGGCCTTAATTGACAAGGGCGTTAAGACAATCTTCTATCCCGGAGTTGTTTATGAACGTGAAGAAAATAAAGATGCACAAAACCATTTTAATTGCCCAATTGTTCAATCATACCCCGATGTTATCAAAAATAATGTTGATGAAATTCGCGAGGGTAAAGTGAACTACCTTGATCCTTATTTAAATTTGGCCGATCATGAATCAACGGCTAAAAATTTATGTGAGGCACTTAGTAGTTTTAACGTTAGCCTAGATGAAGTCAAAACGGCCTTAGAAGCAGGCTATGATGAATTAGAACACTTTAAACAGCAGGTTCGCGATCGCGGTGAAGATACCTTACGTTTATTAAAGCAAAATGGTGAACGGGGAATTGTTTTAGCCGGCCGACCTTATCACTTGGATCCTGAAGTCAACCACGGTATTTCACAAATTATGACCGCGGAAGGTTTCAACGTGTTAACGGAAGACTCAATTGCTCATCTTGGGGACGTTAAGGGCTTACGAGTTGTCAATCAGTGGGTTTATCATTCACGACTTTACGCTGCGGCTCGAGTAGCAGCGCGTGATCCGCAACTTGAACTAGTCCAACTAAATTCGTTTGGTTGTGGGCTAGATGCCATTGATATCGATCAGGTTGAGGATATTATGAGCCAGTACAATCGGCTTTATACTGTTTTGAAAATTGATGAAGGTACCAATATGGGGGCAGTTCGAATTCGCTTACGTTCGTTAAAGGCAGCGGTTAAGGAACGAAATAAGCGCTTGATTATGCCAACGAAACAATTCGAAGATGAAAAACCAGTTTCTTTTACCAAAGACATGCAAAAGGAACACTATACTTTATTAATGCCAATGATGTCACCAATTCATCAAAATGGGTTGGTTGATGTAGCGTTACAAGCATCTGGTTATAATGTGGTTAATTTGCCAACTGACGATCACCAGGCAATTGATGAAGGGCAGAAGTTTGTTAATAACGATGCTTGTTTCCCAGCAATTATTTCAATTGGCCAAATGTTAGAGGCTTTGAAGAGTGGCAAATATGATCTGGATCATACTGCCGTGATGATGACGCAAACAGGTGGTGGCTGCCGAGCAACCAATTATATTCCACTAATCCGTAAGGCCTTGAAGGACGCTGGCTTTGCAAAAATTCCAGTTGTTTCAATGTCACTAGGTAATCAAGGTGTTGAAGAAACGCCAGGCTTTAAATTAACCTTGCCATTACTCAAACGAGTAGCATTAGGCTTCTTGTACGGTGATTTATTCGAGCGCGTTGTTTATAAAACCCGCCCTTATGAACAGAATCCTGGACAAGTTGATCAAATGCATGCGGATTGGTTAAAACTTGTTAAACCAAGTATTGTTAAGGGCAGCTTCCGGCAATTCAAAAAGAATGTTCGCCAGATTGTTCGCGACTTCGATACTGTTCCGTTAACTGATGAAGTCCGACCAAAAGTTGGCTTAGTCGGCGAAATTTTGGTTAAATATTCGCCAATTGCTAATAATGACCTTGTTCATTTATTAGAAAGTGAAGGTGCTGAAGCCGTTGTTCCAGATATCGTCGGTTTCATGAATTACTCACTTTATAATCAAATCTATAAGTATAAACAGTTTGGTTTTGCCAAGAAGTCAGAGGTTCTGGCAGAGATGGGTCTTAAGCTGATTAATTGGTGTGAGAAGCCTATGCAAGCGGCTTTAGTTGCTTCCGATCGATTTACTGGGATTGAAGCAATTGAAACGTTAGCAAACGATGCCAGCAAGGTACTTTCACTAGGAAATCAAACGGGCGAAGGTTGGTTCTTAACTGGTGAAATGATTAGTCTATTAAAAGAAGACGTCAATAATATCATTTGTATGCAGCCATTTGGTTGTTTGCCCAATCACGTTGTTGGTAAAGGTGTGGTTAAAGAATTACGCCGGGAATATCCGAAAGCAAATATTGCTCCAATTGACTACGATCCTGGTGTCTCAATTGTCAACCAACTTAACCGTATTCGGTTGATGCTGGCTACGGCTAATAAGGCCATGGATAAGAATGAGAAAGTTAAAGTTCATTAATTGACGCTGAGTAACTACTTGTTTGGATCTATCTGCCAGTAATATAGCCAATTTTTAAGACACAATAAAATTGGGAGTGGAACAAAAGTCGCTTTGGATTTACTGCGTAACGTAAGCCAATCCAATAACCGTACTATGGTTATTGAATTGGCTGTAGTTAGGCACGTGAATCCAGACTTTTGGTGCACGTTCTAGAGTAATGTTCGGAAACAATAAGAGGCTAGGACTTTTGTCCCAGCCTCCTTTGTGTCGCGGAAAAAACTATTGAACTAGTTTCTGCTGAAGAAATTCTTGAAGAACAACGGCCTGATTGTGGGTCTCGTCCTTAGCGCCAAAAAGTAAAATAACGTTACCAATGGCCAATTTTTCTTTAATGAGTTGACAAAAATCAGCAGTTGCTGGATTACTATTTAATTCAGCGCGATAACGTTGTTTAAATTCGGGATATTTAGAAATTTCGTGGTTAAACCACTGGCGTAATTCTTTGCTAGGCGCAATTTCTTTTTCCCAGCTGGCCAATGCTGCATTGACCTTAGAGATACCACGTGGCCAAACACGATCAACCAAAATTCGATAACCATCAGTATCAACTGGTTTTGTATAGATTCGTTCAATTTTTAATGCCATGCTGTTCCGCCCCTCTTTAAATTTGATCAATTATAGTTAAGTGTATCTGGAAATTAAGTTTACTAATATTATTTCGCCAAATTTAATCTAAATCGCAGATTGTAAAAATAGTCTACCAAGCGACAGTCCCGTAAGTATTCGTAAAAGTGGCAGTATCTTGATTGTTGGGGCTAGTAGCAAGTTCAATTGTACGTGCAATTCCAAAACTAACTGATTTTGCGCCTAATTTTTTGGCCAGTTCAGGTGTCGCACCGCCAAATTCAGTTGCCACCATGCCGGGGTCGACCGCATTGACTGTAATTGGCAGTTTAGCGCCTGACATTTCCTTGGCCAGTTGAACGGTATACATGTTGGCCGCGGCCTTTGCGGATTGGTAACCGACTGCGACGGCGTGATAGACGTTTGCCTTGGGATTCAGCGCTTCGGTCTTAGAGCCCATGACACTCGAAATATTGATAATCTTGGCCTTTGAACTCTTTTTAAGTAACGGCAACATTTTTTGTGTGACGTCGACCAAGCCAAAATAGTTAATTTCAAAATCTGCGCGTAAATTAGTTAATTTAACTTCGGATGGCTTTTGCTGAAAATCAAATACGGCACCGGCATTGTTGATTAATACAGTAAGATACCCGTATTTTTCAGTGATAGTTTGGGCGGCCTTTGAAACGGAAGCCGGATCCGTCACATTTAATTGGACTAAATCTGCTTTAATTCCCGTTTGTGATAGGCGAGTAATGGCCGTTTTTCCTTTTTCCAAATTTCGCGAGCCCATGATGACCCGCTGACCTTTTTGACTTAATTCTTTGACAATTTCTAATCCCATACCACGATTACCGCCAGTTACTAAGGTAATCGTTTCATTTGTGTTCATAAGCAATGGTCTCCTTTCAAGTGATTAATGGCTAATTTAGTATGTCGGTATTTGCCGTGAGGTCAGTATCTTTTGAACACTTAAATCAGGATATTACTGCTTGTTGAGAAATAAAACAATATTTCCCGCCAAAAAGGATCTGGGTTTAAAAGAAACGGGCCGAAATAATTGAAGGCACTAACAACGTCAGTGATGATTTTGAATCGGAAAGTAGAATCTAACTAGCTTTTGTTGCGCAAGTGGCAACTTGTTAGAGTATTTTTAAGGTGGGTAGTAGCTTTTCTGGGCGATCAATCAATTTTGTTGGTTTGGCGGTTGTTAGCTCTGTTAATGAGCCGAAGCCATAAGTTACCGCAACACTTTGCAAGTGGTGATCGTGGGCACCATTAATGTCGTTTTCCCGGTCACCCACCATAGCAATTTTCGCAGGCCGAGTAAGTTTCTCAGCGTTGAGGGCGTAAGCAATAATTTCAGTCTTTGCCGCGCGTTTCTCATCCATACTGGCACCATAAACACCATCAAAATAGGTTGCTAAACCAAAGTGTTCGCAAATCTGTTCCGCGTATTTTTCTGGTTTTGAGGTTGTCATAAAAATTTGATAACCAGTTTGCTGTAACGAAGCAAGCATCGCGGGGACACCTGAATAAACGAAATTTTCAAAAATGCCTTGTTCAACGTAGTATTCCCGGTAAGCCTTAAGGGCTTTTTCTGCCTGCAAAGCCGTCAGGCCGAAGTACTTTTCGTATGAGGCTAACAGTGGCGGCCCGATAAAAAGCTGTAAGGTAGTTGCTGGCTTTTGCGGTAAACCAAGTTTTTTAATTGAATAGTTTAACGAATTAATAATTCCTGGTTTTGAGTCGGTTAAGGTACCATCAAGGTCAAAGAAGACTGTTTTGATTGTCATTGAAATCCAACTTTCTAATCGATTTATCCTTATTATAAGTCATGTTCAAAATGGTTGACAGTGTCCGGGCCAATTCTGTGGTAAAATGAGTTTAATTTGACGAAAGGACGTGAAAACGTCATGCGTGAAGCACGAAGAGCACAGCAACAGGGCAATCACGCTCAAAAAGAACCGCGACCAGTAAAACACCATTCGGTGATCGGTGCACTACTAACTATTATTTTAACCTTTAGCTTATTTATAGCCGTTGGTAGTGGAGTTCTAAGGCAAACGGCCTTTAATCCAGATTTTGTAGCTAACGAAATAACTAAAACTAATGCTGCCAAGACACTGACGAAAAAAGTTAATACTGAGGCCGTGAATTACGCAACACAATATCACATTCCATCATCTGCCGTTTCTAATTTAGTCACTAAAACTGCAGTGCAAAGTGACCTGACGCAAACTATTAAAAATATTTACGCAAATAAAGCCGATCCTGTAAGTACGACCCACATCATTGCACACGTTAAACAAAATTTAACAACCGCAATTGAAAAGAACGTACCTTTGTTAGCAGGCTCGACAACCATCGTTGATCTAATCACAACACAGCTCACTTCGAGTTATCAGCAAATGTTGCAGGTACCGCAAGTGACGCAGGCTGAGTCGCAATTGGCCAGTTATAATCAGATCATTCAAGCTGTTTTTTGGATTGCTTTAGTTGTTTCAATAGTCGGTTTAATCCTATTATTGATTAGTGATCATCATTTATTTTTGACGTTACGGCATATTGGTTGGGCAGCCTTAATTAGTGGCGGACTCCTATTTTTACTACGAATAGGAATGAACACCTTAGGGATTGTTGATTATCTGGCCATTGCGGCAAAGGAGTTTAGTGAAGTGGCCACCCAGTTAGGGAATACGATTATTAACAGTTTTACACTTCCTAGTATAGTTTTAATGTTGATTGGAATAGTTAGTTTAATTGTTGGTCATTTAAAACGAGTTCGTTAATAAAAAAAGTAGGACAAAAGTGGTTTTTGGTTTACTGTGTAATGTAAGCTAATCCAATAACCGTACTATGTTTATTGGATTAGCTGTAGGCGTGTTTAGCACACGTTTTAGAGTAATGATTAAAAAAATAAGGAGGCTGGGACTTTTGTCCCAGCCTCCTTAAGCATTTTAGTTGTTTTCATTTTGGAAAACTAGCTTAATGAACAAAGGAGGTAACGCTATGAAAAATAATTTTCAAGCACAGCATGTTTTAATTACGGGTGCATCACGCGGTTTTGGAAAAGAATTAGCCTATGCTTTTGCTGAAAAAGGAGCCCGGGTGGACATAGTAGGACGTGATAGTAAGCAATTACAGCGCGTTAGTCAGTGTATTCGCCACTTATCCAAACAACCTAGTCACTTTTTTAGTGCCGATTTAAACAAAATAAGTGTTCAAAATAATTTATTAACGGCTGTTCGGCAGACATCTGGTCAAATTGATGTGCTGGTTAATGCAGCTGGTTTACCTGGTTTTGGTCCAATCGTTAGTTTTCAGGCCGCTGATTTAAAAAGTGTTTTAGCAGTGAACACTTTAGTGCCACTTGAATTAAGTCGGCAATTAATTCAGGGATGGCAGGGTGAAAATCGATCGGGAATGATTATTAATGTTGCGTCGCTTGCCGGTCAATTACCATTACCGTACGCAAGTATACATGCGGCCAGTAAAGCTGCCATAATGGCCTTTAGCTCGAGTCTGCGTTATGAATTACAACGTTGGCCGATTCAACTTTTAACGGTCAGTCCTAGTCTACTTGCCACTGGTCATTTTGATCAGGAAACTAGACGTTATTTAAAGCACCACTCACTGGTTGATCAATTAAGTGCGGCATTACTTAAACAAAGCCAGTTGGATCCGGCAAAGGCGGCCAAAAGGGTTGTTAAGGCGGCCGAAACAGGTAAAGGTGAATTAGATCTACCGTATGGAGCAACAGGTTTGGTTCAGCTTTATCAACTTTGTTCAGCACCGGTTCGTGCCTTGATTGCAAATCGCTATCAGCTAAAAAAATAACAAAAAGAGGGTGCCTGAGGATGTTAGTTGGCGACCAAGAAAGTGTTTGGAAAATACATTTATTAGGGTGTTTGCCTGACTAATTATAGTACAAAGGTGGTTGAGAAAGTAGTTTCCTAACCATTCCTTAAATTTGGTCACAAAAAAGCCGTGATGCATTACATCACGGCTTTTGAGAATAGGCAATAATAGGAATGTTTCTGTAATTGTAACCAATCCGCAGAAGCTAACTATTTTGCATTATTTTGGTAGTTACTATTTTTGAGCTTCCTTCATGAAGTAACCGAATGGTTTCAAGTCTTGTGCTTGGTACTTTTCAACAAAGGCTTTAACCTTTTCAGGATCAGTGAAGTTTGGATCAATATCTAAGTGTTCAGTTGTTAATGGCATCTCATGAGTCAACTTAACGTCAATGACAACTGGGCCTTTAACGTTTTTAGCATCTGCTAAAGCGTTCTTCATATCGTCAACTGTACGAACAGTATAGCCTTTAGCGCCCATACCTTTACCAACAGTTGCCCAATCAGTATCGATCAAATCAACACCAGAAAGTGGTTGCTTTGAATCGTCACGTTGTTCAGCTTCAATAAAGCCTAAGGTTTCATTACTGAAGACAACGTTGATAATATGTTGTTGGTACTTAACTTGCGTCAAAATATCTTCAACAGTCATTGCGAAGCCACCTTCACCGCTTAAACTATAAACGTCGCGGTCAGGATAACTTGTCTTGGCAGCAATTGCAGCGGGAATACCGTAACCCATTGTTGCGTATTGACCAGAAGTTGTCCACTTTTGAGTTGTCTTAAGATCGATTAAGCGCATGAAGTTAATGTTGACATTACCAACGTCAATAGCGTAGACAGCTTTGTCGCTAGCATCTTTGTTAATTAAATCAAAGATTGGTTCTGGACGAACAGGAACATCAGTATTGCTCTTAAAGCTATCTTGCCAATCACGCCAGTTCTTACGATCAGCTAAAGCTGCCTTATAGAATGGTGTTGGTTGTAATTCGTCACCTTTAGCGGCAATTGCAGCAAGTGCTTTTTTGGCATCGGCTAAAATTGGAACTTCAATTTTATGACGTTTGCCAAGTTTTTCGTTGTCAATATCAATTTGAATAACCTTAGCTCTGCGGTTAAATAAGAAGATACTAAATGGAACATCATTACCAACCCAAAGGATTAAGTCAGTACCAAAACCAATTTCAACACCTGGTTTTGGTGCAACTCGGCCAGTTGAGCCAAGGTAGTTCTCGTATTCATCTTCAACGACACCTTTAGCCAAAACAGAAGAAACAAGTGGCATCTTGAATTTTTCGGCAACAGCCTTTAATTCAGCACCGGCCTTTTTAGCACCAATACCAAAGTAAACCATTGGAGCTTTAGCATTCTTGATTAATTCAACTGCTTCATCAATAGCCTTAGGATCTGGATCTGGATAAATTGGGTCAACGTGATTTTCTGCGTTGGAAACAAAGTTATCTGGAATTGGTGTCCAGCCGAAGTCTTTAGGAATCGTTACAACGGAAACACCACTATGCTTGTAAGCTTGACGAATTGCTTCATCAATCATTCCGGGAACACTCTTAGCTGTCATTGCAATGCGGTTCCAAACAGCAACATCGCTAAACATTGGTTCTTCGTCCATTGCCTGGAAGAAGTCGATGTTCATCCGACTAGTTGGTACTTGGGCAACGATTGCTAAAACTGGTACGTGGTCGTGTTTAGCATCATACAACCCGTTAAGCAAATGAACGGCACCAGGACCAGCTGAACCAAATGTTACGGCAATTTTGCCAGTTAATTTGGCATCGGCTGCTGCTGCAAGAGCACCAACTTCTTCGTGTCGTACCTGAATATATTTGATTGTGTCTTTTCTATTGTGAATGGCGTTCATTGTTGAGTCGAAAGAACCACCAGGTAAACCATAAAGGTGTTTAACTCCCCAGTCTTCAAGAACTTTTAAAGCTGCATCAGAAGCATTGATCATGTTTACATCTGCCATTGAAAAAACCCTCCTTGGATTAATTAAATATTAATTATCGCTCGTTGATTTTCAACTTACACACCTAGTATATAACCAAAAAAAAAAATGTAAACGATTTAATTCGGGCTTTTGAAGCGCTAACAAGTGAAAATTAACACAAAAAAAGTATTTAAAATTTCTTAGCAACAGAAGAGTTATTGAACAAAGTTAGTCAAAATCAGATTTTAATAACTTTTATCATTTTATTGTTGCTTGAGGCTAGCCTATCTATTAGTTAGGACTTAACTTTGGTTAAAATTATTTGTGATAAGTGTTCATTAGTTAATATTTCTTTCCCTAATTAAGTTAGTTTTAACTTGTTAGTTATTTTACAAAGTGAACAAAATTTTACAAAAACTTTTTTTGCGTTTTTATAAATAATTGTAAATCTTTGCAGTTGCGAGCCGGCTTGGTTACACTAAAATAAGGTAAGGTTCTTCGAAATCTTTGCTTTCGTTTTGCGCACTAAAACAATTAGAGCCGTTTGTATTTGGAAAAGGTTTTTATTAATTTTTCCTGACTAATTTGGTGTAAGCGATCTAGAGCAATGCTCGAAAATGGTAAGCGTGTCCTAGTTTCTTCATTTGCGGAGTAGAATTTACCCACTTTTCCAAACGTTTCCAAGGCCTAAATCCGTCGTTGGGCCAAAATAAATTCAGCCTAGCGATGGAGCTTTAATTAATCGATTATTTATATAATAAAGAAAAAGGTGGTGCAGTATGAATAAAAAATTAACTAAGTCAAATGAACGTATTATTTCCGGTGTTGTTGGTGGGATTGCCGAATATTTTAATATTGATAAAACTTTGCTACGAGTAATTTATGCCGCTGCAACAGTTTTTACCGGTATTTTTCCATTAATTATTCTTTACATTATTGCCGCGTTGATTATGCCTAATAATTAGAGCTCAGCACAGGTGTTGTGACCTTAAGCACGTTAAGCTTGACGTTGGCCGTGCTTTAACTGGATGTACAATTAAATAAAGCAGGCCCACAGAACAATTTTGTTCTGTGGGCCTGCTTTGTTCTGTGGGCATCAGTACCTGCTATTTGTTTTCACTTATAACAGGAGCTGATGCCTTCAGATACATCGGTGTAGCCAAAGACATCACCTCCTTTCTTAGCAAGCCCCACTCAATTTGCATCAAGCAGAACGTTGCTTATATGCCTGTAGATTAGCACGCTAGTTTTAACCTGTCAATTGATTGGCACTTCCGTATTTAGTTGCTTAACATTAGTGTTAAGTTTACGAAAATCTAATTGATTATCCTTAAATAAAATTCTATAATTAATTTCATTAAGAACTCTAGATTCGCGGTTCTGATAACAGTTTGGAGGCGAGAAACGTGCTAGGGTTTCATTTTAAAGGGCGAAAAAAGAATCGTCTAGACACTAATTTAAAAACACATGATTTTCAAAATATTGTAAAAACGGCACAGAATAACAAACGTTATCATCAACTCCAAGAAAAGTTTGATGAGCTGACCGTGAATTATAAAAAAGAAACTAAAAATAAATAGCTAGATACTAAATAAAACACCCCAGCTTAACGAAGTGAATTAGTCGTTAAGCTGGGGTGTTATTTATTTTGGCTCTATACTTTTTCCTGTTGATAGTTTACAAATGGTAAACTATTAACAGGATTTTTGTGCAGAAAAAGAG
>NZ_RHNP01000031.1 GCF_003950295.1 Loigolactobacillus iwatensis
TTTAACAGAATATAAAAGTGGTGAATCATAATTCCGTCGAATTATGATTCACCACTAATGTTAGTCAGTTTTTGTGCATTACTCTAGAACGTGCGCCAAAAGTCCGGGTTCACGTACCTAATGGAAGTATTTGGAAAAGCGTCCAGGTTCCGAGCATGACTACCGTTGTCGATCGAGCTAAAATAAACCGAAGTCCGAATCGCAGTCTCGATTGTGTTTGGAAAATACACTTATTAATATTTTTCGACTAATTTAGTTGAAACATGGCAAGCACAGGAAGCTGCTTTTTCAAACACGACTACAGCTAATTCAACCTAATAAGGTAGGTCGGCTAATCGTCCGCCGTAATCTGGCGCCAATCAACGTAGGCTGCAGTCTCATCGCTCAACAGATCAGCAATACTCACGCGTGCTAACGTATTCTTATAGGCATCTTCGGCCTTTTGAAACTGTTGACTAACTTGATCAAATTTTTCATTGAATGCTTCACTATCCAACCGCAATACATGATCGCGAAGATTATTCCAGGACGCAAAGGAACCCTCACCTTCAACAGCCTGAAAAATATCCAGCAGTGTTATCTTGGTTGTTGAACGCGCCAAAGTAAGCCCGCCAGTTTTACTAGCCTCGGTAGTTACAATACCAGCCACGGCCAGTTGGTGCGTAATTTTATGAAGGTAGGAATCAGAAACTTGTAGAATCTGACTGAGTAATTTACTTTTTAAAGGTTGCTGATCCTTTTGCCGCGCCAAAATAACCACAACGTAAATCGCTTGTTCCACACCAATTTTAAATTTCATAAAGGCCACCCTTTCCCCACTTAGAACTACTCTTGCTTTAATTATAGCGAAGTTAGTTGCATAAAGGCAAAATCTCCCGAAAAGATGTGGGCCAAAGATCATTTTAAATGTATAGTTTCGATACTATTTGCCTAATAAGGCCAAGCTATTAGCACTAATTATTTAGCATATGTGGCGTATATGTATTATACTATGACCAGCAATTAAATAATCCAAGGAGTGAACAGCATGACGGTAAAAACACGAAAAGTAGCCAACACCACAGTCCTAACTGTCCCAAGCAATTTCAAAGTCCCGGAAAATATCGACTTTGAACCAAGCATCAACGATCACGGTGATATTATCTACAAACGTGTGGCGCAAATCACCAGTAAACGAAAAGAAGACATCCATACATTCATGGATCAATTCAAGCCTGTCGCCGAATATTTAAAGGACAAATAATTAATGACGGCTAATATAAACTATTTATCTAAAACTGATCTGCTGGAAATCAATAAATACGCCGTTCAAATGACTGGCGGAACCAACTTTGGCATTCAGTCCAATGCAGCTCTTGCCACGGTCATCAATCAGCCTGGCCAAGTTGTTTTTGGTCATGAATTATATCCAACTATTTGGCTTAAGGCAGCGTTTATTCTTCAAAAAATTACCAAGAAACATGTATTTGTTGATGGTAATAAACGAACTGCCTTGTTTGCGGCACTTAAATTTTTAAATGATAATAACTACATCATTAAAGACCGGAATGTTATCAATCATTCAGGTGATTTTGTTCTGGCAATAACTAATTCACCCGATGATGAGACGACCATGAAAAAAATAGCCCAATGGTTAGAAATCAATCATAAACGGCGACAATAAATGAGGTTTATTAAACGCCAGGAATCTGTCTTTTCAAGCACATTTACACTAAATTGGACAGGTAAATACGAGTAAAGGTATTTCCTAGACACTCCCAAGGTAGAAAATAATTGCTTTTTTACTAAAAGTATAATATCCTTATTTCATCGGCTTACAAAAAGTAAGTAAATGAATGGAGGCAGATAGCCATGGTAGACGTAAACAAATTAGAATTCGGCATCGAAACTTTTGGTGACATTGTTGCTAATGAGGATGGTAGCTTAAAATCAGCGGCAGAATCAATTCGGCAAATTATTCATGAAGGTGAAATTGCGGATCAGCACGGCATTAGTGTCATCGGCGTCGGTGAACACCACCGCCCTGACTACAGTGTATCCAGTCCGGAAACTGTTTTGGCAGCCATTGCAGCCGTAACTAAGAATATCAAATTGGCCACGGCCGTAACTGTTTTAAGCTCCGATGACCCTGTTCGCGTTTATGAACGTTTTGCAACGCTTGATGGCTTGTCCAACGGCCGCGCGCAGGTCATGCTCGGTCGGGGATCGTTCACCGAATCATTCCCGCTTTTTGGTTATGACTTAACTGACTATGATGATCTGTTCAACGAAAAACTAGAATTATACGATCAATTACGCAAAGAAAAGCCCGTTACTTGGTCGGGTAAATTCCGTCCCGCCCTGAAAAATCAGGAAGTTTATCCCAAAACCGAACACGGCGAATTGGAAACCTATATCGGTATTGGTGGCTCACCGGAATCAATTGTCCGCGCGGCTCGCTTCGGTTATAAAGTTATCATTGCTATTATCGGTGGCCAGGCCGATCGGTTTAAACCTTACATTGATTTATACCACGAGGCGGCCAAAAAGCTCAATATGCCTGAATACCCCGTTGCCGTCCATTCCCACGGCTTTATCGCCGACGATGGGGACGAAGCCGTCGAAGTTGCTTTCAAGAACATCAAGGCTAATTTTGATCGGATTGGCCTAACTCGTGGCTGGGCCCCAATGAGTCGCGAACAATTTGATAATGAAACCAAAGTTGGTTCATTTTACGTTGGCGATCCGGAAACTGTTGCCCAACGAATTGCGCGAACCATTGATTTGCTTGATCTTGGTCGCTTTGATCTCGTTTATGGCGCCGGCAACCAAACCGTGGCGCAACGGGAAAGAATGATTGAACTCTTTGCTACCAAAGTCATCCCCCGCGTTAAAGAAATCCTGAAGGAAAAGGAGGCGGCAAAATAATGACAATTAAACGCGTAGGCATTCTAGGTGCTGGTAAAGTTGGAATTGTTCTGGCCGGTCTGGCTTTAAAGGCCGGCTATGAAGTTCGAATTTCCGGTTCCGGCTCCGTTGAAAAAATTGATCTGATCATCAAAACACTTGTTCCTGGTGCTATTGCTTCGGAAAATAACGACGTCGTTGGCAACAGCGACATTATTATTTTAGCTATTCCACTGAGTCGCTATAAAAATATCGATCCCGCACTCCTTAAGGGTAAACTAGTCATCGACGCGACCAATTATTGGTGGGAAACAGACGGTATTCGTGAAGAAGTTTTGGAACCTAATTCTACTTCAAGTGAACAAGTGCAGGCCTATTTTAAAGACAGCACACTTGTAAAAGCCTTCAACCACATGGGCTACCATAATTTACAGGAAGATGCTCGAACTAAAGGTAACCCAAAGCGCAAGACCTTATTTGTTACTGGTGACGATCGTACTGCCGTTAATGAAGTGGCTCATTTTGTTGACACGATGGGCTTCGACCAAGTTGTGCACTATGATATCAAGGATGGCATTATGACTGAACCGGGCAGTCCCTTATTTGGGGCCAGCTTAAGCTATAAGGATCTGAAAGATGTGCTTGACCATTTTGATCAAACTGAATTCGGAAAAAAAGTTATGGCGGCAAAATTGAACCGCTAGAAACATCTCTTGAATTCAAAAAATGAAAATTTCCCAAAAGTTAAATAAATAAGGCCGGCCCTAAATAATTTTCACTTTAGGGTCAGCCTTATTTATTTTTTAAAACGATTTTAAATAAAACAAGCTAAGCCATTTAGGATTAATCCTACAGAATGCCAATTAACTCAGAATGTGTTTGAGGCTTATTTTTCTAACTAATAAGTAATCGCTCCGGCACCAGTTAAGTATCCCTTAATATTGACCAAAAACTACCTTTCATCCTCATCCGTCACTAGTTGCGTCAAACTAATTTTGAAAGTGTTAATTGCAAAACTTTCTTGGGTTAGTAATTGCAGCCGTCTAAACAGCATAACAATCCAAGTAAATGCCAGGATGAAGGCACTGATTTCAAACACGGTTAGCGACAGGTAGCCTACCACTTGAAAAGCGATAGCCATAACGATCAACGCCGCCGCAATGCCATACGAGATTGACAAAAATTCTCTGGTCACTTGCGGCAGTAACCAACGAATCCCGATAATTAAAATAATGATCAAATAAACTAAGTAGGTGGCAACTCGGTCATGGAGGATATGAAGGTTGCTATTATTTGGAAAAAGCTCCACAGCGCCTAAATCAACTGCCAGCAACATCAACAGAATGCGCAACGTCAGTAAGCGCCAATTATTAGGGTATAACTCGTGTAATGAAACAAATAGGTAATCAATTAACGCGATGAGAATAAACGCAGCAATAATCAAGGTGAAGTTAAATTGCCAACTCGAAGTTGCCGAATTGGTGCCCAAAAAGCTCAAATTATACTGCCACCAATAACGTTGGCCATTCGCAGCCATAGCAATCACAACCCCAGAAACGATAACCATCGCGAACAATGTGATCAGGCGGACAGAATCAAATGAACGTGCTACTAGCAACATACAGCAATTACTAATAAAATTGAATAACAAAAAAATAATTGTGGCGGTCCAACAATCAAGACTGGCGCCGGTAAAAAGTGACCCCAATAGCCAAAAGATCCCCGTCAGCACCAGTAACAAAATAACCGCAAAAGAAATTATTATCGTTGGAAAATTACGCCAATATAACTTGCTGGCCGCTGTATTTTCGATTCGTCGTTGTTTAATAAACGTCACACCAAATACCAAAGAGCCAGTCAGCACCCCCATGACGATCACAAAAGAGGCAATCGAATAACTACCCGTCAATTTGACTTCATTTATGCCATTTATTAGCCAATAGATCAACAAACCAATACTGCTTAATAAGGTCACAATCGCCGAGCCTAAATACTGCCGCCAATCTGATTTGGCGGTTGTTTTCGTCAGTATTAACCGATTGTCCTGAATCGTCATCGTCAATTCGTGTTCAGTATTCAAATCCAAACGGCTAACAATATCATCTGGCACCCGAATAAAGTACCCCTTTTCCTTCACCATACCCAACTCCATATTAAAATTTTTAGATTCTGAACTCTAATCTGCTATCTAAAAAACAGGCATTCCCACAGAAGGAGAATACCTGTTATCATACAATTATTAGTTTAATTTCTTCTTACTAACAACGTTCAACTTATCATCAAAGTCATAAACAACTGGTTCGCCAGTTGCCATTTCAACGCCCATGATGTCAGCATCAGAGATATTTTCGATGTACTTAGTCAAGGCACACAATGAGTTACCATGTGCGTGATGCACTTTTACAAGACTTTGTACAGGCAACAAAGTATGTATTAAAAATTAAGTTTAACTAGACTTTAACATACCAACATGTGGTTGATCAATATTTGTTAAAAACTAATTTCCCTCGATTAATTGAATTGGGCAATTGGGCTATCGTGTGGTATTAAATGGATATTAAAAAAGCTGATATAATGGCTATTAAAAATAATTTATGCTTAATTTACAGCGCGAAGGCAAACATCTAACAGAACTTTGGACTCTTCTCTCTGGCAACCACAGATTGTAAGCCTAATCCGAACACTTACTTGAAATAATAATTATTTTGGAATCGAAAATAAGGTGCCTAAATTTTAATTTTGGTTAGGTATTTGTTCAAAAACACTATAGAATTGAGATTTATCAGAAAAATCGGCCATATATAAGCCGTTTAAACCAGCTTTCTGCCCAATAAATCCTAACTTAATAATTAATTTTTCTTGATCAGTTGGAAAATTAATCTGACCTGTACTAGCTACAATTCGAATATAATTAACTAATCGATTCACTAATGCTTCTGGGTTCTTAACCTCATCTATTTTTTTATAAACCTGGCTAAGTACATCCATAATATCTCGAAGTTCTGACGATTGATCACCGTGCTTTGATAGAAGGTTATACAATTGTTTGACGTATTGTTTGGTGCTGCTTCTAACATCATTTTCCTGGTTACTGTTCATTCATTTCTCCCCCAAATATTTATTTATTAAAAATAAGTCATTTACTATAACACCTAACTTATAGTGTGACAGCTTAATAATAAATTGTCAAACCAGACTTATTATCTTAATAACAGCACTCGCTTATTACTGTTATGTGTCCCAAGGTGTGATGATTTTCTCTAATCGCAAGGATTACCCATTATTCCCAAAATGAACGTAGTTATTTTAATCAAACAAAATATCCAATGTCCCGACTAGTTTCTAAATCGAACATTCTCGAAAAATCTTAAAGCTATTTACGTACGGTAATATTGTGTCAGTTTTTACAATCTACGATGAACAGGAAGTCCTTAATTTTGTTGCTTAGATTAGAAAATTAATCCGAACACCTAGAAAATAAAAAAGCCTAGCAATTTTGTCAGACTTTTTAATAATTAAACTAGTTTTTTAGATGGTGCATATCCAACTGTAACGTACTGCTTATTCGAATCATTCAGAGTAAATGATGCTGAAGTGAAATCAGATGCATATGATAACTTTATAATTAGTTGCTAAATAGCCAATTCTTGCCAAGCCATAATAAGTTATACTTCCATAACTTGATCCCTGGCTATCATATCCCTTCTCATACTCACTTTTACTGATTGGCCACGAAAATACGCTCGCCCACGCGAAATTAATGAAATAACACATACTTGGCATTTATTATTAAGTAATTCTGATCGATTAAAATTGAAGATTCTGAAGTCTTATGGTAACCTTTGTTTGTGAAGCCCTAACGAAAATTATAATAGCATCACTTTTAATAAAAAATAATTTCAGAAGAAGGATTATGAAAAAAATAAATTTAATGTTAAGAATTGGTATTAGTGTACTCCTGATTGTGGCACTTGTTATATTTATTATAAAAGGTATCAGTATTCTAACTTATAGTCTTTTCATTGCGGCGATAGCACTGGGATTTATATATCAACTCATTAATAACAATTCAAAAAAGTAACTAGGTCATTTAAAAAATTTCAGGTAGACAATTACAAACTTTATCTTAGAACTATCAGAGTTTGTCAGATACAATAGGGTATCTGCTTTAATTCAGTATCGGGTAAGTAACGCATCTAAAAACAGGCATTCCCCAATAAAGAGGAATGCCTGTTTTCATACAGTTATTAGTCTAATTTCTTCTTGCTAACCACGTTCAACTTATCATCTAAGTCATAAACAACTGGTTGGCCAATTGCCACTTCAACGCCCATGATGTCGGCGTCAGAGATTTTTCGATCCACTTAGTCAAGGCTCGCAGTGAGTTACCATGTGCGGCGATAACGACGTTTTTACCATCGAGTAATTTAGGAGCGATTTCGTCTTCCCGGCTATATGTTTAAAATCATCCCATTTGCACACGTATTTAGAACACAAATTTTATATTCTTTAGCCACCAACCTTCACAGCAAGCTTTGCCAATAAATGGATTGGTGCTTTCCTGCCGTCCTTAATCCATTGAATCGTCATATTGTATAGTCCAGCAGAAAGAAAACTATTCCAGTAACGAGCGTAGTCACCCTCAAACGAAATAGTGCGCACGTTATTTAAATAAAATTGGTCAACATAAAAAGTGAATCTGGCCATTAAGATACTTTCGGCCCCACTTTTAACCAATGTCTCAAATAATCCACTATTTTCATCCACGTATTCAAAATATGCTTCACTAATGACATCCGGATCCTTTTTGGGAAGCCTATTCAATAATTCATAAAACGGCGGACGTAATGATCGAAATGATCAACTAAAACGGCTTCCTTTGAATCATAGTTTCGATAAAAGGCCATTCGTGAGATACCGGCCCTTTTACATAATGTACTGATTGAAATCTCTTGAAATTGCTGAGTTTTCATCAACGTAAACAGAGCGATTCTTAGACTTTCTTGTGATAATTTTCTTTGTTCATCACGATATGAATTTGACGTAACAGTTTCCTCCAATATGTAACGTTAAGATCATTTTTACTTGTTTTTTTATTCACACAAGTTTAACATGCACTTCACAGGCATTACAACTGTAACACCATAACTATCAAAGGAGTTTACGTTTATGCTTACTACACTTCAAAAACCAATTAACAGTCCCTTTAATATAACATCTACCACTAGGCAAGTAATGCGTGGAATCTGTCTTACTGGTAAGACAGTAATTGTCACTGGCGGTTACAGCGGAATTGGCCTAGAAATTACCAAGGCACTGGCTAAATCAGGTGCACACGTAATTGTTCCAGCCCGTACCAAAAAAAGGCTGAAAAAGCGGTTAACAATTTAAAAAATATTGAAATCGGCATCTTAGATTTAATGGATCCACAGTCAATCAATACATTTGCAAAACAATTTCTAAAAACTAAACAGCCATTAGACATTTTGATTGAAAGTGCAGGAATCATGTTTGCACCCTTAAAAAGAGACTCCCGTGGTAATGAATCACAGCTTTCAACAAACTATTTAGGTCATTTTCAATTGACGCAGTGTCTATATCCGGCCCTAAAAGCAGCTAAAGGTTCACGGATTGTTATCGTGACCTCTCGTGCTCAGAGTTGGAATGGCATTGACTTCAATGATCCAAATTTTCTAAAGCGTACCTATACTGCATATGCTCAATCAAAAGTCGCCGATATCTTAATGACCAAGGAATTTAATCAACGAAGCCAAGCTGATGGAATAGCTTTTTTTGCAGTTCATCCTGGCCTAGTACCTGGAACTGGTTTAGGACGATTTTTGGTGGATAGCCAATCCTTTCAAAAAATGAATGCATTTTTCATGAATAATCTACAATTCACTCGTTTAATCAGTTTAAAAAATTCGATTGTCGCAAAATTTCATGGTCAAAAGGAATACGACTACTTTAAAACAGTTAGTCAAGGGGCAGCATCAGTTCTTTGGGCAGCCACAAGCCCACTCCTCACAAACATGGGTGGTGTTTTCATTGAAGACAATAATATTGGAACTATTGTGCCAAACGATAGCACCTCAAAATTTGGCGTTCGCCAATGGTCAATAGATCCGCTAGCCGCAAGAAAGCTTTGGTATTTAGGTAACCAACTAATTAAGAAAAATGTAAACTAAACCAAGAATCTAGTACAAAATCCCCCATTAACAGTAATATTCAATTTTCCGAAGCCTTGGTCCATAGTGTCCAAGTAGCGTCCAAAGAGTGCCCGATTGACTAAAAAAGTGTACAAAAATAAGCATTCCCCAATAACGGAGAATGCCTATTTAATAGCAATTATTAATTTAATTTCTTCTTACTAACAACGTTCAACTTAGCGTCCAAGTCATAAACAACTGGTTCGCCAGTTGCCATTTCAACGTCCATGATGTCAGCATCAGAGATGTTTTCAATGTACTTAGTCAAGGCACGCAATGAGTTACCATGTGCGGCGATAATGACGTTTTTGCCGTCTAATAATTTAGGCGCAATTTCGTCTTCCCAGAATGGGATAACACGTTCCAAAGTAACCTTCAAGTTTTCGCCACCAGGAATAGCGCGTGGGTCTAAGTCAGCATAACGACGATCTTGTGCTGCAGAGCCTTCGTCGCTAGCATCCAATAATGGCGGTAAAGTATCGTACGAACGACGCCAGATGTGGACTTGTTCGTCACCGTATTTTTCAGCAGTTTCTTTTTTGTTTAAGCCTTGTAAAGCGCCGTAATGACGTTCATTTAAGCGCCATGTCTTCATTTCTGGGATCCATAATTGACCAGCGCCTTCTAATGCGTAATGTAAAGTCTTGATGGCACGCGTTAATACTGACGTGTAAGCCTGATCAAATTCGATACCTTCTTTTTTCAAAAGGGCACCAGCGTTTTGTGCTTGGCGTACGCCTTCTTCACTTAGATCAACATCGACCCAACCAGTAAATTGGTTAGATAAATTCCATTCACTTTGACCGTGACGGATAAAGACTAATTTTGCCATTTATTAATAACCTCACTTTTATTTATTATTCTAGTTTATTGTACACTTTCACGAAAAAAAAGCATAGCCTTTAGCCACTTTTTCCGCTATATTTCAGAAAACAATTTTGTATTCTGAAACCAAATCATCTAAAATAAGGACATTCAAACTAACGCTAGGATTCGCTCATTTTACGGTAGAGCTCAGTTTAAAATCATTTTATTTGCGACTTATTAATTACGGACTAATCCCTCAAAAATGAGTCTTGATAAAAACGCCAAAAAATAAATAACGACCACGACAAGGTTTAGCCTTAACGTGATCGTAATTTAATTCGTTATCATTAGGAGGAAATAATTTTGCGTAGAGTTGTTTTTGGTATTTGGTTTCTCAGCATGTTTTACTTTATAATTTACGCTTTTATGCCTGGCTACAAGGCGCTGGTCAATCAAAGTGGTGCCCTATCAATTTTGCACGCCATCATGGGAATTATTTTGATGGGTGGACTCTTTATTTACGTTGTTACTGGACTCCACCACTTCTTTACGCGTTAATCAATACTGGCGTGATCTGCTTGTAATTTCGTCAGACCGGCAACAATGTTGGCCACCGCCTTACGAACTAATTTAGGGTTAGTTGCTAAATTTAGTCGGACGAAGCCTTCATCACGTTTGCCAAACCACTGGCCATAATCGACGGCTAAATGGCAATTTTCTTGAATGAACTCCTTGGTTAATCCGGCGGGAACAACCTGGCGCAAATCAAGCCACGTGAGGTAAGTCCCTTCTAGATCAGCGATTTTAATCCCTGGCACCTTAGCCGTTAGCTCACGCCGCAGATACGTATAGTTATCCCGAATGATCTGCAAAATTTGATCTAACCATTTATCGCCGTAAGTGTAAGCTGCTTCAGCGGCAACTTGGCCTAACACGCTAATCTCCGTTTCGTTAAAACGTTTCTTGCCAGCATCGTAACGTTGGCGAATTTTAGGATTAGGAATGATCACGTGGGAATTCAATAAACAGGCAACGTTGAAAGTCTTCGATGGCGCCGTGACGACTATTAAATTATTCTGAAAGGCACCTTTGGCAACGGACAAGGCAGAAACAAATTTTTTGGTGCCAACTTCAATGTCTTGGTGAATTTCATCAGAAACAACCAGAACATTATGTCGTTTGCAAATTTCCAAAATCTGCTGTAATTCATCCGCGCTCCAAATCCGGCCAACCGGATTGTGTGGCGAACACTGAATGAATAATTTGACGTTTTCGGTCACAATTTTGCGTTCAACGTCAGCAAAATCGATTTCGTAATGGTCATCTTGATCGACTAACTCTGAAGTAACTAGCTTGCGGTGATTGTCCAAAACGGCATTATGGAATGGGTAATAAACCGGCGTTAAAATAAGAACAGCGTCATCTGGCTGAGTGAAGGTATTGACAATGCCATACAAGGAATTAACGACGCCATTATCAAAACGTAGCCAGTCTCGCTGTAAATCAATATTGTGGCGCCGCTTTTGCCAAGAAAAATACGCATCATAGTATGAATCAGGTGTAAATGAATAACCATAAACGCCGTGGGCAACTCGTTTCGTAAGCGCCGCTGTCACCTGTTCAGGAACCTTGAACTCCATGTCGGCTACCCACATTGCAAGCAAATCAGGATCACCATAGCGCTCATTTAGAGCATCCCACTTTAATGAATTTGTTCCACTACGATCAACTGCATATTTTTTTATAAATGCTTCTGTATCTGCCATTTATCTCATTCCTTTCAATTTTTAAGCCACTAAAAAAGCTTTCATCCTGATCAATTATGATCTTCAGGACGAAAGCTTTTTGATTTCGTGGTGCCACCTAAATTTGCTCTAACTTCACAGTTACAGCCTTGCGGACATGGGGTTGATTGAAAAAGTGCTTAGGCCTTTCAATCACTCCCATGCCCAGCACAATATCGTGTGCAACCCGGTTATTCAGCCTTGCGACCAAGTAACAGCTCGGAGCTCATCTTCGCAACGAATCGCCACTTTTTCACATTACCAAAAGTTTTCTGTCTGGTTAATCGCTACTACTCTTCTCTTCAGCGCCTCTCATCTGTTTTTAATTTAAGATCACTATACGGCGAAATCAAATTAATGTCAAACGTGTTTCCCCTTTTCAGGTGGATTCTCTTCCGCAATTGTTTGCGTATTTTCACTAATTGATTTCACACCTAAAATATCAAGTAAGAACGTAAAAATCGGAATACCAACAATCAAACCCCACGTTCCAAATACCCATTCGCCAATCATTAGGACAACAAACGTATAAAATACCGGTAATTTGGTCCGACTCGACATAAATTGCGGATTTAAAACGTACGTTTCCAACATGTGCACGACAAGGATCATGATTAAAATGTAGGCAACATCGCGAATGCCCCCCACTGAATAGCCAATGAGCGATAACGGAACACACGAGATAATGACGCCGGCAACTGGCACCATGCTCAACAAGAAGACCATGATTGCTAAACTTGGTAGCTGCGGCATTTTCATTATCGCCAAAATAATTGTGGTAATAATCGTATTAATGAGAGCAATAAAGACTTGCGCCTCAATGACAACACCAAATGTATTCACAAATTTCTTAGCAAAAAAGTAAATATCATTAAAGAACCAGGCGTAATGGCTCCTTAAAAACAACCGGGAGAAACTATACATTCGATCACGATCAACGGTAAAGAAGAAACTCAAAACTAACGATAACAGGAAGGTTGCGCCCATCGAACCAACACTCGTTATATAACTTAGGGCAACGGTCACGCCACCTTTAAATTGGTTAACAAGATCTGAACGTTTAATGTAAGTATTTACCCACCGTAAAACCTGATTAGTATCATGATCTGGATTTTGATAAAATTTATAAACTGAATTGACCATCTTAATTGTTTGATTCGCGATCACCGGCAAATAATTAGTGACTGCTAAATACAGCAAGTAAATGACCAGTAAATAAATGACCACCACAATGACGGCCGAGGGCACCTTAACAAACCGCCGCACAAATTTAACCAGTTGCAAAACGAGAAACGTAAAAATAAAGGTTAGCAGGATGACACTGAGCATCCCCCGCGCCAAGTACAGCACAAAAATGATTAGTGCCAATACCGTTACCCGCCGCAATTCGGTATTCTTGAGAAATCTATTCCAAACAGACAAACAACCACATCCATTCTCTTTTATTCCATTACAGTAATCATTGTACCTAACTTAATTGAGAAAATACGGCGAAACCAGAGAAATGTAAGAAATTTTTCTCAATTGGCCGTGACAGCAAAATTATTAGTGCTTTATACGGCGACTTGGATCGCAATCTAGTCTACCAATAATAAGCCACAATTGTAGCGTAGTACTTGAACACTATTTGTAGACGCTCAACAGCTCAATCAGCGCCGCCGCTAATAATTGTTACTATGCGTAAAATTCAAATGCTTTTGAGACCCACTCTAATTCATGTTAGAATAAGCGTAGAAAATTTTCAGAAAACAAAAGGAGCCTATCATATCATGGCAAAATTATCCGCTGCAACACTGTTTGACCCAAACGCCGTTTTTATTTCCCAGCAAACCAGTCAACAGGCTGTTTTTCAAGAAGTATCCCAAAAATTAGCCACCTTAGGCTACGTAAAGCCAGGTTTTCTGGCCAACATTACTGAACGTGAGCAGAAAGCCCCAACTGGCGTTGACCTATCCGTTATCGTTCAAGACTACCCGGCAATTGCAATTCCCCACACTAAACATGGTGAATTTGTTACTACCGAAAAGATTGTGCCCGTGAGGTTAACAACACCAATTGCCTTTGGAAATATGACAAACGCAAAGGCGGCGCTTCCCGTTTCGTTTCTTTTCATTATTTTAAACGATGATCATGAAGGCCAGGCCAATCTTCTAGCTGATTTGATGAACTTCTTCACTTCATTGGATCGGCAAAATTTGTTGTCATTCTTCAAGAGTGATGATCCAAAAACAATTTACGACTTCTTAATTAAAAATTTCAAAGTAACGATTGCTCACGACTAAGGAGTGTTCGAAATGACGCCTAGAGAGTATCTGGAAAAGCGCTTAGATTCTGACATTACCCTACTAGCGACGCTGATCGAATTACCGGTTAAATTTTTTAGACACCCCTTGCCTTTTTGTAGGTTATTTTAACGGTTCGCGCTAAAATAAAATTAACTTAATTTAAGAGGTGGGTCCAATGACCAAAATAAAAGTTATCGTCACTGGCCACGGCCACTATGCTAGCGGTATGCGCGACGCAATTGAAATGATTGTTGGAAATCCGCGCCACATGACTTTCATAGATTTTAGTTCTGATGATTCAGAGGATGATTTGCGTGAACGTTTTATCCAGGAAGTTAACACTGCTGGCGGTAAGGACATAGTGTTCTTAACTGATTTACTCGGTGGCACGCCATTTTCCGTTGCCGCAGTGCTAACTCAAACTAACAGTCACATCAGCATTGTCGCTGGCGGCAATCTGGCCTCATTATTAGAAACTTTATTTAAGGATTATCCCTCTGGTCGCGCCTACGCTGAAGATATTGTTCACATCACGAAAAACGCGGCCTCGGTTTTACCACAATAAAATGCTTAAAGAATTGTGCCAAGAGTGGGACAAAAATCGCCTTTTGGCACACGTTCTAGAGTAATGTTCAGAAAAAAATGAGGCTAGGACTTTTGTCCTAGCCTCATTGCATTTATTCTTTAGGCCATTTTTTAATTATTTACTATTCCGCAACTACTTGGTGAATTAACTTAGTATCTTTACGAATTTCACCAAGCTCAATGGCGCCACGAACTTCTTCTTGAGCAGCAACTGAATCAGCATCGCTACTATAAACTGTTGCCAACGCCTCACCAGCCTCTACGGAGTCCCCAATCTTTTTCCGTAAAACAATTCCAGCTGCCAAATCTAATTTTTGCTCCGTATTCTTCCGCCCGGCATTTAAGGTTTGAATAGCATGACCAATTTGATCAACATCAATGGTACTTACATACCCTGAACTACTGGCCCGAACGTCATTTGTGTAAGCAGACGCGGTTAATTTTTCTGGATGATCGATAACGTCTGGGTCGCCACCCTGACTGACGATTAAATCCCGGAATTTAGCCAGCGCTTTACCAGTCACCAAGTTGCCAATTAGGGCGGCCCGTGTATCTTCAGCGTTAGCCCCGTAACCACCTAGCTGGGCCATGTGCGTTCCTAATTCCAGAACTAATTTACGTAAATCGGTTGGCCCACCATTTTTCAATGTCGCAATGGCTTCTGCAACTTCTACGCCGTTACCAATGGCATCGCCCAAAGGCTGGTTCATATCGGAAACGACGGCTAACGTTCGCCGGCCAACCTCATTACCGACGTTAACCATAAGGTGCGCTAATTGTTCGGCCTGCTCCTCATTCAACAGATCATGCCCGCTACCAGTTTTAATATCTAAAATAACGGCATCTGCGCCCGTTGCGATATTCTGACTTAGCGTTGAACAAGCCACCAAGGACGGAATTGCCATCGTATCAGTTTCGTGCCGTAACTGCCGTAACTTTTGCTCTGCTGGTGCCAACTCGTCGACTGGGGCAGCGATTGCCAAACCAATCTCTTTGACGGCCTGGACAAATTCATCCGGCGTTAAATTAACGCGAAAACCAGGAATTGATTCTAATTTGTCCAACGTACCGCCTGAATGATTAAACGAGCGCTGACTTAATTTAGCAACGGGAATGCCCAAACTAGCAACTAATGACAGTAGGATCAGGGATGTTTTATCCCCAAGCCCCCCAGTAGCGTGTTTGTCCACTTTAATCCCCTGAATAGCGGATAAATCATAGACGCCGCCGGAATACGCTAATCCCATTGTAAAGTCCGTTAATTCGGTTAAATCAGTACTATCTTTGAAAGCTAACGTCTCAAGAAAAGCACCCATTTGTGCATCAGTCACACTAGCATCGCCGAGCCCCTTGATTAAAAAGGAGATCTCATCTGCCGAAAGCGGTTCTCCGTGTCGTTTTTTAGCAATTAATTCTGTCATTTGCATTACGAAATACCTCCAGATTAGGTCCATAAACAAAAAACCGTTACTTATTAAAAAGCATACGGCTTTAGCGGGACAGTTGTCAAATAAAGCTAGCGTGGCAAGTAGAGCAAGCAATGGTATCGGAGTGGGACAAAAGTCGGTTTTGGGTTTACTGCGTAACGTAGGCTAATTCAGACTTTTGGCGCACGTTCTAGAGTAATGCTTGGAAATAACTAGGGGGTAGGATCTTTGTCCCAACCTCAATGATATTCCCAAGTTAAGATCGTGTTTGAAAAATACCTTATTAGTGTTTACCTGACTAATTTAGTGTAAACGTGTTTGGAAAAGCAGATTCTTGCGGTGACCGAGACGAACTTAGTCGAGGAAACACAGTTACGGACTTTGTAACTGTGCTCCTTGGCGGTTTTTGCCGTGCTAGTTCTTGCGGCATGAACTTATGGCCATCGTTCGTAGCATCAAGATTATTAGCGATTTAGGCTAATAATCCTCAATTGTGAAGTAGAATCTAACCGCTTTTCCAAACACTCTCTTATTTCTTGCCGCGACCATAGCGGAAATACAACCAGGGGCCAATTGGTTGTATTAAAGTCACTGGCAACCAAACAAATTTATTACCGCGCTTAAAACTTGAACGATGTAAAATACTGCGAATGGCTAAGCCTTGCACAATTAGTTCTGCAATGGCCACCGGCACCAAAATTTGGCGACGTCGTATTTTACGGTAGCGTTGTTGCAATTTTTGATCTTTAGCTTTTACCTTTGTATCAGTCATCATGATCCCCACTTTCTAGTTTCATTATGGTTTAGCAATTGTTGGTTGTTGACTATTTTGTGTGGCTGTCCGTTTCTGACTGCTAATCGACGCATTATTTGAAGAACGGATGCCTCGGGCCGTGGAGCGAACAGTTGTGTAGTAAGTTTGGTTAATCGATTTTTTAGCAAGTAATTTTCGAATCGCCGCGTTCGAGCCAACAAAATTACCGTTATCACTTAATGAGCGTGCCTGCGCTAATTCGTGCTGGTAGTTCTTCTGTTGCTTAATAACTGTTGGTAGCTTAGTTTGCAACATCTTTGCTTGCTTAACTAACGTTGAATTGCCATGTTCAGTTGCCGCAACCTGCTGTAATTTTTCTTTAGCGTTTGTCTTTTTGGCCTGCTGAATATCCATATCGGCGGTGCGCATTAACTTAACCTGTTTTAACGAGGCTTGTGCCGTTTGATCCGATTTTTTTGCGGTCAGCGCTTTATTATATTGTGCTTGTGCTGTTGAATAGTTTTCTTTATCAACCGCCGATTTTGCTTGTGTCATTGCATCTTGATAATCACTATTTGCTTGACTACTACAGCTTGCCAGTAATAAGCTGCTACCTAAAATCAATAACACGGAGACCAATCTTTTCACGGGAAAACACCCTCTCATACCCGTTAATTAATTTAATTACGATATTTTTTAATCAGTTACACTAAAAAGTCGTGTTGTTCTTGAATACTTTCTCGTCAAAGTATACCATGTTTACGGTTACTTTTCCTGCAACAGTATAATTTGAAATTAAAAAACACTTCATTAATTGCTTACACTTACTACTTTTCAGAAAGTGGCGTATACTGTCTTTTATACTTACATTGCGAGAGGAAGGATTTTGGCACATGCTTGAAAAGACTTTTTATAAAACACTCTTCAGTCACTCATTTAATATTCCGGTTAAAGTAAATTATTGGGACGGCAAGAGCGTTGTTTACGGTGAAGGCGAGCCAGAAGTCACCATCACATTTCACGAAGTAATTCCAATGAAGGAAATTCTAAACAATGCTTCATTGGCACTTGGCGAAGGTTACATGGACGGTAAGATTGAAATTGATGGCGGACCTTACAGTATTCAAAAGCTGTTAACGGCGGCATACGAAAGTGCTGGCAGCTTTATGCGTAATTCAAAATACATTCGTTTCTTACCAAAACAGTCCCACACTGAAAAACACAGCAAAGAGGACGTTCAAAGTCACTATGACGTTGGTAATGATTTTTACCAGTTATGGTTAGACTCAACAATGACTTATTCGTGCGCTTACTTCCAATCACCAAAGGATACATTGGAACAGGCACAAATGAACAAAGTCCGTCATATTTTAAATAAGTTGGACCCACAATCTGGGCGAACCTTGCTTGATATTGGCTGTGGTTGGGGAACCTTGATGCTAACAGCTGCAAAAGAATATGGTCTCCACGTTACTGGGATTACTTTGAGCCAAGAACAATACAATTACGTTCAACAACAAATTAACGATCAAGGACTACAGGATGTCGCCGATATTCAGCTGACCGACTACCGCGAATTAAAACACGAACCATTTGATTACGTTACTTCAGTTGGTATGTTTGAACACGTTGGCAAAGAAAATCTTGAATTATACTTCAAGACGGTTAGCAAATACATGAAGGACGATGGCGTGGCTTTGATTCACGGCATTACGCGGCAACAAGGTGGCGCAACCAATGCTTGGTTAACTAAGTACATTTTCCCAGGTGGTTATGTCCCTGGTTTAACTGAAAATATGCAGCACATTATCGACGCTAAGTTACAAATTGATGACGTTGAGCCTTTACGACGTCACTACCAGCACACGCTTGAAATTTGGGATAAGAATTTTAATGACCATTTGGATGAAGTTACCAAGCTTGAAGGTGAACGGTTTACTCGCATGTGGGACCTCTACTTACAGGCCGCCGCTGCTTCATTTGAGTCTGGCAACATTGACGTTATTCAATTCTTAATCTCTAAGGGTGCCTCCGGTAAATTTATGCCAATGACCCGCGATTACATTTACGCTAAAGAATTGGCTAAAGAGTCTGCAACTAACGATTAATTACTTTAAGGGAGTGGGACAAAAGTCCTTTTTGGATTTACTGTGTAACGTAGGCTAATCGAATAACCATAGTACGGTTATTTGATTAGCCGTAGTTAGGCACGTGAACCCAGACTTTTGGCGCACGTTCTAGGGTAATGTTCAGAAACAATGAGAGGCCAGGACTTTTGTCCCAGCTTCTTTTTGTTTGCATTAAAATATCATCATATTTTAATTTTCTCATTTTTAATCTAAAATAGCTATTGACATCCATCAAAATCAGCCTTATAGTAACACCATATTAGAAATAGATGAGATATAAATAGACATTGATGAGGAAAAGTAATTGATTGTCGTTGAGTCAGCGAGTTTCGTTAGGTGCAAGGAAACATCACGACAATTTTTGAAAATCACCTTGGAGTTATGACGCGAAGCTTAAAGTAACCGTCATTGGTAGCAACCATTATTTTGCTAGCGTATCGAATAATTCTGATTATTATTCCGTACGTGATGAGTTATGTTATGTGAGTAACATAAAAATTTGGGTGGTAACGCGATTAATCGTCCCGTAAAGTAGATTTTCTACTTTGCGGGATTTTTTTATTGAAATGCACTATACGTATACTTAATATTACCCGCTTTTAAACACACTCACTTTATTGTTGAACAGTCTCACCTATTTCTAAAAACTATTTGAGGAGCTGATTTTTATGTCAGAAAAGAATGTACTTGCTACAAAGAACGCCACTGAAGAAGAAGTTGCTAATGATCTGTACCAAGCCTTGGTGACCAAACGGCCATTAACTGCAACTGACTACGAGGAAAAAGTTGCTAATTTTGATACTGCCTATCGTGTTCAACGTGCTTTTACCGAACTTAAAAATGAAGCTGTTGGCGGCTATAAAGTCAGCCTAACCTCCGAAGAAACCCAAAAAATGTTTGACTCTGATTCACCATTTTATGGCGCTGAAACAACCAGTGCCTGGCTCAAAAATTACGCGACAGTTAAACTCAGTGATTTAATGGATCCCCTACTTGAAGTTGAAATGGTCTTCACCGCAAAAGAAGCACTTTTAGCAACGGATTCATTGGCCGAACTGCTCAGCAAAGTTGAGGTCTCGGCCGGCGTTGAGCTGCCTGACTCACGGTTCAAAGATTGGTTCCCTAGCCTTTCGAAATACTTAGTTGTTGCCGATGGTGCCGTTGGTGGCCGGGTAGTTTACACAAAACCAACGACTGCCAAGGTTGCCGTTAACGACTTGGCCGGTGTTGATTGCACCTTATCCCTTGACGGAAAACAACTCGGCACTGGTAAATCCTCTGAGGTTCTCGGAAATCCGCTCAACTCATTACAATGGCTAGTTAAAAAATTAGCCGAACAAGGTGTTGACTACCCTAAAGGTACTAAAGTTTCCAGTGGCACTTTCCTTCTCCCACCACATTTACAAACGGGCCATTACGTTGCACACTTCAGCAAATATTTTGAAGATGTTGAATTAGACGTTAAATAATTAGAGCGTGTTTGAAAAAAGAGACAAAATAAGCTCCAAGCCTTCAGAAAAATAGCTGAAGGGCTTGAAGCTTATTTATTCGGTTAATTTATTTTGCCTGTCGTTCTTGCCGTAATTTTAGAGCCAACTCCAGTGTCCGATCCGCAATTGTCGACTGAGAGTCAACAACTGGGTAATTATGATCCGGCGCCTTTTCTTCGGCCAATGATAACTCAGTGCAACCTAAAATAATGGCGTCAACCTTCATATCCTGAACCATATCAGCCAAAATTGTGTGGTAAAGTGTGGCGTCAACGTGGCCTTGTTCCTCTTTAATGGAGGTATAAATCAAGTCGTTGATTTTCTGCTGAATTGCAGGTGTTGGATCAACTTCCGTGTAGCCAGCCTTTTTAATTATTGGTTGGTAAACGCCACTCGCGACAGTTCCTTGAGTCGCCGCCAAACCAATTCGTTTGGCCGTCGGAAATTTATGCTTGATTTCCTTAACCGTTTCTTCAGGCATATTTAAAAATGGCACGTCACTAGCTGCATTTAGCTCATCGTAAAAATAGTGGGCCGTATTACAGACCATTACCATGAAATCAGGCTTTAATGAATTTTGTTGTTCCACATCTTCTAGTAAAGTCGGCAAAAAATTCGTTTTGCTATGATCTAATAGATAAGTTGTCCGGTCCGGTACAGTCGCGTGATTGACCAAAATATAGTTTAAATAATCTTGATCATTTTTGGCCGGCGTTCGTTGATTTAAAATTCGAATAAAACTATCCGTCGCCATTGTGCCCATTCCACCTAAAATCGAGAAAAATTGTTGCATCCTACCAACCTCCTAAAAATGCGAGCATAAGGTTAAAACGATGAACTACATGCGAATACTTATAAAAGCGTTCCAGTCACGAGCGTTGTTCACTAAATGAAATTAAGCACGGAAAGATACTTTTTCAAGCACCTCTAACCCAAATTGGTTAGAAAAATACTACCATAACCAATTTTCAAAGTCAGCCTATTCCTTATTTTCCTTGAAGTATTGGGCAAAACGTCCATTGTACAAATAGAAAGAATAACGCTGCAAAATATACCGCTTTAAGTTGCGGTCACCCTTGTAAAAAACAGTTGTGCCGTAACGTTTGGCCGCTAATAATTTTAGGGCTCGCTGCTTATCGGCATTGTCCCGTGCGTATTTTTTGAAAACTTTAGCGGGAACACCTAGCCACAACATTTGTTTAGACTCATCTTTGTTACCATAGACAGTTGGTTTATCTTTCATTTCACCTGTGACGTAATCTTCAACTGGCATTTGTGCCAAATTATACCCATTTAAAGTAACAAAGAAGCTGCTACGACCTTGGCGCAAATTAATTTCAAATAATTTAAAGCTCTTATCCCGGGAATCATACTTCATATCGAAGTTGCAATAACCGGTAAAGTTGATTGCCTCCAAAAACTTCTGAATCGTATCGTACAGTGCTTGATTATATTCAGGTAAAATTGCGACGTAGTTACCAATATCAGCTGGCGTTGGATCCTCCAATAATGGATGTCCCAAACACATTAACTTCACGTGGTGATACTGATCAACATAGCAGTTTAACGTGCGCATGTTGGAATCATCACCAGGAATAAAATCTTGTAAGATAACGTCGGAAGTATAGCCGTTATCGTAGATTTTGCTGACAATATCGTCAAATTCTGCCCGAGTTTTAATTCGAAACGCCTTTTTACGTCCTTCAAAATGAATGTCTAACCATTCAACAGCATTTGAGGGTTTCAACGCAACTGGAAATTGATATGGAACATCAATTTTTGCAACGCCAGCCTTATAGTCATCCCACGTAATAATTTGGGTTAACGGATGGGGTAAATCATACTGATCAGCCATTTCGTAAAAGGCTTCTTTACTGATTAATTTCTCGACAAGATCATAATCAACGTAAGGAACAACAAACGTTTTTTGTAGAAACTCTTTATGCTTAGAAACAAGTTCAACGTAGCCATCACCACAAGCAATTAAAATCACTTTTTTATGAACATTTTGATAACGCTTGGCGATCTTCTCCATGCTGGCAATAAAACCAGGATCCTCATTAAATCCCGGGAAGGTTTCGACGTCAACTACTTTACTGTATTTAGTTGGAGCAAATTGGACACTGGCAAAGGCCTGCACTTTTTTACCGTAGCGCTCATAAAAAGCCCGTGCCATTCCATAAACATTAATATCGCTCCCTAAAAGTACTGGGATAAAATCAGTTTCACTTTCCATCATTAATCTTTTAATCCTCTCACAATTTCTTTAGCAACGACCATGTCAGTTGGGTAAGGCGTATCGACACCACGAACCTTTTGGTAGGCGTCGTCACCCTTTCCGGCGAGCACGACAATATCATTTTCCGTACTCAATTCAATGGCCTTGCGGATAGCCTTGGGCCGATCTATTTCAATTGTAACGTTGACTTTCTTATGGTCAATGTTTTCATCAATTTGTTTAGCAATTTTTAAAGGATCTTCAAAACTAGGATCATCTGTTGTTAAGAAAGCGACATCTGCGTACTCACTCAGAACCTTAGCAAAGCCTGCCCGGCGGGAAACTCCCTTATTTCCTGGACTACCAACGACAACAATCACTTTATCCGTCTTTTGCTGACTTTCTAGAAAACTTAGTAATGCTTTCATACTGGCATAATTATGCGCATAATCCGCGTAGATGGTGCCATTATGTTCCGTTTGCAATGATTCCATTCGTCCTGGAACGTGGACAGTTCTTAATCCTTGCGCGATTTCTGCTTGACTTGCCCCCGCTAAACTAGCGGTGACCGCAGCGGCTACGGCGTTACTTTCATTAAAGTTACCAGGCAAATTTAATTCGTAAGTTGCGCCATTACCGATCTTCTTAGCCTTAGGCGTTACCGGATAAAATTCAAACTGACTTTCAATTAAATCGGCCTCATCACTTTTGAATCGGTAATCAACCGGTGGAACTGCCATTTTAGGCTGAAAATCTTGATGGGCAAATAAATAAATATCTTCTGGCTGGCTAGTTGTTTTGGCGGCCTGATAAACATCCAATAAGTGGTCCGTTTCAGCATTAATGACGCAGATTTTCGAATTAACTAACAACTGTAACTTGCAGTGTAAATAATCCGCGAAGTTAGGGTGCTCCGTCGGTCCAATATGATCTGGTGTAATATTCAAAAAAACACCAACGTCAAAATGAAGTCCGTAAACACGTTCTTTTTTGTAAGCCTGGGAAGAAACTTCCATCACCAAGTGCGTCATCCCTGAATCCACCGCCTCGCGCATGTCGTGAAAAAGATCCAGTGATTCTGGCGTCGTTAAATTAGATTTAAATTCCTGCTCTGGTTTAGGCCCAATAATTCGATCAATCGTTGAAAATAAGGCTGTTTTATCCGATGTTGTTTCCTTTAAAATATTACGGGTGAAATAGCTCGACGTTGTCTTACCCTTAGTCCCAGTATAGGCAATGATGAAGAGTTGATTTTGCGGAAAGTCATAAAACGCCGCACTAATTAACGCCATTGCCTTTTGAATATTAGTGACAATAATCGCAACTAGACCCACGCCCTCTTCTAGTTCGGCCTCGGCCATATAAGCCGTTGCACCATTTTTCTTTGCCGTTGATAAATAATCTGGTTTAAAAGCGCCCTTACAAAAGAAGAGTGAGGCCTCCGTCACCTTACGTGAATCGTAAGCAATCCCCTTAAAAATGACGTTTGGTGCATCAGTGACCTTTTTTAATAGTTGATGTTCATTTAGTAATTCAATAACTTCATTTAGTTGCAACTGCATGATGATCCTCCTTCAGATGCCCAATTAAAACCTGTTTGAAAAAGTAGCATCGGCATTCAAAAATTACGTAAAACCGTTTTTAATACGTGATTTATTATAGCATAAAAGCCCCGTTTAAATGAGATTCTCACTTTTGTTTCCGAAAAAAAAGAACGGTGTTGAAAGTGCCCAGTTATGAGCAAATCTCCACCACCGTACTTGTTCATCATCTAAATTTAAACGCTAATCGGTAAGTAGCTATTCAGCCACTAGGAAAAATAATTTCCGTCACGCTATCGCTTAAAATATGTTTTGGAAGAACCGACTAACTTGTTGGCCAAACGTTGCCTTAGCTACAGAGGTTTGTGTCACTAAGGTCACTTTTGGTACTGAATAGCCCGGAAGATAATTGTTGGACTGAACCGTGGCCGTTCCTACTTTTTGCTGTGCCTTAACGGGTACTGTTAGTTGTTTCTTTGCGGCCGCCTTCGTTAACTGATAACTAAGTTTTATTTGATTACTAGTTGCAGCAGTTGGCGCCCAAAAAGTCAGTGCCTGCTTAGTGCCAATTTTAACCGCTGTATTCTTCCCATTCGGTACCGCCAAGGTTTTAAGCTGGTTCACCTGTGCCCCTTTAGGTAACCAAGTCTGTTTAGTCTGCGTATTGAAAACCTCGTGCATTAATTTTGCCGTTTCGGTAAACCGAGCATTTTTATCCTTTTCGGCCTGATTAGCGTGCATTACCACGGTAATAATTCGATTGCCGTTTTTGCTAACGGTACCAGCAAAGCATTCACCGGCCAAATCCGTTGTGCCTGTCTTCAAGCCATCCACCGGTAAATCACTGACCGCGGCCGATTCACCAGGTAACATTGCGTTCCAGGTTTTCATAGTCGTTGTCGTTCCTGATTTTACCTGAAATGGCAGTGAGCGCTGTTTAGTTGTTTCCAGAACTTCTGGGTAGTCGGCCATTAAATGCTGGGCAACAATAGCAACATCTGCCGCCGACATTTCATTTTCAGCCGTACTAGCCGAATTAGGGTAGCGATCATCACCTAAGTAACTATTATTTAGACCGCTAGTATTTACGATCTTGGCATCTTCAATCCCCCAACGCTTAAGTAAAGTACGCATTTGATTAACTGCACCTGTCTGTGACCCTGCTACCGCATTGCCCAACAGAACTGCTGCCGAATTGGCCGACGCAACTAGGGCTGCCTGGTATAAAGAACCAACCGTGTAGTGACCATTTTCTTCCAGTGGCACATTGGTTAGATCCTTATCTTGGGTTAGACGGTAGGCCAATTGATCCACTGGTACTTCAGTATTCCAAGTTAATTTGCCCTCTTTAATGGCCTGCAAAGTTAGGTAGATAAGAACCATCTTTGTCATTGAACCAATTGGCAAAACTTGTTTAGCGTTTTGCTGGTATAAAATTTGCCCACTACTAGCGTCAACTGCAATCCCAGCCTTGGCATCTAACAGTTGCCCCTGAGTTGCCGCTGCACTTGGTTGACTGACCGTAGCTACCCCTAACAAACTTAAAGTTAGAATAACAATTATTCGGCTAACAATTTTTTTCACTATCCTACTCCCTTTTCCACTAGTTCTGGTATTGCTTCGGTATTTCTAATTTAACCCCGTGCTTAACGGGTAAGTACATGACAAAACTAGTTAAATGCCTGTCCGAAGTTGCGTAGATATAGCCACCATGTAAACTAACAATACTCTGAGCAATGGCCAAGCCTAGACCAGTACCTCCAGTTTCTTTAGAGCGTGATTCTTCCACCCGGTAGAAGCGATCAAATAACTGACTCAACGCTTCTTTAGGAATCGGTGAGCCATCATTTGACACTTTAATCATAACCTGAGTACCTTCTTGTTTAGCTTCCAAAAAAATATGTTTGGCATCTTTACCGTACTTTAATGCATTGCTGATCAGATTATTGAACACCCGGCTTAATTTTTCTGGATCAGCGTCCATCATTAATGGATCTGGTCGATACTTCACGTTGATTAATAATTGCTTTTTTTCGGCCTCTAGCTCGAAACTGGCGGCCAATTGCTCTAACATCTGGCCCATATCAATTTGACTAATGGTAACTGGTGTCGAAGTTTGCCGAACCTTAGTGTATTCAAACAAATCCTCAACTAATACTTGCATCTGTTTGGCCTTTCCAAAAGCTATGTGGGTATATTTCAGAATTTGAGCCTCATTTTGATACTGGTGATCCTCAATCAGACCCAAATATCCAATTATAGACGTTAGCGGCGTTCGAATATCGTGGCTAACGTTGGTGATTAGCTCATCCTTTGAGTCCTCAATTCGCCGCTCATCATCCATTGCCTTAACCGTCGAGTCAACCAACGCGTTAATACTTAAAATAACGCGCTGCAAATCACCGCGCAACGTAAACGGAATTCTATGCTCAAAATGTCCGTCCGCAATATGGTGTAATTCACTAATAACGTGACTAAGTTGCATCTGATGGTAGCGCCGAATTAAACGCCAATAAACAACCAAGGCATCAAAAACTAGCATAAAAATCGTAAAAATATTTTGCCAGCTCATTAAGTGGAAATTATTGGGCCCAATTGAAACGGCGTTCTTGATTTGAAAAATACCATCGTTCAACGCTCGATTAGTGTGAATAGCCTGATTAGCCAGAACGATTACGGACAAATTCAATAATAGTAATAAAATAACGGTTGTAACGCCCTCTATGAATAGCGCGCTTTTTTCTCGTCCGGTTAATTTCACAGTTTACCGGTGACCTCCTTAATGTGCTTCAACTTTATAGCCCACGCCCCAAACAGTTTGAATGACCTTCTCGCCATCCGTTGCTTCCTCAATTTTATCGCGTAAATGACTGACGTGAACCATCACCGTTTTGGCCGAAACAATACTTTCTTGTTGCCAAACACGTTCAAAAATTTCATCCGCTGAAAAAACTCGGTTGGGGTGACCGGCCAATAAGTATAAAATGCCAAATTCTAGTGCCGTTAATTGAATTTGCTTTCCAGAAATCGTTTTTACTTCATGGGAATCTTTTTTAATCTCTAAAGGTCCAACTTCAAGTACATCGGGTGTATCATCGGTTACTTGTTGTTGACTGCGGCGTAACAAGGATTTAACCCGCGCCATGACCTCTAGTGGATTGAAGGGCTTAGAAACGTAGTCATCAGCCCCACTAATTAGGCCCTGAATTTTATCCATATCAGTTGTCTTGGCCGATAACATAAGGATCGGAATCTGTGAATCTTTTCGGACTTCACGGACAACTTCCATTCCATCCATATTTGGCATCATGATATCTAAAATCATCAAAGCAACGTCTGGATTAGTGGCCAGTTTTGTTAAAGCCTCCTTACCATCGTAAGCCTTAAGTGCCTCATAACCTTCATTTTTAATGTAAATACTTAATAATTCAACGATATCCTTATCGTCATCAACAACTAAAATTTTCATAGATAATTCCTCCTTGTTTCACATCAGCTAATTTTTAAACACGTTTAAGTAAATTTTATTGCGGCCGAGCACAGAATACTCTTAAAAAATTTCTTAGTCTGCTCATTAAAATTCCTTATGAACCAGCTTGCCATGATCGCAACTGGTAGTATCGGCAACTTCAAACCATTGCCTTTATTTATGTGGATCATCCCATAACGGCCACCAAGCAAGCTTGAACCGTTACTAGTCTTCAACGAACATACCACACTTTAGTAATTCTAACAAAGAAAGCTTGAGAAATAATTAAGAGTGGCACTTTTACGCCGAAAGTACAAAAAAAGAAGCCCAGAAAAGTCTGAGCTTCTTACTATTTCCGATCATTATTCTAGAACGTGCGCCAAAAACCTGGATTCACGTGCCTAACGGGAGTGTTTGGAAAAGCGCCCAGGTTCCTGTGCTTAGTTACGCAATAAACCCAAAACCGACTTTTGTTCCACTTCCAGTCCTTAATTATTTAGCGGCCAATTTGCCTTGGTATGATTTTGCAATTGCGCTAATCAAATCAGCATCCTTCAAACCAGTTACTTCTTTAATAACGCTGGTTAGATCTTCGTCCTTCAACATTTGTTGTAACTTAACTGATTCATCATCTTTAGGTTCATCGTAAGTAAAGATCATGCCAACAGTATCCAACAAGGTGCTGTAATCTAATCCCTTGGCCTTCAATTCACGCATTGGTCGTACAAAGCGTTCGTCGTAGCCTAACTTACGGATTGGTGTTCGTGCAACCCGTGAGATATCGTCAGAGATATATGGGTTTTGGAAACGACTAGCAACTTTATCTTGATATTCTTTTAATTCGGCAACCGTAAAGTCAAATTCATGGCTCAACAAATCACGAGTTTCGCTCAAAGCACCCTGCAATTGTTTCCAAATTTCAGGATCTTTAATGGCGTCACCAATTGTTGTATAACCTTTATATTTACCAGTATAAGCAACAGTAGCGTGGCCTGTATTAACTGAGAATAACTTCCGTTCGATGTATGGTTCCAAATCGGGAACGTAAACAACGGTATCAAGCTTCAATTCAGGATTCTTCATCTGGGATTCATCAACGACCCATTCCTTGAATGGTTCAACGGAAACGGCCAAAGGATCTTCATGATGTTGAATCGGTACAATCCGGTCAACGGCAGCGTTTGGAAAACCAACGTAGGCATCGGCGTACTTTTGTTCGTCGGCATTTAAATGCTTATAAACTTCAGTCTTTAAGAACTGACTGCCACCAATCATATTTTCACAGGCAATTGCATCTAACTTAGTTTCAGATTTTGCAGCTAAACGTGCCTTAATCCCATCAGCAATCAATGGTGCAATAAATGGTAAAATCTTAGGCCCAATGGCAGTTGTCACTAAATCAGTTTTTTCAATTGCTGCGACAACAGCCTCAGGATGATCCTTGTTATTTAAACCATCAACGTTTGCAACGTGAATCTTTTTATGGCCTTCAGCGGCTAATTCAATATCGTATTCGTGCCGTGCGTTTAAGGCATCAATGATGGTGCTGTTAACGTCAACGAAATCAATACTAAAACCATTTGCTGCTAAAGTTTCACCAATAAAGCCACGACCAATATTTCCTGCTCCAAAATGTACTGCTTGCACGTTACTCAACCTCTTTCAATAAATTGATAATTTCATCTGGTGACTGCGCGTCAGCCAACTTTTCGACATTATTAATGTCGCTACAGAAAAGTGCGATTTGCGATAATAACTGTAGGTGTTCACCATTTAAGCCTGCAATACCAAAGACTACGGTCACGAGTTTTTCATCTGCGGGATCATCCGCAAAATCAACACCCCAAGGCAATTGAACAATCGAAATACCTGTCTTTTTAATATACTGCTTACCGTCACCAGTGCCGTGAGGAATTGCGATAAAGTTACCCATATAAACGGAAACATCGCGGTTCCGCGCCAGCATTGAATCAACATAAGGTGCCTCAACGTAGCCGTGATCAACTAATAAGCCACCAGCCATTTTAATGGCATCCTCTTTGGTTTTAACTTCTTGGTTCAGCAAGATCATATCTTTATCAAGTGCGTCCATATTTCTCACCCTTTCTCTTTTACACTCGTCACTCTGGCGTTGCCGCGTCATTAATCACTTTAATTTCGTCTAAGAATAGACTACTGATTAGTTGATAAACGATTGACTGCGTCCCAGTTTTATAAATTTCTAAATTTAAATCACTTTCAATGATAGAACCACTAATCTTTCCCATCAAGCTATTTTCAGCAAAATTCATATTTGCTGGTCCTAGCATTAGTAAAACACGCGTTAATGCAATCGGTTTATTATCCATACCTTCAACGTCTAGCGCATCACTCAAATCATAAATTGAAAAGAATGGTTTTTTGATTGTACTATCGGTAGTGTGAATTAAAGCCATTGCCGTCCCCGGAATACCAACTGGTGCCTTACGCATTCGCTTAATTAATAGCTCGGCGACCCGGTGCGGATCACTCAACATGAGTCCATCCAAACTGGTCGTAATTTGCGTTAAGGTTGCTAGCAAGTCTTGATTGGCATTATTAATTTTTTGAACAGTGACGCGTTCTAAAATATCATTAGCAGTTCGCATTGCTTGGTAAACCTCTTTAAAATCCTGAGTTTTTTTAGCTAGTACCTTTGAATCAGTTGTGACCTGCTTTTTGGCCACCGTTTTCGGCGTACCATATTGGGTTACAATATCATCCTTAATTTCCTTGATTTCACTTTGAAGTAGCAACGGACTAATCATCTTATACTTCATTGGAAATCCTGGTAAGAAAATAGTGGATAAAACTAAATCATACTGACTCAAATCCAAATTATTCAATTCTGAAACTCGGGAAACTTTGAAATGTTTAATTTCTGGTACATTTTTACGTAATCGTGTTTCCAAAATCTTGGCCGTTCCGATACCGTTGGCACAAAGAACCAATGCAGATACTTCAGCCTTTTTAACTCGTTTTTCGTAAGAAGAAGCGAAGTGAATCACAATGTAAGCAATTTCGCTATCAACAAAATGTGTTTCCGGAAAAACCTTAACTAAAGCTGCACTAACATCCTTGTATAAATTAGAATACTCGGTCTTAATTTTTGTCAAAACCGGATTGTTAAGCTCTGGTATCTGAGAATGCGAGCGTTTCAAGGCGGCCGACAAATGTGCCATTAAGTCCTTAAATAGCGTATCGTCTTGTCGAAAATCCCAAGCAAAGCGTGTCGTTACATCAGCAATTAGTTCTCGGACTTGATACGATAAAGCCAAATCGTAATTTTCCAACATAATATTCTTCGGAATCGCAAAGCTCATTCCCTGAATCTGTAATGCTAAGAATTCAAGCTCCAGCATATTAACGTGATCCCGAATGGATTCCGGAAACTGATTAAACAGGTTAATGGCCAAATGTTGGTCCTTAAATAACTCATTTTTATCAACGTGCTTTAACTCATCTAACGTTTGTTCTTCGGCAATTCGCATTGCCGAAACCGTCAAAACAATGGTTAACTGTTGCAGCTGGCTATCAGAGAGATGCTGAAAATCGGATTTCTGGTACTTCGTAATTGCCTGAAAACTAATGGCTAACAGCTCAGAATCTAACAATTTAATGAAGTACATTGAACTGTATTCATTTTTTTGAGTAGCTCGATTATTTTTTTCCAAATACTCAAAGAATTCATATTCGTTAATTTCACTGTTGAGCACGCCACTTAAAACACGCCGACGATTACTCTCTTTTCCAGTAACTTGAATTCCTTGCGCCTTTTTGCGAACAATCTGTAATCGATAATCCGTAAAAATTGGTTCGATTGTCGTTAAATCTTGGGCAATGGTGGCGGAACTAACACCAAAATCATCCGCAAAAGTTTTCATTTTTACGATATCATTTGTCAGTAACAACCGACAAGTGATCGCGCTTTGCCGCCGGCGAACATCGAAATAACCAATGTTATCTTCAGTTGAAAGTTGCTGGCGCAGCTGCGTCATTGCGGCCGGTTCCCCCACCATTTGATAATAATTTTGTTTCTTAACTAATTGAATCTGTAAATGAGCAAGTGTTGTCTCAAGACTGGAAAGCTCTCGGTAAACAGTTCGCTTGCTAACGTGAAGTCGTTTCATCAAATCTTCACGGGTCATTCCTTGTGCGTTCCGTAATAGTAATAAAATTATCTCTGCTTCTCGATTGGAAAAGTACATCAAACCAACCTCTTTAATGTGAATAAAGTCGAGGCAAGGCGTTTGCGTAGCTTAATGCTACATACGGCAAAAGGCAAATTCTCCCCTAAAGAGAAAATTGGCCGCCTTTTGTGTCGTTTTTATTCACGATCTTATTTAAGTTCAGAGATAATTTTATCATACTCTGCAGGATCTAACAGATTACTCATTACGATAACTTGTAAATCAGCAAATTGCGATTTAATTCGTTTAGCAGTTTCACGACTAGCAAGAACCAACACTTCTGGCTTATCTTCCAAATCGTTAACAGCAACATTGCGTGCAGTTATTTTCTTATCGTTTTTCTTTAAAGCAGTCTTAAAGGTTGAAAGGGCCATTGTTGCCGAACCAACATTCTGGTCGTGATGAACGAAATCAACTTCAGTAACTTTGCTAAAATCAACTTTATAAGCCGAAGCGTCAGTTTCCTTAGTAGTAGAATCTTGCGCTGCATTTTCCGTTGAAGTCTCGTCATCTGCTGTAACTTCTTTGGTCTTCAAGCCGGCGACAATTTCATCGTACTTAGGACTATTCAAGAAGTTTTCAACTGATACGTGGACCGCATCTGGCGTCTTCTTCAAAGCTCGATCAGCTAATTCTTCTTGTGTAACAACTAATAAACCAGATTCATCCTTCAAATTACTAATGGCCGTGTTGGTTACAGAAAGATCCAAACCAGCTTTCTTAACCTTATCACGTAAGATTGAGGCACCCATTGCGGATGAACCCATCCCAGCATCACAAGCAAAAATAATCTTACTTACAGTACCACCAGATAAGATAGCTTTAGCGTCTTTGCCATTGCTAGCTTGAGGCTTGGTGTTACCTTTCATAGCATCTACTTGTGCTTGACCAGCTTCTAAAGCAGCATCCGGATTGGTCTTATCCCGGCGCAAGATAACCATTGAAATTAAGAAGGAAACAATCGTTGCTGCAGCAACACCGGTTAAGACAGCAACAAAGTTTCCAATACCTTTAGGTGTCATTAAGAGAATCGAAATAATTGAACCAGGTGATGGTGATGCTTTCAAGCCAGCACCTAACATACTAAAGGTAAACGTCCCAGTTACACCACCAGCGATAACAGATAAGAATAATGCTGGTTTCATTAAAATGTAAGGGAAGTAAATTTCATGAATCCCACCAAAGAATTGGATAATGATGGCACTTGGTGCAGATGCTTTAGCAGTCCCTTTACCAAAAATAGAAAAGGCAAGTAAAACACCAAGACCTGGACCTGGATCAGGTTCAAGCAAGAATAGAATTGACTTTCCTGCTTTAGCCGCTTGCTGAATACCAAGTGGTGTCAAAATCCCCTGATTAATAGCGTTGTTTAAGAACAAAACCTTCGCTGGTTCAATGAAGATATTTGCCAACGGAATTAAATGAATCGAAATGATGTAGTCAACACCAGTTGCTAACCAGCCACTTGCTGTTGTTACAACTGGGCCAATGGCATAACAGCCAATAATAGCTAAAAGCATTCCAATAATACCAGATGAAAAGTTGTTAACTAACATTTCAAAGCCTTGACGAATGTGAGGCTGAACTCGATCGTCCCACTTCTTAATACACCAGCCGCCAAGTGGTCCCATTAACATAGCACCAATAAACATTGGAATGTTGGCACCAACAATAACACCCATTGTTGCAATTGCACCAACAACCCCGCCACGATGACCTGCTATTGATGAGCCACCAGTAAACGCAATTAATAATGGTAGTAAATAAGTCACCATTGGTGTAATCAATTTGGCAAGATGTGCGTTTGGCAACCAACCAGTTGCCATAAATAATGCTGTAATTAAGCCCCAAGCGATAAAGGCGCCGATATTTGGCATAACCATGTTAGACAAGGCACTACCTAAACGCTGGACTTTCGTTTTAAGTGACGATTTTTTCTTCGTCGATGTTGCTGTATTTTCCATAACTTAAAACGCTCCTTTCCTTCTACTTTACGAAATTCATTGTAGCCGCTTCCTGAAATCGCTTCAACACGAACTTTGGCACACTTGATCGTGCCATCTTCTACTTTAACTAAAAAGTGGCACAAAAACAGACTAGATTCCGCTCTGCAATAACATCAGTTTTGGCGCACTTCAAAAATAACAACATAATCACGAAACAGCATAAAGAATCGTGTTTTAACGCCCTAATTAAATATAATTAGCAGTATAAATTCCACCGTTAATCGAATTACTTCTATATGAGAGCATGATTGTTGTTAAATAAAAAATCCAAAAAATGAGTGGAATGCTTGACTATTTTTCAAAACGATTTATAATTGGACTATACCAATAAAGGTACGAAAACTTATGAAGAGGGGTTCTAAATAATGAACGTTATCGTTGTTAAGAATGATGTTGAAGGCGGCAAAAAAGCAGCTGATATGATCCGCGAAGGTGTTAAAAATGGTGCAAAAGTATTAGGTCTTGCTACTGGTAGCACTCCTGTTGAAATGTACAAGAACTTAATTGCAAGCGATGTAGATTTCACTAAGATGACTTCCGTTAACTTGGATGAATACGTTGGTTTGGCACCAGATAATGATCAAAGCTACCATTATTTCATGCAAGACAACTTGTTCAACAAGAAGCCATTCGCTAAAAGCTACGTACCAAACGGTTTAGCTGAAGATTCTGATGCCGAAGCCGCTCGTTACAACAAAGTTATTGCTGATAACCCAATTGATATCCAAGTATTAGGTCTTGGCCGTAACGGTCATATTGGTTTTAACGAACCAGGCTCCCCCGTTGATGCTCAAACACGTAAAGTTGCTTTAACAGAATCAACAATCGAAGCTAACTCACGTAACTTTGAACATGAAGAAGACGTTCCTAAATACGCTTATTCAATGGGTATTGGTTCAATCATGAAATCTCAGAACATCATTTTGATGGCTTGGGGTGCTGAAAAAGCTGATGCTGTTAAGGGTATGATTGAAGGCCCTGTAACACCAGATCTTCCAGCAAGCATTTTACAAAAGAAAGATAACGTTACAGTTATCATCGACGAAGCAGCTGCTTCAAAATTAAGCAATAAATAATTTTAAAGACTAAAAAAGGACCAACGACGGCGGAAATTCCGTTTGTCGTTGGTCCTTTTTTTATACATTTTATTTTCTGTAACTAATTTGTCCTAAACATGCTAAAAATTATCGTTGCTCAATTGCGGAGTAGACTCTAACCGCTTTTTAAACGCTCTCTAATTTGAAGCCGCCATCTTATGTTCAGCCAAAGCCAACAATCGTGAAATACTGAAAGTTAAAACAAAGTAAATCAATGAAGCAACAATTAATGGTGAAAACGGCTTAAAGCTTGCGCCCTGAACAACACCCGTTTCAAACATCAATTCACCTACCCCGATTACTGAAACAACCGACGAATCCTTTAAGACAGTAATAAATTCATTTCCCAACGCCGGTAAAATATTTTTGATTGCTTGCGGTAACACAACATAACGCATACTAGCGGTTTGCGTCAATCCTAATGAACGCGCCGCCTCTAGCTGTCCTACTTTAACCGAATTAATCCCCGAACGAATAATTTCTGCTACGTAAGCACCAGAGTTAAGTGATACGGCAATCATACTTGAAATTAAGGCCGATAGCCCAAGACCCAACATTTGTGCGCCAAAGAAAACAATGAAAACCTGAATCAGCAGTGGTGTCCCCCGAATAAATTCGATGTAAATAACGGCAACGGCCTTTAATAACCAATTCTTCGATCGTTTCATAAAGGCAAGCATTGTTCCTAAAATAACCCCAAAGAACACACCAACAATGGCCAACTCAACGGTATAAAGTGTTCCTTTAAGGAAGTAACTACCATATTGTTGGAAGAAACTACTTTTTTTGAACATTAAAGCATTGGCGTCCTTTTTATACTTGGTCATTAACCCTTTTTGATTGATCGTAGTAATACTTTTATTTACTTGCTTTGTTAAGGCCGGCGCATCTTTGGGCATTGCAACGGCCGTTGGTTTTGTAGAATTAGCAAAACTAGTCTTAGTTATCGCAAAGTCCTTATTCTGCTGGACGTAAGCATCAGCAACTGGCTTTTCTAAAACAATTGCTTTAATTTTATTATTTTGTAAATTAAGTACTAAATCCGTTGTTTTTTGTAGTGACATCACCTTGGCACCAAACAACTCATTGTGCGCCAATGTTTCCTGAGTCGTTTGTTTTTGAGCACCGACTGCGACACCTTCATAATCCGCTGAAGTTTTAAATTTGGCGGCATCCTCTTTTTTGGCAATTACAACTTGCTTAACGTGTAAGTACGGCTTAGAAAAAGTAACCTGTTTAGCTCGCTCTGGCGTTTCCGACATGCCCGAAATAATCATGTCGACTTTTCCTGTTTTAAGGGCACCTAATAAAGCATCAAAACCCATTTCATTAATTTTTAATTTAACACCCATATCTTTCGCAATTCGCCTGGCAATCGATACATCAAAACCAACGATTTTATCTTGGCCATTAATTGTTTGGTGAAATTCGTAAGGTGGGTAATCGGCGGATAATCCAACCGTCATGTAGCCCTGTTTTTTAATTTTTTTCAAATACTTATCTGATTGCGTTGTTGTCTGCTCGGCGGCTAAACTTGGTGTGCTCGCCAGTACGGTCGGAACAAGTAATCCTAATAGTAAACTCATTAAAAGCAGCAATTTCTGAACCTTGTTTTTCATACTGGAGTCTCCTTTTTTAATCCGTTTTTAATTATTGAATTTATTATACGTTAAAAATAATTTTTATGCAAATATTATTCAATTATTAACTTACTTTAGGCCAAAAAAATAAGCGCTGCGGGGTTACCCAACAACGTTTATTTGGCTCTATACTTTTTCCTGTTGATAGTTTACAAATGGTAAACTATTAACAGGATTTTTGTGCAGAAAAAGAGCT
>NZ_RHNP01000032.1 GCF_003950295.1 Loigolactobacillus iwatensis
CCTCACCAATTATTTGATGAGGCAATCATAACTTGAATTAAATTATTTTTGAAGTCGGTCAGTTATTTACTGCTTACAAAGTAGTGTGCTTGACCTAACGATTAAAGATTAACTAAAATCAATTTTTTGGCTCTTTCAGACAAAAAATTATTTATCTTGCTATTGGTGGCCAAAGCAAAGAACGTTCACGCCTAATTGCTTTAACCACCCGACTTCCGGGTAACTTGAGCGCAAAACGTAAACGTTCTTTTTCAATACTTAATTATTTAACTTCAACACCCTTACCGTCCCACTCACGAATAAGCAACTCTTTCAATTCCTTAATCAATGGTTCCCGTGGGTTAGCCGTTGTACATTGATCTTCATAGGACAATTCAGCTAATTCATCAACAGTTTTATCAAAGTGATCCTTTTCAACGCGATTATGTTTCAAATCAAGCGTCACATCGACTGAATGAGCTAAATCAATAAAGTGTTTAACTAGGCTTTCCTTCAATTCTTCATCATTGTTACCCTCAAAGCCCAAGAAGCGAGCAATGTCGGCGTAATCCTTCAAAGCACTAAAGTGATCATATTTTGGCCACATTGCTATCTTGGTTGGCGTCTCAGCATTGTAACGAACCACTTGGGGGTACGTAATTGCAATGGCCAAGCCGTGGGGTAAGTTAAATTCACCGCCAAGTTTATGCGCAATTGAATGGGTAATTCCAAGGAATGCGTTGGCAAATGCCATCCCAGCTAAAGTGGAAGCGTCATGCATCTTTTGTCTTGCTACTGGGTCACCATCATAAGAAGCTTTCAAATATTTAAAGGCTAGTTGTAGGGCTTGTAGTGACCAGCCACGTGTATAGTCAGAGGCCATATTAGAAACGTAAGACTCAGTGGCGTGGGTGATAACATCCAGGCCAGTCCATGCAGTTGTGCGTTTTGGGACCGTTTCAACAAATTGTGAATCAATGATAGCAACATCCGGCTGCATTGCGTAATCCGTAATTGGGTACTTAACGTGCGTCTTAGAATCCGTAATAACGGCGTACGGTGTTACTTCCGAACCAGTACCAGATGTTGTTGGAATCCCAATATATTTAGCCTTGTTTGGTGTTGGTACGCGGTAGGTCCGTTTACGAATATCCAAAAACTTTTGCTTGGCACCAAAGAAAGAAGATTCTGGATGTTCATACATTAACCACATAAACTTGCCGGCATCCATCGCCGAACCACCGCCTAAAGCAATGACCGTGTCTGGCTTAAAAGCATCCATCCGGGCAACCCCTTTATTGACCGTATCCGTGGATGGATTTGGTTCAACATCTGAAAAGACTTCAATCTCAACATTATTGCGGCGCTTGCGCAGAACATCTAATACCCGATCCGAATAACCAAATTTCACCATTCCAGGATCACAAACTAGAAATACTCGGTTGATTCCTGCCATTTGTTCAAGGTAGCGAACCGAATTACGCTCAAAGTAGACCTTGGGTGGTAACTTGATCCACTGCATATTGTTACGTCGTTTTGCCACTGTTTTGATATTTAGTAAATCAAAATCAGTTACGTTATGTGAAATTGAATTCTTACCGTAAGAACCAGTTCCAAGTGTTAAGGAAGGCACCATATTGTTATAGATATTACCAATCCCACCAACTGCTGAAGGCTGATTGATAAGAATCCGGCAAGCCTTCATTTTAAGCGCAAATTTCGTCATTAAGTCATCATCGGTTGTGTGTAAGCCAGCAGTATGTCCTAATCCACCAAAATCAAGTAATTCTTCACATAGCTTGAAGGCCTCATCATGACCGGAAGCTTTATACAAGGACAAAACCGGTGATAACTTTTCCCGTGAGAGCGGGTACTTGGGCCCAACACCGTCAATTTCAGCAATTAGAACTTTAGTATCTTCTGGTACTTTGATACCCGCTAATTCAGCAATTTGGTAAGCTGACTTCCCAGCAATTGGTCCTTTAACACCGCCACGTTTTTCGTCAAACATTGCGTCAGAAAGTGCCTTCTGATCGCTCTTTTTAACAAAGTAGCAGTTCCAATACTTGAATTCAGCCTTAACCTGTTCGTAGATATCACTGTCAACGACGGCACTATTTTCAGAAGCACAAACCATCCCGTTATCAAACGTTTTTGAAAGTACAATATCATTTACCGATTGCTTAATGTTAGCCGTCTTTTCGATGTACGTTGGACCATTACCAGGACCAACACCTAAAGCAGGTTTACCAGTTGAATAAGCTGCCTTGACCATGCTTGGGCCACCAGTTGCTAAAACAGTTGCAACGTCATCATGATTCATTAAAGCCCCAGTTGCCTGGATACTTGGTTGATCAATCCATTCAATACAGTCTTCAGGTGCCCCAGCCTCAATAGCTGCAGCACGAATAATTTTTGCTGTTTCCACACACGATTTTTGAGCCTGCGGATGAAAGCCAAATATAATTGTATTTCGTGTTTTTAGAGAAATTAATGATTTGAAAACGACAGTTGACGTTGGGTTTGTTACCGGTGTAACACCCGCAATAACACCAACTGGTTCGGCAATTTTCATCAATTGTTCTTCATCATTGTCTTCAATAATACCCACTGTTTTATCGTGGCGAATACTATTCCAGATATACTCACTTGCATACATATTTTTAATTGCTTTATCTTCAACGACGCCACGGTGTGTTTCAGCAACTGCCATTTTGGCTAGCTTCATATGATTATCCAATGCCGCAATCGCCATTGCTTCACAAACTTTATCAACTTGCTCTTGTGTAAAGTTTGCCATTTTGTCTAAGGCAACGTGGGATCTTTTAACTAGGTTATCGATCATCTTATCAACATCAACGGTTTCTTTCTTTTCAGTCGCTTTTGGTACGTTTGTCGGTTTAAGCATATTTCGAATCTCCATTCCAAATTATCGTTTTTTGTTTGTTATTTATTTCACAAGTAAATAGTACCTCTCCTAATTCTTTTTGTAAAGCTTTTTAATGTGGAATTTTTTTGGCTGTATTAAGCGCTTTCAATATTGCAAAAGCTAGTTTTCCATTACATCTTTCAAAAAAGTAGGTAAAATTATTTGTGAATATTTTCGCAATGAACACAAAAATAACGAGCTAATTGTTTGAAAAAAATTGAAATTTTTTACGACAATTTCAAAATAGAAGATCTCCTAATTGATAGTTTAACATACAATACCCACTTTTGTCAAGCTAAATATAGAGCAAAGCAAGCCCCCAATTACACTCGAAATGGTCGTATTTATCTAAGGCGCGACAATTTCGACGTATCGCAATTAAGTACTTGATTCTGGCATTACAAAGAACTTAATAAGTTCCGTCTGCGTCCTCACCTACGGAAAACATGTTTCCGAGCGTAGTCTAAAGAGTGTTTGGAACAGTGGTTGAATTCTACTTTACCATTGAAGATTATTACTGCCCTTGCTGACAATGTCGATCGGACTTAACTAAACCGAAGTCCGCGACACAGCTAATAATCTTGCTGCCACAAGCGATGGCCATTCCTGTGACAAAAGCCAAGGAGCACAGTTATAAACTCACGATTAAATTCATCTCGGTCACCGCAGGAATCTGCTTTTTCCAACACGTTTACACTGAACTAGTCAGATAAATACTAGTAAGGTCATTTTCTTGAAGCATGTGTCTAGACCCAGACAGACAAATATCCCTCCGTAGTTGATAAACGAACTAACCTAGTTCATCTATCAACTATGGAGGGATATTTATCGATCCAAAATACGACTGGAAAACTGTTTTATTCTGCCACTAAACCAAATTTACTTAGTTTGGTCATCTTTTTTATCTTCGTCTTCGTTGTAAGGAACTTCGCTTTTAGCTTCAGCTTCTTCACTTGATGGTTTTGCTTCATCACTAGTTGGCTTAGCCTCTTCGACGTTAGTCGGCGCGGACTGATTAACAACACGTCCAATTGCACGTAAATCAAAAGTCAGATAAACGCCTTCAATATCTAATTCAGCCGTTTGTTTCGTATTATCTATTTTACTGATAACACCGTGAAGTCCGCCAATTGTAACAACTTCATCGCCGGGCTTCATTGCTGACATCATTTGTTTCTTTTTGTCTTGTGATTTTTTTTGGGGCCGAATCATCATAAAGTACATTAAAGCAAACAAAATGACGATCATAATAATTGAACTCATACCGCTATTCATAAATTTAACACCTCATTATATTTTTTCTGAAACTCTATTAATAAGCCTAACAGACTTACTTTCGGACTTCCAGTTAAAACTAAAAATTACGCGCATTTTCTTGGTTAAATCCGTAACTTTCAAAAAACGCTTCCCGAAAATCAAGTAGATTATCATCCACAATTGCCTGCCGCACCTGTTTCATTAAGTGCAACAAGAAATAAAGATTGTGATAACTTGTTAAATGAATTCCAAAAATTTCGTTGGCCTTGATCAAATGCCGAATATAGGCCCGACTGTAATTACGACAAGCGTAGCACTGACAATTATCATCCAGTGGGCCAAAATCATGGGCGTACTGCGCATTTTTAACGACTAGTCGACCATGGCTCGTCATAACTGTCCCGTTACGGGCAATCCGAGTTGGCAAGACACAATCGAACATGTCAATCCCCCGAATAGCCCCATCAATCAAAGCATCTGCAGAACCAACTCCCATTAAATAGCGCGGCTTATTTTCTGGTAACAGTGGCGCCGTAAAATCTAAAACATGATTCATTTCCGCCTTGGACTCGCCAACGGACAAACCACCAATTGAATAACCTGGAAAATCTAAACTAACCAAATCCTTGGCACTTTGTTCACGGAGATCTTTGAAACCGGCGCCTTGAACAATCCCAAATAGACCTTGGGTTGCTGGATTGCGATGAGCCTTCAAACCACGTTCAGCCCAACGACTTGTTCGCGCAACTGAATGCTTAACGTACTCATAACTTTCAAAAAATGGTGGACATTCGTCTAAACTCATCATAATATCCGGGCCGAGATCATTTTCGATTTGCATGGCCTTCTCTGGTGACAAAAACATTGCCGCACCATTAAGGTGATTTTTAAAATGCACGCCTTCTTCAGTGATGTTCCGGGTGTTTGCGAGGGAAAAGACTTGAAAGCCACCAGAATCAGTTAAGATTCCTTTATCCCAATTCATAAAACGATGCAGGCCACCAGCTTCCTTGACAATATCTTCACCTGGCCGCAGCCATAAATGATACGTATTCGCCAAAATAATACCGGCACCCATCTTGTCTAACTCTTCTGGAGCCATCGTTTTTACGGAAGCATTAGTTCCAACAGGCATAAACATTGGCGTTTGGAAAGTACCGTGGGGGGTTGTAATCTCACCTAGGCGGGCACCAGTGTGTTTCTCTTTTTTAATCAAGCGATATTTGATCGCTGGTTCCATAATTTTGACTCCTTTATTATTAAATCAATTTAGCAATAAACCTATAACCTAAACGGCTAAAAGGATGCCATTAAATCTTCTTAACTGTCACATTCTATCATTTTAAAACAATTTGGCAAGTAATCAAAAAGTATTTGAAAGCGCTTAAAGATGTGTTAAAATACGATTGACGGGAAGTATTGCTAAAGCCAAGTCCGAACTTTCTCGCTAATTGAACCTAATCAATTGTTATCAAAATAAATTGTTGTCTTGAACAGTCTCCATTAGCTTGTTACGTTCGTACAGCCGTTTTGATTACTAATGCGTTAGAGTGACATTTTTGTAACACCCCGCATGGTCCTTGATCATGTCTCAAACAAAAAATCTTGGCTGGCGTATTTCCTGTTTTTTTGTCATTAAATGGCTCAAACCAATTTCATTCGAAAGAAGCCACGGTAAACCTTTAAGTTTACCGTGGCTTCTTTCTTGGCTGTCAATTCAGAGCAAAATTCTTCTGATAGCTATTTAATAAACATAGCATCGCCGAAACTAAAGAAACGGTAACGCTCTTCAATTGCGTGGGCATAAGCATTAAGAATTGTGTCCCGCCCTGTAAAGGCAGCAACTAACATCACTAGCGTTGATTTTGGCAAATGAAAGTTAGTAATGAAGGCATCGACAACCTGCCACTTGTAGCCAGGCTTAATAAAAATGTCGGTCCAACCAGAATCGGCCTTAATTTCACCATTAAACTTAGTACCAATCGTTTCTAACGTCCGAATTGACGTGGTCCCAGTGGCAATAATTCGACCACCATTTTGTCGAACTTCGTTTAATTCGGCGGCCGCTTTCGGTGTCAAACGGTAAAATTCGCTGTGCATTTTATGGTCGTCAATATTCTCCTCATCAACTGGCCGAAATGTACCAAGACCAACGTGCAAGGTTAAATAAATTAGCTTAACGCCCTTATCCTGAACTTGTTTAAGCAAATCCTTAGTCCAGTGTAATCCGGCGGTTGGTGCTGCAGCCGAGCCATTTTCTTTAGCGTAAACTGTTTGGTACATCTCAGGATCATCTAATTTTTCTTTAATGTACGGTGGTAATGGTGTTTCACCTAATTGTTCTAGAATTTCCATAAAGATACCAGCATAGTGAAATTCAATCATCCGGCCACCGTGTTCCAATTCTTTCGTGACCGTCGCTTTTAATTGACCATCACCAAAGACAATCTCCGTTCCAACTTTGGCCCGTTTAGCCGGCTTCATTAGTGTTTCCCAATTGTCACCGTCCGTATTGTTTAACAATAATACTTCCATATGCCCACCAGTATCTGGCTTAACCCCGTATAGTCGAGCGGGCATTACGCGGGTATCATTCATTACAACGGCATCCCCGGCGTGTAATTCATCAAGAATGTCATAAAAATGTTTATCGGCCATTTCACCAGTTTTATGATCTAAAACCAGTAAGCGTGAGGCGTCCCGCTCTTTTAATGGTGTTTGGGCGATAAGTTCGTGGGGCAAATTATAATCAAAATCTTCAAGTGTTAATCCCATAATTCTACTTCCTTTACGTCAGTCAACTTATTTTTTTGGTTCATATTTAATACCTAAGTGTGCGTATGCTTGCGGCGTCACAACCCGGCCACGTTGCGTTCGCTTCAAGAAACCAATCTGCAATAAGTACGGTTCGTACATCTCTTCGATCGTTTCCGTCTCTTCACCAACATTGGCCGCAATTGTACCTAACCCAACTGGCCCGCCATCGTAATAATTGATCATCGTCAGTAATAATTTTTGATCAACGTAATCTAATCCGCGATCATCAACTTGCAGCAGCTTGAGTGCCTTAGCAACAATTAACTGATCAATTGATTTTTGATCGGCCACCTGCGCAAAATCACGAATCCGCTTTAACAGTCGGTTGGCCACCCGAGGTGTTCCCCGGGAACGGCGGGCAATTTCATGGGCGCCTTCTAACGCAATCTTGGTATCAAAAATATCGGCCGATCGTTCCACAATATCGGTCAAATCAGCCTCTTTATAATACGCCATATGTTCAACAATACCAAATCGATCCCGTAACGGTGCCGATAATAGGCCAGCCCGTGTGGTTGCGCCGATCAAAGTAAACGGTGGCAATGGAAAATGAACCGGATGGGCTGTTGGGCCTTGGCCGATAACAATATCAACAAAAAAGTCTTCCATTGCCGAATAGAGCATTTCTTCCACAATCTTTGGTAAGCGGTGAATTTCATCAATAAATAGAATATCTCCAGGTTGCAGTTCATTTAAAATTGCGACTAAATCGCCTGGCTTTTCAATCGCTGGGCCACTCGTTGTTCGAATGTTAACCTGCATTTCACGAGCAATTACCATTGCTAAAGTTGTTTTACCTAAACCCGGTGGTCCATACAGCAAAACGTGGTCTAATGCCTCTTCACGCTTTTTGGCTGCCGCAATATACACTTGCAACTCACTTTTGACCTTATCCTGACCGATGTACTGACTTAGATACTGAGGGCGTAATGATTTTTCAAGACTTTCTTCGCCATTATCTTCTGTTTCCGGTGAAATCACACGTTTATCAGCCATCGAAACCCTCCTTTACCTTAACCTTTCATCAATAACCGTAAAGCCTCACTTAAATAAGCGTCCGTGCTATCCGCACTAAACGTTTTTAGTGGCTTAGTGATTGCCTTAACTTCACGTTCTTTATAGCCCAATGCCGATAAAGCCGCCAATGTTTCCTTTAAATACGGACTCAGCGTTTCGTCCATGACTGGCATACTTTGCTGGCCTGGAACGGTCTCTGGATTAGTTAAATCAGTCAGCTTACCCTTTAAATCAAGAACAATTTGCTGAGCCGTTTTTTTGCCGACACCAGGAAACTTAGTTAAATAACCCACGTCGTCAGTTTTAATTGCGTTAATCAAACCAGCATGATCATTATTTGCCAAAATAGCCAACGCCGATTTCGGCCCAATACCAGAAACCTTAATTAACTTTTCAAATAGTAATTTTTCATCTTGATTACCGAAACCAAATAAGGTGATCTCTGTATCACGAATTGCCTGGTAAACGTAAATTTTTTGTTGCTTTTCCTTTGAAACTTCAAAACGAAATGGGTTGGCCAATTGAAGCTTATAACCCACTCCGTTAACTTCAAGCACAATATAAAAAGGGCTTACGTACGTGACGTAGCCAACGAAATAATCATACATAACCACAATTCCTTACTTTTTTAAATGAGTACATATGTTTGCCTGATAGCATTGTACCACACCTAGCTCAATTTTTACCGGCTTATCGGAGATTTCATTTTAGCCGGCCATTTTTAAGCCAATGACACCAACCAAAATACAGCCAACAAAGAAAAATTTGGCGGGTGAACTTTTTTCATTTAATCTAAAAATCCCGTATAGCACACTACTTATTGCGCCAATCCCAGTCCAAACTGCATAGGCCACACTTAAAGGTATTGTTTTTGTTGCTTGACTCAGTAAGATCATACTAAGGGTAACGCTGAACACCGAGAGTAACCGATAATACCAGCGGCCAGTAGCCATTGCCTGCTGCAACCAGGCGATAAAACCTAACTCACAAAAACCGGCAATAATTAACATTAACCAACTCATGGGCGCTCTCCCTTCACGTTGCTAAGTTCCAGACCAATAATTCCAAACAATAAAATGCCCAGTGCCAACAATTTACCAACCGATACTGATTCACCAAGAATTGTCATTCCAACAAGTGAAGTCCCAGCCGTACCGATTCCTGTAAAAACGGCGTAGGTAACGCCAACACCAAATGCTTGTAACGCAAAATTAAGAAAATAAAAACTACAAGCAAGCAAGAATACGGTCAACAAGGTAGGTCCTAACTGGGTAAAACCGTGACTAGCCTCCAAACTAGTCGCCCAACCAACCTCTAATAAACCAGCAATTAATAAAGAAATATAAGCCATCCTTATCCCTCCTAAATTCAACAGCATCTCTTAGCAAAATAAAAAACGACCAAAGAATGCATGGCACATTCTTCGGCCGAAATTCTTGTTCATACTTGATTAAGTTAGACTCAGTTTAACAAACTAAAGCGCCATTTGGGCAATTGTTAGAACTATTTTACAATCCGCTCAGCAAACTCTTACAACTGAGAGTGGGGCAGAAAAGAACTAAATTTCACTTTGGAAACAAAAAACGGTGCCACAATACCTTAATCAGATTGGTGTTAAACTACCAACTCCACTAAGGTTCATTAATCATATCTAGACATAAAAGGCTAATTTTTCAGACACGTTCAGACCAAATTAGTTGTGAAAAGCTGGCAAGAATGCCCTTCCGATACAATTTAAGCCTCACCACGCGCACTTTCATGACTATCTTGAATCCGTTTAAACATTTTCTCTAAATCATTTCCTGAAAAGTGAACTAACACTGGCCGACCATGTGGACAATTAAAGGGGTTTTCACACTGTGGCAAGCGTTGCAAAAGCGCCCGCGCCTGCTTATTGTCCAAATGATGATTGGCCTTAATTGCACGCTTACAACTCATCATAATCGCCGTTTTTTCGCGAAATGCCGCAACATCGATTTTATTATCTTCTAAAACATAATCAATCATTTCCTTGGCAGTATCTTCTTCTTGCCCGGCCTTAAACCAGGTTGGGTGGCTCCGTAAAATGAAACTATTTTGGCCAAAAGATTCTAAATTGATGCCAACTTGCTTTAATATCGGTGCCCGATCCCGAATTCGAATGGCATCGCTAGTCGGGTAATCCAGAACAAGGGGGACAAGCAAGCTTTGTAAATCTTGCGTGACCTTACCGATTTCTTTACGGTAAAATTCATAATTTACCCGTTCCTGGGCCGCATGTTGATCTAAAATATAGAAACCATCTTCGCCCTGAGCAAATAAATAGGTGCCGTGCATTTGACCAATGTAGTCTAAATGAGGAAACCGTGGTTGCTGCGCTTGTTTGGGCTGTTCTACAGCTATTGTGGTTGGATTAGGTTCCGTCCCAAAGGCAGCACCAACCTGCTCACTTTGATAGCGCGCATCAAAATCAGCTAGTCGTTGGGGATCTTCAAAAATCGGCTGACTAGAATTGGCCGCTGGTTCCGCGACAGCATTTTTTTTCGTGGCCAAGGTTGGTGCTGGTTCTGCAATTCGATCAGCCACTGCCGAACTTTGAGCAGCGAGTTCGGTTGGTGTTGCTGGTGCTTGCTGCCACTGTGTACTGGCCGCATTTAAATCAATTTGTAACTGATCAGTATTTACTGGATCCTTACGGCGTAAATTACGATTTGCGTCGGGAATTAGGTTTTCTTGACTCAATCGTGCATAGATTGTTTTTTGAATCAGCTGCGAAAGCTCATCCTCTTTGCTCAAACGTACTTCCTGCTTGGCCGGATGAACGTTAACATCGACTAATATCGGATCCATTTTAATTGCCAGCACGACAATTGGATAGCGGCCTACCATTAATTTCGACCCATAGCCGGCGATGATCGCCTTGTTCAACTGGTAATTTTTGATGTACCGACCATTAATTAAAACGGTCAAATAACGCCGGGAAGACCGCGTTAGTTCTGGCAATGATACAAAACCAGTCAATTGAAAATCGAGATCTTTTGCGGAAATTTCTAGCATTTTACGCGCATTTCCGACACCATAAATTCCCGCAATCGTGCGTTGAAGTCCACCACTTCCACTTGTTTTTAAAATGACGTTGCCTTCATGAATTAACGAAAAAGCAACTTGCGGGTGGCTTAATGCTAACCGGTTAACAATATCGCCAATATTGGCAAGCTCGGTTTGTGGTGATTTAACGTATTTTAACCGGGCTGGCGTATTAAAGAAGAGATCCTTAACACTAACAGTTGTCCCTTGGCGCACGGCACTATGCTTTTGCTCAATTAATTTGCCCCCACGATAATGCACGTACTCCCCAATCTCCGCACCAGTGGAACTTTCCAGTGTCATGTCAGAAACCGAGGCAATACTGGGTAAAGCTTCACCACGAAAGCCTAACGAACGAACCTTAAACAAATCCTCCCGCGACGTAATTTTACTAGTAGCATGGCGCTTAAACGCCGTTGTGACCTCATCCGCCGGAATACCTGCCCCATTATCAATAACTTGAATTCGCCGTAACCCAGCCTCTTCAACAATAATATCAATTTGGTTGCCACCGGCATCTAGTGCGTTTTCCACTAATTCTTTAACAACGGATGCTGGGCGTTCAATCACTTCGCCAGCCGCAATTTGATTGGTTAAGACTTCCGCCAATTCCTGAATTTTGGCCATAATCCTACCTCCTCAATTCTTAATAGGTAAACTTGGAACAAAAGGCCTATTACTATTTCCGAGCGTTACCCAGAACATACGCCAAAACCGACTTTTGGCCCACTCGCTTATTTTCAGTAATCGACCGTTCTCCTAGCACAAGTCATGCAGCAGGAAAACTCAACTTGCCCCTATTTTAATCAGTTTAATCTTTTAGTTTCCGCTGCCATTTATAAAGTGTATTCATGACATCCATTGGCGTCATACTCATTAAATTAAGCTCTTTTAAATCAGTCAGAACTTTCCCTTCTGCTTGGGACACGTTGTTCTCTTGGTAATTAAACAAAGCCAGTTGTTCATCAACTTCAGTTGACTGCTTTTCTGTCTCCTGGGACGTCGCAGCACTATCCTGTTTTTGTTTATTGTGGTCCGCGTTACCCCCTGCCGGAATAACCGCTGCCGCAGAACTAGCAGGTTGATCAGCTACTTCAGCCGCGCTATCAGTTTGTTCACCACTAGGTAACACAGTTGGTTGTTTTTCCAGCTTTGTCAAAATAGTTGTCGCGCGTTTAAGCAAACTATCAGGCAGTCCTGCTAGCTTAGCAACGTGAATACCATAGGACTTGTCCGCTGCACCAGGCAGCATTTTATGCAAGAAAACGAGCGTGCCATTTTCCTCAACGGCACCAACGTGAACATTCTTTAAACCAGGTAAACGTGATTCTAGGGCGGTCAGTTCATGATAATGCGTCGAAAATAACGTTTTAGCATGAACGTGATCGTGCAGATATTCGATGATCGCCTGAGCTAAAGCCATCCCATCATAAGTTGCCGTTCCCCGGCCAATTTCGTCAAATAAAACTAGACTATTTTGCGTTGCGTGGGCCAAAGCCTCATTTGATTCCATCATTTCCACCATAAAGGTACTTTGCCCAGAAATTAGATCATCGGCCGCACCAATTCGGGTGAAAATCTGGTCAAAAATCGGCAACGTTGCTTTAGTTGCCGGAACAAAACACCCCATTTGCGCCATAATAACAATCAAAGCCAATTGCCGCATATAAGTACTTTTACCTGACATATTTGGTCCGGTAATCAATAAAATAGCATTATCTGGTGTCATTGTCACATCGTTTGGAATATATTTTTGTTCGCCTAATACCTTTTCAACAACTGGGTGCCGTCCAGCCACAATTTTCAAGTCATGTTGTTGCTTAGTTAATGCCGGCCGCACATAATGGTAGTTTTCGCTGGTCACAGCAAAGCTTTGTAAAACGTCTAATTCGGCAACACCCTTTGCCAACTGCTGTAGCCGGTGGATTTGCGCCTTAACCTTCTCGCGGACTTCAGTAAATAAATCATATTCCAGGGCCGTTGATTTTTCTTGTGCTTCCAAAATCAACGTTTCTTTTTCTTTTAGCTCCGGTGTACTAAATCGTTCCGCATTAGTCAGCGTCTGTTTGCGTTCATAACGTCCTTCTGGCAAGGTGGCCAAATTAGCTTTGGTGACCTCAATATAGTAACCAAAAATACGGTTAAAACCAATTTTAAGATTATGAATGCCGGTTGTTTTCCGTTCTTTGGCCTGCAGCTCAGCAATCCACTGCTTACCATTTTTCATCGCGTCACGGTAGTCATCTAATTGCTGATTGTAGCCAGACTTAATTAAATTACCATCCTTCGTCGAAACCGGCGGATCATCATTAATGGCTAGGTCAATTAAATCGGTTACGTCACTAACTGGATCCAAATGCTTAATCACATCATCAAAGGTCCCATCATTGATAGTCGCCAAGATATCCTTCACTTTTGGAATTTGCAGCAACGATGTTTTCAGCTGGATTAAATCACGCCCGTTAACGTTGCCAAAGGCCACTCGCCCGGCTAAACGTTCCAAATCATAAACTTTAGTCAGCTCTTCTTGTAAACTGGAGCGTTCAAAGAAATGATCCAGCAAACTGGCCACTTTGTTTTGGCGGCGGGTAATCGCATCGTAATTAATTAACGGTCGATCAAGCCACTGCTTTAATAAACGCCCACCCATCGCCGTTTTAGTACTATCCAATAACCACAATAGCGTCCCATTGCGGTTCTCGTTACGCATTGAAGTTACTAATTCCAAATTGCGCTTGGCGTAGTGATCCATTTTGAGAAAATGGGATGGCTCGTATTCCTCCGCCGCCTGTAAATGGGCTAACGTTCGTTTTTGCGTCACCGTCAAATACATCAATAATTGTTCTACAACTTTAACTTCCGTCATATCCGTTAAATTTTGCGTCACAAATGCTAATTCAGCATGAGGGGTAATTTTATCCTGATAGGAAATTAGAATTCCTAGCTTCGTTAAATCAGCCAAAAGTTTTGGACTAACTTCGTGATTGGCCACAATTTCTTTGGTGCGCAAACTCATTGTTTCGTTAACAACATCTTCTTCACCAATTAAAAGACTAACTTTGAGTTCACCAGTGGATAGATCAGTGTAGGCAAAGCCATAGTGATCCTCTTTGGCTTCAATTAAAGCCGTTAAATAATTATTCGACTTAGCCGTCGCTGCCTTTTGATCCATATTAGTTCCCGGCGTAACCAACTGAATAACTTCACGTTTGACCATGCCAACAGCTTTTCTAGGATCTTCCGTCTGTTCACAGATTGCGACTTTATAACCCTTATCCACCAAAATATCAACGTAATTTTGAGCAGCATGGTGGGGCACACCACACATTGGAATCGGATCAGCGGCGCTTTTATTCCGCGCCGTTAAGGTTAATTCCAAAAGTTGTGCACCCTTAATCGCATCGTCATTGAACAATTCATAGAAATCACCAATTCGGTAAAATAAAAAGGCGTCTGGATAATCCTTTTTAATGGCATTATATTGTTCCATCATTGGTGTCTCTTTTGTTTTCTGTGGCACGATTAATGCCCTTCTTTCTCTGTTAAATCTGAAACTGCGTTCTGCAGATGATCTGTAATAAAACGTAACGTCTCATCTGCTTCAAATAAAGCATCCCGATAAGCCTTGGTTAAGGGATGTTGGTCCAACTCCTGCTTTAATTGATCCGCCTCTTGCTTTGCTTTTGCAGCGGCCTGGGGCTTATCATAGTGGGCATCGTTAACAATGTTCTTCTGTGCTATTTCTAATTGCTGCTGCAGCTTTCGCAACTTTTTATTTTGGTTGACTTGCTTGGCAACAAATTGATAATTCTTAATTGTTTCTTCTTGTTGAATTAAATGTGTTAAACGCACTAAAGCTTGACGGGTTTTATCATCCATCAAGCTTTTGTCGGTTAAGTTCATAACGTTCACCTCATCTATTGTTCAAAACCAAACGGGTGATCTGCATTAATCAAAACTGGTTCAATATGTTTTGCCTTACCAGTTGTATCATCAATTTCAATAAAACATCCCGATAAAATACCGCGACCATCTTCCTTAACCTCATACCGGGTTGGCATCTGGGTTAAAAAGCGTTCGATACTCTTTGCGGGTTTAACGCCTAAAATAGCATCGTAGGCCCCGGTCATCCCAGCATCAGTCAAATAAGCCGTCCCATCCGGCAAGATCCGTGCATCATTGGTTTGAACGTGAGTATGGGTTCCAACCAACGCGGATATTTGACCGTCTAGATACCACGCCAAGGCTTCTTTTTCAGCCGTTGTCTCCGCGTGAAAATCAATAAACACTAGATCCGTTTGCTGGTGAATCTCTTTTAATAATCGATCAGCTTTATGAAATGGATTAGCCAACGACTGACCCATTAGCGCGTTACCCTGTAAATTAATCACAGCCAGTTTAAGCTGATTAACTTGTACGTAGACGAAGCCTAAACCTGGCGTTGTTTCTTCAGGAAAATTGGCCGGCCGTACCATTTTTTTGGCACTGTCAATAAAGTCAAAAATATCGCGGTTATCCCAAACGTGATTACCCATGGTGACAACGTCCGCACCCGCCTGTAAAAAGCCCTTGTAGATTTTCTCCGTAATTCCACGACCGCCGGCAGCATTTTCACCGTTGACAATCGTCACTTGTGGCCGAAATTTCGTTTTTAGTTGTGGTAAGTAATCCTTGATCATGTCGCGACCGCGCGATCCCATAACATCCCCAACAAATAATATCCGCATCTTGCTCCTCTTTTCCAATCAACATACAATCATTGTACCATTTTTAGTCTAGCAGAAAGCTAAAGCATTCTCTTTAGTCGTATTTGGTCTAATCGAATGACTAACGTTTTAGATGATAACTATAAGTTGCGACGACAATGTCTTCCCGGGAGGCCAGCGCGGCCCGTAAACGAAGACTCGTCTGGTTATGCAAAATATTTTGCCATGGTTTCTTCGGCACAAACTGTGGCACTAAAATCGTAATTGTGTAGTTACGATCGCGGGCGTTTTTGCTAATAATTTTCGCAAAGCGCAGTACCGGCCGTGAAACTGAACGGTAAGACGAATGAATATCAACAAACCGAATGTCCGGAAAATCTTTTTTAAACTCGGATTCCGTCTCGTGTTCTTTGGCTGGATTTTCGTCCATTGAAACGTGCATAGCAATGACGTAATCGCCAATTGAACGGGCATAATTTAATGCGCCCACAGTTACTTGGGTCACGTTGCTCACGAGCACAATCACTGTACTACCAGCGTAGTCATGAAATTTAACCTGTTCCACTAAGCGTAATTGAGCGGCAACCTTACGATAATGATCATGAATTTTATAAAAGACCAATAACACAATTGGCATAATAATAAAGTATGGCCAAACATCGCCTAGGTGATACATCAATAGAAAAATGAAGATTGAAAATGAGATCAAAGCCCCAACAAAATTGGCTAACGAACGGCCAATCCAGCCCTTTGAACGTTCGTGCCACCATTTACGGATCATCCCTGTTTGGCTTAGAGTAAACGGTACGAAAACACCCGTTGCGTAAAGTGGAATCAAACGTTCGGTACTTCCATTGAAGATAAAGATTAAAACAATTGAACCCAACGCCAACGTTAAAATACCATTTGAATAGCCTAAACGATCCCCGCGATCCATGTACATGTGGGGCATAAATTTATCTTTAGCCAAATTATAGGCCAAAATTGGAAAGGCGGAAAAGCCTGTATTGGCCGCCAACGCCAAGATTAAGGCCGTTGAGAACTGTAAAATGTAAAACATGACACTGCCGTGACCAAAGATTGCGGCCCCAACTTGTGATAAAATCGTCACTTTTAATTTGGGGGTAATTCCCAAATACCAGTTTAAATAGGTCACTCCGGCAAAGAAGAAGCCTAAAATAATACCCATAATTGCAAGCGTTGCAGCAGCGTTTTTGGCCTTAGGCTTTTTAAAAAACGGAACTGCATTTGAAATGGCCTCAACCCCAGTTAAGGATGACGATCCCGACGAAAAGGCCCGCAAAATCAGGCCAACAGTGATCCCAGGGACTGCGGCACCAACTAATGAGGTTGCGTGAAAGGCCAGACTACCGGTGGAAATCCTAGCCAAACCAGTAAGAATCATAATGGTAATGACGACCACAAATAAATATACTGGGATCATTAACAGCGACGCTGAATCGCGCAGTCCCCGTAAATTCATCGCAGTAATTAACACCACAATAAGAATTGCAATTCCCACTTGATTACCATAGAGCGCCGGCACCGCCGAGATAATGGCCTCTGTCCCGGCAGAAACGGAAACCGCCACCGTTAACATATAATCAACTAACAGTGACCCTCCGGCAATCAGGCCTGGATAAGTCCCTAGATTTTCACTAGAAACAATATAGGCGCCGCCACCCTGTGGATAAGCATGAATAATTTGCCGATAAGACAAAATAAGTGACGTCAATAAGATCAGCACAAAGGCCGCAATTGGTAGCGAATACCAAATTGCTGCTGCTGAAAGTGTGATTAAAACGGTCACAATCTGTTCGGTTCCGTAAGCCACTGAAGATAGCGCGTCAGAAGACAATAACGCCAACGCCTTTACCTTACTCAGCTGTTGTCCCCCTTCATCGGACGACTTTAATGGTTTACCGATGAAGAATCGTTTGATATGTTGCATGACTTTTAGCTCTCCCTTTTATAAATCAAATACATATTCTCCAAGTGGCGTAAGTATCTTCCAACTCGTAAAATAATTAGCTACACTGCCGTTATTCCCCAAATAAAAAAACAAGGCATAACGTTCAGCCTAGGGGAGCGTTTGGAAAAGCGCCCGGTTAAAACACGGCAAGCACAGGAACTTTCTTTTTCAAACACATTACACTGGATTAAGCGGTCAACTACTAGCTAAAATGGTTTCGAACACGCCTTATACAAGCGCCATATCCCTATTATTTATTGATAAGCATGTAAGCTGTAGAAACAAGTATTTATAGTTACTTCGAATTGATCTACTCATGATAAACAAGAATCATTGTACGCCTATCAATCTCCGTATTCTAGCCTGAATTTTGTTTAAATTTATAAATTGAATAACCAGGCGTAGTGTATATAAATTAATGGTAAAAATAGCACATCGTAACCGCCCAATTTCTCAGTTCTAATTCATAATAACAGTTAATTCATTAAAATATATCCCCCAGCAAATTTTGTTTGATCTTTTCTAATGATTTAGACATTTTATGCTAGGCAGTAACACCAAAGACAGCGCAAAAGTCAATTCTGTCATTATTACCTTTACCAGTTCAGAACGTAACCAACGTTTAGAATATTCCAAAACAAAGAGGCCACTGACTAAAAAGTCAGTGGCCCCTTACTATTTCCGAGCATTTCTCTAGAACGTGCGCCAAAAGTCTGGGTTCACGTGCCTAACTACGGTTATTGAATTAACTTACGTTACGCAGTAAACCTAGAATCGGCTTTTGGTGCACTTCCCATCAATTTAACTATTTAACACCGTTACCTATTGCGTAACAGTGGAACCAAGGTTTTCATCAGTTTATTCAGATTGGCGTTTAACCATTAATTGAATAGTTTAGCTGCCGATTACTTGTAGTTCGTGGTCCAATCTTATAAGACTAGATCCATATTAATGATAAACTATCGTGCTTGAAAAGGTAGCTGCCTAAATTGGCCGGTCAGCCTACATCATACCGCCCATACCACCAGGCATACCGCCACCGCCGGCACCAGCAGCACCTGCATCAGGTGCCTTTGGTTCTGGCTTATCAGCAACAACTGCTTCCGTTGTTAATAATAATGATGATACAGAAGCAGCATTTTGAAGTGCCGAACGTGTTACCTTTGTTGGGTCGATAATCCCAGCATCGATCATGTTCTCCCAGTTGCCATTAGCGGCATTATAACCAACTTCTGGATCTTGTTGCTTCAGATGTTCAACGATAACTGATCCTTCAACACCAGCATTTTCCGCAATTTGCCGAACAGGTTCTTCTAAGGCACGAAGAACAATGTTGATACCAGTTTGAACATCGCCTTCAGCCTTCAAGTCAGAAACGGCCTTAATAACGTTGACCAAAGCAGTCCCACCACCGGCAACGTAGCCTTCTTCAACGGCAGCACGTGTAGCATTTAGGGCATCTTCAATTCGATATTTTTGTTCTTTTAATTCAGTTTCAGTTGCGGCACCAACTCGAACAACTGCAACACCGCCAGCTAATTTAGCTAAACGTTCTTGTAATTTTTCACGATCAAAATCAGAAGTTGTGTCAGCAATCTGTGTTTTAATTTCAGCAACACGTTGTGCTAAGGCATCTTTGTCGCCAGCACCTTCAACAAGTGTTGTATTGTCTTTAGTAACCGTAACCTTACCAGCTTGGCCTAATTGATCGATGGTTGTATCTTTCAATTCAAGTCCAAGATCTGATGTGATTAAAGTAGCACCAGTTAAAGTAGCAATATCTTCAAGTTGAGCCTTACGCCGATCACCAAAACCAGGGGCCTTAACGGCAACAACATTGAACGTACCACGAATCTTGTTTAAGACAAGGGTTGGTAATGCTTCACCATCAACATCGTCAGCAATAATTAATAAAGCTTTGCCTTGTTCAACAATCTTTTGTAATAATGGTAAGATTTCTTGAATGTTAGAAACTTTTTTATCCGTTACTAAGATATATGGGTTATCAAGATCAGCTTCCATCTTATCGTTGTCGGTAACCATGTACTGTGATAAGTAACCACGGTCAAACTGCATCCCTTCAACAACATCTAAGGAAGTATCGATCCCTTTTGATTCTTCAATTGTAATAACACCATCATTACCAACTTTTTCCATAGCGTCAGCAATTAATTTACCAACGGTTTTGCTTGATGAAGAAACAGAAGCAATCTGCGCAATATCATTTTTACCGTCAACTTTATGGGAAATCTTGTGTAATTCCTTAACGGCAGCAGTGGTTGCTTTTTCAATCCCATCACGAATGCCAACTGGGTTAGCACCGGCAGTGACGTTCTTCATACCTTCGCGAACGATTGATTGCGTCAAAACAGTTGCGGTGGTTGTACCATCACCAGCGTTATCGTTAGTCTTTGAAGCAACTTCGGAAACTAACTTAGCACCCATATTTTCGAAATGATCTTCTAATTCGATGTCCTTTGCAATCGTAACACCATCGTTAGTGATTGTAGGTGAACCGTATGATTTTTCCAAAACAACGTTCCGGCCTTTTGGTCCAAGAGTTGTTTTAACTGTATCTGCTAACTTATCAACGCCACGAAGCATTGCTGAACGAGCGTCTTCTGAGAATTTTAATTCTTTAGCCATTTTAATTTTCACCTCATAAATGAATTTAGTGTGAACTTACTAGCTATTGCATTACGTTCACGACTATATTTTTGCAAATTTTTGGAAGTTACAAATTTCAATATTTGTGTTTATTTCTAACGGAAACGTATTAACTAAGCTGCTAATACGCTAAGCAAAGTTATTCAACAATTGCTAATAAATCCTTTTCATGTAAAACTAAATAATCAGCGCCGTCGTAAGAAACATTGGTACCAGAATACTTATCAAACATAACGTTATCATCAACCTTGACTGTCAAGGGAACAACGTCACCATGATGATTTGTGGCACCTGGGCCTGCTGCTACTACTTTACCCGTTGTTGGTTTTTCTTTTGCGTTAGAAGCTAACACAATACCACCAACTGTTTTTTCTTCTTCATCTTCTACTGAAACAATGACGCGATCGCCTAATGGTTTTAACACGTTTAATCCCTCCATTTATCATTTGATGAGCTTTAGCACTCCTAGCAGTTAAGTGCTAATCACAATATTTATAATAACATGTTCTGTTTTGAATGCAAGCCTAAAGCACAAAAAAGCTTTAAAAATTTAATTAAAACCGCTAAGCTAGAAAGAGAGATTTTAACGTACAAAAATCAGCTTTCTAAAGGAGGATTATATGCTCGCACGAAAAAATGCTGTCAGCACCCTTAGTGTTTATCTGATTATTTTCTTATTACCTGCTTTAGTTAATTCGGTTATTCGTTTAAAAACGACTTTATATCTTTTTCAAACAATTGATTACGTGGTGGGTGCCGCTATTTTAATCATCATCTACCGAAGATTTTATGCGCCAACGCAAATGGAAAAGGTGACGAAAACAAAAACTGGCCAGATTATTCTTTGGGGGATTCTTGGTGCTTTTCTAGCCCTGATTGGTCAACTTGCGGCTAGTTACTTAGATCAACTTATCTTTCACACGACAACCAGCTCGACTAACACCAGTGCCATCTTAACCGTCATTCGAAGCTACCCTTACTACCTAATCATGGCTGTCGTTGCTGCACCAATTATGGAAGAACTAGTTTTCCGGCGGACTATTTTTGGCTACCTAACTCCCTTTACTGGTAAGTTTGGCGCCGCCTTAATTTCTAGTGTGTTTTTTGCCATCGCTCATAATGATAATCATTTACTGACCTACACAGCTATTGGCCTAGTCTTTTGCTACCTTTATCAGCGAACTGGCAAGATTGCGACGTCGATGATTAGCCACATGGTAATGAACGGCATTGTAATCTTAATGTTACTCTATCGTTAATATCCGTAGATTAAGGCCACTTTAATTAAATTATTTTTTACCCTTCATGTTTGCAATTCTAATGCTCATTAAATTTTATACAAAAAAACAACCAAGTCCTAATCTTGGTTGTTTTTTTTGAACTATTTATTTAGCAGTATCACTAGTACCAGCTTCATTACCATAATGATCTAGAAAATAGATCAACGTTTGTAATTCGTTGGCCAAGTCAACATTTTGGATCCGAACAGTTGCTGGAACGGAAAGTCGAATCGGCGTAAAGTTCATGATCCCCTTCACACCAGCCGCAACCAACTCATCAGCAACGTCCTGTGCGTGATTAATTGGCACTGTCAAGATTGCAACATCAATTTGTTGAATCTGCAATTGTTCCTTCATGTCTGCCATTGGGTAAACTGGCACACCACTTTGAATTGTGTTAGCAATCTCTTCATTAATATCGAAGGCTGCACTAATTCGAACACTATTCGTTTGTTGGAAATTATAGTTCAGTAATGCGTGCCCTAAATTACCAACCCCAACTAACGCAACATTGGTAAGTCGATCTTGATTTAAGGTCTTCTTAAAAAAATTGAGTAGATCTTCGACATCATAGCCGTAACCACGTTTTCCTAACGCCCCAAAGTAAGAAAAGTCGCGACGAATTGTTGCACTATCTACTTGTACTGCTTCTGAAAGTTCAGTTGATGAAACTCGGTTTGTGCCTGCGTTGAACAAAATGTTCAAATAACGATAGTAAATCGGTAAACGTTTGGCAGTTGCCTTTGGTATTTTTGCCTCAGCCATTGCTTATCCTCCATTAGTCATCCTAAATTAGCTTGTGAATTTATCTTAATAGACAATGGTTATAATACCGTATTTACTTGTGAAATGCAATTAGACTGTTTAAAATAACCGCCGATTAATTTGGGAAAGGAATCACTTATCAGCCCAAACAACTCTCAGAAATACATGAAAACGCTTTAATTACCGCCATAAACGTGTTCTTTTGTCTGTGAAAGCCGCAACTTTAATTTTCTTATGGCTAGTACCATTTTTCTTTTGTAAAAGTCGGTCACCTTTTGTCCCGCCCACTTATATGGTAAACTAGATTGAATAAAATGCTGAAATGAAAGGAAGGATTCCACTTTGATCTTACTGCAAGCACAAAACGTTGCCCGCCACTTTGGGGCCGATGTTTTGTTTGAACACGTTCAACTGGAAATCCAATCACAGGCGCGCGTCGCCTTGGTTGGCCGTAATGGGATCGGCAAATCAACATTGCTCAAGATTTTAGTTGGGCAAAATCCCCCTGATGTTGGCCAAGTGATCACAAGTAAAGGCGTCACAATTGGTTATCTACCTCAGGATACTGGCCTTGATTCAACCAAAACGATTTTTGATGAAATGTTAACCGTTTTTGCTAAACTTCAAGCAATGGAAAAACGGATGCACACTTTAGAACAACAATTAGGTGATCCCAAACTGCTGGCCGACGAGGAGGCTTACCAAGCTACCTTAAAATCTTACGAACAGTTGCAACATGACTTTAGCGACCAAAATGGTTACGGTTATCAGGCCGAAATTCGCACTGTTTTACACGGCTTTGCTTTTGGTGAAGATTATTATGATCATCCCATTAATGAGTTATCCGGTGGTCAGAAATCACGTTTGGCCATGGCTAAGCTGCTTTTGGAAAAACACGACTTATTAATTTTAGATGAACCAACTAATCACTTGGACATTGATACGTTAACTTGGCTAGAAGGCTATTTACAAGGCTACTCAGGTGCCCTGTTAATTGTTTCCCATGATCAGTACTTTCTTGATAAAGTGGCTAACGAGGTCTACGACATGAGTCAGCATACCACCCGCCACTATAAAGGAAATTACACAAAGTACCGTGCTGAAAAAGCTGCCTACCAAGAACAAGAGTGGAAAGCTTACGAAAAACAACAAGCAGAAATTAACAAGCTCGAAGATTTCGTTAACAAAAACATTGTGCGGGCTTCAACAACTAAACGGGCTCAAAGTCGGCGGAAACAGTTAGATAAAATTGTCCGGTTGGAAAAACCGCAAAATGACAATAAGACCGTCCGCTTTAGTTTTAGTGAGGACAAGCCCTCTGGTAACCAAGTATTAGACGTCGTTAACGCAGCTATCGGTTACAGTGCCACTCATGTTTTGGCGGACCCCATTGACCTGCACCTGAAACGTCATGAAGCAATTGCCATTACCGGCCCGAATGGTGTTGGCAAATCAACACTGCTAAAAAGTATCTTAAAGCAAATTCCGTTTTTGCGCGGTGAGGCAAAATTAGGCGCAGGCGTTGACATTGGCTATTACGATCAGGAACAGGAAAACCTCCACCGTAATAAAACCGTTTTAAACGAAATTTGGGATGAGCATTCAACTCTACCTGAAGTCAATATTCGCAGCATTCTAGGCAGCTTTCTTTTTACCGGTAAGGATGTTGAAAAATCAGTTGCTGCCCTTTCCGGTGGCGAAAAGGCTCAGTTAATGTTAGTCAAACTAGCAATGAACCACAATAACTTTTTAATTCTCGATGAACCCACTAATCATTTGGACATTGATAGTAAGGAAGTTCTAGAAAAGGCATTACTTCATTACGATGGGACTATTTTATTTGTTTCACATGATCGCTACTTTATGAACCGCATCGCTAGTAACGTGGTGGAATTGTCCCACCAAGGTACGAAACGCTATCTTGGTAACTATGATTATTACGTGGATAAAAAGGCCGAGGAAGCGGCAATTACCGCCGAAAAAGTGGCTAATGCCGGCCCAGCCGAAGTCGTGAGCCACTCGGCGGCACCAGCGCAACAAGATTATCAACTTAATAAAGAACAACAAAAAAAGGAACGCAAACTAAGTCGAGAAGTTGCGGCACTGGAGCAACAAATGACAACGTTAGACCAACAAAGTCATGATCTCCAGGTTGCTATGACACAACCTGATGTTTTGGCTGCCCCAACAAAACTAACTGAATTGCAACAACAATTGGAAGCAATCACGGCGCAACAAAATCAAGTTGAAACCGATTGGGAAGAAAAGAGTTTGGCCTTAGAAGAATTAACTGGTAATTAACCCTTTTTAGTCTAAAATATATTTTCCCAGCATTCCCTAGAAAGTTTAAAAAAATAACGACCACTGTTGGTGGCTTATTCACAAGCTAGCAAAATGCTAGTAGGATAAGCTTCACAATAGTAGTCGTTATTTTTTAATTGCGTACTTCTTCAGCGTAGGCAAATGACAAACTGGGATCAGCATTTAAATCTAAATTGGCACGAGCACCTCGCGCCATCATGACGTGAGCTGCGGCACCAATCATTGCGCCATTATCGCTACACAAGCGAATCGGTGGCACCACAAAATCCAAGTTAGGATCTTCCTGAGCAATTGCGCTGGTTAAAGCACTCCGTAAAGCCGAGTTAGCAGCAACGCCACCGGCCAAAACAAGCTGGCCAACACCATAAGCTTGGCAAGCCCGCATTGTTTTCGTAACCAAAACATCAATCACACTAGCCTGAAAACTAGCCGCTAAATCAGGCTTCGATAATTTTTCACCCCGTTGCTCAGCATTGTGAACTTTATTGATAAAGGCACTCTTCAGGCCACTAAAACTAAAATCATAGTTAGCGTCTTTAATCATCGCCCGAGGAAAGCTAAACGTATCCTGCCCTAATTTACTTAAATCGTCAATCTTCTTGCCGGCAGGGTAAGCTAAATTAAGTACCCGCCCAACTTTATCAAAGGCCTCACCAGCTGCATCATCTCTGGTGTCACCGATGATTTCAAACTCACCAGCCCCACGCATGTAAACTAGCTCCGTATGGCCGCCTGACACTAATAACGCCATCAACGGATAAACCAGTGGCTTAACCAAACGGGCCGCATAGATGTGACCTGCCATGTGGTTAACGGGAATCAACGGTAATTGATGGGCAAAGGCAACTGCTTTGGCCGCCGAAACGCCAATCAACAGTGCGCCAACTAGTCCTGGACCGTAAGTGACCGCAACCGCTGTTAAATCCCCATAGGTTACGCCAGCCTGCGTCATTGCCTCTTCAGCACACAAAGTCACCTGTTCAACGTGATGGCGACTGGCAACTTCCGGAACCACACCGCCAAAACGCTTTTGGCTGTTAATCTGTGAAGCGATCACATTGCTACGAATTTTGACGCCATCTTCAACCACCGCCACACTGGTTTCGTCACAACTTGATTCAAACGCTAAAATTAATTCTGGTTTCTTTTCAGTCACCGTCTTGTCTCCTACCTTCCTTGCCAGTACTTCTCCATAACCAACGCATTTTCAGTTGGCTTAGCGTAATATGCCTTTCGCTGGGCCAAAAGCTGAAACCCTAATTTTTGGTATAACCGCTGCGCCGCCAAATTAGTTGCACGAACCTCCAACAAAAAACGACACGCTTCAGTCTGCCGCGCTAATAGCTGCTGCCATAATGCCCAGGCTAAACCTTGTCGCTGAAAATCACGGTGAACAGCGATATTTGTGATTTCAAGTTCCGCGAATAATTTTGTGTAACTTACAAACCCAACTAGCCGCCCATTCAACTTTAGAAAACCGTAGAACTGATAATCAGTTTGCATATTTTCTTGAAAACTGGTTTGACTCCACGGCGAACCAAATTGATAACTTGCTTCACATAATTGAAAGCAGGCCCGACTCAATTCCGCGGCGTGCGCCACTAGATCTACTTTTGTTGGAAAATAAAACACCACAGTCTTAATTCTCCTCGCCTAAAGGCAACATCATATTCAACGCATCTTCATGATTAACAACGTAGTAAGAACGTTTAATATTCTGATCCAAAAAACCCAGCTGATGATATAAATGCTTAGCGGGTTCGTTTGAAACTCGTACTTCTAGTGTTAACCTAGCAGACGGAAGATCCGCCGCCCGTTGGATCATACTCAACATTAAAAAACGACCGATCCCAAAATTCTGGAATTTAGGAACAACGGCAATATTGGTCACGTGCGATTCGGCCTTAGTAAACCAACAACCAATAAAGGCCACAATTTCGTCCTCAAAAATGAGGACAACGTAAAGTGACTGGGTTGTCTTTTTCAGCTCACTTAAAAAAGCCGCCCGATCCCAAGGCGTTGTGCCAGCATAACATTGCCGTTCAACTTCCAACAAGTCGTCGACATCATCTTGTTGAGCTCGGCGCATGCTAAAATTTTGGCCACCAAGATTCACTACTTGATCGGGAAAACTCAACGTTGGCTTTGTATTCGAATGTTGGTACCAATCCTTAAATCTCTTCCACATACGGTTCGTGCCCCTCATTTGTGGGATGCTGCTTCAACCAATTCGCCTCTGCCTCGGTAATCCGTAAATAGTTTGGTGCAAACCGATGGATATTCGCCACTGGTTGGGCAGTTTGGCCAAGTAACGCCAATTTACTGGCGTGCGGTAAATTATCAATGCCACTAACAAACTGTGCCTGTTGTCCTAACTTAGCCGTAATTTGTGGCCTAAATAACTCAGTGTCCTCACCAATGAATTGCAATGGCGCCGTTTGCGTGGCCAATTCAGCAATCCAACTAGTCATCGACGTGTGGCGGTCGGCCAAAACTGAAACCAATTCACCATTTTGCCAACGATAAGCCCCAGTAAAGGCCGCGTCCCGGCGAGCATTAAAGACCGGAATAATTAAACCGGCCGAAGTTGTCACGTTGGCCGCCAAAGCCGCTAAACTGGAAATTCCAACTAATTCTTTGTGTAAAGTCCAAGCAAACGTTTTGGCCGTGGTCACGGCAATTCGAATTCCAGTGTACGAACCAGGTCCCTGAGCGACAACAAAGCGATCAACGGCCGCCGGTAATAGACTTGTACTCTTAAAGAGTTGGGCAACTGCTGGCATTAAACTTTCACTGTGCGTCTTACGAACATTAATGGTTGTCTCACCTAAAACAGTTTGGTCACGAACAAGTGCAACGCTCATTGCACGGTTAGACGTATCAATTGCTAAAACTAACATCTCGAACTTCCTTTTTAGTATTTGTTGGTATCGTAGCACAAATTGGCCTTTTTTTCATTAGTTGTTACCTGATCGAACGTTAAAAGAGTATTTATATTCTGTATTTTTTAGCCTATCGCTAAAAAACACGTTTAAAAAAAGGACCCAGCCTGAAGTGAATCCTTGAGTTGGAGTAAATCTAATCAGGGAGTTCATCTGGGTACTCCTTTTCAAACCTAATAGTCCTTTTTAATCGCAAAAAAACGGACCAAAAGGCTAAATTCTAGGGTAGCCACCGAAAATGTTCCGGCCGTTTCACGACCAAACCACCTTCTTAGGTCAATCCATAGAACTTAATTGCCTTTTGGTCCGCTTATTTTTTACAATCTATCGCGTAAACTTAACATATTACGATTTGTTCCTAGCCAATACACCAACAAAACTTGGATTGGCGTCAGTATTAAGTCCTTTAAAATTCGAATGGGTAAAATCCCCCAAAATGGCGTTTTATAAAGAATCGTTAGCCACAATGTATTTAAAAAGACGTTAACGACAAGCATAATGATTAAGGTAGCCGCAATAACTCGCCACCAACTCATGTTTTGCCGGTAAAAGAATACCCCATAAATGACGCCACCTAGAAATGCCGAAATAGTAAAACCGACAAAATAGGTCCCCGAGCCGCCAAGCATTAAGGTATTCACCAAATCACAAATCACCGCTGCTAGTCCTGCCCACCAAGGTCCAAACCACCAACCCATGATAAATGTGGCCAGAAAAACAAAGTCCACTCGTACTGACCAAATTCCAAACACGGGAAACTTACCAAGCACCAATTGTAGTGCCATTAGTAGACCCAGAATTGCAATACTACGCGCACTGAGTCGTTTACCTGTTAAAGCTACTTTCAAACTGGACATCTCCTCTTGGAGTGCCACAAATATGAGATCGTGCATTTAGCTTTGTAGCCAAGTGTCTAGTTTAGCAAACCGTCACGTGAGGCGTCCCTCACGCACACCTTGAGAAACCTCCCCCAAAATATGCGGCGAATGCGGCAAAGAAATCGCAACCAGTATCGGTTTTCGGGTGACGTTCACATTCCGTTCCGTCAGCACTTAACGCTCCTAGCCTACTCCGTTATTTTTTGTACATTTTTTATTATACTGCTTCAAATTCACCAGGCCAACTAGTTAGGTGAAGTTTTTTTAATTATTGTTAAAAAAAAATGAGAAAAAGTTTGGCGAACTCTGATTAAAATCACGGTTTAATTTCATTTTTGTTCCTTATTATCAAGATTGTAACCAAAACAAACCAAACCTTTTTCATTTTTCGACTCTTTTTCGTAACTGAAAAGAGACTCTCCCCTAGACCATCTTCTTCCCCGAAGATGGTCTTTTTTTAAATGTAAAATAAAGCTATCATCGATATTAAATAAACCCTCTAGGAGGTTACAATGAAAAAAATTCTAATTTTACACACCGGCGGTACGATTGCCATGTCCGAAAATGAAAGTGGCACCATCATTCCAGGCGCCTCCAACCCACTGATGGCCTACAATCAATTATTCGCTGGTCAATATGATGTTAGTTCGGAGGAGTTATTCAATCTTCCTTCACCACACATCACGCCTAAAGAAATGTTGCTATTGAGTCAACGCATTAATCAGGCCGAACAAGCTGGGGTCGATGGTGTTGTCGTTACTCACGGCACGGATACATTGGAAGAAACCGCGTATTTTCTTGATCTGACTTTGCCCAGTACCATCCCCGTGGTAATCACTGGCGCTATGCGCTCTTCTAACGAAATCGGTTCTGATGGTCTTTATAATTTGGAAAGCGCGGTAAAAACTGCCGCCGATGACGACGCTCGAGGTAAAGGCGTTCTCGTCGTCATGAACGATGAAGTTCACACCGCTCGTTTTGTTACGAAAACGCACACCACTAACGTTGCGACCTTCCGCACCCCTACTTTTGGTCCAATTGGTATTATGGAAAAAAATGGCGTTAAATTTTTTCAAGAATTAACCGAGCAACAGGCCTGTCCAATTACCCACGTCATTGATCATGTTTACTTATTAAAAGCTTACGCTGGTATGGATGATCGCTTATTGACCATGCTAGATCTGCCTAGTACCAATGGTTTAGTCATCGAGGCAACTGGTGCCGGCAATTTACCACCGCAAACCTTACCCGCACTTGCCAATCTCATTGCCCATAAAATTCCCGTTATTCTAGTGTCACGCTGTTTCAACGGCGTTGCGGAGCCTGTCTATGGTTATGAAGGTGGTGGCCAGCAATTACAAAAAATGGGCGTTATTTTTTGCCAAGGCCTCAATGGTCAAAAAGCGCGCATTAAATTACTAGTTGGCCTATCTGCCGGTAAAAACGGCCAACAATTAGCCACTTATATGCAAGACGCCATTTCTTAATTTATAGGTCCCTTTAATTTAAATTTCGCATTCAACAGCGTAAACTGTTTTTGAGGTGAAGATTATGAACGGAAAAAAGCATTTAAAAGCTGTTTATGCCGCCAAGGTTAAAAATATGACGCCAAAACAACGGCAAAAATTTGATGGTTTCCTTCTGGCCGTCACTGCTGCCGCTGAAAAACAGTCTAAACGTAAAATTAAGTCATAAAATACCGCACCGCCAATTTCATTTTAAGTGAAATTAGTGGTGCGGTGTTTTTAGTTTATTTCTTTGCTTGCTTTTCAGCCTCTAATTTCTTAGAAAGCGCAATGATATACTTTTTCAATTCATCTTTGACCTCGGGATGTTGCAAACCATATTCAATATTGGTTTCAACGTAACCAAGCTTGTTCCCAACATCATAGCGCTCACCCTTGAATTCACGGGCAAACACGCGCTGAGTTGTATTCAAGGTGTCAATCGCATCGGTTAATTGAATTTCGCCCCCGGCACCAGGTTTTTGCTGATCCAAGATGTCAAAGATCTCTGGGGTTAACAAATAACGGCCAATAATGGCTAAATCGCTAGGAGCCTTGTCAACGGCTGGTTTTTCAACAAAACGTTTAACGTTGTAAAGACCAGGAAATTCTTCAACTTGCGGATCAATCACACCGTAAGCCGAAACATCTTCATGGGGCACACGTTTAACGGCTAAAGTTGAGGCGTGTGTTTTTTCGTAGTCATCAATCAATTGTTTTGATAACGGCACCTTATCGTGCATTAAATCGTCGCCTAACATGACAACAAACGGTTCATTAGCAATAAACGATTTAGCCAAACGAACGGCATCACCTAAACCATTTGGGTGTGACTGGCGAATGAAGAATAAATTAACCTTCATATTAGTCGTTTCTTGAACGGCCTTTAACATGGCTGTTTTTTGTTTCTTAATTAAATTTTGTTCTAATTCTGGTGCCGAATCAAAGTGGTCTTCAATTGGCCGCTTGCCCTTACCCGTAATAATTAGGATATCGTCAATTCCTGATGCTTGGGCCTCTTCAACAATAAATTGAATGGTAGGTTTATCAACAATGGGCAACATTTCCTTTGCCATCGCCTTAGTGGCCGGTAAAAAACGTGTTCCAAGTCCCGCTGCCGGGATTAATGCTTTATGTACTCGCATGCAAATTCCTCCAATAAAAGATTTGTACCTATTATACCGTATTTTGCCAGGGATGAACCGACAAATCAAGTCGCTAGCGAAACCGATTTCAAATTAAGCAACCAAAACCACGCCAGCCTTAGTCTTTTTGGTATAGACCAAAGTACAAAAATATTTGCGCATACTTAATAACTGGCAAATTTCGACCTTGGTCATGTTTAAAAACGTTTTTCTGTTGATTGCTTCAAACGAACCCTAAAAAAATGAACTAAAGAACGGCCCCAATCTAAATAACCTAATGAATTAGATCGAAATTACCGTTTCTTTGGTTCATTTCCATCACCTAACTAGAGACCTAATCTTTTTGCAAGTTGCTTGTAATCGTCACTAGTTAGTTGCTTTAACACATGATTGTAATGAGCTGGAATCTTTTCAGTTCCAATCGGAGTAAACAAAAAACTGCTACGAGCATTTTCAACGTATGTTTGTAAATCAGGATAAGCAGTGATTTCTTGCTTATGATCCACCAAAAAACTCTTAAACTGCTGTAATAACTCGTAATCATTAACGACTTTAGTTGCTGTAAACATCCTGCGCACTTCCTTATTAAAATTAAATGACTTCTCTTACCAAGAGTTACAATAACGCCATTACAGTCGTTTGACAACCATTTTGCTATCATTCATAGGGAATCCTCATTTTAACTTATGCAAACATCATCATTCTCAAATAAGCCTAGCGGACTAGGTACTACAATCACTTGGTTAACAGCAGTTTGGCACTTCTTGTCCCTAATCTAATTAACATTTAATGTTAGCTGGAGTTTACGACTTAATCCAAGGAGTGTCTGAAAAAGCTATTTCTTATCCTATCCCAAAAATGCTGATACCCAATTAGTCAGTATTAATAAAAGTGTTTTCTAAACACATTCTAAGAACGAAAAAAGATTAGCTTCAGGACGTTAACTGTCCGAAAACTAACCTTAGTTGATTTAGTATTTTAACTTAACGAAATATCAGCTTAGTAAAGTGTCAAAAGTTATTTTGGTTGATAACTCAGTATATGCTTAAGGACACTTTCCAATTAAAGACGTAACTGTTGCTCAATTTGATGAATATCTTCGGAAGTTAATTGGCGAATAACCCGATTGTAGCGACTAGGAATCATGTGACTACGACGTAATGGAAATGAAAATGCTGTTCGTTCCTTTTTAACGTAAGTCGTTAGATTTGGATAGTGGCTAATTTGTGATTGGCGTTCCCCTAAAAAACTCTTAAATTGTTGAAACAGATCATAATCTGAAACCGTCTTCGTTGCTAACATAACGTTCTCTCCTTTAAAATGTCCGTAAGTAATTCGGCTATGGCATCACCATAACATAGCCATATTTAAAGGCAACTGATTTAGGTTGCTATGAGGGCATTCTTAGGAGACTCTTACTTTGATTTAATTTAATTCTATTGTGCCACTTACCTAACATGAAAATGTTAGAAACCTAACATGCTTATTTACTACTTTTTTCTAAGGCCGTTAAATAGGCGTGACTCGCCACTTGTTCCTTAGCATCGTTGGGATCGGCCAAATTGATTTCATAAATATTAGTTGCCCGTGGATTAAGGCGGGGCAAAACCTGCGCCCAGTTAATTGCGCCTTTGCCAACTTGTAAACTATCGTGAGTTAGGCCCATCGAATCTACAATATGGTAATGGACAATATGATCGTGTAACCGATCTAACGCCGCCATTAGAACCGCATTATCGCCGTGAGCCTTGATAAAACAGTGACTAGTGTCAAAAGCTAAGCGGTAGTTTTTCGCGTAAATTTTGTCATCCATTGCTGGATCACCGTAAAAATATAGTGGTGAAATCGAGTTTTCAAACATAATTCGTTCACCACCGATTTTGGCAAAGTAGTCTAGCCGGCCAAACATTGCCTTCTCGGCCGCCGCAAAATCATCGTACATTGCAATAAAATGGGGCGTTTGCCGAAAATAAGAACCGTGCAGTAACACCTGAACACGCTTTTGTGTTGCAATAGCTAACATGGCCTCTGTACTGGTTTGAATGAAGCGGTAAAGTTCGGGCATTTGTTCTTCTGGCGCAATCAATTCAGTATAGTTGCCTTGGTAACGCATTGGTTGGTGCAGAACAATTTTGCCGGTTACTGCTTTGACCTGGTCAATGGCCGCCGCTAATTGTTTTAAACCTTCTAGTGTAAAATCACTTGCTTGTAAAAAAAATTCAAAAACTTCCGGCCGGTACTGGAGCCGATCATTAATTTGGCTTGCCGCAGTACTGGCCTTCAAACCGAGCTGAACTGTCAATTGTGCCGCTTCCTTTTTTTGATTTTAGTATAACACGCACTTTTTTAAACAAATTATTGCTATTTTCGGTATACTAGAAAGTGATAAAGTACGTTCTGCCATTTTATCACAATTTTCATACTTGGCCTGAACGTAAAACTCACTTGAAAGAAGGATGCTAAATGGCTGATACAAACGAAAAACAAATTGCGGCGGACCTCACTAAGGCTTGGCTTGCCCAATTCAATAACCAAGATGACCAACACAAGATTGCGCCAGAAACCGTTGCTAGTACTTACAAGTTTTTGGAAGACGTGGTTACGGGAACAATCCAACCACAACAGGGACCACAAGAACAGTAGCAAGATTGTGCCGGCGGGTAATCTCTTCCATAACCGCCCAACAAAAATTACTGGGCGCTAGTTAACTATTAAATTAAGGCGTGTTTGGAAAAGTGCGTCAATTGAAGTATGGCAAATAAGCACGACCTAAATTTTCGGCACACGTTCTAGCGTATTGCTCAGAAATAATAATAGGCTAGGACCTTTGTCCGTGAAGTGAACCCCCGGTATTGGACTAAAATCTAATCCCGGGGGCTTTACTATGACCAAATACACTAAGCTCAGCCCTCTGCCATGCCGACCAGCTACTTTTTAACTACTCTAGTCCAGAAGTCTACTGACCACCAGCTGTGTTAAGCTAAAGTTAATTCAACCAAAGGACTTGATTATTTGACTAAAATTGCAATTATTTCTGACAGTCACGGCAATGCCACCGCTCTGGCCGCCGTTATCGCCGATGCCAAGAAGCACGCCGCGGATATCTATTGTTCCGTTGGCGACATCACGATGCGAGGCCCTTCGCCACAAGAATGTGTTGATCAACTACGCGCGGTTAATACAAAAACTTGGGTACTAGGCAATCACGAACAAACTTACCGCGACTTATTGACGACTGGCGATACGCCAATTCATGGTCCCAAGAAAACGATGGCCCTAATCTTTGCGCAGTATGACCAGCAGCATCTTGAACCAAAGACTTATCACTGGCTGGCCGACCTACCCTTGCGGCAAACAATCACGGTAGCTGGCTTTAAAATCGATGTCCTTCATTCTTTGCCTAAACAAACTTACGGCTCGAGTACACAACCAACTAAGCCACAAGAAAATTTTGACGCAATTTTTGCTGGTAGTAACAGTGATATTGCACTATATGGTCACACCCACCGGCAAGTTTTTCGGTATAGCAGTGATGGCCGCCTAATCTTAAACGCTGGTACAGTTGGCTTAGCAGCCCCTAGCAACCCAAGATTTTATAACAATCGCGCCCAGTATGCCTTACTGGACCTTGATGAACATGGCGTTAGCGATATTGATTTTCGCCAAGTCAGTTATGACGTTGAAGCTGAACTCAAAATTGCCCGTGAGCGAAAAATGCCCTATTATGAGCTTTACGCAACTATTTTGCGGGAAGGCCGTTACGCCTATACCGTGGAAAATATCAACACAATTAATGAAGCAAATGATTATGAAAGGATTGCCGCCAACTTTCTGGCTACTTTTTAGGCTAGCGTATATTTGAAAAGAACTCAGATACTTACTTTTTAAATATCTTTTCATCAAATTAGGCCGGAAAAATAATACTATTAAAATAGTTACCGATTCTTTAAGCAAGTATTCATATTAGATTCCAAGCTACTTTTCCAAATACGTTTACACCAAATCAGGCCGGAAAATACTAATAAAGGTGTTTTTCAAACATAAACCTATCTAAACGTGGCCAAAAATATTTTCGTTGGCCTCTTTTTTGATTAATCTGGTATAGCCGCGCTTGAAAACCTTTCTGATTATTTCCGCAAATTATTCCCAATTTAGTTAAAAACGATTTGTTAAACTTCGCCCGAAATTAAACCATTTTTTTGGCATAAATTCTGCTTAAATTTACCGGAAATGCCCGTCTAAAAGCGGGCGTTTTTTGAACTAAAAAAACAGGTTAAATTTAGGTTAATTTGCTTTACTTTTCGAGCGGTACAAGCTATTGTGAAGCTGTAAGGAGCCGCTAAATAGTACCATTGAAAGAAGGCGTTGATCATGCGAAAAATGATCCAATTAAGTGCCCTAATTTTAATGAGTTTATCCCTTGCAGCTTGCAGTGATTCTACTGCATCGTCAACTAAGCAATCGGCACCGGCTACAAAAATCAGTCGTGTTACTAGCCGGCAGTCAACTAGTTCAACAACTCAATCGGCAACTAAACGGTCGCAAAAGGCTAAAGTCGCTGATCATTCAGCCGTTAGTTCTTCAGTAAATAGTGATCAGGCCGCAACTAAAGCTGCATCGACCAAAACCAGCCAGGCTAGTCAAGCTAGCACGGCCACACAAACAGCACAACCTGCAGCAACTCAGGCCCAAAGTAGCAGTACAACTTCGCAACCAAGTAATATGATGCAAAATGGTACCGGCGATAGCTACAATAACAAGGTTAATAACAATTCAAATGCTGGCCAAGCGGCAACTTCGCAATCGACTAACATGATGCAAAATAATGCTAGTGATAGTTACAATAATAAGGTTAATAATAACTCAAGTGCTAGTCCAGCGGCGACTAAGCAATCTAGCAACATGATGCAAAATAGTGCCAGTGATAGCTACGACAATAAGGTCAATAACAATTCCAGTGCTGGCCAGTCTGTGACTAAACGGCCGACTAACATGATGCAGAATAATGCCAATGACAGTACAAACAATAAAGTCAATAATAACCCTACTGCTGGACAATCAAGCAGTGTGGTCAACTAAGCGACTATTTATTGGGCGTGTGCTAAAAGTTTCGGCTCTCTGTCAAATCCTGTTGATAGCCAATTTTACAGTGTTAGAAGCTAAGCAACTTCTAACACTGTTTTTTTGTTTGGTTTGGTGCGCATTTGTTGTAGTTTGATCCGTGAAACTAGATGGTGATAGTTGCGAAACCCAAAAGCCGTTCGCTGGATCTGTTTGATCATGCGATTGATGCCTTCAATGGGACCGTTCGAATACTTTGATTCACTGGCATTGAGGATGATCTC
>NZ_RHNP01000033.1 GCF_003950295.1 Loigolactobacillus iwatensis
CAATTAAAGATTGAATTGACGATATTGGTATACAATTTAGGCTTTTTTGATTTTATGACGAACTAGCACCACGCGTAGCTCGACCATTGCTCCCCAAATATTAGCAGACAAAAACAAAACAATGCCAATAGATAGTAATAAATCGATAATCATTTTCTTTTTATGATCTGTTCTAATAAATCCAATTATCATAAATGGTACTAATGCGCTGACACCAATTAGCGTACTTAAAACATGAACTTGAATAAGTATCGCCGTAACACTGACCAATAAGTATGGATTAATGGGTCTTTCAGTATTTTTGATCATATTAATTGCAGACAAAAAAAGGTAAGGGAAGATAGCGGCCCCCCATGATGTAAAGGCCTGTTGCATTGTCCAAAATGAAACGGCGACAGAGGACATGTACATTATTGCAATGCTAGTTGCATAGTATTCATTAATACTAACTTTTCTTGCTAGTAAAAGCATCCCTGTTCCACTAATAAAAAAAACAAAAAAAGAAGTTACTACTTGATACTTAAACCAAGAACCCATTAGTAGCAATAAAAGACCATTTGCATAAGCAAAAAGTGGTCCATATAAAGCATTAACCACTCTTGCCGTTTGTTGAAATCCATAAATAGACTGAAAATAACTAAAATGACCATGTTTAATTTGCATAGCGGCCTCATAAAACCTATTCATGTGAAAAAGCGAATCAGCCCCCAAAATAATCGAATGATCATATATTTGCGGCAACTGAATAATAATGGCAAATAAAGCCAAAACTAAAAAAGGAAGCACTTTAGTTTTGCGCCAACTAATGTTATTCATTCAATTATCCTCCCTTTTTGAATGAGTAAACTTAAACTATTTTTTTCAACCTATACAACCTATTTTGTCCTACCTTGAAGATTCAAATCATGCTTAATCTTAGTAGTTGAAATACCCGTTGTTCGTGGTAAATAGATAACCTCACAATAGTCCTTCAAAAAATCAAATTGACCTTTCCAGTCGTCGCCCATCACAAACGTATCAACGTGGTATTTTTTAACATCATTAATCTTCTGATCCCAATTTTCTTCAGGAATAACTTGATCAACGTACCGAATAGCCTCCAAAATATACTTGCGGTGCGCATAACTATGGTAGGCCTCTTTATGCTTTATTGCGTTGAATTCATCAGTTGACAATCCAACGATTAGTTTATCGCCTAGTTGACTTGCCCGCTCTAAAAGACGAACGTGGCCCCAATGAAGTAAATCAAATGTTCCATAAGTAATAACAGTTTTCACGCTTCTATCTCCTTTAACTTAATGCCGCGAACCCACGAAATCCTTCACGGTGGTCATAATCTTCGGCCGTAAAATCACCATGAACAGTCCGTAAATGACAATGCCGACACCAACTTCAAGAACTAGGTTAACGGCGCCAAATGGCAGGTGTAAATTCATGGCAAAGACAACGGCAAACATCACTACCCCAGCGAGTAAATATTTCCAAAAACTGGTAAATAAACGACTAAGCGACGCCTGTTTGCGAATAACGTACAACTGATAAAAAGCAACACTGGCTTCAGAGACAACGGTAGAAATCGCCGCTCCAACGGCACCCCACTTAATAATCAACGGGATGTTAAGCAGTAAATTAACAACGGCACCAATGGTTACGGACACCGTGTACTCACGGTTATGGTTAGTGGGCAGCAAATACTGTGTGCCAATGGCGTTACTCCACGCTATGAACAGGATAACCGGCGCCTCGCACATCAGCAAAGTACTAGTAGCCGCAAACTTAGGTCCAAAGAACCAAGTCGCAAACTTAGGCGCAATCGCGGCCAAACCAAACATCATTGGAATTGACGCAAAAGTGACAAAATCAAAGGTCGTATACAAATAAGAATTTACCTTTTTCATATTACCTTGAGCAAAGGTGTGGGCAACTCGCGGCAACATTACGGTACCTGTCGCCGTCACAATGGCCAGTACCATTTTAACAATCTTATCCGAATTATCGAAAAAGCCTGCTGCCGTGACACTATCAAATTGGCCCAACATCGTTTTGTTTAACACTAAGTAAATCTGTGTGGCCACTTGGGGCACAAATAAAACCAGTGCCGGTCGAAAATGCCGCCAAATATTCAAGTGGTGGAACATCCCTGGCACCAAGCGTTTGCGCAGATACGGCCACAACGTGATGTTACCAACCAGCTGGGAAGCACCGATAATTAAAATGTACAGTGCTGTATCACTGGCCGTTTTAACAAAACTAAAGATTAAAACAACAGACAAAATCTTAACCAGCATATTCCGCAAAACAGTTGTTCGAAAATCTTCGGTTCCCATAAAGAACCACGAAATATCAAACGCCGCCGCAATTAGCTGGAAAGACTGCATGACTAAATAATTATGGTATTTATGGACAATGGCCAAGTAGCCCATAAAAATAACAATGGCCCCTAAAATGGCAATTATCCGCAGACTCTCAATTTCCCAGAAAGTCTTAGTTAACTTGGCCGGATCATCCCGGTGGTACGCAATTTCGCGGTTACCGTAGAGATTGATCCCAATGCTACCGAATAAGACAAAATACTGGATAATTGAATTTGTATAGGCGTTGATTCCAACACCTTCTGGGCCTAAAACCCGGGAAATATAGGGTGTCGTAATCAAGGGAACGAGAATCAGAAATAACTGATAACTCGCATTATACAAATAGTTTTTAACGACCTTCATAAATTAATCACTGAATTCCTTTTTGACGGTGGTCAAAGCAGTCTGGATCACTTGGTGCATATCGTAATATTTATACTGACCTAAACGGCCACCAAAAACGACGTTGGGCTGCGTTGCCGCTAGTTCTTTATACTGTGCAAATAAACCATTGTTTTCTTTATTGTTAACTGGGTAATAAGGTTCGTCGCCTTTTTGCCAAGTCTTTGGAAATTCCTTAGTGATAATTGTTTTCTTCTTGTTACCCCGGGCGAATTCGAAGTGCTTGTGTTCGATAATCCGCGTATACGGCGTTTCAGCGTCTGTATAGTTAACCACAGCGTTACCTTGATAGTTAGGTTGATCTAATTCTTCAGTTTCAAAATGCAAACTACGGTATTCCAGCGTACCCAATTGATAATCGAAGTATTGATCAATCATGCCCGTGAAAATTACCTTTGGCGAATCCTTTAAGTACTGCGCTTTATTAGCGAAGAAATCAACGCCCGTTTCAACGGTAATCTTATCGTCGGCCAACATTTTTTCGATAATCTGCGTATAACCACCAATTGGGATACCTTGGTAGGCATCGTTAAAGTAATTATTATCGTAAGTTAACCGAACGGGCAAGCGGCGAATAATGAAAGCTGGTAAGTCAGTTGCCTTTTTACCCCACTGCTTTTCAGTGTAGCCCTTAACCAATTTTTCGTAGACATCCCGCCCAATCAGAGAAATCGCCTGTTCTTCCAAGTTAGCTGGCTTTTTACCGGCCATTTCTTGGCGCTGTTCGTCAATCTTAGCCTGAGCTTCTTCAGGAGTAATGACGCCCCACATTTTATTGAAGGTATTCATGTTAAATGGCATATTAAAGATTTCGCCCTTATAGTTAGCGATGGGACTGTTGGTGTAGCGGTTAAATTCCGCAAACTGATTAACGTAGTCCCAAATATCCTTGTTGCTGGTATGGAAAATGTGGGCGCCGTAAACGTGAACGTTAATGCCGTCAACGTTCTTAGTGTAAATATGACCACCAATATGATCTTCCTTCTCAATTACCTTAACCGTTTTACCCCGTTTTGCCGCTTCGTACGCAAAAGTTGCGCCGAACAAACCAGCACCAACTACTAAATAATCATAATGAGCCATTATTTAAATTCCTCCTGAATTATATTATCACTTAAAACATTATTGATACATACGCTATTATTATACAGAAACTAAGTTAAAATAACAGTTTAATTCTATAACTAAACCAGTATTTAAACTTTTTTAGTAAATGAACAAAAATGAACAAAATAAATTTTTATTACCACTCAAAACCAAATTAATTGCCCGTAAATAAAAAATATTGAAATTACATTAACTAACCAGTACTATAAATGCGATCAAATCTGATTAAATACGCCTAGATTGCTAATCGCATTATTTAAACAAACACAATAATGAGTTTGACGTCCTTCAATGATTCTCTCTAGCATAGAATACCTTCTTTCTTATATATTTTTAATGATAATGATCATAACACGCTTTACAACTCAAAAAAAAGCATGCAAATCTTTTTTATGTTACTCTATTAAGGTTAGGTTGATAAAATTACTTATTTCGGGTGAATTATGAAAAAAATAACGCAACAAGACGAAAAAAGGATTATGCTCGAATTGTTGATCTATCTAGATCAGCTTTGCCGAACAAATGGGATCGAATATTCACTTTGTGGGGGGACACTTCTTGGAGCTATTCGTCACGGTGGCTTCATTCCATGGGATGATGATGCTGATTTAATGCTGACTCGTCCTAATTATGAAAAGTTAAGACAGCTACTTCAACAAAAAAAGAATTCACGATATTCTTTAGTGCAGCCAAAAGATCCAAATTATTTTTACAGCTATCTCAAAGTATTTGATACTCGAACGATTATTCAAACGCGATATAAATTAGATACATTAGATCCCTTTGGCGTCTTTGTTGATATTTTCCCGGTTGATGGTGTACCTAATAAACCAAAATTACAGCCATTTGTTGATCAATTAGCAAATTACGAAAAAATGATGAATACCGCGCCGTGTTTTTATTATTCATCTCACTCACGTTTTAAGGCCGTTGCTAAAAGTTTGTTGCTTTTACCTGATCATTTAAAAGCAACACAACATGGACATGATATGGCCTACTGGCGACAGCAAATGCTTGAATTACAGGAAAAGTATCCCTTTGGTTCCACAAAATTAGCTGGTTACGTTCTTAGCGAATTTCGTGAACGGGAAGCAATGGCAACCGAAATCTTTATTGGAACTGAAAATACCAGCTTCGAAAAACGAGAATTTCGCCGCATCAAACACTATCATGATTATTTAACCGCCTTATATGGGGACTATACAAAATTACCGGCCAAAAAGGATCGGGTTACAAAGCATCCATACAAACTTTTCTGGAAGAATTAAAATATTATTGCACATTAAAAAGGACTAAGACAAAATCTTAGTCCTTTTTAATGTGATTCAATATAGTCAATTATCTCAGTAGTCGCAGTTATTTGCTTGGGCTGATACTTAGCGGCAAATGCTTTTGCCTGTTTGGAAAGGGTTGAATAGTCCGCTGTACCTAATTCTGCTAAATACGCGTATAACTTCGACGTACTAGTAAAACTTGGTAAAAGGTTTCCGGCGGGATTCATGTATAAACCGCGTCTTTTAATGTACACCTGCAAATCGGCCTGTAAGAGCAAGATTGGTTTGCCTAAAATAGCAAAATCAAACATCAAACTTGAATAATCCGTCACCAAAATATCCGCAATTTGAAAAAGATCATTGATCTGAGGATAGTCGGTTACGTCATAAACAAAAGTACTATCCTGTGCCGGTTGCTTACTCAGCCGGTTATCCGCAACGTAGTAATGGCTGCGGTTTAAAATAACATACCGCTGTTTAATCCGCGTCAAAGTTGCAGTGTCTAAGCCTGTTGGATCCAAAGAAGCATTTTTATACTGGTAATGCTTAACTTCAAAATCACGAAAGGTTGGTCCGTATAAAACAACCTTTTTATCTAACGGAACACCCAATTTTTGTTTGAGCGCCGTAACTTGTTGTTGAGTAAACTTCTGCTGTAGGCTTTCATTACGCGGTAAGCCAACTTGATGAATTTGTTGAGCCGACCTAGGAAAAATGTGGGCAAAAATTTGGCCATCATAGTCATTACAAGCACATAAATAATCAAACTGAACTTGACTGAACCATTTAGTGGCAAAATTCTGTTCTAGCTCGTCACCACCTAAATATTTCAGTGGAATACCGTGCCAAGTGTTAATGTAAACGTGGCCAGCACGAGGAACTGAAACCTGACGAACGAGCTCAATGGTTGAGTTACTCACCCAGTACTTGGCCTTTAATAAATAATAGACGTGGGCAACCGAATTATCGCGAACCAAAAACCGTGGATCGACTTCTGGCATTTTGCTAAAATCATCAATTAACCAGTACATTCGATAACCCTTAAAACGCTGATCCCTAGTCATTTTTTCGTAAATAACGCGGGTGGAATCATTATACGAACTCCCATAGAAACTATTAAAAAGGATCGTTTTCTTATCCGCGTGAACAAACAGACGAAGAACACCAATTACGATTCGGTAAAAAAGCCGGCGAAACCCATTAAGTATCACAAATAAGCCCGTCATTTCACGAATTAACCGTCGAAATCGTTTAATTGAAATCACCTACTTTTTAGTCTTTTAAATCACTCAGATCAACTTGCTCAATTTTAGGATTAAACGATAAACCTGCCATTGTTCCCTTAAAAATCACTTTTAGTTTCATCAAACGATGGCTATTTTTACCAAATAGAACACGCCGTACCGAATTTAAGACAAAAAGGAATTCATAAGCAGAGGTTTCAAAGCCCTTATGCCGTGCTGTAAAATGCCGGTTGCGAAATGAATAATAGTATCGCGCAATCCGTTTAGGATTATTTTCTAACGCAATATTAACACTCTTATTCTCCGCCATTTTATGAATAACGACACTCTTATTAACTAAGTAACAGTTAAAGTACTTGGAAACCCGATTAGTATATTCAACATCGTCACCCCAGATAAAGAAATCTGTAATTGGATAACCAACTTTTATTACTGCGGTACGAGCTACCATACAAGAAACAAATGAGGCCGCCTTAACTGCAACAACATCCTCATCCAGTGCTCCTGTCCAATTCTTAGCCAAAGTTGGTATGTTCATTGCGCTAGGTTCACCATTGGTCCACTTAACATTACTACATAAAAAACCAAGATGCGTTAGTTTATCGGTCTTACTCAACATCTTTTCTAGAGCGGTTTTCGTTGGAATCGTATCATCATCCATAATCCAGGCAAAATCATCTTGTGTGTGTTTAATAAACGTTTTTAACCCCGCATTAAACCCCCCGGCACCCCCAATATTACGAGGTAACCGAACATAATTAATTCGACCTTGCTGGCTTAATACCGTCAGATAATCCTGCGTTGTCTGCTCACTAGCATTATCAATCACAATAATGTGATTTAAAGGGTGTGTTTGATTAAAAAGTGCCTGTAAACATTCCTTAAGTAAATCAAGTTTATTATACGTTACAACTAGCGCTGCTACCTTCATTTTCAACTTCCTATCCATTATCTACCCTTACTGATACAGGGCGTGTATTGCCTTCACCGTCTGCTTTTCATCATAGCCTAATCGACGCAACGCAGCAATATGTCCCTGCCGCCGCTCGCTATTTTGATGTTGCCCAATCACTTCTGCCCATTGATTCGCAGATTTGGATAACGAGATTGGAAAAACAATCTCGTGGTCATAGCGATCTAATGGTATTTCTGCGGAAGGGAAAATAGTTAAACCAGCAGCCTGAGCCTCGACAAAAACCATACTCAAACCCTCATGTAATGATGGAAAAATTAAATAATCCATTACCTGATATAAATCAGCCATATCAGAACGCCGGCCTAAAAATTGGACCTGATCAGTTAGTTTTGCCGCCTTAACTTGCTGTTTAAGCAGCGTTTCAAGTGGTCCTGTTCCGATTAAATACAGAATAGCTTGTGGGTCTTGGACCGCAATTTTAGCAAAAATCTTAATTAAGAATTGCTGATTTTTCCGCTTTTCGAAAACACCTACATTAGCGTAAACGTGTTTGCCATCCAAGTTAGCTGCTTGACGTAGCCGCCGTCGCTTTTCAGGATCAAAATTAAACTTGGCCAAATTAATACCGTTGCGAATTAGGTGATAACGCTGTCGTTTAACAATTGAACCGGTAAACAGCCATTGTGCAGCCTCTTTGGACACTGCCACAAAATCAGTAGCTACAAAATGACAAACATACCACTTGCCAAAATTATGTAGTAACTTTAAAACGCGTAATTTAGCTGCTGAACCATCCGTTCCAAAATAAGTATTGTGGGAATGAAGGGTTATTTGCTTAGCACCATAATGCTTGGCCATCATTAACGGCAAAAAGTTCCACATTGCTGAATAATTAAAGTGAACTGCATCATAGCGACCTCGATTTGCCTTCAAAAATTGGTGCCAAGCCTTTAAATGACTGTGTAATCCCTGATTGGCCGCCGGAATAACGGTCATTGGCCAGCCATATTTTGCCTCAATCTCCGCCTTCATTTCGGACGAACCAGCATTAGCCAACGCCTCAAACTGAATTTGTTGATCATTAATATTACCAAAAGCGTTCAAAATAAACGAAGTGACGCCGCTGCCATGTAGAAAGTCACCAACTATTAGGACCCTTTTCATGGTTTGGCGCTCCGACCAAAAAATTTACGCAATAAAAAATTGCCGCCCTTTTTAAACCAATTTTGCTTTTCCATGAAAACAAACGGTACTTCAGTCGTTTTATACTGTAAATTTTGGGCTAACCAAACATCTAACAGTCGTTCACTAACAAAACCGTAAACTCGAGTTTCGTAACTATCATACCCGGTGATATCAAGTTGTTTCTCCAGCTTTGTTAAAATATCAAATAACCAAGTACAGTACTCGTTAAATGGCTGTTTTTTCATAATGAACATATTAAACATGTGGGCCGAAGTCCGCTTCATTGCTTGATCAAAGTCGGCCAAATAACTAGGATAGTCGCGAGCAATGATTTGGCGAGTAAGCTCTAATGGCTCAGCGTGATGGGCGTGAATGTAATGGGAATAGTTAGTTTCAATATAGTATTTGCGTCTAGTTGGCAAAACCACATCGTGCTCAACTAATAATGAATCCACTTGGTCCTGCGTTAAAATACTAGTCAAACTTCTTTTCGGCCGAAGGCTAAAATAGCGACGATAGTGAACCAAACCAATCGCATCAGCATCTAAATTTTTCCATGCCCAATAGACCGCCGTTAATTCATTATAGTGAGCATTTTTTGCAGAAATATTATCACCAGTATTATCACCCTGAAAAGTTTGGTTAACGTTAGGATGCAGAGCCTTCCCTACAAAAATGGGTAAATACAAATTACTATCGCTGGGCATTACATAATTTTTATGAGCTGCTACTAATATTTTAACGTTCAAGATTTAACTCCTTACTTGCGCGTTTAAGCATGACAATATAGAAGAAGAAAATAATTAGGTAGATTTCATCTCCCCAGGAAAAGGTAAAAAATGCAATTACTGAAAAAAGAACTAACGTAAAGTAAAAGCTGTCCACAATGGTATTATAGAAAATTGCATTAGATAATTGGCTAGTAATTGCTTGTTTTTTTATCCGCCAAGCCAATTTTATCTTATTATATAAATAAATGAATAACGGTACAACTCCGGTTAACCCAAAACTCGCAAAAATCATGCCCCAAATACTGAGCGCTGGATATCCAGTTTTTAAGAAATTAAAATGAAATTCGCCATTAAGCGTTGTTGCATGCGGCACAAATTTAAAAATATAATAACTAAGATAACCTTGCCCCGCTCCAAATAGTGGGTAGTGCAAAAAAGTTTTAAACAACCCAATTGTTCCACCAACACGATTTCCTGTTCCTTGCTTGGCAAATAAATATTTAGTTAATAACGCGTGTACATATGGTACAAATTGATATAGCCCTGCAAGTAACACCAGTCCAACAATACCAATCACAAAATAAATTCGTCGGTACTCCTTTGGTGCTGAAACAAAAAGGCATAATAGAGCAATAATAATAACTAAAATACCAGTCGAAGTTTTTGCCAAAAGTAAAATTAAAAATAAAAATAATAAAAGTCCCAAATATTTCCAAACATAGCGAACACGTGCATTTTTGAAATAGTCAAAATGATTTTTGATTGCAGCAAGTATAAACGGTATAAATACAATCCCTATTTGTGCTGAAAAATACGCGGCCTCTGATGAAAATCCATTGATTCGTCGCATAGTTGTCGTATAGCTACCAACCCAATAAAAATCTCCACGATTGGCGTGTTCAACCTCAAATAAACGACCCATCAAATTAACCCACATGTCCGTTTTTCGACTAACAGTTGCAATGGCTTGTGGAATCAATACTAATACCGAAAAAACAAATAATGTAATTAAAATGGATTTAGTGAAATTAAGTGCAGAAGCATCATCTTTAATGATGACACTCATAAAATAATAAACAAAGAAAATATTTCCAAAAAACAGAAAAACATTAACCGGACCGGTTGATAGGCCGCTTGTATTTTCTGGTTGATTTGTAACATTATAACTATAAATAATCATCACTAACTGAGCCAAAATATTAATTAAGGTAATCGTCAAAACTTTTCGATTAACCATTATTGCACTAAAAGTTCCCCGTACTGTAACACAGCGATATAACATCATAACCGCAAAAACATAAATCGGCAATGTTGCCAGAACACTTGGTAATGTGTAATTAATATTTTTTGTAAACAAACTAATAGGGATTATAAACCATTCCATGCTATTCACCTCATAAAATATTCCGAATTTTAACGTTTAAATGGATTCACCAATATCCCCATTTGCCAAAGAACAATCAGGCTTCCAATTATAAGGCCAATTAAACTACCCAAAAAGCCATATTTTAATCTATTCATTGGACTTTGGATTATCTGTTTTGTAGTATTCTGTGTCACTATTTGAATACGTTGTTTGTTTGACGATTGCCGTTTTAATTCAGAAATAATTGTTGCTGACGTTTTAACTGCCAGTTTTGGTGAATTACCAGTCGTATTTAGATTAAGGTTTGGTGACTGTGCATTAATAATTATCTGCACATTATGCTGTAATTGGGACAAGCTTTGCTGATAACTTGAGTCCGACTGTAATTGTTGTTGAACAGATTTTAAAAATTTAGCAGAACGAATCTTATCCTGATACTTCATGCGTGCAGAGTTATCTACTTCCCATTTTGCTACTTTATGGATCTTATGTTGCCGTAACAACTTTTGACGTTCTTTTTTCTCCTTTTGTTTATCTTTTTTGGGATTAGATTTTTCAGGCGTTATTATTTGGTTATTCTGTGGCCTTAATGCATCTTTATCCTGCAAACTTTCAATAAATTGATGTATTTTCCCACTAATTGTTGTCGCAGGCTTTTCCGGTGCAGGCAATGGGATAGGCTTTTTCTTTTTAGGTATTGTAGAAAACTTTTGCGCCAATTTTTTGTCATTTTTATCAACTGGCACGTATGTAGTATATTTTTTCTCTACATAAAAAATAGCGCTTGCTTTATATGTTGGCTGGTAAAATACTTTAGCTGCGAAAATACCACTCATTGCAAAAATAATTATCGCTAATAAGATTACATACCAACGTCGGAGCAGAGCTTTAAAAAGTCCCACTATAGAAATTTCATCTTTCATAAGATCCCCACACTCATTAATTAGATTTGCTATTCAGTCATAAATCGATCCATATACAAATGTGCTGATGATATTAAACCACCAGCACATTCCTTAATTTTTTAATAGGCACCCGTACTCTTAAAAATACTGATAATATTTAAGAACACGATCTTGACATCGAACCAAAAATTGGCGTGATCAATATAATACATCTCAATATCGCAACGTTCGGGATAACCGATGTTGCTGCGGCCACTTGCTTGCCAATAACCCATTGCACCAGGCGTCATGGATAACAGTTTACGCACATTGTCGCCGTATTCCTTTAATTCCGTCCGGACAACGGGACGGGGTCCAACTAGTGCCATATCGCCCTTTAAGATGTTAATGAACTGTGGTAACTCATCAATCGACGTCTTTCGGATAATTCGTCCAAAATGCGTGATCCGGGGATCTTCTTCGGCAGGTAGCTTATAGCTGTTGGCGAGGTACTTTTTGTATAACGCCGGATTTGCTTTTAATTTTTTGTCTGCATTGACGACCATCGAACGAAATTTCCAGATCTTGAACGGCTTCCCGTTCTTCCCGATTCGTTCTTGCTTATAGATCATCGGTCCACGGTTTTCACCAAAACGATAAAGGATAAACATAACCGCAAACACTGGGATTAAGCAGATCAAGGCGATGATAGAAACGACGATATCGCAAAGCCGCTTAATCGCTAAATAAGTCTTTGATTTGCTCATTGGTTGTTCTCCACGAAATAATATTGGGTCGGCATCCTTATGGTAAAAATCAGATTGCCAACGACGCCCAACTGTTTCCTTTTTTTCCATTGTTGGTCCTCCCCTAACGTCCAAAACTGACGTTAGTTTAGTCAGCGTAAGTTTTCAATAACAACAGGCGCTTCATTACTACCAAGAAGCGCACGCCACTAGCGTTTAGAACTGCTAGCCGAATGATTAGCTTCATTTTACTTACGTAACCTAATTACAACAGCAACAAGTATACCCAAAATTTTCTACGAACACAAGTCATTCTTGAAAGGCGACCTGCTTGCTGCTTTGAAATGGCGTTTGGCTTTTGCCTTGTTTCAAACGCTAACGAAAAACAAAATTGGCCGTTAATCCTTTTTGATGCCGGAAGTAAACGACTGCCTTCTTAAAATCACGTCTAGACCATGTTTGGAAAACACCTTTTTAGAATGGCCTAGTTGATGCAAACGTGGTTAAAAATTAGTTTGCTAATTTAATGGTATTTTACCGCAATTCAATCCCTTGATTCAACTAAAGTCATTTAACCATTTAAAGTTTAAGAATTTCGTAAGAAGTTGCCGTGAATTTCATGAGCGACCCACAACCAACGTTTACGGACCGGTAAAAAACGTGGTAGGATATAATTTGTTAGGTTATTGACATATTTTAACACACAAGGGAGCCGCTCATGTCTAGTCAATTACTGGTCAGCTACGATAACGATCACGATGAATGTCAGCGTTACATCTACCTGCTGCGTAAATGGGGCCAAAACCCCAATTTCCCCGACGTCATTTTTCAGGAACAACACATGGCGCCAACGGAAAAATTGGCCGCGGTTCCAGCAGTCAATGAGCAAGCCGTCAAGGACTGCTCGGCATTGCTACTATTAATTGGCAACCAAACGATGGAGAACGCCTACTGGGTTGGCTGGCAAATCACGGCTGCGGTCGCTTACCACAAACCGGTAATCATTTACAAATTGCGGGCTGCCTACCTGTCACCTTACGAAGTCTATGATTATGATGTTGCCTGGTTGGCCGAATTTTCTTACGATGCGATCCGGACGATTTTTTTGGAAGTCGCTAAAGAATAAATATTTAGCGACTTTTACTATGCGCTCAAGTACTTTAAATATTTTGAAATTCCTATATTAAAAATAAGTCACTTTTTTACATTTTCTACAATTCGTAATTTTTTCTGAATAATTCGATATTGTTCTTGAGTATCCATTTCATATACTGCAAATTCTGGTACCTGCCATGTTGTAATGTGTAATTGTTTTAAAATATTAGCTGGGATATTATCCCAGTATAGTGTTGCATCGGTGAGTGTATCTTCAGTTAAATATTTGCTGTATGTTGCCTTGATCACCTCAGCATCGGCAGCACTCCAATAAGAAATCCCCGACATAGACGGAATGTGTTTAGCAGTGATTAGCATTTTAGTTACTCGTCCTTCAATTTCAACGGGACACCACTCTGTGCCGTGGAGTTGGCGTAAAATTGTAATATAAGTACTCTGATGTAACGGTTTAAAAATATTTTTATTCATTACAGTATCGGCGTCAATCACATAGGAATTACCAAAATAAGGGAGTGCTTTACTAAAGGTGTAAATACTGTTATAAGAACGGTAATGATCATTATAAATCAATTTAACACCAGGATACTTTTCAACCAAGTAGTCAAAAGTTTTGGCCAAATACCCTGTTACAATATTAATTTCATGAATTCCGGCAATTTGCAGCATTTTAATGGTACGCTCTAAATTAGGAATACCATTAATTGGTAATAGCGATTTATGTCGCTGTGTGGTCATCTCTTTAAAACGACTCCCAAGACCTGCTGCCATAATAATTGCATTCATAACATTTTAGCTCCTTTAATCTATTTTCGTAAAAACAATTTAAAAAATTCCCTTGGATTATCTGTTGTTAAAATTGATCCAATAATAATTAAGATGGCTAGTAAAAATGTTTTAAAATCAATCCCATTACCAAAAAATATTCCAATTAAGATTGCCCACGCTGAATAACTAATATTCAATCCCATTGCAACAATCGGTCCAACAATATTAATTGATCGATAATAGCATAAGTAAGAACTAGTTCCTGCTAATGCTGTTAGGACTAAGAGCCCAATAACCGGCTGCTTTAGAACGACACCAACTAAGGGGTACCCATTAACAAGTGGCATAATAATTGCTGCATAAGTGAAAGCAGAAACTAGCTGTCGTATTTGTAAGGCAACATCAGGTAGAACATCGTTTTTCATCCCATATGAACAGATTACGGACTCACAACCCCAACCAATCACACATAACATTGCAAACATAAATCCTAACAAATTATTATGCGGCGTTTCACTCGTTGTAAAACCCAAAATCATTGTAGCGATAATCGCAAGACATAGACCAAAAACACCTCGTAATTTTAAACGTTCATGTAAAAATAAATAACTAAATAGAGCCCCAACTGCAGGGTACATTGCCGATATCACCGCCGTATTAGAAGCACCAATATAATGAATAGCCAATACATAACCCGTCATTCCAATTGGGCCACCAAACAGAGCGGCTAACATTACAAAACGACCACTACGTGAAACAAGTGCTTGACCTAACAACTTAAAATTATGTGCTACTCCTGTATACAATAACATCCAGAGACTGGAGAAAGTATCATGGAGAAAGGTTGCAACCAATGGCGCAATGACTAAATAATGTTTAAACGGAGATAGGCCTAATATAACACCAATTAATACAGTATCTAACCCCCACAGCAGACCACCAGTTAAACCAAACACATTACCTGAGGCCTCACTTTGCTTCATTTAAAAGTACCTCCTGCATCAGCTTCACGCCTCGATCATAACGATCTCGGCCATAACGTCCAAAGTTTTCACCGCTGGCCTCTTTAGCAATTGTCCACGTACTCCATAACATATCCTGAAAGACTTTAAATATATTAAGCTTGGTTAATTCGGCAGTACTCGGTCGATGCGTAAAATAATCACTCAAAAATTGCTGTGTTTCATTTGTTGTTAACTGACTTTCATTACACAAGGCCGCTAGATCCCAAAACGGATCATTCATTCCAGAGTATTCCCAATCAATTAAAAACAATCTTCCCTGATCACTTTTAACAAAATTTTCGGCAACTAAATCGTTGTGACAAGGTTGACTGGTTAGGCCATACTTATGCTCCAATAAATGGTATAGCTGAAATACTTGTTGCCGAACATTTTCATAATCAGGATAATAATCGGCACCCTCCTTATTGACAATCTGTTCATATTTATGCCATTCAGAAATAAAGTCAAATTGATTAGGAAATTCAAGTTCTGAAAAATGCAATTTATGCAGCATCTGTGCAATCTGACGTAAATTATCACTAAAACGAACTGTGCGTGGTGATAGAGTCACCGCACCAGGAACTGACTTAGCAATCTTTATTCCTGTTTGTGGATTAATATATTTGGTTTCCACATTTAGGCCGAGAATACTACCTAACTGAGCATTTAATGCTTCACTTTGACGATCAATCATAACTTCTGTCCATTTACCAGGAATTCGGATAAAATAATCCTGTCCATCCACTATTGCCTCATAATTGGTGTTAGTCATCCCCCCGGCAAAATGAATATCGCTAATGGCACTAGCCTGTACATTGAGGATTGTCTGAATTTGCTGTTTAGCATAATCTATCTGATTATCGTTTTCATTGCGCCTAATTAATGGATAGATATAATCCTGTGCGCGTCTATATTGTTTTTCATTATCAAGATCGGCCCATGCAGTATTACTAGACAGTAAGCATTTAACTTCATAGGATTGACTGGCCTCTAATAATAGATATTCGTAGTTAAGCCATTCATTTTGATTGTCTTGGTATAAATAAAACATTTCATTCAATAAAGTATGCGAAACTCGACTGATGCCAACCATTTCGGCGGACAAACGGTTCATTTGACGGATATCCTTAGAGATTCGAACTAAATTATTTTGTTGATCAAAATCAACGAAGGCCTCATCGCCAGAGCCACTAATACTGGCCGTAATAATGCTATTTGCCGCCTTATTATCCATAATTTGGTCAAGCAACATACTCTCGTATAATAAGTCGCCTTCTATAATAAGACAATCTCCATTAATCTGCCCTCTGACTAGGGCTAAAGATCGCATAGTTCCTGTAGTGGCATAAGCCATATTCTCTAAAAAAATCACATTACGATTGGCAAGGTGTGCTTTAACTTGATTAGCACCATATCCAACTATAACGTAAACATTCTCAATTTTGAAACTATTTAATAACGTCAAGGTTCGATCTATTGGTGTCGTATTATCAATTGGCAGCAGGCAAGCAGGCAGTTCAAAATCCTTAGCTTTCCCTGCGGCCAAAATAATTGCAGTATTAAGCCGATGATTAGCTTGTTGTTCAGTTTTCAACCGGATTTTACGATAAGCCATCAAAGTTACGTTTAAACGTTGGCGCCCCAATTGAGTCAGTTGATAAGTAAAGGAACGACCACGTTTACTAATAATAATCAAATTTTTGGTCTCTAGATGTCGTAATAATGCATTAGTGGTTCCTACTGAAAGACCAATTTTATTTGCAATTTGTCGCTGAGTTACTTGTTTATTATTATTTAATTCTAATAATATTTCATCAATTTTATCCATGACATTCACCTCTTGTTCATTTATTGAACATAACTAAAGTACCGTAATTCAAGAATCATGTCAAGATCTGCAATTTATATATCATAAACAAAAACGAATGAAGTCGCTTTTTTATGACAATCAATCAGGACAGTCATTTAATTCATCATTATGCTTAAAAAAGATTGTTACTTGTAAGTTACTCTTAAAAATATGTTTACCACCCGTAATTTATCGAAAATCAGTTTGCCGATCTTCTAACTAATTCAATCGGAAATAAAATTTTCCAAACACAAAATAGCCTGCTAAACGTCATTTTCAACGTTTAGCAAGCTATTTCACGTCTATTTACAAATCAAAGTTCAATTTACGAAATAAGCGTTATTCTTTTTTCTTTCTCAAAGCTACCATCGGCGCAAATAAAGCAACTAAGAACGCACCAATTAGGGCAAGGAATGATTCGTTAGCCGCGCCTGTTTGTGGCAACTTAGCCACTCCCAGCGCCGCATTAGCCTTAGTCCGTGGCGCTTGGGCCGCCTGCGCCTGGGTCAAACTTTTAGCACTAACGTTGGTCCTATTAGCTATAGCCGTCTGTTCAGTGGTCATTGCCGGTTGCGTTACGTTCGCCAAATCAGTTGGTGTTGCGGCGCCGGCGGCCGTTGAAGTCGCGGCGGTACCTGGAGTTCCCGGGGCTGTTGAGCTCGTCGCGCTACCTGGGTTGCCTGGTGCCGTTGAACTGCCTGCCGAGCCTGGGTTGCCCGGGGTAGCCGAACTCGCTGCTGATCCTGGGTTGCCTGGTGCCGTTGAACTGCCTGCCGAGCCTGGGTTGCCTGGTGCCGTTGCGTCATTTTTGGCGTAGGTGACTGTAACGGTAGCGTCGGAATCTGCCGTAGTTACACCAACCACAGCCGCAACCTGTTTCTGATCAGGTGTATAGCCCGTAATGTCTGGTGAAACTTTGGCCGAAAAACTATCGTCACCATTTTCCGCAGTCCAGTCAGTGTAAGTGGTGTTACCCGTTACTTTATCCGTGGTTGCTGTCCGGGTGAAGGTCACGCTGTCAGTCACATCCGCTGCGGCCGTGGTCCCATCCGAATACTGATAATGAACTGTTTGGTTAACGGTTTTACTCTCCGTCGCCGTGCTTGTGGCGTGCACAAGGTGAACCAGATAGCTTTGCGTGGTTGCACCGTCGCTATCAAAAATAAACTGTGAACCAGGATAGTCGTTACTGACTAGTGTATAGCCGGCCAAAAGATAGCTGTTAACGCGGTCGGTCGTTAGGTAGCTGCTAGTGCCGCCACTAACTCCCGTCAGGTTATCAACGATTAGCGTTTTTCCAGTCGTATCATCAACGTAGCTCACCGTTGCACTTTGTGTATTGGCGGTGTAACTAATCTGCGTATCTGCCGTTGGTGACGTTGGTGTTGGTGGCGTGTAGCCTGCTTCAGGATCGTTAGGGTCAACTGGCGTCAAAGCCGTGCCATCGGGACCAGTTGGTGTATAACCAGGAACGTACGGAATCACGGGGTTACTTGGATCATTGGTTGGCGTGGTCACCGTACTTGGATCATTAGGGTCAGTTTGGTAGGGCGTGGTCGTTGGTTTGCCACCGTTTGGCGGTGTTACCACGTAACCGCCGACTTGGGCGTAAACTAGGGTGACCGTTTGATTCGTACTATCGTCACCATCATAATCCAACTCTTTGCTAGTGCCATCGTTTTTAAGGACGTAACCATCAACCACTTTACCAACACTGCTAAAGTCCACCGCCGTCCCCGTTTTACCGGTCAAAGTATAGCTACTCTTGCCAGCAGAATTGGTAACAGCCTTACCCGCTTCATCCACTAAGTTCACCGTCACCGTTTGTGTATCGGCGGTGTAACTAATCTGCGTATCTGCCGTTGGTGACGTTGGTGTTGGTGGCGTGTAGCCTGCTTCAGGATCGTTAGGGTCAACTGGCGTCAAAGCCGTGCCATCGGGACCAGTTGGTGTATAACCAGGAACGTACGGAATCACGGGGTTACTTGGATCATTGGTTGGCGTGGTCACCGTACTTGGATCATTAGGGTCAGTTTGGTAGGGCGTGGTCGTTGGTTTGCCACCGTTTGGCGGTGTTACCACGTAGCCGCCGACTTGAGCGTAAACTAACGTGACCGTTTGGTTGGTGCTATCGTTGCCATCATAGTCTAGGGCTGTGCTAGTACCATCAGTCTGCAATACGTAACCATTAACCACTTTACCAACACTACTAAAGTCTACCGCCGTGCCCGTTTTACCGGTTAAAGTATAACTACTCTTGCCAGCAGAATTCGTAACGGCCTTACCTGTTCCATCAACTAAGTTCACCGTCACCGTTTGTGTGTCCGCGGTATAACTAATTTCAGTATCCGCTGTTGGTGACGTTGGTGTTGGCGGTGTATAACCTGCTTCCGGATCGTCAGGGTCAACTGGTGTCAAGGCCGTGCCATCGGGACCAGTTGGCGTGTAACCTGGTACGTACGGAATTACCGGATTACTTGGATCGTTAGTTGGCGTGGTCACCGTACTTGGATCATTAGGGTCAGTTTGGTACGGCGTGGTCGTTGGCGTGCCACCGTTTGGCGGTGTTACCACGTAACCACCAACTTGAGCATAAACTAACGTGACCGTTTGGTTGGTGCTATCGTCGCCATCATAGTCTAAGGCTGTGCTGGTGCCATCAGTCTGCAATACATAACCATTAACCACTTTACCCACTGAGCTAAAGTCCACCGCCGTGCCCGTTTTACCGGTTAAAGTATAACTACTCTTGCCAGCAGAATTCGTAACGGCCTTACCTGTTTCATCCACTAAGTTCACCGTCACCGTTTGTGTATCTGCGGTGTAACTAATTTCAGTATCTGCCGTTGGTGACGTTGGTGTTGGCGGTGTGTAGCCTGCTTCAGGATCGTTAGGGTCAACTGGCGTCAAGGCCGTGCCATCCGGGCCAGTTGGTGTGTATCCTGGTACGTACGGAATTATCGGATTACTTGGATCATTAGTTGGCGTGGTGACTGTACTTGGATTATCAGGGTCAGTCTGGTACGGCGTTGTCGTTGACGTGCCACCATTTGGCGGTGTTACCACGTAGTCACCGACTTGGCTGTACTGGTAAGTGACAGTTATATTTTCGCCACCAATTGTGCCACTGGCGTTCGTTGGTAGACCAGTCAAAACATAACCGGCAATTACGGCCGCACTAGTTTTATATGCCGCGCCATTTTCGTAGATCGTATCGTCAACACTGGCGGTTTTAATTTCTGCGCCAGTCGTCGCGTCAACGTACTTAGTTGTCACTACAGGTGTAATCTCCAGGTTGCCACTAATACCAACTGCTTTAACGAGCAAGTACAACGGATTGGCGGCGGCAAAATCATTCAAGCCCTGATCGCTTAATTTAACCACATAACTCCCTGGTTTTTCACTAGTAATGCCCGAAAGATCCAGGTCACCAGAACTCGTCGCAACTTCGTAATAATTGGCGTTGGCAGTAGCGGTCCAGTCAGTGGGCACAGTATAACCAGTCGGTACGTAAACTAAATAACTAGTTGGATCCGTGCTAGTCAGGCCATCATAAACCTTGGCCTGATTTTGAACCGTAATTGCCGTTACCTGATCGGCCACATCACTTTCGTTGACCTCTTCTTGGTAATAAACCGTGTAAGCGTTACCGGCACTAACCGTCGCTTCTGAAGCGATTGGATTAACAATCTGTGGGAAAAGCTGTGGTGTGATTACGGAACTATTCACCAAAACGTAAGTATGTCCATTCGCCACAATCGTTGCTTGCAGCTTCGTCATCGGATCATAGGTGGTCTGGGAATCGCCAGTAAAGGTTACTGCTCCTAATTTCGTATTAGCTGGTCCCACCAAATTATAGGTGTCTTGGACCTGGCCCGTGACAATCGTGTAAGGATAAATAAAATTAGTATAACTAGAATTAAGTACGTAAGCACCAGTAATACCAAGTGCATTGGCCACCGATGCAACGTTGGAATAGCCGCTTAAAGTAACTGCATAGTCCCCTTGCGTATACGCTGGGTCACTGGTCAAATACATTACGGATGAATCAGGTGAACCAGCATTAGTTCCAACGTAGCCAGATGTTGTCCCAGAGTCGCCGTTTGCAACAACAGGCAGATCAAATAGGCCGCCCACCGTATTTACTGAGCCAAACTGAATTTCAAAAGTTTGCCGACCATTGTAGTCAGTCAGTTGAGTTACTGTTAGACCCGAATAAGCAACATTCCCGCTTTCCAATTCAGCAATAATGGCAGCCTTTAATGTTTCCGCCGGCGTAGGTGACTGCGTGTACTGATTGGCGGCATTCACCGTCGCAATATCAAAGCCACTAGGAATGATCACGAATTCCGTTAAATTGGAAACTGTTAATTTACCCGCGTTATTATTCAGTAAGCGTAATTCTAAAGTTAAGCCAGAACCATCAGCGATGGTAAATGCCTGGCCTTCACTCTGACCTTTAATGGTGACATAATAGTTGCCTGGATTAAAATGTGTTGTTGCTGTAGCTGCGGTATTGACCGTAATCGAGCCAGTCTGAACGTTGTTGCTATCAAAGGATACCGTTGGGTTGTCCGCCTTTAAAGTAGTCAAAGCGGCAGCCGTCAGAGTCACGCTATAACTGCCATCCACACCTAATTGAACGTTGGAAGTATCAAAATAAGAAATTGGAACATTGTAGACGATAGAATTCTGCCCTGTATTATCGTAAGAAACCGTCCAATCAGTTGGTGCAGTTAAACCGTCATTTAACGTCACACTCAGCGTTGTTGGTAATTTTGTTGTGGCTGTTGCGGCCCCGACAATCACCTTGTTATTGACCATAATCGTAAAGTTGCCGGCGACCACTGCATCTGCCGTCACGGCGTAATTTGGATTAGCGGCCTGTAGATCACTCAAGCCTTGTGCGCTTAGCGTAATTGGGTAAGTCCCAATACTTTGGCTACTGACACTGGTCAAGTCGCCAGTACTAACTGGTACATCATAAGTAAGGATTGTGGAACCGGCAGTATTACTACTATCCAGCGTCCAAGTTGTTGGTGCAGTTAAGAAACTAGGTAACGTGACCTGATAGTTAGTCGGCATATTGGTTGCGTCATTATCAAAATCTTTTGACTGCGAAACAACCTTAATTGCCTGGGAAGGTACCAGGGCCTGTTTGATGGTTAACGTTCCCGCCGTCACATCGGCCATGGTAACGTCAACGCCTGGATTGGCCGCTTGAATTTCCGCCAAACCAGCCGCCGTTAGCGTAATCTTGTAAACTCCCGCATCCTGCGCCACCGCCGTTAAATCAATATCGCCAGATGCCCCAGCAATCATCGTATTATTTGTGCCGGATAAGTACCAAGAAGCCGGCGCCTTTAAATTAGAAGACAAAATAACCTGATACGTCACTGGTGTACCCGGCTGATCATTATAAGTTTTGCTGACATTGCCAATAGTAATGTTGGTTGCGACTGCAGCCGTTACCACCCGGGCCATTTTAGCCGCGGTGGCCACCACACTAGTAGCTGTTGCGGCGGAAGAAATCAATGTTTGGTTGGCGCCACTGGCCACTAAATTATTGGCCAAATTAATTGCCGCCACTTGCTCGGCGTTATCTGTGGTTGCCGGGCTAGGAACGACTACCGTGGCCCCGCTAACATTTGCCACATCACTAGCCGTAACGGCGGCAGTATCGCTAGCTGCACTACTGCTGGTACTTGAAGCGTTAGTTGGGTCATTTGAGACCGCTGAACTCTCGGCCGAACTGGCCGTTGAGCCAGCAACACTGCTTGGTGGCGTGGCCGTACTGGAAGCAGCCGGCGTAGTTGATGAAATACCTGAAACCAAGCTTTGATCATTAGTTGAGCCGCCACTTTGCTTTAGCGCGGAACTAGCAACACTGCTGGCGGCCGAACTCGTTGCATTGGAACCAGTAGTTCGACTGCTAGTTGTAGTCGCACTGGCGGCACTACTTTCATTTACCGCTGAACTGGCCGTACTTTTAGCGGTGCTCTGCTTAGCAGCGGAACTGGCCGCGCTGGAAGCTGTACTTGCCTTTGCCTCAGTGCTGGTCGCACTGGTAGCGCTGCTCTGCGTGGTCGTAGAACTGGCTGCACTAGAAACCGTACTCTGACTGGCCGCCGAACTGGTGGCACCTGCCTTCAACGCCACTGTTTTAGCGGTTAATTGATTGGCCGCAGAAGTCGCCGTCTCAGTGCTGGCCGAAGTTGCGTCACTAGTGTTACTAGTCGCCGCTTCCGTATTAGTTGTCAAACCAAATAGAAGCGCTGAACCCAGCGTTGCCATAGAAATACCAGTATACAACCAACGTTTGCCAGCCTTATACATTTTATAGTGTTGCTTAACATCCCGTTGCGCATTTAATAATCGACGAATTTTCATTATTCACTCTCCTTACTTAATTTACTATTTTCTTGAGTGCCCGCTAATTAGTTCCAATCCAAAATTATTTTCAAAAAACTAATGCCGCCTACAGTCTAACTACAATTAGGCCCCTGGGTTAGGCTGGGACCAAGAACGCAGTTGCAACATCCACTGAATTTGGTATTTATCGGTGAACATCCCCAGTTTGGCGCCCCAGCCCTGATCAGCCAAAGGCATATCGATTTTGATGGTTGGCTCACGCATTAGGCGGTCGTACAGAGCCTGTGCAGTCGCCGATTTCTGAGCATCATCGCTATCAATATCAAGCAATAGACGGGTACTGTTGGTCAAATGCTGATTTTGTTCAAAGTTGTCCGCCGCGTAAAGCCACTCACCTAAAATGGTAAATGCCGCGTGCATCGTTAACTGGGAAAAATCCACCCCACTTGGAACCTGCATGGCTTGCGCCGCCGCGGCCGTTACCGGTAGACGAACAATATTCTGGGCATCAAAAACGGTTTGATAATAAGCCAGTGCTTCCTTCGTATTAGCAAAAGTTAAATATGGATAAATTGCGCTGTGAGCCGTCATCATAATCCCTCCATCACTGGCAGTTCATGCTGTTACACTGCCTTTTCAACTACGTTTACATTAAATTGATCAAGTAAATGTAAAACCATTTTTTAATCACAACTAACTAAAATAGCCCTCATTAAAATCTATTATAGTCCCACTCCTAAATAAAAAAAATCAAGTTTTCAGTGACTTTCTTTTGTCTTTTGACACTTTTTCAAGGCAAGCCTTTCTATGTCTGAATCAGTGTTGCTTATGCAAGTATACCGCTTACATACTAATAGGGACACAGCAAAAATAAATTTACCGGTCCCTGTTTCATTGACACATCTAGCGTGTTTCTTAACTATTTTTATTAAAATAGTGGTGGGAGTGGTGGAAAAAGCGGTTAGGTTCTACTCCGCAATTGGGGATTATTATTGGCTTCGCTGACGATGTCGATCGAACTAAGATGAACCGAAGTCCGAATCGCAACCTACCTAGGAATGGTATTAGTAACCGTATTTTTCAACGCTTGGTCAAAATTAGTCTTCTTGCGCCCCTAACATTTTTAAAACAGCTTGCGCGTTGGCCTGATTCAGGCATAGAAAACGAACAAATTCTAGAAAATTCAGCCTATCACTTTGACGGTACCACAGCTGACCAAGCCGCCCTAGCCTTTCATCTGGATACAGCTTTCGATCTAAGTAATCTTTGGGGCACCAGGCTGAGCTTTGTGGGCTTGTCATTAATGTCCCCGACGCCACACGATTGCTAGGTGCAACCTTATTAGTTTCTGTTTCTGCCATGGCTTAGAACCTCCTTCTAGGATCGATACATTTTGCAGTAGTTATGCAATTAATTCCTTAATTGACATTTCATCCCTTACAGTTTCAATTTTTCACCTAGCAAATTCTGTAGTTCCGCCTGCCAGTGATGGGCCGCCAGCAAAACGACCACGTCACCGGTACGCGTGTTGCGAATTAGCAGGCTGCCGCTGTTCCGGTCCACCTCGCGGACTAGCCGGTTGAGCTGCGTTTTGGCCTCCGTCACGGTTAATTCTTGCATGAAATCACCTCCTAGCCTTTTAGGTCTATTTTGTGCAAGCACAAAATCCTATTTACGGATGATGTCCATTCTCCTAGTGCAAAGCTCGCACACTCGAAACATGGCACCTCCTAGCCTTTTAGGTCTATTTTGTGCAAGCACAAAATCCTATTTACGGATGATGGCCACTAGCGCAACAAGTATTGTTAGCAACTTAGAACCGTTGCCTTTATTTGCTTACGTTGTCCATAGCAGTTGCCAAGCAAGCTTGGACTGCTAGTGGCATTCTCCTAGTGCAAAGTTCGCACACTCGAAACATGGCACCTCCTAGCCTTTTAGGTCTATTTTGTACAACTCACACCTGCCAGCCCCTCACTTATTTAACCCTATTTTCCAGCTCCTCCCCGTGTTGGGGTAAAAAGATCATCTGCCGGGGGAGAAACAAAAAGCTGAGCTCGGCCAGGCTGCCAGAGCGATTTTTCTTAAACAATAAGTTCACGTAGCGCTCGGTCTGGCGCTCTTCGGCCTGATTGGGGCAGTAAAGAAAGGCCACCACGTTGGAATCCTGCTCGATACTGCCGGATTCGCGTAAATCTGCCAGCTGCGGCGTTTTGTCTGGCCGTTTTTCTAGCTCACGATTTAGCTGGGAAAATAGCACAATCGGGATATCCAGCTCGTTGGTTAACAGTTTTAATTCCCGGGTGATCTGCTCAATTTCCAGACGGCGATCACTAGAGCGGGCCTGCACTCGTTCCAAACTAGTGATTTGCAAATAATCAATCACCGCAAAATACTTACCCTTTGGCGCCCGCCGCGCGTTATCGCGAATCACTTTGATGATTTGTGGCAAAACTAAAATCTTATCGTGGAGATTCATTTTTTGTTTGATCACGGTGGGCACAATTTTTTTAACGCTGGCTTTTTCGTTGCCGGTCAAAACCCCCGCTGGATTGCTAAACTTGTTGACTGGAATGCCCGTGTGGTACGAAACCGTGCGGTAAAAATTATCTTCGCCGGTCATTTCTAGGGAAAATAAATCAGCCACCACTTGTGGATCTGTCCGTAAAGCGCTCTGAATTAAATTAAGGCCAAACGCTGATTTACCAACTCCCGGCCGGGCGCCGATTGTCCACAAAACACCACCGTGTAGGCCATTGCCCAAAACAGAATCGACGTCCGCAAAAGTTTTAATGCCCGTTGGCCGCGGATTGTCCAAATAGTGCAGCAAATCCGCCCCGTAATCGGATAATGGTTTAGTGGGCAACGCAGGCAAATTCATGTCGTGAAGTTCTTGGCCTAACTGCAAAACGAAATCCAAATTTTCCACACTGGGGTATTTCGTGTATTCACTGGCCCGGGCCTGAATTTCACCCTGCAAATACCAAAAGTGCAGGCCGTGGACCGCATCGTTAAAACTGGCCTCACTAACTTTGGCACTGCGCATTTCCTGCCACTGCTGCTCGTCTAATTCAGCCGGGAAAGTGGCCAAAAAGCGCGTCTGAATTTCGTTAGCACTTTTAAACTCACCACGATTGTCCAAAATAAAACGCAGCAGCGTCCGGTAATGTTCAGCTCCCAGCCACTTGGGTTGAATTAGTTTCGTTTTAATCACTTCTGGATGGAGCAACAAATAGGCGCAAATCTGAATTTCAAACATCATTTAAGGCGGCCTCCACTTCTTTTTGGCTAAAATTGGCGTGTTCAACTTCAATCACCCGCATGATTCTACTTAAATCACCGTTATTTTGCTGAATGATTAACTTTAAATACTCCTGACGACTGTGCTGGATCATTTTCGGTTTGGCGCCGTTACTAGGTTGAACGGGCAATTCGTTACAGTATTGGGCAAATTTGGCCCCGCAAATAGTTAACGGCCGAATGTAGGCGTGAAAATCGGTATTAGCCCATTGCTGCTGTTTGTACTGAATGACTCTTTTGATCAACGCAGGCGAATGACCGTTGCGCAACTGAATTAAAAGCGGCTGAATATTTTCAATGGCGACACCAAAATTTTTGCCGGTGAGTTGATTAAAGTCCCGCAGTAATTTTAATAGCACTTGCTTTTCCGTTGCCGTAATTTCTAGAGCATCCCACTGGGCCTGTTCCTGCAACTTAAGCAGCCGCTGCCGTCTCAAGGCCGCCTGCTTTTCCACCGCTAGTAACTGCTGGTAAGTTGGGGTTGATGCGTTAGTGGCCGAATTGGCCATTGCCCCGGACGTTGAATTTAAGCCTAGCCGAGTTGTTGGATTAAACCTTGCGACTGCTTTTTCTCCAGCAATAGTGTTACTTTGAAAATCAGCTTTCCCCCCAGTTGTTTCAGCGACTTGAAAACCTGCCTTCGCCCCGGCCATTGCGGCGGTCCCCTGCTTTTCGGGGATAACGTAACGTTGCCAATCCAGGATTTGTAAGTGTTGTTCGGCCGTCCAACAAACTAATTTGGCGGCGATTAAACCCGCTAATGTCGCTTCCAGGTACTCGGACCGATAGCTGTGACAAAAGTGGCGGATCTGCGCCAATTGAATGGGTTCGCTTTTTTTTAAATAGATTTCACCATGATCATTTACCTTGGCCGCCGCAAATAACAGTTCCTGAAATAAGAAATAGTAACTCTTTCCTTGACTGAAGTTGGTACTTCTAAATAGGTATTGAATTTTAGGACTGTTTAAAAAGTTATTTGGTAGTTGAATCATCTTCTTAAACCTCTTTTTTAAATTATTTTTTTAAACCTAACAGAACTAATAACAATTTAGCAGCCTATTTTGTGACCCAAATTGACCAAATTTCCGCCCAAAAAGCGTTTTTTTGTAAACTTTTTGTAAACTTTACAAAAACTTTACAAAAAGTTTTGTTCACTATTTCGTTTTAGTAAAAAGTCATTCATTGATTTTCCATGATCGCTTATCCTTCACAACGAGTCATGATCAGGCAATTCAACACGCCAAATAAGTACCGGCCAATCGGCTTATTTGCCATTGCTGCCAGCTGTGCTCCTTAGACTAGTTTTCAATAATCCACACCAATCCAGCAGTGGCTGCTTCCCGAGATTCGCCGCCATTTTTAGCCGCACTTCATAATCTTCAAAGTTTCTTTACAATTATCAGCGAAATTAGTGCTATTATTATTTAAATAATCAAACCATAAATTTAGCGCCGACCAAATACGTTTGAAAAAGCAGCTTCCGATGCTTTCCCGGACAAATTTAGTTTAAACGTGTTTGAAAAAAGCAGCTTCTTGCGGTGACTGAGATGAACTTAGTTGCAAGCAGTTATTGGCTTTATAACTGTGTCCCTTGGCTTTTGCCACAAGAATGGCCATCGTCCGTAGCATCAGGATTATTAGCGTTTTGGGCTGCGCTTCGGACTTCGATTCATCTTAGTCCGATCGCCATCGTAAGCGCGGCTAGTAATAATCCCCAATTGCGGAGTAGAACCTAACCGCTTTTTCAAACACTCTAGATCAACGAAAGAGGGTCGCTTGTGAGAAGACGTAAACAAAAAAAACGGATGGGTAAATGGAAATGGGTCCTCATAATTGTGTTGCTGGCGCTTATTGGCGTCGCTGTTTACGCAGGGGTGGCTTACTACAAGGTTCAGCAAACCGCCAATGATGTTTATTCCAATGCCGATTCGGCTAGCAAATCAGCCAGCCAGCAAATTAAGGCCAAAAAGCCAATCTCGATCCTACTATTAGGTATCGATACTGGTTCCGATGGTCGCACCGATAAAGGTCGTTCCGACACAATGATGGTCGCGACGATCAATCCGAAAACCAAAAAGACAACTTTAATGAGTATTCCCCGGGATACCTTAGCTTCAATGAAGGCTGATGGCGAAAGCTCGATTCAAAAGATTAACGCCGCCTACCAAATTGGCGGTTCAACCACGGCCAAGAATACCGTTAAAAATTTACTTAACGTGCCAATTAACTATTACTTAACGATTAACATGGGCGGCATGAAGGATCTGGTCAACGCAGTCGGCGGCGTCACCGTCACTAGCAAGTACACCTTTAACTTCAACGGCATCACAATCACTAAAGGCACCCACCACTTAAACGGCAAACAGGCACTCACCTTCGCCCGCATGCGCTATCAGGATCCTTTAGGCGATTACGGCCGGCAATTACGCCAGCAACAAGTGATCAAGGCTGTTGCAAATAAATTGTTATCCGCCAACAGTTTGACCAATTATCAAAAAGTTTTGAACATCGTCAAAAAGAACATTCGAACCGACATTAGTTTTGGCGACATGACGGCCATGGCCAAAAGCTACCGGGCAGCTGGTGACACGATTAAGTCCGATCAACTGCAAGGCCAAGACGCCACGATTAACGGTGGCTCTTACCAAATTGCTTCTACTAAGGAACTTAATCGCGTCTCCAAAAAGTTGCGCAACCAATTAGGGCTGAGCGCGGCCAAGGTGGCCAACAAGGAGGTTTCCATGAATAAAGCGAACCCTTACTTTGATGGCGTCAACTACACCACCTACAATGTGGAAACAGACACCAGCGAAACCGACGCCACCGGCACTGAAGGTACTGAATCTAGTGGGACTAACGAAACTACAGGAACCACAGGAACGCAAGGTAACACCCAGCAGAGCAGCAGTGGTCCTACTGCAACCTGGTCGCAAAATAACAGCGCCAACCAGCAAGGCGCTAACTGGTAGTGCGTTCTACCGGGACATAAAACTGACTAGCAACTGTTTTTCATTGAAAGAAAGTAAATTCAAAAGGCGTCCACCTGACTAAATTAGCCGGGCGGACGCCTTTTTTTGGTGAATTTTATTTGGCAAATGACTGGAAAATCTTGATCCTGCGACCGGTAAACGTCTTATTTGCTGGTTTGGGTCGGGTTTGGAAAAACGGAAGTCTAGTATCCTCCGAGCACTCCCTGGGATCAACATTATTAAGCTTAGCCTGTTTTTTCACATAGGCCTTCATTTGCATGGCGTTCGTAAAACGGTCCTTCATAGTAGTACTCCCATATAAGTGCGCATTTTTTCTTCAACCTTAAGTAGCTTGGCAAAGTGCATCAGCTGAATCAGATTTCTATCTGACCGTTTAACGTAAGCCTGCATGGCATTCCGAATAATTTCATCTTGCGCAATATGTGGTGAACGAATAATATCACATAGTGTTCGCTCAATCCCATAAACCGCTACTCGATTGCCATATTCTGTCTTAACAGTTGTAACGCCAAGCCTTCTTAGAGTTTCAATTTGCCAGTAAGGCCTAATCCTTAATTCTTCAAAATGTGGTGAGTTATAGCCTCTAGGAAAAGTCATTTCTAAAAAGTTTGGTGTTTTATCGGTCAGGTCGTACAGATGCAGTGCTGTCTCCCTACAAAAAATTCCTTTTGTAAACCGTAACTGTGCCAAGGCAAATTCATCCTCAAAAGAGGTTGGATCAATGTACACCCCCGGTCCAACGCGTTCAATTAACCCTTGTTTAACCATTCGACTTAAAATAGAAGAGACGATCCCTTCCAAAAGAGCTTGTTTGGCCGTAAAAATGCCATTGTACTTGGTTAGTAATAATTGCGCCTGGTCGGTTAACACCATTCTTTCACCCTCGTTCTATTGTTCCTTATATACGACATTATATCATATTTAGTTGTACATAAGGAACATACCGTAGCAAAAGAAAAATTTATTTTTAAAAATACCTCCTTAAAGAAAAAGTTAAGAAAGCCCACAATACCGCCGTTCCCTAATCTGCATCTGTTTGCTAAGCTGCTTGTAATCACGGTCATCGAGAAACTTGTAAACCCTTTTCAAATCGACAAGGTTTTCTTTAATGGCCTTCCAATCAGGCTGCTCTAATTCAAAATCGGCCATCGTGCGGGAAAAGTAGCCGTCGTTAGGGACCGGATAACTGATGGTGACCTGATAGTCGCTAGTCATCCGCAATAGTTGCTCACTGCCTTTGCGCAGATTGAAACGCAGCCGGGCCGCCTTGTGCATCGACCGCATTATCGTTTGAGCCTTGGCCCCAACCCGCACCTGTAGGCCAGTTGTAAAAACGAGATCACTCACCGCAGCCGCCACTGGCTGAGCGTTATCAAAATGTTGCCCAACCACCCAGTACAACTCTTTAGTCTTTTCACGACTCAGCGGCACCAATACCAAGCGTCCCATTGTGTAGGGCACTAACCGCGTTTGCCCAGTTGAACGGGCCAGCCGTTTCGAATCGCCGTAGTGAAAGCATTGCTGATTAAAATAACCCATGACTAATTTTTCGGCAGTTTCTGGACAGAAATACAGGTGCCCTTCCACCGTGACCACAACGCTATAATACAGCTCCCCCGCGCGTTCCACCGCCGGATTCAGTTCCGCCACTAACATCGCGTTACTGCCTAACTCATTGTGCTGGTGAAAACGCGCCTGCTCGTAATACTGCGCCAAGTTCGTCACGTCAATCAGGTTCGGTAGCTTAGTCATCCCAGCCACCACCCTGCCGCTTAAAATAACAACTGTCTAATTTATTCCCAAAAGTAATCACTAATTTACCCCTCCGTAACTGAATTAGCATTCTTTTACGCAATTTGCGAAAAATAATGCCTTTCCAGCATAACAAATTTGTTAGCGTTAACAAATAAAGGTGGGAAAATTTTAATTTAAAACCGCGATCTTCTAATTCCTATCTCGCGTAATCGTCATTTAGTTGCCACCGCGCTGTTAGAGAATTTAATTAGGCGACTAACGTTAAACTATGCTCACCTATTTTTCAGGACAGCGATCAATCTAAAAGACTAATTTTGGCAAACAAAAAAGGACCCAAATACAGGTCCCACCAAAAAATTAAATCCAATCATTAACCAGCAACGACCACCATAACCAGCCCTTCAATCCGCAAGCCTTAAAAAACTTTCCGGCAGCGGCGCCGTTACCATAACTGGCGTAAAACTAAAGGGCAACAACAAACGCATTTTTGCCGAATGTAAAAATAACCGGGAATAAGCCGCGGCCTGGGGATCGTACAACGGATCGCCTACCACAGGGTGACCTAGATAACTAAACTGCACCCGAATTTGGTGGGTCCGGCCGGTTTCTAATTGAATCGCTAACAACGATTTGGTCGGTGTTTCTTGTAAAACGCGGTAGTGCGTGACTGCGGTTAGCGCGTTCGGCCCACCAATTTGCCGTTTGCGTTTATCTAACGGATCGCGCCCAATTGGCAAATTGATCGTACCCCTGGCCGGCAAATGTCCGTGAACCCAGGCCCGGTACTGCCGCGTGATTTTCTTACTACTAATCAAACGATTGAGAATCGGCAGCACCACCGGATTTTTTGCAACAACAAGAGCCCCGCTAGTAGCACGATCAATTCGGTGAACCACATAGGCCGGCGACTGCAAATAAGCCGTGACGTGACTCATCAGCGTGCCCTGCTCCCCCGGCCGATTCGGGTGCGTTTTAATCCCCGCCGGCTTGTCCACCACCAATAAGTCGTCATTTTCGTACAAAACGTGCACCAAACTAGCGTCACCGCCATGATAATCAGGCTGTGGCGTGCTGAAATCCCCCGCGTAAAAAGTTAGTAACACATCATCACCCGTTTTTACCGGTGTGTAAACAGATTGATAACGCCCATTTATCCGGACTATGCGCCGAATTCGCAAATAATAACAAATTGTTTTCGGAATCAATAAATCACGACGCAGATACTGCTTTAACCGGTGGCCCGACTGCGCGGCGGTCACGGTACAGTGATACTGCCATTTTTGCATAACATTCTTCCTTCAGTTTTCAGACTACTTTTAGTTTAACCAAAAATAAGGACGCTGCCAAATTGATTTGGGTGTGGGATTATGTTACGAACGTGTAAGTTCATTGATGAATGACACTTATTATGCTATCTTGAAGATACAAAAAACGGGATCTGCTCAAACAGATCCCGCGCAAAAACCGTTTAAGACGGTTGACATTTTGTATATTTTAACTAATAAAAATTAGTCGTCATACTTCGTCAAAAGTATAGTAGACGGCTATTTTTTATTGTCATTAAGTAGTTTAACAATTGCGATGAGGTATAATTCATTGATGAATGACACTTATTATGCTATATTGAAGATACAAAAAACGGGATCTGCACAAACAGATCCCTCGCAAAAACCGTTTAAGACGGTTGACATTGTATTATTGGACTAAAATAGTCGTTCATACTTGGTCAAAAGTATAGTGGACGGCTATTTTTTATTGTCATTAAGTAGTTTAACAATTGCGATGACTAGGCTGATCAGGGATATTACAAACATCCCAAATCCCAACATTAACGTCAACGCTGCCACTACAGACAACTAGGCACCCCCTTTCCTACTGGATTTTGATCATCACACATAGTGACCATCTCACTTTCAGATTGGATTTGCCAACCGCCTCAACTTCCTTGCTGATGTGATTATAGCATAAGAAATTCAATCAAGATACGAAATAAAATTTAAATTAATAACTCTGTTTAATAGCACAAATTTCCTACTACATAACGGAATAACCTGCGTAAAACGGCCCCTACTTTTTTGCAATTATTGGGCCAAATTAGATTAACCTCTCACTTTTATGCCACCCATAAACTATAGTCGAAGACATTTTCTTGTCTTCGGCTTTCTTTATACCAATTCCGATTAAATACCCACAAATATTCAAAAAGTCTCCCCACCCAATAGCCTTTATCATTGATTTGCCGAACAATACTTGGCCGACATTTTTCATGATTTGCTTGTCACATCTTAAAGTTAGCGTTTACATAGTTATTTTTAATTTTGTTATTCTTAAACCGTTTTCTAGCGCTAGGAAACACAATTCTGCCTTCACGGCAAAGGAGTGTTTCTGTTGACCCAAAAAACTGATTTAGAACAACAAGCCTTTTCCTGCCTCGCCGCCAATCCTGGCATCATTTACGGTGCGCTCAAGGCCGCCGGTATCTATTACTGGCATTCGGAATTCGCCGATTATTACCAAGATAGCGTCCTCGATTACGTCACTGGCTTCGTGGATTACTACCAAAGTGGTAGCCAGCTCAACCGGGAAAGTTACATCTACACCCACATTATTTGGGCAAACAAAAATCGCCGGAATAATTTTAGTAAACAACAAAATTGCTGCGTTTCTAGCGAACTACTGCAACGAACCGAAAAGCCTGACGATATGGCCGAATTTACCACCAAAGAAGCCAGCCAATTCAGTGACCTGATTGCCACAATTCAGGCCGATGACCATTTTAACCTGCTGATGACTAGACTTAGCGAAAATGAGCGCTATTACCTCTGGCGCGCCTACCGAGCCGATAAAAACATGGTCCAAATTGCCAAGGAGTTAGGTATTAATCGCCGCAGTGTTTACCGAATTCGCGATCGAGTTCGGCGCCAGGCTGAAAATCTGTTCAGCGATTAAGGTCACAAATCCGGCCGCTAAATTGTTATTAGTATGTAAGGGTAAAAATGGTGGCCACCTGATTAGATCTTACAAAATATTTAGAGTGCGGAAAAAGTAGTAAAATTGTTTAAATGTGCTCCAAAAGGCAAATTCCTGCGGTTAGCTACAGAAGTCGTCTCGGCCGTTTCACGGCCAATCCGCCTTCTTAGGCTAATCCTCAGAATTTAACCGCCTTTTTCTGCACTCTATAACAGGAGGACAATCTCATGGATGATTGGATTAAAACGAACGTTGAAATTAAGGTCACTGGACCTGACATCGCCAACGAAGCGACACGGGTTTTTCATGACTGCAAAGAAGAAGTAACGCCAGAACAGCTAACTGGTCTTGGCAAAGTTGTTGAGAATCTCTCCGGTCAGCGTGCCAACGCCGCCGTTACCGTTTATTACCGCCGCCACGACTTTCCCGGAATTGAGGAATAGTCCAGCGAACTAGACCGTGTTTGAAAAATAAGTCCCCGGATGCCTTTCCAAACACGCCTAAATTAATGAAATGCGGTTTTAGTCATTGATTTAACGAGTCCCACTGCCAATTAGTGATCACACTGACTATAGGTTAACTGTAGAATTCAGGCGCAAAAATACACGGATTAATCGAAAACTACAGTTAGTCTCGCAGACGATCCCAAAACGGCCTAAGCATTAAGGCGATGCTATTTTTTCTAGGTACACTAGAAAAAATAACCAGCCGCCGTGACTGAAATTTTGCGATTAGCGTAAAATCGATCCTAAAGAATTAAGGAGGTCCCACCTATGAAACAACTTGATATGGAATTTACCAGTGAAAACGGCAAAGAGAAGCATTTGCGAATGAATTACGCTTCCCAGAATCTTGACGAAACAACTGTCAAGACGGCAATGCAGACAATCGCCGAACTAAAAATGTTCGAAATCGATTTTGCCAACCCCTACGCCCACCCAGTTCAGGCCAGCTACACTGAACGCACAGTAACACCAATTTTCAGTGATAAGAAAAAGAGTGAAAAAGCGGACGCGTAAGCTTGTAGTTTAACGCACAACTAGTAGTACAGTAATTACCAATTGGGTTAGTTTTCTTCTAACTAAAGGTTGAAAGTTAAATAGTTACCCAATACCCCAGTCTGCTGGGGTATTTTAATACAAAAATAGACATGAAAC
>NZ_RHNP01000034.1 GCF_003950295.1 Loigolactobacillus iwatensis
GTAAATTCAAGGGCCCAAAAAATCCTGTTAATAGTTTACCACTTTGTAAACTATCAACAGGAAAAAGTATAGAGCCAAAATTGCTGGTATTTTAGGTGCTTTTTTGGCCCCATTTTTAATTTTTTATAAATTATGGGTGGCAAAAATCAATCCAGCTTTATTATAAAATGGGCAAAATATACATTAAATGAAAGTGTATGGCGGAATACGCGCCAGTTTGCGTTTGGAAAAGTGACCTCCTATGCTTGCTATTTTTTAACTGAGCGATTGTGTCCTAGTTGAATGGACAACGTATGGAGCGTTAGGATTATTAGCGTACTTAGTTAACCAACCTCAATTGTGGAATAGTAGTTACAATTGTGAAATGATTCCTAGGTGCAGACGGATTTTTATAAGTAAAACCTCATATTTATAAGAAAAAATGGTTTTAATTTGTTATACTAAATAGTAACATCTAGGTAATGAGGTGATAATGATGAAAAAATCAGTTCGACAAGCACGGATTGAACAGATCATTAAACAGCATAGCGTTGCTACCCAGGAATCTTTGTTGGCACTTTTAAAGGAAGAAGGAATTCCGGCAACGCAGGCGACTATTTCGCGTGACATTCGCGAAATGCAAATTGTTAAGGAACGAGACGCCAACGGAACTATTCGCTATACGATTTACCATAATGGTGAGAAGAGTGAAGAGGAACGGTTGGCTGATACTTTGGCTCAGGTGGCACTTTCGATTACTCGAATTGAATTTGTAAATGTTATCAGAACTGCGCCAAGTAACGGTAATTTATTGGCGGCAATTATTGATGATATGAAGCTAGACGATGTTGCCGGTACGATTGCCGGACACGATACAATCCTTGTTATCAGTCCCTCAGAAACCGCGGCACAAGAAATTAATGATTATTTTCGTGATAAAATGCAACAAATAAATTAAAAACTACCTAAAGCGGACTAATTTAGTCATTTAGGTAGTTTTTTTAAAAGATTTTTTTGGTTAAAAACGGCAGGTAAAGGTGCTTTAATGAGGATTGGTTCGTAAGAAAAAGGTGTTAATAAATGTAAACGATCAGCGTGAAGAAATAAACGCAGGTACTGATTGCCCTGCGGATCGTAGAGTGGATCGCCTACCAAGGGATGGCCAATAGAAGCAAAATGAACCCGAATTTGGTGTGTGCGACCAGTTTCTAATTCAATACCAACTAACGTTCTAGCAGGGGTCTGTTTAAGTACCTTGTAGTGTGTAATTGCTGAAACAGCGTTTGTTCCGGCAACTTTGCGTTTTCGTTTATCAAATGGATCACGGCCGATTGGCGCGTCAATAGTGCCTTGTTGCAGGTTCAACTGGCCATGAATCCAGGCAACGTAATGGCGCTTGATTCGTTTAGTCTTAATTAGTCGATTTAGGATTGGGAGAACAACTGGATTCTTGGCAACAATCAAAACGCCGCTAGTTTCCATATCTAAACGATGAACAATGTAGGGCAAGCAATGTTGTGGTTCAAGGTAACTAGCAACATCGTTAAACAGACTATTATTTTCCCAAGGCTGGTTAGGGTGTGTCTTTTGCCCAATTGGCTTATCAACGGCCAAAATATCACTAGTTTCGTACAAGACCGCCGTTTGCTCAGCTTGACCTGCATGGTAGTTTGGTAGTGGTGTGCTGAAATCATTAGCTTCAAAAGTGAGCTCGATGAGATCACCTGGGTGAATTAACGTATTGACACTTTGGTAAATACCATTAACGGTAACATGTTGTTTCACTCGAAGTTGATGGTAAACCGATTTTGGAATGAGCCATTCCCGGCGTAATAAATCGCGCAGTGGTAGTTCAGTAGCGGTAGGTTGCCGCCTAAAACGATAGTGCCAGGCTTGCAAATGATCACTTCCTTATAGTTAATATTGTACTGAATTGTTGTCAGAATGGAAATTTAATTTGTTAATCCTTTTTTAATTTTTTTCTGCCGATAAAAGTAAACAATTAAGTATGCTACAATAATGGAGCAATTAAAACATTGATCAATAATGGAGTTATGTTATGACTAATTTTTGGAATACAATTAAGCGTGCTTTTCGAGCTGTTAAGCAAGCAATCGGGCCAATTATTCACCGGTTAGGAGAAATTTTAGGCCCTTACTGGCACGCGTTTTGGCACTGGTTAAGACATTTCTGGCACCGATTTCAGATTTGGCGTTGGTTATTACTGATGTTCTTAATCTTATTTTTTGTTGTCAGTGCCTATTTAACCTATTTGGCAAAAACGGCTGATGTTGGTAATCTGAAAGCAAATTTACAGGCAACGACAACAATTTATGATCAAAATAACCAAAAGGCAGGTTCGTTATACTCACAAAAAGGAACCTACGTGAGTTACGATAAAATTTCGCCACAAATTCAAAATGCTGTTATTTCAACAGAGGATCGTTCTTTTTGGACGAATCCTGGTTTCAGTATTAAAGGGATGGCCCGTGCGGCGATTAGCTATGTGATCCATCACGGTGCAATCATGGGTGGCGGGAGCACTTTAACCCAGCAACTTGCTAAAAATGCCTTGTTAACGCAGAAACAAACCTTTAGTCGAAAGGCAGAGGAACTTTTCTTAGCGATTGAAATTAATAAAGTTTATACCAAAAAAGATATTTTAACGATGTACTTGAATAATGCCTATTTTGGCAATGGTGTTTGGGGCGTCCATGATGCTTCCGAAAAATATTTTGGCCAAACGGCACAAAATATTGATTCGGCGCAAGCTGCTAGTATCGCGGCAATGTTGCGCAGCCCAAGTTTTTATAATCCAATTGATCATCCACAAAATAATATCGACCGACGTAACCTGATTTTAGGCCTAATGCAGACAAATAAAAAGTTAACGGCCGGCCAAGTTAAAACTGCTAAACAAGAGCCGTTGAACTTACAGGATCGGTATGAGCAAGCAGATGGCTATAAGTACCCCTATTATTTTGACGCAGTAGTGGATGAAGCAATTAACAAATACGGCATTTCTGAAGAAGATATTATGAATAAGGGTTACAAGATTTACACGGCGTTGAATCAAACCTATCAAAGTAAGATGGAACAATCCTTTAAGGATGATTCGGTATTTCCAGCAAATGCTAGTGATGGCACTAAAGTTCAAGGTGGGTCCGTAGCAATTGATCCTCGAACTGGTGGGGTTAACGCAGTGGTTGGTGGCCGTGGGGAACACGTTTTCCGTGGCTATAACCGAGCGACACAAATTAAACGGCAGCCAGGGTCTACGATGAAGCCGTTAGCCGTTTATACGCCGGCCTTAGAAAATGGTTACCACTATGATTCTTCTTTGACTGACAAAAAACTGTCTTATGGTTCTAATCACTATACGCCAACTGATTACGGTAATAATTATTCTGGTAAAATTCCGATGTATACGGCGCTTGCCCAAAGTTTAAATGCGCCTGCAGTTTGGTTACTTGACCAAATTGGTGTGCAAAAGGGTGTTGATTCGGTTGAAAATTTTGGTATTAATTTACCAAAGAGCGATCAGAATCTGGCCTTGGCATTAGGTGGCCTAAAAGTTGGTGTTTCGCCGTACCAAATGGCGAGTGCATATACAGCCTTTGCTAACAACGGTAAGCGGGCTAGTTCTCATTTTATTACAAAAATTGTTGATGCCAGTGGCAACGTTGTGGTGGACAATACGGACGTTAAAACTAAGCAAGTCATGTCAACTAAAGTGGCCAACCAAATGACAAGCATGTTGATGGGTGTCTTTGATCACGGCACTGGACAAAGTGCTAAACCGGCGGGCTATCAAGTGGCTGGTAAAACGGGAAGTACTGAGGTACCAAATTCGTATGGTTTTGGAACGAAGGATCAGTGGGTGGTCGGGTATACGCCTAACATTGTCGTTGCCACTTGGATTGGTTTTGATAATACTGACAGTAGCCACTTTTTGCAAGGAATCAGCGAGGAAGGGGTTGCGCCAGTTTGGAAATCAGAAATGACGAATATTTTACCAAACACACCACAAACCGCCTTTAAGGTTCAGGATGCCCAGCAAATGGCGTCCGATGAGAAGTCGAGTAATTCAAATTCAACCTGGTGGAATAAGGTTCAAGATGGTGTTAATCAGGCCAAAAACAATCTTGATTCGGCTAAGGATAAGGCCAACAGCTGGGTTGATACAGTTAAGGGGCTATTCAATTAAGAGTCCTTATAGAAACTGCTTTCAGTTCATGATATAATTAAAAATACAGATTAGTTAAGGAGATGCATTATGGCAGTTAAAGTTTATGATATTGCAAACCAACTTGAGAGTGAACTACGTAAAACTGATGAGTTTTTGGCTTTGGAATCAGCTTACACAGAATTAAAAAAGAATCAGAAGGCTTATGATCTTTTTAAGAATTTCCAACAAATAAATATGAAATTACAGCAAAAACAAATGCAAGGTGAAAATTTAGAGGATTCAGAAATTGATGAGGCTAAAAAGCTTGCGGATAAAGTTGGTAAATTTAAAGAAATTCAGACCTTAATGGATAAAGAAAAAGGTTTGAGCCAAATTATGGAAGACTTAAATGGCATTATTACTAAGCCAGTTCAAGAACTTTACGCAAATTAGTCTGTGTTGGGAAAATATTTTTACGCGTATTTTTCTAATTAATTAGTGAAACTAAGTTGATGACGTAAATTAATAAATTTGTGGAGTGGGACAAAAGCCAGTTTTGGGTTCACGTTCTAGAGTCATGTTCGCAAATAGGAAGGAGGCTAGGACAAAGGTCCTAGCCTTTTTTATTCAATTATAAAATCAAAAATTGCGAATGTACGTTCCCTATGCTAAAGTAGGATTTAGCTTAACTTTAGTCTGATTATTTAGAAAAGAGGTTAATCTATTAAAGCAGTGCTTTGATAGTTCATAATATGAAATTTATTCACGCAGCGGATTTACATCTTGATAGTCCTTTTCAAGGGTTAAAAACGGCCTCTGATCAACTTTGGCAAGTTATTCATGATTCACCATTTGTTGCTTTCAAACGGCTAGTTGATGATGCTATTAGGCTTCAGGTGGATTTTATTTGTTTAGTTGGTGACCTATATGATCAGGCAACGCAGAGTATTCAGGTTCAGGCCTTTTTAGTTAAACAATTTAAGCGGCTGCAGACTGAAAAGATTCCTGTTTATTTAAGTTATGGTAATCATGATTTTTTAGCAGCGGATAGTGTTAAATTAGATTTTCCGACCAACGTCCACGTTTTCCCTGGTGAAGGTGCAACTTTTAATTTAATAACAGCTGCTGGTGAAAAAGTGGCCCTGAGTGGTTTTAGTTACACAAACCGTTGGATTACTAAAGATATGACCTCGTTATTTCCAATTAAAGGACAAGTTGATTATCAAATTGGTTTGCTACACGGTTCTGAAAGTAGCGTTGCTTCAGAACATGACGTTTACGCACCATTTAGTATTAGTGAGTTATTGTCGAAAAATTATGATTATTGGGCCTTGGGTCACATTCACAAACGCCAGATTTTAAATCAAGATCCACCGATTGTCTATTCTGGTAATATTCAGGGACGACATAAGAAAGAGTCAGGTGAGAAGGGGTATTATCTGGTGACGACTACCACCGATCAGCAATTAAGCCTTGAATTTCATCCGGTGGAAGTTATTGAATGGCGCCAGATAGTGGTTTCTGTTAAACAAGTGGTGCGTCTAAACACAATTATTAATTTAATTGAAGAACAAGTGGCCAAGTTACCGCAAGCACATCATTTATTATTGAGTATCCAATTAAGTGATAGTAATCAATTAAGTCCAGCGTTATTAAAACGAATTCAGGCCGGTGAACTTCTTAAATATTTGCAACAGCAGGCCCCAACACAACCTTATCTTCGCTATATTTATGAACTAAAGCTAGTTAATAACGTAATTCCCAATTTTCAATCTTTAGACGCGCAATATTGGCAAAAGGCGGCCAAGCAAATTTTTAGTGAAAAAAATTTGCAAGAGCTTGCCGGGCCATTGCTGCAATATTCATTTCTAGATACATTAATTAAGCAGGCCGATTTTCAGTCTGAGCTAAAAAACGACGTGCTAACCTTGCTAGATGAAATCAATCAGAATGGAGTTGCTACCGATGAAGATTGAACAGGCAACAATTTTTGGCTTCGGTAAATGGCATGATCGTACCTTTGATTTTAAGACGAATATTGAATTGATCTACGGGCTGAATGAGGCGGGGAAGTCTACGCTAAGTTCATTTATCACCGGTGTGTTATTTGGATTTGCGACTAAGAAGCAACCTTATCAACAATACTTACCCAAGGCCGGTCATAGTTATGGGGGCACAATAACCATTGCAACAAGTAATAAACGGCGTTTTGTGATTAAGCGCGTAGGCGGTAAGGCCGGTGGTATCGTAACTGTGACTGATGAAGATGGAAAAGTTTATGGTGAACAATTTTTGACGCAATTATTAGCACCAATTACCCCACAATTATTTCAGGCGGTTTTTCATTTTGACGAACGATCTTTAAATCAAATTTTTCATTTATCTAAAGCCGACTTAAATCAGCATTTGTTAGCAGTAGGGGCAGTTGGGAGCGATAAGTGGTTACAGCAGGCTGACACTTATCAGCGCGAAGCAGGCAAACTTTACCGCCAAAAAGGTCGAATTTGGCCATTAAACGTTGCATTGAAACAATTAGCGGAGCTACAAAAAAAGGTCAATCAAGCTCGGGGGGCCTTTCCGAAGTACATGCAATTAGCACAGGAAAAGCAAGAAAAAGAGCAACAGTTAGCTAAATTAACAAGGAATGCGACGCAGTTAAGTCAAAAAAAAGGTCGTATTGAACGTCTAGTGAAGAGCTGGCCGGATTACCAAACCTACTTGCAACTAAAGCAAGTAGGTGCGAACCAATCAATTAAATTGACGGACCAAGATTTAGCACGTTATTCAGAATATAAACACCAATTGGCGTTAACAACGGCGGATCTTCAACAAGTGAGCCAAAAAATTGCCGAACAAACGAAAAGTCAAGCTTTAACGCCGGCATTTCAATTTTATATTGCGAATAATGAAATCTTTGGCCACTTACTTTCACAAAAGGATCAAATTGAACAGTTATTGGCTAGTCAAGAGCTATTGGTCAATAATCAACAAGCCACACAATTGGAACAACAAGAATTAGAGTCAGAATTAGGAATCCAAACAATCGTTGAGCCGTTAAGTAAACCGGATTTGGCGGTTGCTCAGCGTAATTTTACCGAACAGACAACCTTAAGACAGCAATTAATTGAGCAAGAACAATTACGACAACAAATGATCGAAAATAATACGCAATTGGAACAAAAGGTTTCAGAGTTAGAGCAAGAAACCCCGGAGAGTAATCACTGGCCGGCTGCATTAGGAATAAGTTTGGTGGTCACCGTCATTGGTCTTTTGCTACCGGGGGGGCTCAAATTAGTAAGCCTAGTTGGTTTGGCGATCAGTTGCTGGTTCATTTATCAACAGCAAATTCAGCGTAATACTGAAAACAAGATCAATACGGAATGGCAGCAGGCTTTGGCCCAACTAGATACGCAAAAGGAACAACTACAAGTTTTAACAACCAAATTAACCCAATTACGGCAGCGACAAGCCGGATTGCAACAAATTTGGGATAATTTAAAAGCGCGTTACCACTACCAGGCCTTAACGACTAATTTAATTTTAAATCGCCAGCATGATTTAGGCCGTTTGCAACAATTACAGTTAACAATGCATAAAATAACCGAGCAATTGACTCAACAACAACAGCAGATTATTGCCTGGTTAGAGAAGTTTTCTTTTGCGCAGGAATGGCTGCCAATTAATAAACAAGAGCCTGAAAAGGCCGTCAAACAAATTATTACTTTTTATCAAGAAATGCAGCATAAGGCGAGTGAATTGGGTAATAAGGACCAGCAATATACTTATTATCAGGAACAAGCAGCACGCTTACACCAACAAAGCAAGGACTGGCAAAAAAAGCAATCCGATTTTTTAACGCAACATCATTTAGTGAGCGATCACGAATTACAAAAGTCAGTCAAACACCAACAACTGCAACGGGAACAACAACAACAATTTAATTATTTGGCCAATCAGTTAGGGGATCTTGTAACAGAATTTAAGGGCTATTCGACCCAAGCTCAGGTACAAACAGCGCTGGTAAGCGTTAGCGACCAAGAAAAACGATTACGGCAGCAATTAATGGTACTTCAACAACAATTGGTTAAGTTACAAGCAACGATGCAGCAATTAGTGAGTGACGGTACTTATCAGGATCTTTTGCAGCAGGTGGCTCAACAGGAGGCACAAATTAGCGATTTAACACAACAGTGGTTAGCTAAACGATTAGCGAGTGATTGGATTACGGCAACTTTAACGGCGGCTTCGACGCAAAGGTTTCCGCAGTTATTGAAGCTAGCGACACGGTACTTTGCTATTTTAACAAATAATCGTTATGATAAAATAAGTGTAGCGCCGGATCTAATAACGGTTAGAGAAAGTAAGCAGGCAACGATTTTTGCAGTTGGAGAATTGTCGCAAGGTACGGCGGAACAATTATACGTGGCTTTTAAATTGGCCTTTGCACAAGAAATTAGTGATGTTGCTAAGATGCCATTTATTATTGATGATGGTTTTATTAATTTTGATTTACCACGGCGTCAAGCCATTTTAAAATTATTAAGGCAAATCAGTCAACACAACCAAGTTATTTATTTTACGGCCAATGAAGCTGACCTTAATTCGTTTGCACCAGAAGAAATAATTCAGTTAAAAAGGGAAGGATGATTTTTAGTGGCTGAAAAAAAGCTTTTTGATTACCAAAATAACGAAAACGTTGCGTTATTCGTTGTGGTTAAGGGTGCAGAAGTTCGTTTGGCTAAAAACGGAAAAAAATTTATTGCTTTTACGTTTGAGGATAGTTCCGGACAAATAACAGCAAAATTTTGGGATGCCAGTGAAACTGATATTACTAATTTTCAGGCTGGGAAGGTAGTTTATTTAACAGGCAAACGCGAGCTATACCAAGGTAAACCGCAAATCAAATTATTTAAATTACGGTTGGCACAAGAGGCGGATCATCAAACTGCAACTGATTTTTTACCGAAAGCGCCTTTGAGTAAATCAGATTTAGAAGAAGAAATTAACCAAGCAGTTTTTGCCATTACGAATCCGAATTGGAATCGAATTGTCCGCTGGATTTTGCACCGACATCAGAGTGAATTCTTTGATTATCCGGCCGCTAAGACTAATCACCATGCGTTTGAAGGTGGTTTGGCATTCCATACGGTCACCATGTTACATTTAGCGCAGGCAATTTGTGCTGAGTATTCGTTTATTAAGCAGCCATTGTTATACGCTGGAATCATTTTACATGATATGGGTAAAACAATTGAACTATCTGGTGCAATGGCAACAACCTATACATTGGCCGGTAATTTACTTGGGCACATTGTTCTGATTGATGAAGAAATTGTTCGGGCTTGTACGGCACTCAAAATCGATCCTAGTAGTGAAGAATTACTACTTTTGCGGCACGTCATTTTGGCCCATCATGGCCGCAAGGAATACGGTTCACCGGTTGAACCGGAGATATTAGAGGCCGAAGTGCTTCATCACATTGATGATTTAGATGCTTCGGTGATGATGTTGCAGGGAACGCTTGAACACACGGAACCAGGCAATTTTTCAGAACGAATTTTTGGAATGGACGGTCGTCATTTTTACCGACCAGAAATGAAAGTAACCAATCCTAAAACGGATTAATGTACCTGACTGAAAGTATGTCAAGAAAGTCTGGGTTTAAAAATTACTTTTATGCGTATTTTCTGATCAATTCGGCTAAAAAAGTTCGAAAGAATAAGGGGTTGGGACAAAAAGTCCTAGCCTCTTATTCTTTTTGATCATTACTCTGAACGTGCACCAAAAGTTTGAGTTCACGTGCCTTACGGGAGTGTTTGAAAAAGCGATCAGGTTCCGAGCATTACTAACGTTGTCGATCGGACTAAGATGAACCGAAGTCCGAATCGCAGCTAAGTACGCTAATAATCTTGATGTTCCATACGTTGTCTATTCTTGTGGCAAAACCAAGGAACACAGTTACAAGGTCCATAACTGCTCGCAACTCAATTTGTCTCGGTCGGCGCAAGAACTAGCACGGCACAATTCACCAAGTTGAAACATGGCAAGACAGGAGGCTGCTTTTTCAAGCATAACTACAGCTAATCCAATATAACCATAGTACAGTTATTGAATTAACTTACGTTACGCAGTAAACTCAAGATTGACTTTTGTCCAACTCCGTTATTTTTTAACCTAGATTTTGACGTATAAAAATGGGCACATTTCTAGACCAGCGCAAAAAAGCGGATTAAGGCCATTGCGATGATACCAACGACGACAATTGCCAACAAACTTTTGGTGATAATTGCCGTTAAGATTGCTGGAAGTGAGGCCAAAAGATTTTCTAAATCAATTCCTGGCAGCCGTCCTTGATGCGGTATCAATAAATTTTCAACAAAGAGTGCTGTCATAATAGCAATTGGGACAAAGGATAGAAAGTGAATTAACCATTTAGGTAGTGCAAAATTTTTAACTAAAAGGAAAGGAAAAGTCCGCGATAGAACTGTCACGATACCGCAACCGATAATTGTCCAGAATATATAGCGAGTCACCGTTCAATCACCACCCCAAATACGCAGCCCAACAGTGTTGCAACTAGCAAAGCGGCATTGGCGGACATGAAAATAAGTGAAATATATAAGGCAACGACAACAAATATAATAACGATCAATTGCGTCAGTAATTTTTTAGAACGATCGCTAATTAATTGTAAGTAGAGTAGGCCAATAAACATTGCTACTAAAGCAAAATCTAGACCCAGTTTTTTAGGATCCGTAACTAAATTGCCAATTAGGGCACCGGTAATAGAGGCTGCTGCCCAAACGAGGTAAGCAACAATGTTAGTTGTGTTAAACCAGCGAAGATTTAATTGGTGGTTGGTGTAATTTAATTTATTCATCCCTAAGGCAAAAGTCTCATCAGTTAAAAGACTTCCAACACCGATGTTTGCCAGGCTGGAATAACGCCGGAAGTATTGAGCAATGGTTGTACTCATTAAAATCATGCGGGCATTAACTAAAAAGGTGGAAAAAATAATTGCACTAATTGGACTACCAGCTAGCAACATACTCGTAATAACAAATTGAGCCGAGCCGGCGTAAACAACTAATGACATTAATAAAATTGCTAGTAAACTTAGGTGGCTCGTTCGACTGACAATTCCGAAAGCAAGTCCAACTCCAATATAACCAAAAGTTGTTGGAATGACGTCGTGCAAGCCACTTTTAACCGATAATTCAGAATTCATAAAAAAATACACCTTCTTAAATTAATAATTAATGATAATAGCGTTAATTATTAGTTTAAAACAAATGATAATTTAGTTAAAGAACTTTTTAGAAAAGTCTAGTCTATTTAGCAAGTTAGTTAAGGAACATTGACAAAATAACTTGAAAGACGCTAGCAATAAAAAAATAGGGCAACGAGATCTGAATTCAGATCACCGTTGTCCTATTTTAGAATTAATAATTAGTTACTGCTTGTTGAAGTGGTTGTGCTACTCTTGCCAACATAGCCAGATAAGACGTCCTTCAAATCATTATCTTTGATTTGAACATTACCTTTCTTTAAGACCTTAGAAATTACGCTCTTAAGAACGGTGTTATTAGACATGTCCTTGCTATAAATCTGAGCCTTTAAAGTTGCTTCATGTTCTTTCATAGTTCCCTTTGCAGGGTGATTGATCATCCGAATAACATGGTAACCATATTGTGATTTAACTGGTGTTTTAGTATATTCGTTAGTTTTAAGTTTGAAGGCTGCTGTCTTAAAGCTAGAATCAAGACTAGTATCAGTTGAATCAAAAGCAGGTAACTTACCGGCATCATTCTTAGTATCTGTATCAGTTGAATACTTCTTAGCTAACGCCTTGAAGTTCTTTTCGGAATTATCTTTATTTAATTCATTAATAACATCTGTTGCTGTCGATTTCTTAGCTACAAGAATGTGTTGAACCGTAACTTTTGGTTGGTAAGTCTTCCACTGTTTCTTCAAATCAGCGTTGGTAATTTTAACATTATCTTTAACTGCTTCTTCTAAGAGTAAGTTAGAACGTAAATTCTTCTTGAAGCTAGCCTTAGTCATGTCATTTTGTGAAAGGACAGAACTAAAGGAAGAACCATACTGCTTCTTATACGAATTATACTGCTTGTCTACCTTATCTTTAGAAACTTTAGAACCATATTGTTTCTCCATAACTTTATCCAAAATCATTTGTTGTAGTGTTTGTTTACCACTTGATGATTTCTTCATTTCATTATAGTAGTCCTGTTGCGAAATATTACCACCAGAGGTTGTGGCGACGGTTTTGCTACCGCAACCAGCTAACGTGAAGGCTAAAAAGATACCCATAATGGATAATAGCCATTTTTTACGCATGTAAAGCACATCCTTTTCATATTTTTCTGAAACTCACGATTCTAAATATAACATACGTTAAGGCCGAAATGAAATCTAGTTAGCATTCTTCATAAAAACTTCAAGAAGATAGTGATGTAAAAATAAGATCGAGAAGAATTTTTATTGGCCGCCAAAAATAGAAATTACCGCTTTTTTTGTAGTAGAGAGTCGCACAAAACTTTTTAGTAGTACAGGAAGCTTTGTTTACATTCCATCTGCGTCATCGGTGGTTGTTGAATTAAAGCTACCATCGGCATTTAAATCACGTTGGATTTTTTCACTAGCATCTTTAACCTTTTTAATCCGTGGTTCCGTTTGGAAATTAAAATCACTAAATAATTGCTGCAATTCTTGCATTGTTTGACTAGTATTTTGTGACCCTTCCTTTGTTAGGATGGCCGCTGCCTTACGTAAACGGGCAAGACTGTCATTTAATTCTAAAACATCTTCGGAAATGCCATCTAAGTAGTCCTTAACGAGTTGTTGTGTTTGGCGGCCACTACGCTTTGCCGTAAAGAGGCCGGTGATGCCACCTATGATAGCACCAGTTAATAACCCAGTAGTCATCTTTTTCATAGTTTAGTCCTCCAAGTTTGCTTTAATACTTGCTGCGACTTGTTGTAGTTTGGCCTGGGAGTAGGCTTTGGAATTGTCGCCAAAATCCATCGAAAAATCATCATTTTCCGAATAGCGAGGAATTAAATGAAAATGCGAATGGAAAACGGATTGATAAGCAACCTTCCCATTATTATTAACAATGTTCATTCCTTTAATGTTGGGATTGGAATCGCGAATCGCGCGAGCAAGCTTCGGAATACGACTAAAGATTGCTTTTGCCATTGCTTCATCATAGTCAAAAATATCGGCAACGTGCTTTTTTGGAACGAGTAAGGTATGTCCAGGTGTTGCCTGAGTAATATCAAGGAAAGCCTTGACGACATCATCTTCATACACTATCGTGCTTGGAATTTCATTATGTACAATTTTACAAAAAATACAATCTTTATCATAGTCCATAGGAAATGACCTTCTTTCACTTTTAAGTTCATGCTATCATAAAGTAGCGTAAAATGAAATTAAGGCCTATAGTACAATAAAACCACGATTTCACGGGAAGGAATGACGATTTTGGGATTAGAAATAACGAACCTAACTGGTGGCTATTCACGTGTACCAGTTATTAAAAATTTGAACTTCACAGTACCTGAGGCAACAATTGTTGGTCTGATTGGCCTGAACGGTGCTGGGAAATCAACAACAATTAAACATATTATTGGTCTATTAACACCGCAAAAAGGTGAGATTCGTTTAAATGGACTTAGTCTAGCAGAAAAGCCAGAGTCGTACCGCCAGGCGTTAGCGTACGTTCCTGAAACACCAATTTTGTACCAAGAACTAACCTTACGTGAACATATTGATTTAACAATTATGGCTTATGATCTTGATCATGATGAAGCGTGGCAACGAGCCAACCAATTATTGGACAAATTTCGTTTAAGTAAGCGGCTTGACTGGTTTCCAGCTAATTTTTCAAAAGGAATGCAGCAAAAGGTCATGATCGTTTGTGCATTTATAACGCAGGCTAGTTTATATATTATTGATGAACCTTTTACCGGTCTGGATCCACTTGCCGTTCGAGATTTATTGCAAGTGATTGCAACTGAGAAGGCTCGGGGAGCAGCCGTTTTGATGTCAACTCACGTCTTGGCAACGGCGCAACAGGCTGCCGATCAATTTATTTTACTTAATCAAGGTGAAATCACTGGTCAAGGAAGTCTTGCTGAACTGCAAACCCAGTATCATTTACCAACTGGTAACCTTGATGATATTTACTTTAAAATGACGGATGTGGCGAACTCATGATGGCAAAATTATGGCAACAACGTTTACAGAATCATCAAAGAGAGATGTTAAAGTATCTACGTTTAGTCTTTAACGAATTTTTTATGATTGCAGTTTTCATTTTATTGGGTGGTTTAGCTTATGCCTATTCAAATAGTTTAAAAACGATTACGGCGCCGCTTTGGTGGGCCAAAGGGGCAGTCTTAGTTATTCTTTTAGTGACCCTTAGTTTAGGTCATCTGGCTACCTTGGTTGAAAATGCAGATACCGTGTTCCTTTTACCAAAGGAAACAAGTTTTAGTGAGTATTTAGTCCGTGCCCGGCGCTATAGTTTGATTTTACCGGATCTACTTAGTTTGGTAATCGTTGGTTTTTTGTTACCATTTCTACAGGTTGGGGCAAATTTGCCAGTGATTAGTGGTCTTTGGCTTTATTTAAGTCTAATTGGATTAAAAGATAGTCAGCTTTGGTTACAGTTAATTGCACTTTATGAGCGCGATAGCCATACAAGTAGAAACCGGTCGATCATTTTCTATGGTTTAGCGACCATTACCTTTGCGGTTTCTTTATGGATCAATCCAATTTTGGGGTTCGTTTTGACCCTTGCCGTAGTGTTTTTAGGTCGATTTTTGGCCAAACGTTTTTTAGTTGGCCATATTTTACAGTGGTCGGTTTGTCTAACGACAGAATCATCCCGAATGCTTCAAATGTACCGGATATTTAATTTGTTTACTGATGTTCCCCAGTTACGGGGTAAGGTGCGTCGTCGTCGCTATTTGGATGGCTTATTACGGCTTATCCAGGCTAAACACGAGAATACTTACCAATATCTTTATTGGCGGGGATTTTTACGAGGAACGGAATATAGTGGTTTATTTATTCGTTTAACCGTGTTAGGTGCGATTATTTTATTTTTTGTAAAGACATGGTGGTTAGCGTTATTAATTGCGGCCCTATTTATTTATTTAACAGGAGCCCAAATTGTGCCGTTTTACACAACTTACGAAGAAATTGTTTTCACACATCTTTATCCAATAGAAAATAAAAGTCGCTTAAAGGCGTTTAAACAATTGATTACAGTCCTCTTGATCATTGAATCGGTAATTTTTAGTTTAGTTTTATTAATTAGTTTACCAACAATTACTATTTGGTTAGTGGCAACGCTAGTGATAGTCGCCATTGATTTTTGGTTTGTACAACGTTATTTGAAACAAAAGATTGCTCCTTAGGCCAGATTATCTTGACGGACCTGATTTTGGCCGGTAAAATGAACTTAGCTAACGAAAGGGGGTGTGGCGTTGGACTTTGATTTGGATGCCGGTTGGCAGGTACGACCTGCAGGCGGTAATACAGGAGCGGCCTTTGTGGGAACACGTGCACAAGAAAAAATTTTTTTGAAGCGTAATACATCACCGTTTTTAGCGGCCTTATCAATGGAAGGTATCACGCCACGCCTAATTTGGACAAAGCGAATTTCTAGTGGTGATGTCTTGACAGCACAGGAATGGCTGAATGGGCGAACGTTAACTAATCGAGAAATGCAATCACCAATGGTTGCTAGATTACTTAATAAAGTGCACCATTCAAGCTTGTTAAAAAAAATGCTGCGTCAGGTTGGTGGTCAAACGATAGCGTCTGATCACTTTTTACAACAATATTATTTAAATTTATCCTCGGATCTACGACAACATCCGCTGTTAAAACAGGTGTTACGGTATTTGATCCAGAACAAGCCAATGGTTAAACAAAATCAATTGGAAGTCTGCCATGGGGATCTAAATCATAAGAATTGGTTGTTATCTGATGAACAGCGGTTATACATTGTTGATTGGGATGACGCAATGTTTGCCGATGCAGCGTTTGATTTAAGTACAATTTTGTGCCAGTATGTTCCACGTGCTAATTGGGATGATTGGCTCTTAGCGTACGGCTTGAAGCCAACGGAAGCGATTATTCAACGAATTGAATGGTATGGTTATTTGAACTTAATGTTAATTGTTAAGCAATTTTATCAACAGCAGCGGTATCACGAAATGAATCAGGCAATTATACAATTACAAACATTATTTATAAATAAAAAATAGAGATAGAACTATTGCTCAAAAAAGTGAGACTAGGACAAAAGTTTTAGTGCTTTTTTAAAAAAGCACTAACTAAACTCCTAACTGGTAACTAATACCTGTAATCAGGTGAATTATAGTTATTGTTAGGGTTTGACTAACTTTTGTTTTAATCTCACTTTTTCAGGTAATGTTTAAAGAAAGAGGTAACAACGATGCGTTTAAGAAATAAGCCGCGGGCCGAGGGTGAAATTGCGGATAATCCGCAGTCGATTACAACAACTCCGGCAGATTTTAAGGGACAATGGCAGACAAAATTTGCACAAGTGCAGCCACTAAATGTTGAGATTGGTTCCGGAAAGGGTCGGTTTATTATTGAAATGGCAAAGGCCTACCCTAAACAAAATTTTATTGGAATGGAGTTACAACCCTCCGTTGCAATAATGATTCTGGAAAAACAATTAATTGAAAAATTACCTAATTTATACTTAATTCAAGCTAATGGGGAAAATTTAACGGACTATTTTGCCGCTGACGAGATAGCGAACCTTTACCTTAATTTTTCGGATCCGTGGCCAAAAAAACGCCACGCTAAACGGCGCTTAACACATGAATCTTTTTTGGCAATGTATGAACAAGTCTTACAACCTGAGGGAACAGTGACCTTTAAAACCGATAACCGGGGACTATTTGAATTTTCATTAATGAGTTTTAATGCTTATGGTGCCCATTTTGAACAGCTGTCACTTGACCTGCATAACAGTCCTGAAATAACAGATAACATTGAGACTGAATACGAACAGCGCTTTAGTCAGATGGGACACCCAATTTATTTGGTCAAAGTTAAATTCGGCGTTGACCAATAGTTAGAGACGAAATAAATCTAGGACACTGCCGGTTTTTGCGTCAGCAATGAACTCGTACTGAACCAACTGTTGGTGCTCATAGCGAGTAATTCCGCCATAATAAACGGTTGTTGTTAGTGGGTATTTTTTTGAAGTTAATTTTTTCGTTTCAATCCATGAACCCTCGATGCTACCCGTTGCTAGAAAAGCAGTTTTAACTCGGTTGAGAATTTGGTTAGGTTGTCTTTGATAAATTTGGTGGGCCATTTTGTTCAAACAAATACCGCTAATAATACCAAGTAAAGTGCCGCTTATAATGAAACGTTTAGTTTTATGCATTCGATAACCTTCTTTGCATTCAAAATAACTACTTAGGGAGCGTTGAAAAAGTGTCGGAAACTTTTTTTAACGTATTTACACTAAATTGGCCAGAAAAATACTAGTAAGCGTATTTTCCAAATACAATCTATTTTCAGTATAGTCAGTTAACCTAACAATTAAAAGTTACTTGGTTGCAAATTGGTCTTTAGGCAGTAGAATGAAGTTAACGTAGTCAATTAATGAAAATGATCGTAAGCCGAAGGATCTGATAACTTGGTAGAAAAAGCACAAGTGTACCAAACAATTTTGGTTGGAATTGATGGTAGTGAACAGGCAAAAAGAGCTTTTGAAAAGGCCGTTGAGACGGCCGATCGTAATAGGGCAAAACTCATAATTGCGTATGTTGTTGAAAGTCAGGCTTACACAACGGGCGATTTTGCTAGCACTGGGATTGAAATGGCTGTAACTGACGTTGCTGACCAAAAACAAATGCTTCATGGTTACCTCGAACAAGCAAAAAAGGCTGGTATAAAAGAAGTGCAAACTGTATTGGCTTTTGGTTCGCCACGGCAATTAATGTCACAGCAGTTACCTAAGCAATACCACATTGATCTGATCATGGTAGGTCAATCAGGACTAAACGCTGTTGAACGTTTTATGATGGGCTCAGTTTCCGCTGCAATTACGCGGGATGCACCCTGTGATGTTCTGATTATTCGCTCAAAGTAAGTACAAACCGGAGGAAAAGATATTGTTAATTACTAGTTTAAATTCTGTTTCATTTAAGAACGTCCTAATTGCTATTTTACACGCAGATACGGAGCATCAGGATAGCCAGAAAAAGGGTAATATCGTTAGAATTAAGGATCGGACAAGTGATGTGACGCTTGGTTATAATTTTTTAAAGATCGATCAAATTTTACCTGAATTGAAAGCAAATGGTCAGGTATTATTATCAGCTGATCAGGTTGCGCGGTTAAATGATGCACTGCAGGCTACTGGGTTTGAGCCTGAATTAATCAGTGATCTAACTCCAAAATTTGTCATTGGTTATATTAGAACATTGGTAGAACATCCTGATTCGGATCACTTGCACATTGCGACGGTTGAAGTTGATTCTGGAACTACTTTACAAATTGTTTGTGGCGCACCTAATGTTGCTCAAGATCAAAAAGTTGTGGTTGCCAAGGTTGGGGCAATGATGCCTAATGGTCAGATTATTTGGCCAGGTGAATTACGGGGTGTTAAAAGTGATGGCATGATTAGCGCCGCCCGTGAATTAAATTTACCCAACGCGCCAAAAAAACGGGGAATTTTAGTTTTACCGGCCAATGCACCTACTGGAGCGGCCTTTGATTTTAACAAAGGGGCTACAATTGTTGCTGAACAAAATAATTAATCCTTAGTAAATAAATGTCCGTTTAATGAGTGACTTTAAGTCCTGATTAAAGGGGCCTTTTTAGTTAACAAAATCTTTGTTAAATTTTGGGAATAATATGAAAGTTTAAACGATTTACGTTATAGTTAGTTGTTAGAAGCAGTAAATGGAGGAAGTTAAAAATGAATCATTACGATGGCCCAGTTTTTCTTCGCTGGCAAGCTAGAAAACAAAAACAGCGTGCGCCACAAAAAGTAGCCGTAAAAGAAGCTGCACGGCAGCCAAGGGTAACTGTCTCTAATAAGCCTAAAGCTACGTCGCATCGTTTTAGACCAACTTATGTGCCACAAACACCTCATCAAAGTCAACAGGCCGAAGATCAGCGTTTGGACAAGCTGGCCACTGAATTGGAAGCGTCTTTGGATGTTGGTTTATTTTTTGCAGAAACAGGAACTGGTGTGACAACCGACTCGACGGCTGCTATGGTAACTTCGTTTACGTTGGCACCTGATGAGGAAGGTAAGCCTAGTACTGATGTGCAACCAACCAAAGAAGTTGTTCCGCCAGCGACTAGTCAGGCAAACCAGCCACCTATAAAAAATGATGTAAAACCAGCTAGTGTTGAAGAAAATAAAAGGGTAGCAGTTGGTCCAAATAGTTCATCAACAGCTTCACAACCGCAACGGCCGGCCAAGAAAGTGGTAAAGGCCGATGAACCAGTGGCATCGTGGCGAAAAGTTGTGGCTGCAATCAAGGCCTACCGATTGCAACGCGAAGTAGGTCCAGCACAGACTGAAAAGGTACAAACAAAGACAACACCAGAAACACCAGAAACACCAGAAACACCAGAAACACCAGAAACACCAGAAACACCAGTGGAAGCGGTAGCACCGACCGTTGTTTCGCCCATAGCCGTGGCACCCACTGTGGCCGCAGCACCTAATAGAGCTGTAAAACCTGTTGTGCACGAGTCCACCGAGCGTGTGGCCGGAGAGACGGCTGTTACTTCCCGTGATGAAAAAGCGCCGCGAAGTACGGCTGGTTTAAAAATAAAAGAACAAGTTTCGTTAGATGATCAGCACTACCAGTTACCACCGTTAGATTTATTACCTAAACCAGTTAAAACAAATACGGGTGAAATGAGTGCTTGGGTAGAAAACCAGCGCGTTGTTTTAAATGAAACCTTAAATGCCTTTAACGTTAAAGCAACGGTGGCACGTTGGAGTATTGGCCCAGCAGTCACTCAGTTTGAGATTTCACTAGCCCGGGGAGTGAAAGTTAGTAAAATCACTAATTTAAGCGACGATTTAAAATTAGCTTTGGCGGCAAAGGATATTCGAATTGAAGCACCAATTCCTGGTAAATCCACAGTTGGAATTGAAATTCCCAACTTGAAGTCGCGTCCGGTCATGCTATCGGAAGTTGTGGCAACGGAAAAATTTAAGGCTAGTCGCTCGCCGCTAACAATTGCCTTGGGTGTTGATTTATTTGGTCAGCCAATGGTCACTAATATTGCTAAAATGCCTCATGGCTTGATTGCTGGTGCAACTGGTTCAGGTAAGAGTGTCTTTATTAACAGTCTATTACTTTCGATTTTGTTCAAGGCCAAGCCAAGTGAAGTTAAATTATTACTAATTGATCCTAAGGCCGTTGAGCTGGCGCCGTATAATGGCTTACCACACCTATTATCACCGGTAATTTCTGATCCTAAGGCCGCTTCCGCTTCATTGAAGTGGGCGGTGGAAGAGATGGAAAATCGTTATCAAAAGCTGGCGGCAGCTGGTGTTCGTAATTTAGAGCAATTTAATCAAAAGGCCGAAAATAACGGTGACTATGGTCTTAAGCTACCTTATATTGTTATTATCATTGATGAATTGGCCGATTTGATGATGGTAGCTTCAACCGAAGTCCAAGATTATATTGTCCGAATTACGCAAAAGGCCCGAGCTGCAGGAATTCACTTAATTGTGGCGACACAGCGTCCGAGTGTGGATATTATTACCGGAACGATTAAAAATAATATTCCAACGCGAATTGCCTTTATGGTTTCCAGCCAAATTGATTCACGAACAATTATTGATCAGGGTGGAGCCGAACGGTTACTTGGTCGTGGTGACATGCTTTACCTTGGAAATGGTCAAAGTCAGCCGATTCGAATTCAAGGAACTTACGCTGAGCCTGAAATTGACCGGATCGTTGCTTTTGTAAAGAAGCAACTGGCACCACACTATTTGTTTGAGCCAGACGGATTATTGGAAAAGGCAGAAGAAAAAGAAAATCAGGATGAACTTTATCCTCAAGTTTTAACCTATATTGCGAATGAACAGCATGTTTCAACTTCGAAACTGCAACGTGAATTTAAAATTGGGTATAACCGCGCGGCAAGTTTGATTGATGATCTTGAATCTAGCAAATTTGTTTCGCCGGCCAGTGGTTCTAAGCCAAGGGATGTTTATTTAACGCCTGAGGATCTGGCCCAAAAAGATCATGGTGCTTCAAATTAGGGTGTATTTGAATAAAGTTAATTAAAAATAGTTTTAGGTAACACTCCTAAAAGAGAGCCGGTTTATGCTAAAATTAACTTACTGAGAGAAGAAAAGAGGACACTTAACAGTGGATAACAACACAGTTTATTATTTTGTGGGAATTAAAGGTTCCGGCATGAGTTCACTTGCGATGGTTTTACACGATGAAGGCTACCAGGTGGAGGGTTCTGATATTACGCAGTATACGTTTACGCAACGTGATTTAGAGAAGGCGGATATTAAGATCTACCCCTTTGATGCCAAAAATATTCACGTTGGCTTAACCATCGTCGCTGGCAATGCCTTTGAAGATACCCATCCCGAAATTCAGGCAGCAAAAAAAATAGGATTACCAATTATTCATTATCCAGAATTACTCGGCCAAATCATCAAGGGTCATACGAGTATTGGTGTTGCGGGTGCTCACGGCAAGACTAGTACAACTGGTTTATTAGCCCATGTTTTAAGCGGCATCGCGCCAACTAGCTATTTAATTGGGGATGGCTCCGGTAAGGGAATTAAGAACTCACAATTTTTTGCGTTTGAAGCCGACGAATACCGTCGTCATTTTTTGGCTCAGGCACCTGATTATATGATTATGACCAATATTGATTTTGATCACCCAGATTACTACACTGGGATTGATGATGTTTTTGATGCCTTTCAAACCGAGGCCAACCAGGTTGAAAAAGGAATTTTTGCTTGGGGGGACGATCCTAAACTACGAGAATTAAAGACGAAGGTTCCAATTTATTATTACGGGACCAGTGAACGGGATGATTTTCAGGCCCAAAATATTTTACGAACCGTTAAAGGGTCTGAATTCGATGTTTTGCATGAGGGACAAAACCTTGGCCATTACAAGATTTCATTATTTGGCGAGCATAATATTTTAAATAGTTTGGCCGTCATTGCCGTTGCTTATATGGAAAAAATATCCGGGGATGAAGTTGCACGTGAACTACTTAGTTTTAAGGGTGTTAAACGGCGTTTTTCCGAACGTAAAATGGCGGATATGACAATTATTGATGATTATGCCCACCATCCTTCAGAAATTAAGGCAACTCTTGATGCAGCTCGGCAAAAATATCCTGACAAAGAAATTATTGCTGTTTTTCAGCCACATACTTTTTCGCGTACAATTGCTTATTTAGATGATTTTGCTAAGAGCTTAAATTTGGCGGATGTTGTTTATTTAACCGATATTTTTGGATCGGCACGGGAAAAAGCGGGGAAAATTTCTAGTGCTGATTTAGGTGCTAAGATTTCTAAGGGGGGTACTGTCTTGAAGCAAGATAATATGTCACCACTACTTGATTATCATGACGCTGTGGTTGTCTTTATGGGTGCCGGTGATGTTCAAAAATATGAAAAAGTTTACGAGGAGCTCCTTAGTAACAGTAGTTTAAAAAATAATTAGACTGGTGATTGCGCTGCTTTCTTTTTCGGCGTATACAATTCAGTTGTGTTCTTTGCTAAATTTGGTAGAATGGGTTAACGGTGTTACCAAAAAAGAATTATTGGTTGATCAGATATAGAAATTGTAATGCTACAGTTTTTAAAATGAGTGACTAAAGTTTTAAATCCGTGATGCCGGAACACTACCTAATATAAGAAATTCTAAGAAGAATGGAGTGTTGAATTAATGCAAGAAGAACCAAGAAGAATTTTAGTTAACGATACTGGTCTGGGTCGATTTTTAACTAAGGTCTATGGCTATATGACACTAGGTGTTATTGTTTCTGCTTTAGTTTCATTTTTGACTTTGACAACTTACCGGGCCCAATTTTTTGGTTTTGTGAGTGCACATCCTGCCATTTGGTGGATTTTAATGATTGCTGAAGTTGGTTTAGTCATGGGGACAAGCTTCAGAGTGAGTCGTGGTGGCCTAATGTCATTTATGTTATTCATGCTGTACGCTGTGATTAATGGGCTAACCTTGGCTTTGATTTTATCAATGTACACTACTGGTAACATTACGACTGCTTTTGTTTCTGCCGCAGGAACCTTTGCCGGTATGAGCTTGTACGGTTCATTAACTAAACGTAATTTAAATGGCATTGGTCAAATGAGTTTTGCTGCGTTAATTGGTTTGATTGTCGCAATGGTTGTTAATATGTTTCTACGCAATCCAATGATCGATTACGTTTTTTCCTTCATTGGCGTTATTATTTTTATTGGTTTAACAGCGTGGGATAGCCAACGTTTAAAGCTCATCTACCAGCAGCACGGCACCGAGATTAATACTAATGGCTTAGCGGTCATGGGTGCTTTACAGCTTTACATGGACTTTATTAATCTATTCTTGTTCTTCCTTCGAATTTTTGGTTTTGGCGGATCAAGCAATCGTTAAAATAAAGTTTAAAAAGATTAATGCGGGATAAAAGATCGGTTCAGGAGGTTAGCAAACGACTAATTAATTTAGAAAGTAATTAGTCGTTTGAGCTAAATTCTGAAACGAACAACCTTTATTCCGCTTTTTTTATGTGCGAAGCGTTTTTTAACTGAACATTTGGTAAAATAGGTGTGTTATTTAAAAAAAGGAGAATGATAATGGCGACTGACAAGCATTTATTATTGATAGACGGAAATAGTGTCGCTTTTCGGGCCTTTTTCGCGCTCCATTCTCAGGTTAATACGTTTATTAATCATGACGGCTTACATACCAACGCAATCTACGCTTTTAATACGATGCTAGACGTCGTTTTAAAGGAATTTAAACCAACGCACGTTTTAGTGGCCTTTGATGCAGGCAAAACAACTTTTAGAACTAAGGAGTTTGCTGAATATAAGAGTCAGCGTGCTAAGACACCTTCAGAACTATCAGAGCAACTACCTTATTTACGGCAGCTATTAACTGCGTACGGAATCAAATCATATGAATTAGCGGATTATGAGGCTGACGATATTATCGGTACGTTAGCTAAAGAAGCAAGTCAGGCCGGATTTCAGGTTGATATAGTCACTGGCGATCGTGATTTGACACAACTTGCCACTGAAAAAGTGACGGTTAACGTCACAGTTAAGGGCGTTAATCAGACGGAGGCCTATACGCCGGAACATGTTATGGAAAAATATGGTTTACGGCCTAAGCAAATTATTGATATGAAGGGCCTTGCTGGTGATACTTCAGATAATTATCCGGGTGTCCGCAAGGTTGGTGAAAAAACGGCAATTAAACTGTTAAAAGAATACGACAGTGTCGAAGGTGTTTACGAGCACCTTGATGATTTGAAGGCCAGTAAAATGAAGGAGCATTTACAAGAAGATCGTTCTAATGCTTTTTTAAGTAAAAAATTGGCAACAATTAATACTGCCGCACCAATTAAGGTTTCAGTCACTGAACTCAAGCGGCAAGAACGTGACCTTGATAAATTAATTGAATTTTACAAGGAAATGGACTTTAATTCATTTTTAAGCAAGCTTGATTCGGCCGTGGCACCAACCGAAGTAGCCGCTAAAACGGCGATAAAGTTTGAACAATTAACAACTAAAAATATGAAGCAGGTTTTGGCCAAATTTTCCGGGCCCGTTGTTTTCTATTTAGAAATGTTGGCCAGTAATTACCATACCTCTGATTTTGCGGGTTTTGTAATTGGCCAGAAGGATCATTGGTTTTTTGGAAGGGATACTAAATTATTACAGCAACCTGACTTTGTTACTTTTTTTGCCGATAGTAAACAGGAAAAATTGGTTTTTGATTTAAAACGAACATTTGTTGGTTTAAATCGGCTTGGTATTCAGCTAAATGGAACAACTTTTGATTTATTGCTGGCTTCGTATTTGTTGAATACAAATGATAATAGTAATGATCTAGGCAAAATTGCCCAGTTACATCAATACAGAGATGTCGCTACGGATGAAGAAGTCTATGGTAAGGGATCAAAGAAGGCCTTACCGGAAAATGAAACCGAATTTGCGGAGCATTTGGCACGTAAGGCGCGAGCAATTGAACAATTACAGCCTAAATTAAGCCACGAATTGGAAGCAAATGATCAGATTGGTTTATTTAATGAGTTAGAAATACCATTAGCGCTAGTATTGGCCCAAATGGAAATTGCTGGAATTAAAATCGATAAGGATCGTTTGAACGATATGCGGGGGTCCTTTAAGGAACGCATTCAACAAATTCAGGAAAAAATCTATGCGGAAGCAGAAGAAGAGTTTAACATTAATTCTTCCAAACAATTAGGGGCCATCTTGTTTGAAAAAATGAATTTACCAGTAATAAAAAAGACTAAAACAGGTTACTCAACTGCAGTTGGCGTCCTTGAAAAATTAAAGGGTATTGCACCAATTGCCAGTGATGTTTTAGATTATCGTGGTTTGACTAAAATTCAGTCAACCTACATTACCGGCTTACTGAAAGTCATTCATCCCGAAGACGGTAAAATTCACACGACTTATTTACAAACGCTAACGCAAACAGGGCGTTTATCATCGATTGACCCTAATTTACAGAATATTCCTGTGCGTGATGAAGATGGTCGCCAAATTCGCCAGGCCTTTGTCCCACGGGAAAAAGGGTGGCAAATTTTTGCGGCTGATTATTCACAAATTGAACTACGTGTTTTGGCCCATATTTCCCACGATAAGAATCTGCAGGCGGCTTTTAAAGAGGGAATGGATATTCACGCTAGTACGGCCATGCGGATCTTTGATTTAGATTCACCTGATGATGTGACACCTAATATGCGTCGTGAAGCGAAGGCGGTTAATTTTGGAATTGTCTACGGGATCAGTGATTATGGATTATCCCAAAATATTGGAATTACACGGCCACAAGCAAAAAACTACATTGATAATTATTTCCGTGAATACCCTAATGTTCAAAAATATATGACTGATATTGTTCAGTCTGCTAAAGACCATGGTTACGTGGAAACTCTCTTTCATCGGCGCCGTTATTTACCTGACATTAATGCTAAGAACTTTAATTTACGTTCTTTTGCCGAACGGACGGCGATGAACACGCCGATTCAAGGCAGTGCTGCCGATATTATCAAAGTTGCTATGTTGAATATGCATCAGGCACTCCAGGAGCACAAATTAAAGGCAACGATGTTATTGCAGGTACACGATGAATTAATTTTTGAAGCACCGGATGATGAAATTCCAGTTCTAAGAAAATTGGTTCCACAAGTGATGGATTCTGCGGTTGATTTAGAGGTTCCAATGAAGGTTGGTTTTGGTAGTGGGCCAACCTGGTATAACGTAAAGGATTAAGGTGACAAAATGCCAGAATTACCAGAAGTTGAGACAGTTCGGCAAGGTTTGCGCGAACTAATTTTGAATAAGACAATTGATCAAGTCCAGGTTTTATGGCCGAAGATCGTTAACGGTGATACTGAACAGTTTAAACAAACGCTACAGGGGTTAACCTTTATCGAAATTGATCGGCGGGGTAAGTACTTATTATTTCGCCTGAGCGAGCAGATGACGATGGTCTCCCATTTGCGGATGGAGGGTAAGTACCGGCTAAATCAGCAGGATGATCCGGTCACGAAACATACGCACGTTATTTTTAATTTTACTGATGGGACTGCGCTTCGCTATTTAGACGTCCGAAAATTTGGGCGAATGACCCTCATTGAAACGGGGCAGGAAATGACTTTACCAGGTTTGAATAAGCTAGGAGCCGAGCCAACCGCACAGACGTTTAAAATTGCGGATTTTACTAAAGGGCTTAAACGACATAAAAAAGCGATTAAACCAACGCTACTAGATCAACAAGTAGTTGCTGGCTTAGGTAATATCTATGCTGATGAGGTACTTTGGTTAAGCGGTATTAATCCGCTACAGCCAGCTAATACGTTGACAGATCAACAGGTGAAGTTATTACACGATAATATTATTGCTGAAATGAAACAGGCAATTAAGGCTAAGGGAACAACAATTCGTAGTTATACGGATGCCTACGGGGCCACTGGCGGTTTTCAGTTATCGTTACACGTTTACGGACGTGAAGGCGAGGCTTGTGAACGTTGTGGTGGCACAATTGAAAAAACACGATTAGCCCAACGTGGAACTCATTTCTGTCCCCACTGCCAAGTGTTAAACGTGCCAGCAAAATGACCGTGATTTTGGGTCTTACTGGTGGAATTGCCAGTGGGAAATCCACGGTGAGTCGCTATTTAAATGAACTGGGGTTTCCAGTAGTTGATGCCGATATCATTGCGCGGGAAGTCGTTGAACCCGGTACGATTGGGCTACAACAAATTATTACTACCTTTTCTGAATCTGTGTTAAAGGCGGATGGTCATTTAAACCGAAAATATCTTGGGCAATTAGTTTTTGACCAACCAGAAGAATTGGTAAAACTAACGAAAATTACGGCGCCATTGATTCGAGAAACCATTGTTAAACGCTTACAACTATTGAAAGAAAAGAAAGTGCCAGTAATTATTTTAGATGTTCCGTTATTGTTTGAAACCGGTTATGATAAGTTGACCGATGTGACTTTATTAGTTGAGATTCCAAAAGAATTGCAATTGCAACGGTTAATGAGGCGTGACCGGTTAACCTACGCCGCTGCATTAGCGCGAATTAATACGCAGTGGCCGTTGGCAAAAAAGCGTGCTTTAGCGGATACGATAATCGACAACAGTGGTACGATTGCGGAAACGAAACAGCAAGTGTTGGCCTTTTTAAAACAAAATCACTTTGTTTAGTACGTTGCTGAATTAGTGAGGCTTCACCTAAATAGCTTTTAGTGAAGCTATTTAGGTGAAGATACGATAAAAACGGTTGGACAATTGGATGCTTTGAGACCTTTTCTAGTACTTATCTAACCAATTTAATGTAAAAGCGTTGAAAAGGGTACCGTCGTTCACTTTAGGCGTTACCAGTATCGTCAGTAATATTCTTCAATTATGGTGTAAGATCCAACTGATTTCCAATAAGTAAGGTGAGGAATTTTTCCTGACCTTATTTGTTTATTGAGCTTGCACCAATAGATTAATGGTATACTATTTCAGGTAAAGAACACTAAAGATGAGAGGTGTTAATTATGCAATGTCCTCGTTGTCATCACAATGGTTCGCGAGTTGTTGATTCGCGGCCAACAGATGAAGGTCGGGTTATTCGCCGCCGCCGGGAATGTGAAAATTGTGGTTTCCGTTTTACAACGTTTGAACGAGTAGAACAGACGCCTTTATTGGTTATTAAAAAAAATGGCACCCGCGAAGAGTTCAATCGTGAAAAGATTTTGCGTGGGTTAATTCGTTCTGCCGAAAAACGGCCTGTGACCATGGAACAAATGACGCAGATTGTTGACGAAGTTGAAAATAAGGTGCGTTCACTGGGTGAGAATGAAGTTGCCTCACAGGCAATTGGTGAATACGTCATGGGCTTACTAGCAAATGTTGACGAAATTGCTTATATTCGTTTTGCTAGTGTTTACCGACAATTTAAGGATATGAATGTTTTTCTAAAAGAATTAAATGATATGGTAGAAAAAGATAAAAAGCAAACTAATGATAAGAAATCAACGGATCAACCCAAAAAGTGAGGTGTGATGGTTGCAAAATGCCTTTTCTAATTTAAGTCCTAGGGATGGTTTTCTAGTGACTAAGGCGAATTATTTATCGGACTTTGATCGGCAAATCTTGACTTATTTATACCAGCCATTGATGGGGGTTACTGCATTTAGTTTGTTTTTAACTCTTTGGACGGAAATTGTACCGAACCCGCTGTTATCTGATCAAAAACCACACACAACCTTATTGGCATTGTTAAATATTGATTTACCAGATTTTTATGATAGTCGTCTACGATTGGAAGCATTAGGCTTACTGAAAACCTATACGCGAACAGTCCCGGAAGGGCGTTATTTCGTTTACGAGCTTTATGCCCCACAGGCGCCAAATGCCTTTTTTAAGGACGATTTATTGAGTCTATTGCTTTATGAAGCAGTTGGTGAAGAGCGGTTTAACGTCTTAAAGGATAAATTCCGATTGCGTGTGGTCAGCAAAAAGGATTTAACGGAAATAACGAAAAACTTTCTCGATGTTTTTCATGTGAATTCAGCCTTACTGGATAATCCACCGGCCACGATTGCTGAAACTAAATCTGAATTTCAAGTGAAGTCGGCAAACCGTCCCAGCGTTACTTCAGAGGCTGAGCAAAGTTTTGATTGGTCGTTTTTCAAGCAACAGCTAAAATCAAGTTTTGTTGACGATAAGCAAATAGACGAAAATCACCAACTAATTTTAACAATGCACCAGCTCTACGGAATTAGTGAATTGGAAATGGCACAGTATATTGGTGAAAGTGTCAATGTGGCAACTAATCAATTGGATGTTAAGGCGTTCCGGCAATTGATTGCCCGCCAGTTTCGGGGGCAATCAAATTTGACAACCGAAAAAGCGGCCGTGGCACCGAAAAATTTATCCAGCCAAGAATTAAAGAAGGCCGGTTTTAGTGCCTCTGATCAAAAGTTAATTGCGGTTAGTCGCCAGTATTCACCAGTTGAGTTTCTTCAACAGTTAAAACAGCAACAGGGTGGTTACGTTGCCAGTAGCGAAGAACGGGTACTGGAACGCCTAGTTAAACGGCAGGTATTTCCTAATTCAGTCATTAATATTTTGATTCATTATATGATTAATGTCCGTAAAATGCCGACGTTAAATCAGAGTTATTTGGATAGCGTTGCCAATGGCTGGCTGCAGCACCATGTAACAACGCCTGAGGCTGCAATGAGTGAGGTTAAAGAATTCTACAAGCCTAAGAAAGTAAGCAAGAAAAGAACGCGGGGGACAACTCGTCAAGAGACACTACCTGAGTGGGCCCAGGAAGGTTTTAAGGCGCCTAAGGAAGCTGTCTCTAATGAACAAGAACTAGCCCTGCAAAAGAGTCTAAAGGCACTGAAAACGTTACGAAAGGGTGGTGAGTAGTAATGGAAGATATGGGAAAAAATTTGCGCATTTTAATGAATCGCCGAAACCTTAATCAGCATTATGATGAACTAATGGCGCGAGTTATGAAGGATACTGACGTTCAGCAATTCATTACGGCTAATCAGAAGGCCATCGATCAGGCAACAATTGATCGTTCGGCGGCCAAGCTCTATGAGTTTGTAACTGAGAAGCATAAATTTTTGTCTGATAAAGCTTCTTTGGCCCCTGGCTACAAGCCAAAACTTTTCTTAAATCACCACTTCATTGACGTTACTTATGTTCCAACGGCAGAACTGGTTGCAGAACAAAAGGATAACGCCTTACGTTCACGGGTACACTCAATTAATATGCCTAAGAATATTCAGGCGGCACGTTTGGATCAGTTCTATCCAGAAAATCGTACGGGAGCACTTCAGGCTGGCGTTACTTTTGTTACTGATTACATCAAAGAACCAAAAAAATTTCACCAAGGACTTTACCTGTATGGTAGTTTTGGTGTAGGTAAAACGTATTTACTGGGAGCAATTGCCCATGAATTGGCGGTCAATGGTTTTCAGACAACGCTACTACATTTCCCAACGTTTGCAGTAGAAATGAAGAACGCAATTGGGCAGAATAATTTAATGGAAAAAATTGATGTCATTAAAAAAGCACCAATTTTAATGTTAGATGATATCGGCGCCGATTCAATGTCTAGTTGGATTCGGGATGACGTTTTAGGTGTTATTCTTCAATTTCGAATGCAAGAAGAGTTAACGACTTTTTTCTCCTCTAATTTTTCAATGCAAGCGTTAGAAAAAGAACATCTAACAGTTAGTCAACGGGGTGAAAATGAGCCTCTGAAGGCAAAACGAATCATGGAACGTGTTCGTTTCTTGAGTCAGGAAGTTGAATTATTAGGTCAGAATCGCCGCCTAAAGCCGAAAAATAATTAGATTAATTTTTAAGGTGGACTTGAATTAATAATTCGAGTGTGGTTCAATAAAACTATCAACGAAGAAAGACAACTTTAACGATAATTTACTTAAAGAGAGTGTACTGGTGCTGAGAAGTACATAAGTAAACGCGTTATTGACCGCTTTTTGAGATGCTTAATGCAAAGTTAAGCCGGTACGCAACCGTTAATCGCGCTAATAAGGAAACTTCATTTTGAAGTTTTAAATTTTGGGTGGAACCACGTTTATACGTCCCTGAAGCATTTATTGCTTCAGGGACTTTTTTATTTATTTTAAGGAGGAATTTGGATATGGCAGAAATTACGTTAACGTTCCCTGATGGTGCTAAAAAGGCATTTGAAGAGACGGCTAGTGTGGCCGATGTAGCTAAGTCGATCAGCATTAGTCTTGGCAAAAAGGCAATTGCGGGTAAATTAGATGGTGCGCTAGTTGATTTAACTGCACCACTAAAGCATGATGGGGCAATTGAGATTATTACTAAAAATGATCCCGCTGCACTACAAGTTCTTTGGAATACTGCTAGTTTAACGTTAGGTGCCGCTTTAAAGCATTTGTATCCAGAAATGCGATTTGGTGAACACGCTGTAACGGAGCACGGCTTCTATTATGATACAGATAATAATAAAAAGCCTGTATCAGAGGATGATCTTGAGGCAATCAATCAAGAGATGAGTAAATTGGTTGAACAAGATGGTAAAATTACGCGTAAAACAGTTACTAAGGCCGCTGCTTTAGCGCAGTTCAAGGATGATCAGTACAAAACGAGTTTACTTAACAGCTTAGATAGTGACGAAGTTGTTTTGTATCATTTAGATGATTTCGTTGATTTTGGTGAACAAGGTGTTTTACCAGATACTAAGTCGTTAAAGGTCGCAAAACTTTTGTCTGTTGCTGGTGCGTACTGGCAAGGTAAGTCCAGTAACAATATGTTACAACGTGTTTACGGGACGGCATTCTTCAGCGAAAAAGAAATGGAAGCCGATGATAAACGTCGCCAAGAGGCGCATGACCGTGATCACCGTGTTATTGGAAATAAGTTAGATTTATTCTTTGTTGACCCTAAAGTTGGCGCAGGCTTACCATACTGGATGCCTAAAGGTGCTACCATTCGCCGGACAATTGAGCGTTACATTATTGACAAAGAAATTTCCCACGGTTATCAGCACGTTTACACACCTGTTTTAATGAATTTAGATGCCTATAAGACATCAGGTCACTGGGATCATTACCGTGAAGATATGTTTCCACCAATGGACATGGGTGATGGTGAACAGCTTGAGTTACGACCAATGAACTGTCCAAGTCATATCCAAATTTACAAGCATCATATTCGGTCTTACCGGGAATTGCCAATTCGGATTGCTGAACTTGGCATGATGCATCGTTACGAAAAATCGGGCGCTTTATCCGGCTTACAGCGAGTTCGTGAAATGACTTTAAATGATGGTCATACATTTGTTGCGTTAGATCAAATTCAGGATGAATTTAAAAAGATTTTGAATTTAATGATTGAAGTGTACGATGATTTCGATATCCATGACTACTCATTCCGTCTAAGTTACCGTGATCCTAAGAACACTGCAAAGTATTTTGATGACGATGCCATGTGGAATCGTGCTCAAAAGATGTTGAAAGGTGCTATGGATGAACTTGGTTTGAACTACGTTGAAGCTGAGGGTGAAGCAGCATTTTATGGTCCTAAGCTAGATGTTCAAACTAAGACTGCTCTTGGTAATGAAGAAACATTGTCAACGATTCAATTAGACTTTATGTTGCCAGAACGTTTTGATTTATCTTACGTTGGCAATGATGGTGAAGAACACCGTCCAGTTATGATTCACCGTGGCCTCGTTTCAACGATGGAACGTTTCGTTGCTTACCTAACGGAGATGTATAAGGGTGCCTTTCCAACTTGGTTGGCACCAGTTCAGGCGGTTATTATTCCAGTTAAGAATGATTTACACGCCGGATATGCTTATCAAGTACGTGATCGGATGATTAAGGCCGGCCTACGTGTTGAGGTTGACGAACGTAACGAGAAGATGGGCTACAAGATTCGTGAGGCCCAAACTCAAAAGATTCCTTATTCATTAGTTATTGGTGATCAAGAGATTGAGGATGCAACTGTTTCTGTTCGCCATTACGGTGAAGAAAAGACCGTTGCTCAAGATACTAATATGTTTATCGACGCAATGGTTGCCGAAGTGGGTAACTATAGTCGGACTGGAAAGTCTTATCAGAATGATAGTACTAAACAACTTGACAAAAAGAATTAAACACGCTAAACTTTAAAAGTTGAGAATTAAAAGCAGAAGCAACCCGCTTCTCGCCTAAGTTGACAGTACAGTCTCTGGGCAGAATAACGTACGGATCAAGTTTGAATAACTTGTGGCGGGTTTTGCTGTTTTTCAGCAAAGCTCGTTTTTTTCTGCATTTTTCTCGAATTCTTACGGAGGTGAATAACCATAGCAAAAGACATGATGGTCAATGATGGGATTCGTGCTCGCGAAGTCCGCTTAATTGCGGAAAATGGTGATCAATTAGGAGTTAAAAGTAAACAAGACGCATTAAAAATTGCTGAACAAGCAAATCTTGATGTTGTCGTTGTTGCTGCTAACGCAAAGCCACCAGTTGCGCGGATTATGGATTACGGGAAATACCGTTTTGAGTTGCAGAAAAAGCAACGCGACGCCCGTAAGAAACAGAAAATCGTCAGCGTCAAAGAAGTTAGATTGAGTCCAACAATCGACCAAAACGATTTCGACACTAAGTTGAAAAATGCGCGGAAATTCTTATCTAAAGGCGATAAGGTTAAAGCGTCAATTCGTTTTCGTGGTCGTGCGATTACACATAAAGAAATCGGTCGTGATGTTCTATCGCGTTTAGCGAAGGAAACGGCAGATATCTCAACTGTTATTGCACATCCTAAAATGGACGGTCGGAGTATGTCGATGATGCTCCAACCAAATGCAGAAAAGTAAAGCTACTAAAATTAGCTTTATAGAAAGGGAAGATTTTAATTATGCCAAAACAAAAAACACATCGTGCATCAGCAAAACGTTTTAAGAAGACCGGTAACGGTGGTCTTTTACGTCATCACGCATACACGAGTCACCGTTTCCATGGTAAAACCAAAAAGCAACGTCGTTTCTTAGCAAAACCATCAATGGTTTCAGCTAGCGATATGAAGCGAATTCGACAAATGCTTTCACAAATGAAATAGCATTTTATCGTTTAAATCTTAATTTTATGCGACCTTGGAACCTGAATTGAGTTCAGTCTGAGGTGTAATCAAGGAGGAATTTTCTATGCCACGTGTTAAAGGTGGAACAGTGACGCGTAAACGTCGTAAAAAAGTTTTAAAATTAGCCAAAGGTTATCGCGGTGCTAAGCATCTATTATTCAAATCTGCTAATGACCAGGTAATGAATTCTTATCATTACGCATTCCGTGATCGTCGTCAGGTTAAACGTGATTTCCGTAAATTATGGATTGCACGGATTAACGCTGCAGCACGGATGAATGAAATTAGTTACAGCAAATTAATGCATGGTTTAAAACTTGCTGGAATTGATATCAATCGTAAAATGTTAGCTGATCTTGCTATTAGTGATGCTAAAGCATTTACTGCTTTAACTGACCAAGCAAAAAAGGCTTTAGCATAATTAATATTATTAATCATTTATAATCTATAAAAGGCTCGGAACAAAAGTTTATTTTGTCTCGAACCTTTTTTAGTTCTTAAAGGTAAAAATGAATACTTTTTACCTATTTTTTAAAACAATCAGTTTACCAGCAGCGTGACGCTGTTCTAATAAGCTTTGGGCCGCAATAACACCAGCAAGATTGAAATCAAATTGTTTGGCAATTGGAATAACTAGCTTTTTTCTACGATTAGTCAAGAGAAACCTCTATTTTATGGGGTTCTCTTTTTTTTGAGCAGTACTTTAAGATTTTT
>NZ_RHNP01000035.1 GCF_003950295.1 Loigolactobacillus iwatensis
GCTCTTTTTCTGCACAAAAATCCTGTTAATAGTTTACCATTTGTAAACTATCAACAGGAAAAAGTATAGAGCCTAAAGACTATCAGCTTCAATTAGTCTTTACTGCCACTTTTTATGGCCTAAAATCACATTTTCTTTAAAAATAACGCCGTTCGACCACACTAACAAGCATTAATTCATTCTACTCAGGCTCACCAAGATAATTAGGCCTGTTAAACCTACCTTTCGTGAAAAATTTATGGCATTCATTAATGAACTTCACTATACTCAATATAGAAAAAAGCTAAGGAGGAGTCGAAGCAATGCTTGTCTACTTGTACCGCAAGAATAAGTCACCGGGTCAAATCAGTGCTCATTTATTAAACGACGCACAAAAAGATTTGAATTAACTCGGAGGATTATTTTATGAAAGATGATGGATTAGAATTAGCGGGTAACCGCAATTTTATTAAGTGGCCAGTTGTTGCCCTTATGGATTTCGTAACCGTTATCGGTTTCGACGATATTATTTATAATTTTCAAAACCAGGGTCTTGGTGTTGTTACATCATGGATCGTTATGCTGTTTATTTACGTACTTCCCTACTCCTTAATGGTTGGCCACTTGGGTTCGGTCTTCAGTCAAGAGGGTGGCGGTTTGACCTCGTGGGTTCGGGGAACGAGCGGTGACAAAGTTGGTTACTTCGCTGCTTGGTTTTATTGGGTTGTTGGATTACCTTACATTGTCGACGTCGCCAATTCCGTGGTTGTTGCCTTTGGTTGGCTAATCAGCGGTAACGGTAACCTTGAAGAGTACATGTCAAAAGCGATGTTTGGTATTTTAACCACTGCTATTTTTATTGGTTTTATTTTCTTTGAGCATTTATTCAAAAACAAATCACTGGAAATCATGAGTGTCATCGGTGGTGGTGCAATGTTTCTTATGACGGTCCTATTTGTCGTTATGACCATCACTTCTTTGGTTAAAGGATTTCACATTGCCACCCAACCGTTCACGCTAAAAGCCTTCTTACCTAAAATTGATGGCCATTTTCTGACAACATTGGGCCTACTAATTTTTGCTATGAACGGTTCTGAGCTGGCCGCCCCTTACGTTACCGATATGAAAAATCCACGCAAAGATTTCCCAAAGGCAATGATCATGATTGCAATCATGACTGCCTTTCTAACCGTTTTTGGTTCCTTTTCACTAGGCGTTTTCTTCAACGCGCACCACTTGCCTAATGACCTCAAAATGAACGGTTCCTATTACGCCTTTCTTGCTTTAGGCCGGCAATTTGGCTGGGGTAAGATTCTAATGTACGTCTTTGCCGTCACCCAAGCAATTTATATGTGTGCCCAATTGGCTATCCTACTAGATGCTGGTACACGAGTCTTTCTTGGTGATATTAGCAAAAAATACATGCCTAAGCAATTGTCTAAACTTAATGCAGATGGTCTCCCAATCAATGGTTACTGGATGACCACCGCAATTTGTGCCATCATTATGTTTCTTGGTGGCCTGCTCCCTCAAATCAATGATATTTTTAACTGGTTATTGAACCTTAACGGGATCGTATCGCCCTTTGCAACTTGCTTCTTATTCTGGGCCTTTATGATGGTTCGCCGGCACAGCGATCGCTACCCAACGCCAGCCTATACTTACATCAAAAATGATCACCTTGCTTTTATCGTTGGTGCTTGGATGTTTTTTATCACTTTCTTTGCTGCCGTGGCTGCGTTTTTCCCGACAGATGCGACGCCGGGAACAGCACTCTACGCCGATACCTTAATCATGAACGTCTTGGTCACACTGGGCCTATGTGGGATTGGCCTAGTTATGCCCATCATTGCTCGTCGACAGCGTAATAATAATGGTGCTGCCTATACAATTGGTCAGTGGCTAATTATTTCACTCATTATTATCATTGGTATCATAATTAGTTACGCGATCTCACGGGTTACCGGTGTTGCCCTATTACTCCGCTTACTCTACATTTTAATCGTTGATGCCCTATTAATTTCCTGCCTCACTTTTGTTGGCAGAAAAAAACGCGCCTAAATCGTGTTTGGCAAAGATAACTACACAAAACAAAGGATCCGGCAATTGTCGGATCCTTTGTTTTGTCTATCTTCTAATTATCATTCTCGTAAATTAAGCCTTAACTTGTAACGCAAGTAACTGCTTGTCCAAACCAGCGCGGTCAACACCTGCTTGTAAGCCAACTGCGGCGGTATGTGCGCCTTCAACTAATGCGACATCATATAAATGAATTGGTTTGGTGCTAAAAGCACTGGCCAATTCTACATTACGTCGGGCGCTCCCAAAATCATAAAAGGCTAATAGCTCCGTTGCTTCATTCGTGTTTACCGCTAATTGAACTTGACTCATGCTAGTCCCAATTTGACCCATGCTATTACCACCGGCAAACGTCACTGGCACACTTTTGGCAATATGCCGCAACAACCGCGCTAATCCCTCGGCCATTTCTGGTGTATGGGTGACAATAATAATCCCTAAACTCATTTTTCTTACCTCGTCTTCAAATTGACTTCAATAGTCTAAGTATTACTGAGTCACTATCAAAATTCAACTATTTTCCCAATAAATCTGAAATTATAGTAAAAGCGCTTTAAAAGTAATCAAACTAATATTAGTCTATGCTACTTCAGACCTTTTTATAATTAATTGAGTACATGTTTAAAAAATGGCCTAACTGGAAAATTTGATTAAAATAATTTTCAATCTTGTTCGTGCTTAAAAATAGCTTTTACCGTCATTTTGATCTAACCACATTTCCAAAGCCAGTTAGTGAACACGCTTAATTTAAGCTTGGCCAGTTAATTAAAATATGGTATGATTGTCTCATTAAATTTTAATTAAAAAAGGGAGTTGGGGTTTTAAATGCAACAGAAGGAGAATGTTCAACTCAATCGTTCACTAGGCCTTTGGTCGGCACTAGCACTTGTTATTGGGACAGTTATTGGTTCAGGTATCTTTTTTAAACAAGCGAGTGTTCTATCATTGGCCGGTTCCACAACCACAGCACTCTGGGCCTGGTTTCTCGGTGGCGTCATTACGCTAACGGCTGGGCTAACGATTGCCGAAATTGGTGCTCAAATGCCGCATACAGGTGGCCTATACGTTTATATGGAAAAAATGTACGGCAAATTATGGGGCTTTCTTGCCGGTTGGATGCAAATTATCGTTTATGGTCCGGCCATGATTGCCTCCTTGGCCGCTTACCTAGCAATTCTATTAACTGATTTCTTCCACCTCAGCAGCAGTTTACGTATTCCGTTGGCTTTACTGGCAATCTTATTTATTGGCCTAATTAACTTTCTATCAAATCGTTTTGGAGCAACGATTCAAATCTTAACCACTTTAGGTAAATTACTTCCGATTGCTGCTATTATTATTTTCGGTCTTTTATTTGGTGATCATGCCGCACTTAACCAAACAGTCACAACGGCAAGCAGCGGTTCCAACGGCAGTTTTGGTGTCGCCATCTTGGCAACTCTCTTTGCTTATGATGGTTGGATCTTAATTGCTAATATGGGTGGCGAAATTAAGAATCCAAAAAAAATGTTGCCGCGGGCCATTTCTTTTGGAATCATCTTAGTTCTTATCTGTTATATGCTAGTCACGCTGGGTGTTTTTCGGACAATGACCGCCCAACGTATCGTCAACCTTGGTCAAAATGCAACGCCCGCCTTTGCGGTAACGGCGTTTGGCGATATCGGCGGTAAATTACTCAATATTGGGGTCATTATTTCAATTTTAGGTTGTATGAACGGAAAAGTTATGACCTTTCCACGGATCATGTACGCCATGGCAAAAAATCATGAAATTCCTTTTTCTAAAACCTTAAGTTACTTACACCCAAAAACTAGAGCACCATTATTCTCAACAACTGCAATTATGTTAATTGCGGGAATTATGGTTATCTTTTTCAACCCTGATCGGCTATCCGAAATTTGTATTTTTACCGTTTACGTTTTTTACGTAATGGCCTTTGTTGGCCTCTTTCTATTGCGCCGACGTAATCCTAATCAAAAACGGGCGTTTAACGTGCCACTTTATCCATTAACTCCTATTGTCGCTATTGCCGGTGCCCTATTTGTTATTGTTAGTGAAATCCAATCGGATATTGTTGGCGTTGGGGTCTCATTTATCTTCGTTGTTATTGGTATTCCAATCTATTACTACGAAAAGGCGCAAGAACGCAAAGAACTGAAAAAGTAACCTAGAGCGTGTTTGAAAAAGCGATCAGATTCTACTTCGCAATTACGGTTAGTTATTTGCAAAAATCTTAAATAACTTATGATACTTCGAAATTCGCCAAGCTAAAACACGGCAGCCGCAGAAATCCCCTTTTCCAAACACGACTAAGTTCCAAAACATTCGTTAAATTGACCAGGCAAAAATAACGGTTAAGCCTAAATTGGCCTAACCGTTATTTATTTTCCTAAATTCAATTGCCACTTAAATTAAATCTAATTTAAGCACTTAATCGTTTCTCTAGTACCCGTGATAACAAGGATAACGCGTAGCAAACGATAAAGTACAAAACGGCTAAAGCTAAGAACATTGGCAAGACGTAATTAGAATTTTGTCCGTAGATAATCTGAGCGTGGTACATCAACTCCGGTAACATAATGATTGTTGCCAGTGAGGTATCCTTGATTAACGAAACAAACTGACTAACTAGCGGTGGAATCATCTTTCTAATTGCTTGTGGTAAGATAATGTGCCACATTGCTTGAACATAGGTCATTCCGTTACTCCGAGCGGCCTCCATCTGTCCTGCATCGACGGCAACAATCCCACTGCGGATGATCTCGGCGACCATTGCCGACTCAAACACCGTCATTGCTAAAATTGCAGCCGGAATAACTTCTGGCTTAAAGCCTAAATTGGGCAATCCAAAATAAGTGAAAAATAAGATCAATAGTAATGGCAAATTACGAATAATATCAATCACAAATCCAATAATTGCCGAGACGTATTTGATTTTAACATAGCGTAAAATACCAAGTAACCCGCCAATAATGAAACTAAAAATAATTGAAAGTACTGAAACTTCTACTGTGACCCAGAGTCCCTCAAGAAGGTAGCGGATATTGAGCCATGAATAAGCTTGGATAAAGTTATGCATTTACAATTCCTCCTTCAACTAGGCCAACCGTTTTTCAAGATAACGCATGAAGTAACTTAACGGTAAAGTCAAAATTAAATACATTAAACCAACCGCCAAGTAAGTGTCCGATGTATTAAACGTCGTTGCTGCCACAACATTGCCTTGGTACATCAAATCAAAACCAGCAACAAAGGCCAAAACAGACGAATTCTTCACTAAATTAATGAACTGATTGCCCAGCGGTGGAATCGTGATCTTAATTGCCTGCGGAAAAATAATCTGAACCATTGCCTGAGTGTAAGTAAGACCAGTTGAACGGGCAGCTTCCATCTGTCCAGTATCAACGGCCTCAATTCCAGCACGAACAGTTTCCGCAATAAATGCCGATGTGTAAATTGTTAAGCCAATTGTACCGGCAGTAAATCCGTTTACTTTAGCAATAAACATGGGAATAACCACGTAAAAGAACATCGTAACAACCAACAATGGAATATTCCGAAAAACTTCAACGTAAACCCGGCCAATAAATTTAACCCAGCGATGCGAACTAATTTCCATAAAGGCAAAGAGTGTCCCTAAAATCAAACTACCCACCAAAGCTAATAAACTTGAACCTAGGGTAGATAGTAAGCCTGACCATAATTCCGGCCAATAACGAACCAAAATATTAATCATACCTAATTACCCCCTTCTTCAAAGCCTTGGACATTGCCGAACCATTTATTAACAATCTTCTGGTATTCACCAGTCTTTTTCATCTGCTTAACCGCAGCATTAACTTTGCGTAAAAATGGTTTTTGACCCTTGTTAACGGCAATACCGTATGGTTCCTTGGTAAAAGCACCACCAGCAACAACGTAATTGGGGTCTTCCACGGACATCCCGTAAAGAATCCCGTTATCCGTTGTTAAAGCAACCCCTTGACCAGATTTCAACGCAGTGAAGGCCTGGGCGTAATCAGATAATTCTAAGATATTTGCTTTTGGTGCATACTTTCTAACGTTTTGAACTGAATTTGAACCCTGAACGCCTAAAATTTGGGCGCCCTTATAGTTTAAATCACGGATGTTCTTAATTGAACTACCTTTTTTGACCAGAATGGCCTGACCAGCGTGAAAATATGGTTCCGAGAAATCGACGACCTTTGCACGATCTGGCGTAATTGTCATTGTCGCGATCAAGGCATCAACATTACCATTTTTCAGTAACGGAATCCGGGTGTTACTCGTTACCTGAACAAGCTTGGCCTTACCATTCTTGCCCAGAATTTGTTTAGTAATCGCCCTGGCCATATCAATATCAAAACCTTGAACTTTACCAGTTTTAATATTCATTAAACCAAATAAACGTGTATCTGCCTTAACGCCCCAAGTGATTGTGTTACTTTGGCGATCATTTGTTAACACGTCTTGTTGCGACAAACTCTTTTTACCGCACCCACTTAAAATTAAAACCAAACTAAACAGGAAGGCAACCGGTAAAAGATAACGGACAAACTTTTTCATTGTCCCTCGCCTCCTTAGTGGTTAATAATCTTGCTCAAGAACTGCCGTGCCCGTTCTTCTTTTGGATGAGCAAAGAAGGATTTAGTATCATCATCTTCCAAGACTTCACCATCCGCCATAAAGATCAGCCGGTTAGCAACTTCTTGCGCGAAGCCCATTTCGTGGGTAACGACAACCATGGTCATCCCTTCATGGGCAACCTTTTTCATAACATCCAGCACGTCACCAATCATTTCTGGATCAAGCGCCGAAGTTGGTTCATCAAATAATAGCGCTTGTGGTTTCATCGCTAAGCTACGGGCAATCGCAACTCGCTGCTCTTGCCCACCCGACAACATACTTGGTAATGACTCGGCCTTATCAGCCAGTCCAACCAAATCGAGCAGATCCATGGCCTCTTTTTTACTCTGTTCCTCATTTTCTTTTAAAACTAGTCGCGGTCCTAAAGTAATATTTTCCAGTACGGATTTATTGGCGTAAAGGTTAAAGTGCTGAAAAACCATCCCGACATCCCGCCGAATCTTGTTCATGTTGGTCTTTTTATCTGCAATATCAAAATTATTAATCACTAATTTTCCTGAAGAAATTGTGTTTAATCCATTAATAGAGCGGAGCAATGTACTTTTGCCTGAACCTGATGGCCCGATAATCACGACAACCTCGCCTTTATCAATTGTAAGGTTGATGTTCTTTAGGGCGTGAAAATCACCAAAGTACTTTTCAACGTTGTGAAATTCAATCATTGACATAAAATTTTCCCTCCAAACTAAACTCACTGAGCACGCCAAGTAAAATGCATTCTTCGGCTATAGGAAGTATTTGGAAAATACTTTCACTGGTACTTACCGACTAATTTAGCCGTAAACGTATTTGAAAAACTAGATTCTTGCGGTGACCGAGATAAAACTAGTCGTGAGTAATTATAGACTTTATAACTGTGCTCCTTGGCTTTTGCCACAAGAACGGCCATCGTTCGTAGCAGCAAGATCATCAACGATCTAGGCTGCAACTCGAACTTCGATTTATCCTAGTCCGATCGACGGCCTCAGCGAAGCCAATAATAAGCCACAATTGCAAAGTAGAATCTGAACGCTTTTCCAAACACTTCCTAGATTCTAAGAATTCTTTGGACCAGAAAGTGATATCCTGACAGTACTCAAATAACAAGGCCCTAACCTCTTTAAATATAGTTAAAGGCCAAAGTTACATTTCAATTTTAATTTATTTTTAATCTCAGCGCAAATTAAATTGGCTTACTTTAGTGTAATAATTGTCATATTTAGGAAAAATGAGAAAAATCTTATTTTTTTAGAATTAAAGAAGCAGTGTTTTAGCATAATCAAGCGCTTAACTAATTGAATAGATATTTTTTATTAAAGTGCTACTAAATCAAATAACCTTCAATTAATTTAGCGCCGATTTTTTGTAAAAGATTTGCAAAGATGGAAGTGCAACACCCACCCATTTTAGCGTAATCAAGGAAGCGGCCAGAACTTTCGCCCCAGCCGCTTCCTTGATTACTTAATATTACGACGTACCCAATCTATCGCTTTGGCAAAATCATCTTGCTTGTTTCTTCAAATACTTCCTAGTCTACTGGATGTGTTGCCTGGCCGCCTTCGATAATTTTTTTAGCATCATCTAAACTAATATCGACCATATTTTGAACCGCAACGTTAGTGTAGAAACCAATATGAGGCGTTAAAATTACGTTGGGCATCTTCCGTAATTCAACAAACTGTTGATTTTTAATTGTTTTACCAGTTAAATCAAAGTTATTAAATTCTTGTTCACCTTCAATTGCGTCAATCGCAACCCCGGCCAACTGTTTTTCTTTTAAAGCGGTAACTAGAGCCTTTGTATCGATCACAGGTCCCCGGGAAGCATTAATCAAAACAGCGCTAGGCTTCATTAACTTAAATTCCGCTGTACTTAATAAATGCGTTGAACTAGGATTTAAATCTGGATGCAAATCAACAACATCAGCCTTTTTTAACAGTGTTTCCTTATCAACGTAGGTCAAAATATCCTTTAAGTCATCGTTTTCAACCAAATCATTGGCCAACACTGTGGCACCTAGAGCGTGAAATAATCGCGCAGCAGTGCCGCCAATTCGGCCAGCGCCAATAATACCGATTGTTAAGGTGTGAATTTCGTGGGCAATTAAGCCGCCCCAACGAAAATCCTGGTGGGCGCCCCGAGCATCGAATAATTCTAGATTACGAATTAAGCGGAAAGTTTGAGCCAACGAGTATTCAGCAACAGAACGTGGTGAATAAGCAGGAACATTGGTCACAATTAAATCATTAGCCTTGGCGGCCGGTAAATCAACCACATCGTAACCGGCACTACGTAAACCAAGTTGTTTAATGCCATATTCGTGTAACTTTTGGTAAACGACAGCACTGTCAATTGCCGCGTGCTGCACAATAACTACGCCATCATAACCTTGGGCTAAACCAACTGTTTGACTACTCATATCTTCCTGATTGGTGGCCACCGTGACTTGGTTTCGTTTGGCCCAAGCATTAATTGCGGGCATCTCATCGTCGCGAACACTGTACATTAATATTTTCATTATTATCTTCTCCTAATTTACTATTTTTGTGCCAAATAATTTTTTAAGCGTTTAACGGCTTCTTTTAGGTCAGTCAAACTAGCCGCATAGCTAATTCGAACGTATCCTTCACCGCCGCCACCGAAGCTAGCACCAGGAATCAAGGCTACCTTGGCCTCCTGGGCTAATTCATAACAGCACTTAAAGCTATCCTGAGGCAAACTTACTGGAATCTTGGCAAACAGGTAAAAAGCCCCTTCAGGTTTAACGCACTCAAAGCCAATTGCCTGCAGCGCGCCGAATAAGTAATCACGGCGTTTCTCGTAAGCCTTTTTCATCTCCTGCCCATCATTTAAGCCATTTTTAAAAGCTTCCAAGGCCGCATCCTGTGCAACCGTAGTCGCGCTAGTGATCGCAAATTGATGCACCTTACCAATTTCCTGAGCAATAGCTGCTGGTGCCGCCAAGACGCCTATCCGCCAGCCAGTCATCGCGTGGGATTTAGACACACCATTGAGTAAAATCGTTTGTTCCGGCAAAAGCTCGGCCATCGAAACATGCGGCTCTCCATAAGTTAACTCACTATAGATTTCATCGCATAATACGAAAACATTGTATTGCCGTAATACCTTAGCCAGCGCCTCCAAGTCCTTGCGGCGATAAGTTACACCCGTTGGATTGGTTGGGTAATTTAGTACGAGCACCTTGGCCCGGGGATGATTTTTTAATGTTGTTGCTAATAGCTCAGGCGATAAAACAAAATGATTGGCCGATGTATCCATAAAGACTGGCACACCCTGGTTCACAGTTGTATCTGGTATGTAAAGTGGAAAAATTGGTGTCGGAATTAATACCTCGTCACCTTTTGAAACAATCGTTGTTAGTGCCGAAAAAATGGCCTCAGTAGTCCCCGCCGTCACCAAAATTTCGCTGGTTGGATCATAATGGACATTATATTTTGTTGCTAAGTAATTTGCCGCAGCCTGCCGAACCTCAATTTTACCTGCTGAATTAGTGTAATGACTGTCATTTTGTTTAATGGCATTGATACCCGCGGCCTTAATGTGTTCAGGAGTCGTAAAGTCGGGCTCCCCTAACGTTAGCTTTAAGATTCCTGGAATCTGCGAAATATCTTGGTTGAATTTTAAAATTGAAGAAGGCTTAACCGCTGCCACCTCCGGCTTTAATAATTTGACTAGTGCACTTAACTTATCTTCTTGCATTTCAATCATCCTTCCTACTACCAAAATTTGTAATTAAAAAACCACAGCGACTAATTCCGCTGTGGTTGTTAATTGGCTAATTTATTAAGGTAGCCCACACAGCGGAAGTTAATTCTGCACCATGTGGTCAAAACACGTTAAAACACTTCTGGCCGCATAGTCTACGCGAAATACCAAAAGTAAAAGTAGTTGTTTAATTGTACATTGATTAGCTGCATATTAAAAACTCCTTAAATTAACTATCTTGATTTTAACCTTACTATCAGATTACGTCAAGTTAAACTTAAAATCAGCCTTAACGTTGATGTCGCGCCCGCCGACTGGGTGCCTGGGGCTCACGACTAGTTGGTTGCGTAACCGTCTGTGTTTGTGTTTGCGCCTGGGCCTGAGTTAACTTAGTCGGTTTTTCTTGAGGTGCATTTTTATCGCGGTAGGCGACTTGAACCGCAACACTATAGGGATTATTTCCTGCCATTACCCCTGAACGACCGGCAACCTTATAGGGACCACCAGTCAAATAGGCATTGGCCAGCACAAGTTGGTACTGATTTTGCGCGTCTTGCACTTGCATAAGACCAATTGAGGTAATTTCGCCAACGTTAAGACTATCAATTGCATTTTTACCAGCATAAATGTAAAGGTGTTCACCCTCTTGGCGCATTTCATAAAATGGTAATTGTGTCGCTTCACCAATGGCGTAAAATGGCTCTGGATTGGCATGAGCGTGGCGGTAAATCGCCTCATCTGAAAGTCCACCATAATTAAGACTAAGGTACCCACTGGCAACTAAGTTAGTGACCATCTCATTGATATTTTGCTGAGTTAATTCATCCACAGTTACCTTCGCTGGTAATAGTTTATCTTGATTAAAAAGACCTGCGGCTGGCATAACCCTTGTCCGTCCAGCCGTTGCATTCGATTTGCCACTGCCAAGCATTGGATCGTCACTGGCCGAGGCCGCCTTACCACCTAACATTTTTTCAATTTTAGGTGAAATATCAAATTTAGCAGTTTTAGTTGTAAAGTAATAAATCACGTTTAAGGTTAAGAAATAGGCCAGAACAAAGAATAAGAGCATAAATAATAATCCCCGTCCCCAAACTTGCAGCCGTAAAAAGTGAAAAGCCAAATAGCCAATATAAATGTCACCTAAGATACCTAAAATGGTATAGACACGGTTTTTCAGCTTAACGTTCATATTAAAAAAACCTAAGTAGTGATTAAGCATATCTAAAAGACTAAGCACAAATAATCCCTCCTTTCCAGATTAATTCGCCGTTGTGGTTGTATCCTGCGTTGCTCCAGTGGTGCCTGTTCCGGTTTGATTTTGGGAAGTTGAATTTTGTGTGTCTTGCCCAGTTGTCGCCGAACTAGCAGTAGTTGGTGTACTCGAACTACTAGCTGCTGTACTGCCCGTCGTTGAAGTATCACTGGCCGAACTAGCATCAGTGGTTGCAGCCCCACTAGTTTGATCAGTTGATGTTTGGTTAGCCTGATCACTACTTGCGCTTGGCGTCGAAGTCGTCACACTACTGCTACTTTCAGCTGGTTCACTAGTAGATTCACTGGCCTTGCTGTCCCGTGAAGAAGACGCTGCTGAGTGACTACTTGATGACGTAGCGGCCGAGCTATCATTATTAGTTTTAGTTGTTGTCTGTTCCTGCTTGACTGGTGCAACTTTGTCAGCAACAACATTAGTCGCTGCTAGGCCAAGCACGATCGAAACAATCGCAAATGGCGTGATAAATGGCGGTGTCCGGTATGCCATTGTCAATTCCCCCTCATTTAATTTTATTAAACCATATAAATGCATAGAAAGCTTGACCAAAAGCTAAAGAATTCATTAAAGAATGTGTGCTTTGCTAGTAAACAAAAAGAGGCCAGGCATAAAGTCTAACTTCTACGTTTCAACATCATTATTATACCGCAATTTAACGACAGCCTACTTTAACTTTTGCTTACAAGTACCACATAGTCCGTAAAGCTCAAAGTTATGGCTGTCAATTTCACAGTCAGGAATCTGTTTTGAAAAGAAATCCAACGGGCACATGGCAAGCTCAATTACCTTACCGCAGTTTCGACAAATAAAATGATGGTGGTGGGGGTGCTCAAAATCACACTGATATTTGACAGTTGCCTGCTCACCACGATTGCGCTGTTCCACAATTCCAATCTCGGCAAAGGCTCTAATATTTCGGTAAATTGTATTATGACTCATACCTGGATATAAGGCGCGCATATGACCATCCACGGCTGTAACGTTAATGTAGCTGTGTTGAAACTGACTTAGATAAAGCAGCATATCCCGCCGCTGCTTAGTGACCTTATACCCATTTTGTTTCAATAAGGTTAACGCATTCCCCTTTACTTGCATAGGAAGCCCCTTTCACATCTATAATAAAACGTAATCATTATTATTTAAAAATTATCTAACCAAGTCTAGCATAATTGTTCCGAGAAAAAAAGTTGGTTGATCAAGTCTTACACCACTAATATTAATCCTTCCTCAGGCAAAAAACGGTTTATTAGATTGTTACTCTTTTCACTTGCATAACATTTTAAAAAGTCCTATGCTAAATGTAAGCAATTTCTTAAAACAATTATAAACGCTAACAAAGATAAACAAAAAACTTGTTCTTCTAAAAAAATGGTTGTATGATATTGCTATTACACATAAAAAATCAGTTAAACATTGTACCTTAACTGATCAAGGAGGCTTTAAATATGAAATTTGGAAACTTTTCAAATAGCTGGTACCGTATTTCTTTGGATACCGAGCAGCAGATTTTCTACGCAACGAGTAAGCAACATCCTGAGCAAATCGCCAGTGGTATCACAATTGATGACGCAGTTCGTAAATTGACCGTTCAAACGCAACACATCGATTCCTTTAAGGGAAATAGTCGAAATCAAACTGCCTAAGAGAAGCTCAAGGGCTTTCTCTTTATACATAAAACTTAGAAAGGCAGATTCCTGCGGTGACCGAGACGAACTTAGTCGCAAACAGTTATTGACTTTGTAATTGCGCTCCTTGGCTTTTGCCACAAGAATGGCCATCGTTCGTAGCAGCAAGATTATTAGCGGTTGAGACTGCGCCGCGGACTTCGGTTTATCCTAGTCCGATCGACAGCGTCAGTGAAGCTAGTAATAATCCTCAATTACGTAGTAGAATCTAAACACCTTTCCAAACACTTCTTAGTCAGCTACAACTTCTTGCTTGATTTGCGTCATCAAGTGATCAGTCTGTTGCTTAGCCTGCTGCCAATCGTCGTTAATAATGACGTGAGCAGCTTTTTTTAATGCCGTCGGAATAATTAAATCCCGCCGATACTCTTGACTTGCTAACCGTTGGGCGATCATCTTGGAACTGTCACCGCGCCGGCTCAAGCGCTGAACGAGCACTTTTGGATCATCAACCATTAAATAAATTAAAACAACGCGCACTCCAAGTGTCTTAACGTAAGTTGCCGCACCCTTAGTATCTAAAACAATACTTGCAAAATCATTTTTCTGCCAGGCCTCAGCCAACCCCTCATGTGATGAGCCATAGCTATAATTAGCGTACGTCACCCGTTCGATAAAGTGTTTCGTTGCAAAAGTGGCCGGCGTTTCAAAATAATAGTCAACACCATTGGTTTCGCCGTGGCGTGCTGGTCGTGTCGTGTGCGTCACCACCCGTGGAATATTGTAAGCTTGGCTCAAATAATGACTCACCGTAGTTTTACCACTCCCGGTCGCCCCAGTAATCACAAATAATCGTTGTTCCGTCATTTTCCGACTCCTTTAAATTTGCTAATAACCCTATCTTAACGGTAACAAAAAAAGAGTGCAATGAATTTTGCTATAAGAACGTTTAAAAAAGACGCTCAGTTTTTACCCTGCAGTTGCGAAGTAGAATCTGTCTGCTTTTGCGAACACTCTCCAACTGAACACAAAAAAGGCCGCGCCAAAATAAATCTTGGCGCGGTCCTTTATAATTCTTATTTGAATGACGGAAAAATTGTTCGTCGATTAGCCCATTCTATTTCCAGTCGCTCTAAACGCCCCACGTAATAAATAATACAGTATGGGCACAATAATCGCCGTTGAAATAGAATTAATAACCGTTGCTGGCAGACTAAAGAAAGCTGAAACTACAGCAACTTTAAAAAGTGTCCCCGCCATTAAGGCTTCAACGATTGAAACTAAATAAGACGTAAAAATCTTAGTGACACCTGCTACAATCCCAATTGTGACAATGTGACTTGTCCGATCATCAAATTTAAATAGCCGATAAGTTGTGTGGACAACTAAAGCAATGACTAAGACTTCTAAAACGGTTAGCCACGAGGTCGCCGCGTAACCATTTAACAGATCAAAGCCACCCAACCCAACTGCACCAGCAATTGCACCATTACGCGCACCTAGAAATAAAATGGCCAGTACTGTTAGTGCATTTCCAAAATGAATAAACGGGCGGCCAACCAGTGCCGGAACCGGAATTCGTAAAACGGAGATTCCAATAAAAATGATCGCGGCAAATAGGCCAGTAAAAATAACTGCTCGTAATGAGTTTTTCTGTCGCATCTGCTTACTCCTCTTGTCTTTTTTGTACGGTTTCAATCAATTCAGCAAGCCCCGCCGCATAATTAACACCGTAACGAACGTCGCTTCCTGCTACCTGCGTTCGCTTGATTGCTCCTGTAACAAATTTTAGAGCAACTTCAGTGGCCGTTTGTAGTGCTAGCCCACGTAGTACACCACCAAATAATACACTAGCAAAAATATCGCCGGTACCAAAGTAATGACCGTCTAAACGCTTTTGTTGATAACTCCACGTTAATGAGCCCTCGGCACCGATGATACCAATTGTACCATCAATCAGCGGTACACCGGTAATAACAGCTGCCGGAATACTGAAAACTTCAGTTAACTTTTGAGCTAGTGTCTTAGCGGTTGCAAGGTCACAAGGTGCTGTACTAACATTTTCGCCTAAAAGTAATTGTGCTTCGGTTAAATTTGGTGTTAATAAATCGGCCTGTTTCGCTAAGTGGCGCATTTGTTCAACGTATTTTAGTGTAAAACCACTGTAGAGCTGCCCTTGATCGGCCATCACCGGATCAACTAAGACCTTGGCCTGTTCCGTTTTTAAATCGGCTAGGTGCCGCAAGATAACCTGTAGTGGCTCGGCACCTAAATAACCAAAATAAAGCGCAGAAAATTTTAGGCCTAGACTTTGCCAGTGTTCAATAATTTTTGGCATTTCGGCCGCCAAATCAAGGTAGCTTGGCGTTCCCAAGCCGCCAGTATGCGTTGATAATAACGCAGTTGGCAATAAACAAGGATTGAAATCAAGTGCGGCAAAAAGCGGTAATGATGCACACAGCGAAACTTGACCAACACAAGAAAGATCTTCACTGATTAAAATCTTTTGCTGCTCAACCATTGATTAAACGATTCCTTGGGCCATCATTGCATCCGCAACTTTTAAGAATCCAGCAATGTTGGCGCCTGCAAGGTAATCACCTTCAACACCGTATTCATTAGCAGCATCAGCGGATTCATGATAAATATTTTGCATAATCTTTTGTAGTCGTTGGTCAACATCTTCAAACGTCCAAGAAAGACGAGCACTGTTTTGACTCATTTCAAGAGCTGAAACGGCAACACCACCTGCATTGGCGGCCTTAGCTGGACCATAAAGCAAGTTAGCATCCCGGAAAACTTTTACAGCTTCAGGAGTACTTGGCATATTTGCTCCGGCAGCCACTAATTGAGCGCCGTCTTTAACAACGAGCTTGGCCTGCTTACCATCAATTTCATTTTGCGTTGCACATGGTAAAGCAAGGTCATAATCAACATCGAAGTCCCAAACTGAACCTTCATGGTAAGTTGCTGTCTTAACACGATCAGCGTAGTCCTTAATTCGGCCACGTTCAACTTCCTTAATTTGTTGAACCACTTTGTAATCAATCCCATTTTCATCGTAAACAAAACCATTAGAATCAGAAACTGTTAGAACAGTTGCACCTAATTCGGCAGCCTTTTGAACCGCGTAAATGGCAACGTTACCTGCGCCAGAAACCTTAACTTTTTTATTGTTCAAAGTTTGACCGTGGTCTTTCAACATGGCGTCAACGTAGTATAACAAGCCAAAACCAGTTGCTTCAGTCCGTGCTAAACTACCACCGTAACTGAGCCCTTTACCAGTTAAAATACCATTTTGTGACCCATTAAGGCGTTTGTATTGGCCGTAAAGATACCCAATTTCCCGGCCACCAACACCAATATCACCAGCAGGAACATCTAAATCAGGACCAATGTGTTTTTGCAATTCAGTCATAAAGCTTTGCGTAAAGCGCATCACTTCACCGTCGGACTTGCCCTTTGGATTAAAATCACTACCGCCTTTACCACCACCAATTGGTAGTCCAGTCAGGCTGTTTTTAAAGATTTGTTCAAAACCTAAAAATTTAACAATCGACAAATTAACGGTTGGGTGGAAACGTAAGCCACCTTTATAAGGTCCAATCGCCGAATTAAATTGAACGCGGAAAGCCCGGTTAACCTGAACTTGGCCTTGATCGTCTACCCACGGTACCCGGAACTGGAAAGCCCGTTCCGGCTCCGTAAGTCGACCAAGTAGATTGGCGTCAATGTATTCTGGATGCTTTTCTAATACTGGTTTGATAGTTGTAAAGAAATTAGTTACAGCTTCAAGAAATTCTGGTTGGTTAGGGTCACGCTGTTCAATTGATTTTTGAACACTTTCTAGATATTCGCTTGCTTTAGACATAAACAAAAACCTCCTTAAGGTATTAAACAAAGTGTGATCAAGGTGGGTAAATCTTATTCCGTAATTACGGCTAGCCAGCAATTTTTCTAGTGTTCAGGCAATAGGTTGGAACAAAAAGCCCTAGTCGCTTACTATTTTCGAGCAAACGTGCGCCAAAACCGACTTTTGTCCTGCTCTGAATCAATGCCGCTACACTAGCCAACAAACTTGCTCATCCTTCGCACATTCACGACAATTCACTACTCTCTTAACCATCAATTAACTAGCGGTACATGTTTGAAAAAGCAAACTCGCAACAAAGCTCCTCATGGCCATCAACCACGACGAAATAGAACTTGCGCGCTTCTCCAAATAATCACTGATTATCTGATAGGTAACATTATAGCACAATTAAAATACGGAAAGAATACTATGAGATAATATTTTTATAAAAAAAGAGTGCGATAAAAGCTAACATGCTTTTATTGCACTCTCATTTTAAAAATTAGTCAGCGTCAACGTCATTTGGAAATTGAGCAACGGATGCTTGACCATTTAATTCTTCTTCAATGCGTAATAATTCGTTGTACTTAGCAATACGTTCTGAACGAGCCATAGCGCCGGCCTTTAATTGGCCACCAGATACGGCAACGGCAAAGTCAGCAACAAATGGATCTTCAGTTTCACCTGAACGATGTGAAATCATTGTTGTGTAGCCGTTCTTCTTAGCCAAGCGAATTGCTTCAATCGTTTCTGAAACTGAACCAATTTGGTTTAATTTGATTAAGATTGAGTTAGCAACGCCGGCCTTGATACCCTTACGGAAAATTGAAGGGTTTGTAACGAAGATATCGTCACCAACCAATTGTACTTGGTCGCCAAAGTCTTTTGTGAACTTAGCAAAGTTTTCCCAATCTTCTTCTGAGAATGGGTCTTCCATTGAGATGATTGCTGGGAATTTCTTCTTCAAATCTTTATAGTAGTTAGCCATTTCGTCAGCGTTAAAGCTGTGGCCTTCGAAGTTATACTTCTTAGCATCTTTATCATAAAATTCTGATGAAGCAGCATCTAAAGCAATACCGATATCAACGCCTGGTTTGTAACCAGCTTGTTCGATAGCTTTATAAAGCATTTCAACAGCTTCAGTTGTTGACTTCATATCAGGAGCAAAACCACCCTCGTCGCCAAGTCCTGTTTGGAAACCAGCATCTTCCAAAACCTTTTTCAAAGTATGGTAAGTGTTAGCAATCTTTTCAAGACCATCACGGAAGCTTGTCTTCTTAAGAGGTGTAATCATGAATTCTTGGAAATCAATACCATTGTCAGCATGAGCACCACCGTTGATAACGTTATGGAACGTTTGTGGTAATTCAATGTTAACTCCGCCTAAATAACGGTATAATGGTGTGCCTAATGCATTAGCAGCAGCACGTGCAGTTGCCATTGATACGCCTAAAATAGCGTTGGCACCTAAACGGGCTTTGTTTGGTGTGCCATCAAGATCGATCATAATTTGATCAATTTCAGCTTGGTTAAAAGGTGAAACGCCCTTCAAAGCATCGTTGATTTCTGTGTTAACGTTGTTGACTGCTTTGCTAACACCCTTACCTTCAACACGATTGCCACCGTCACGTAATTCAGTTGCTTCAAGTTCACCTGTTGAGGCACCTGATGGAACTGATGCGCGACCTAATGTACCATCTGTTAAGATAACGTCAGCTTCGACAGTTGGGTTACCACGAGAATCAAAAACTTCACGAGCTTTAACACTTTCAATTACTGCTGATTTAGCCATAAAATTGTTTCCTCCTTAAAAGAACGTTGCGTATGTAAGTAACGTCAAAAGCAGACGTTGCCCCACCACATAATTTCACTTAATATGTTAGCACCTTATATTTTGATTGACAACTTTGGAAAGCGCTTTTTTAAAAATAACTTTAAAAAGCGCTTCCTAACCCCTAGTTAAGTAGGTTTGTTAAATCGGTAAAAAAGGCCGGATACGAAACATTAATCGCCTCAGCAGCATTTAAGGTTAGATGGCTTTGACTGATTAAAGCGGCGACGGCCAACATCAAACCGATGCGGTGGTCACCATGACTATCAAGTTGATCACTGGTAACAGCCTTCAAAGGTGTTGGTCCGGTAATCACCATCCCATCAGGCTGTTCTTCAATCTGGGCACCTAGCTTGCGGAGTTCGGCCGTCACTGTGGCAATCCGATCAGTCTCCTTAACCCGTAGTTCTGCGGCGTCCTTAATGACGGTTGTTCCCTGGGCCTGAGTTGCAGCCAACGCAATTAACGGAATTTCATCAATAACATTGGGAATTTCTGCACCGCCCACTTCAGTTGCCTTAAGTGAGCTAGTGGACACAATTAAATCACCGCTAACTTCAAAGTCGGAATCAATATTTTCGACGCGAATATCCGCACCCATACGGCTAAGAACGTCCAAAAATCCTGTTCGTGTTCCGTTTAAACCAACTTGTTTTAGACGTATTTCACTGTTAGAAACTAATGTTGCCGCCAAAATAAAGAAGGCGGCCGACGACATATCACCGGGAACACGGAAAGATTGCGCCTTTAACTGCGGTTGTGGTGGCACCGTTAAGGTTAGCCCCGTAATATCTACCTGCCCACCAAATTTACGTAGCATTCTTTCTGTATGGTCACGAGTCTGCGCCAACTCAGTTAAATGGGATGGTTCATCAGCCTGCATGGCCGCAAACATTAAGGCACTTTTAACCTGAGCACTAGCTACCGGGATCGTTTCGTTCAAAGCAGTCAACTTGTGATTACTTCGAATCGTTAATGGTAAATAATTTTCGTCTGTTGCTGTAATTGTCGCACCCATTTTTTGTAAGGGCGCAATCACCCGCTGCATTGGTCGCTTGCTTAAAGAAGCATCGCCACTAAACGTTATTGGAAATGACTGTTTACTTAACAATCCCATTAAGAGACGTGTGGACGTTCCTGAGTTTCCCAGATCAATTGCCTGTTTGGCCGGTGTAAAGCCATTGAAACCGACACCTTCAATCGTTACTGAATCAGTGGTGCGTTGAATTTTAACGCCAAGTGCTTGTAAGGCACTAATTGTGTGTAAACAGTCGTCGGAAAAAAGAAAATGACTAATTTTGCTGGTTCCTTGAGCGATCGCACCAAACATAACACTGCGGTGGGAAATACTTTTGTCACCGGGAATCATTAATTCACCCTGTAAATGCGTGGCAGCCGTTACTAATTCTTTTTGCATATTTTTACTCCTCGTCTAGTACTGCGCTAGTTCGTCATGGTAAGCCTTAACCTGCGTTTGCAAACGCGGTAAGGCATCCGCATCAAACTTAGCCAAGACAGCCTGTGCTAGCGTAATAGCTACCATGGCCTCAGCCACAACTGCAGCAGCAGGCACCGCCGTCGTATCCGAACGCTCAACGTTAGCAACATACGCCTCTTTGGTATGGATATCGACACTACGCAATGGCTTATATAACGTTGGAATCGGCTTCATGACCCCTTTGATGACTAACGGCATGCCATTAGTCATCCCCCCTTCAAAGCCACCAAGATGATCACTGCCGCGGTAAAAGCCTTTAGTTTCGCTATAAAAGATTTCATCCATATCCTGACTCCCAGGATGATCCGCCAAACTAAAGCCATCCCCAAACTCAACCCCTTTAAAAGCATTGATACTAATAATTGCTTGGGCCAATTTAGCGTCAAGTTTCGTATTGGCACTGACATAACTACCAAGACCAACCGGTAAACCAGTGGCAAGCACTTCAACAACACCGCCTAATGTGTCACCGGCTTTTTTTGTTTGATCAATTAGGCTGTGCATTTCAGTGGCAGCGGCCGCGTCGTAAGTACGGACATCACTAGCATTAGTCACCGCCGCTAGTTCTTTCAAATTACCAATTTGGGGTAACTGAGTTAAATCGGCTTTTACCGTTCCTAATTGCTGCACAAAACCTAATACCTCGACACCGATTGCTTGAAGTAATTGTTTGCAGAGACTACCAACCGCAACCCGCATCGTTGTTTCCCGCGCACTGGAACGTTCCAAAACGTTCCGCAAGTCCTCATGCTGATATTTTTCACCACCGACCAAATCGGCGTGTCCTGGACGAGGTTTGGTTACTTGCCGAACTGAATTGGCCGCCGTTGCTTCGGCCGTGGGACTCATAATCTCATCCCAATGAGCATAGTCGCGGTTAGTCACCTGAAGTGTAATTGGTGAACCCAAGGTTTTTTGATGACGAATGCCGGCTGTAATCTGAACCTGATCAGACTCAATCTTCATTCGATTTCCACGACCATAACCTTGCTGCCGCCGTTTTAAATCAGCATTAATTTGTTCCACTGAAACCATTAGGCCGGCGGGAATTCCCTCAATAATTGCCGTTAGTTGTGGACCGTGTGATTCACCTGCTGTTGTGTAGTGCATCTGATTGCCACCTTTCTCATCTTAAACTCATTTTTATTGCTATTAGCTTAGCATAAGTCAACGACCTTGTGGAAATTAATTGACGAATGCTCCAAGATTGAACATTGATTGTTTTTCAAACTAGCCTGCCAAAAATACAAATCCTTTGCTGGCCATTTAACAACATTCTGGTGAAGGATTCAATCTGTTTACTTAAGACTCGGCCGGCTCGCCTACTTGATTTGACAATTCAGGTTTAGGTTGTGTTTAAAAAATACCCTTATTAGCATTCTCCTGACTAATTTAGTGGAAACGTATTTGAAAATTAAGTAACCGATTTCTTTACTAATTTGTTAGTCTTTATTCATAGTTTCTTCACAACCTTTCTCTATCATTAATAGTGTTAAAGGATTTGGTTGACTGACGTCTTAAAATTAATTGCTTCGCGCCTTTTTAGTGCTTGAAGGCTCTAAAAAGTATAAAAATTGATTTACGTCCTTAAAGGAGCATCCGAATATAAATTGTAGATAAAAAATGGCATCAGGATTTTTATCCTGATGCCATTTTATACGCCTAATTTTGCGAGGCGGCCGTTTAACAGATAAAGTGCTTGCTTAGGCCAATTTCGTGTAAACGTGTTTGAAAAAGCAGATTTCTGCGGTTGCCATGTTTCAACTTGGCGGTTTTCGCCATAGTTGAATGGACAACGGATAAAGCATCAAAATTATTAGCGTACTTAGCTAATAATTCTCAGTTGCGGAATAGTAGCTACAGAAGTCGCTTTAGCTGTTTCACAGCAAAAGTGCCTTCTTAGGCTGCAACTCGGACTTCGGTTTATCCTAGTCCGATCGACATCGTTAGTAATCCTCAAAATCTAGGCGCTTCTTACCTGCAGCAAACGTGGCCCAAGAAGCAGATTTCTGCGGTTGCCATATTTCAACTTGGCGATTTTCGCCTTAGTTGAATGGACAACGGATGAAACATCAAAATTATTAGCGTACTTAGCTAATAATTCTCAGTTGCGGAATAGTAGCTACAGAAGTCGCTTTAGCTGTTTCACAGCAAAAGTGCCTTCTTAGGCTAATCCTCAAAATCTAGGCGCTTCTTGGGCCACTCTCTTTTCTTAATGTTCAATCACTTTTGGTTCTGTCTTTATTTGTTCATCACGTGCGCGTTTTAATTCATCGTAGTAACCCGCGTAAGTTGCGTTTTTATAGGGGTTCAGCCAAAGGAAACCAATTCCAAAGGTGATTACCGACAAGATGTCCCAACCTAAGAAGCTTAGTTGAAGCACAAAATAATCAATTTTATGGCCGTACATCAGCGCTCTGCTCTCAGTAATACTGCCTAAGAAACTAACCGGTGCATCACCCGATACATCTCGGCGATCCTTATAAACAAAGTAACTTTGCTTATAAGCATAGGATTTAACAATACCAGGGATAATGAATAGGATTGACCATAACCAAACGTAAATCATTTGGATAAAGAACAGACCAATGGTCCCCCAAAAATAGGGTTGTGAGAAAACTTGGAAGGCATCCCTAAGTGGATGAACTTCATAATCACGATTACGTACCCAATCTAAGAAAGTATACTGAATTCCCACTAAGAAGACTGTTGAAACAATGCTACCAATCATATTACCGCCATTATTGCCTCCATTAGTTGAATAGTCGGCAGCATGACTAATTGATTCCTTAACATCATTGAAGTTAAAGCCCATCCAGCCCAATGCCACAATAAATGCAGCAATCAGCACTAATTGAATAATCGTTGGAATTAAATTCAATAAAATGCCCTGAAGCCAGTTTCCGCGCAATAAATCCTTGGACTGTTTCTTTAACTCACGTCTTGTTTTCACACTATTTACCTCGTTTCTAAATTCAAATTATTTCTAAGTTTTGCACCCCAACTCATAATAGCTAATTATAACTGTTTTAAGTAGGTAAAGGCAAAAAAGCTGCCAGAGTGTTTGAAAAAGTGGTAGATTCTGAGGATTACTAACGATGTCGATCGGACTAGGATAAACCGAAGTCCGAGTCACAGCCTAGACAGACGAATTACCTTTGAAAAAGGTGATTTAGCTGTTGTAGCTACTATTCCGCAATTGAAGATTATTAGCAAAAACACGCTAATAATCCTGATGCTTCATCCGTTGTCCATTCAACTACGGCGAAAAGCGCCAAGTTAAAACATGGCAACCGCAGGAATCTGCTTTTTCAAACACGTTTATACTACATAATCAAAAATCACAAAAAAAAAAAACTGCCAAAAACCACCTAATTTAATAAAGCACTATCATTCGTAAAATTAAAGTCAACTGAGTGTTTTAATTTTCTTTTCATAAACTAGTGGCTATGCTAAGATTATAGACATTAAGCCTTAATTTATTCGGTTGTTTGGTGAAGGAGTGAAGTTTTATGTCAGTTTGGGACAAAATGTTAAAAAAACAGAGTCTCGATAAGTATTTGGCTAAAGATAAACAGTTTGTTAAATCAATGAATGCTTTCGATCTAATGTCCTTAGGGATTGGGGCGGTTATTGGTACTGGTATTTTTATCTTGCCAGGAACAGTTGCCGCTTTGAAAGCTGGTCCGGCCATCGTATTGTCATTTGTTGTCGCCGCCATCGTCTGTTCAATTGCCGCTATGTGTTACGCTGAATTTTCCTCGGCCATGCCCATTGCTGGTTCAGCCTATTCTTACGGGAACGTTGTTTTTGGCGAATTTACTGGTTGGGTTTTGGGCTGGGCGCTTATCCTTGAGTACATGTTGGCGGTAGCTGCTGTATCCACTGGTTTTTCGGCTTACCTCTCCTCATTTTTACAGGGTTTTGGTTTAGAAATTCCCAAAATATTTAGTGGCCCCTTTGATCCGGCCCACGGAACTTACCTCAATCTTTTTGCCGTTTTAATCGTTTGGCTAATCACTTGGATGCTTAGCCACGGGATGAAGGAATCTGTTCGGATCAATAACGTAATGGTCATCGTCAAAATAACGATCATTGTCATTTTCTTACTTGTCGGCGCCTTCTACGTTAAACCGGCTAATTGGCACCCCTTCTTACCATTCGGCGTTAAGGGCATCTTTAAAGGTGCCTCAACTGTCTTTTTTGCCTATTTAGGCTTTGATGCCGTTTCGTCTTCTGCCGCCGAGGTCAAAAATCCCCAGCGTAATATGCCGATTGGTATCATTGGAACACTAATTGTGGCGACAATCTTATACATTTTAGTTTCCGCCGTTTTAACTGGTATGGTGTCTTATAAAGACTTAAACGTTGCTAACCCAGTGACCTACGCCCTGCAAAAAGTTGGGCAAAATTGGGTTGCCGGGATCATTTCAATCGGTGCCCTGGCCGGTATGTTTACCATGATGATCACTATGATTTACAGCAGTTCACGCCTGGTATATTCAATTGGCCGTGATGGTTTACTGCCAAAGTTTTTAGGCCAACTACAAAGTAAAACGCATTTACCTCAGCACAGTTTGATTCTGGTGACGATCATTATTTCTATCTTAGGTGGCCTAATTCCACTAGATGAATTAACCAACTTAGTTAACATTGGTACTTTGATTGCCTTTACCTTCATTTCCATCGGCATTATTCCGTTACGCCGCCATAAGGAAATCAAAAACACTGGCTTTAAAGTTCCTTTGTCACCCGTTCTACCAATTATTTCCGCAATCTTTTGTATTGGGTTAATGGCTATCTTACCTGCCGAAACCTGGATTGCCTCATTGATTTGGTTCGCCATTGGCCTACTCATTTACTTTACTTACGGCATCCACCACGAAAATATTTCTTAGTCTGAAAAAGTGGCTAGGAGTGTTTGAAAAAGTACCCAGGTTCCGAGCATTAGTTGACGAATTATCTGTGAAACAGATGATTTGGCGATCGTAACTAAGCACAGGAATCTGCTTTTTCAAACACGTTTCCACTAAATTAGTCCGGAAAATACTAGTGAGAGTATTTTCTAAATTTGAACTAAATTCCGAAGGCAGCACTTGAATTTGGCGATCTTTGTCCCATTTCAAGTTCTCCAGACCATAACAAAGTATCCTTAAATTAGCGAGTAATTCATTAAGACCATTTTTGTACGCGTAACTAATTACGGAAAATCGATTTTCAAACACGTTATCAAAAAAATAAGGTTGCTAGCAAAATTAATTCTGCCGCAACCCTATTTTTTTCGCCAACTTATTGAACTATTTCACGCGTGCTAAGAAATAACGTTTCTTACCCCGGCGAACAATCACAAAACGGCCATCAAAGGCAGCCGCTGGATCAACAGTGAATTCCAGATCACGAATTCGATCACCATTAATTGTAATGGCACCATTAGTAACGTCTTCCCGGGCCTGACGCTTAGATTTTTCAATCTCCGTATCAACTAAAAACTGCACAACATTATTTGGTTCAGTTGAAATCGTCATCGAGGGCACGTCGGCAAAACCTTGTTCGATTTCTGCCGCAGTTAAATCTTTTAAATCCCCAGAGAAAAGCGCTGCAGAAATATGTTCGGCCTGCTTAACGGCCGCCTCACTGTGCACAAATTTGGTAACTTCTTGTGCTAAACGACGCTGGGCCTCGCGCTTTTCTGGCTGCGTTTTAACCTTTTCAGCCAAGGCAGCAATTTCTTCTTGTGACAAGAAAGTAAAGTATTTCAAATATTTAATAACATCACGATCATCTTGATTTAACCAGAATTGATAAAATTCATAAGGTGACGTCTTTTCTGGATCAAGCCAAACTGCCCCACCAGCGGTCTTTCCAAATTTAGTTCCATCAGCCTTTAACATCAGTGGAATTGTTAACGCGAAGGCCTTTGCGTCAGCACCTTCTTGCTTATGAATTAAATCAATTCCGGCCGTAATGTTTCCCCACTGATCGGCGCCACCAATTTGTAACTGGACGTCTTCATGCCGGTATAGGTGCAAAAAATCAATTGACTGTAAAATCTGGTAAGTAAATTCAGTAAACGAAATACCAACCTCTAAACGGCTGGCCACAACCTCTTTATTTAACATTGTATTCACGTTAAATAATTTACCGTAATCACGTAGAAAATCTAATAAAGAAAGTTTGGATAACCAATCATAGTTATTAACAATCCGAAAATTGTCCGTACCAAATAATTTCTCCATTTGCGCGGATAAATGATCCTGATTGTGTTGAACTTGAGTCATCGATTGCAAAACACGTTCCGAATTTTTACCTGATGGATCACCAATTGCGCCGGTGCCCCCACCAATCACAATCACTGGATGGTGGCCAGCTAGTTGAAATCGTTTCAACATCATGAACGGAATCAAGTGTCCAATATGTAAGCTATCGCCGGTTGGATCAACGCCACAGTATAAACCAATCTGTTTTTCACTCGTTAATTCGCGCAACCCAGCTTCATCCGTCGTTTGGTTAACGGCGCCCCGCCATTTAAGTTCGTCAATAATATTCTCCGTCATTTTATAACCTCCGTTAATCCTGTTTAAAATTATCATAACTAACAAAAAAAGTCCCCGACCAAGTCAAAAACTTGATCAGGGACGAAATTTTTCCGCGTTACCACCCAAAGTTATAGCTACTGCTATCACTCGCCTCATTTTTATCGAAATGACCCGTGACATTCGTGTAAAAAGTGTAATTTGCAGTGTAACATCGGTTAGTTTTCAGCCACCACTAACTTTCTGAACGGTTGGTTACGCCACTACTGTACTTTTTGTGTCCGTTATGAAATTAAGTTTACTATAACTTACACCGTGGTGCCTGTCAAGCCGGCGCTCAGAACGCATTAATCAATTAGTCAGTCCTTTTTAATGGCCATAAACAATATTCACCCAATTAGGTTAAGGACACTAATCGGCCATCTTTTTAAACATTCCTACTTCAAGTAAAATTTCAAGTTAGGCTGCTTGTTAAGCTGAATCGCCGCTTTAATCCAGAGAAAGCCTAAACTATCTAAAAGTGGGCTATCCTGCAATGACAATGCTTGGGGCGCAAAGCCCATTTGCTTAGCCAAATCCGTTACTTGTTTTACTGCAGCTTGATCGTCGCCGGCAAAGAATTGAACGCTGCCTTCTGGCTTAATCATGTTGGCAGAGCCTGTTTGGTTAAAGCCCTTAACAACTGCTGTATCTGGTAAAGTTTCTTGAAGTAACTGAGTTTGTGACTTCCCAGCGAAAGTTTTAGGGCCAGAAAAGTCACTGGTAATGGCGTTAGTCACATCTACCAAAATCTTACCCTTCAAATCGGCCTTTAACTGTTTAGCCAAATCAAGCACTGTCTGACCAGGCACCGTTAAGATTAGTAAATCAGCATCCTTAGCCACAGCAGCATTGGTCTGGTAGTCAGCTGTTGCCTTTCTTGAACCAAGCAATGGGGTATAGCCATTCGCCGTTAAATTCTCTTTTAAAGCCGTGCCAACTTGGCCACTAGCTCCTAAAATTCCAATTTTCATAATCGGCCTCCTTAAAACTTTTAAATCGACTTCATTTTACTACAAATTGATTTTACTAGTACCAATTTTTACTTACTCGTTTTTCAATTCATTTTATCTAGAGATAGATTTTAAAGAAACTAATTCTTATTAGGGCGGCATTTGTACCAACCTAAGCCGATTGCAATAAGCACAAGACCGCCGCCTAACCAAATTAGATAATTTTCTTGTTGCGATTGCGTTCGCGGCAGACGTTCGACTGCTAGGTTCCTTATTTCAGAACGATTTGGTTTACTGACCAAATGCGGTCTCTTCGTGTCCAGCGACTGGGAGGCCAGCTCAACTTGACCAGAATTACCGTTGCCCTCTGTTTTCGTTGCCCCAAACACGGGTGATTGTAGCATCATCCCGACACCGGCCACCATCAAGCAGTTAAGCATTAAATATAACCACTTTTTATTGTGGACACTCATTATTAGTCCCCCTCACTAGTACACCTAACCTTGTTTACAACCGTTATTAGTCAAAATTGTAATTAAAGAATGCAGAATTTTACTGACAATTTTAAACTAACCTTTCCCCAATTAACGTTAGACCCATTTCACAAGTTTGTGCTAAAACATGCTTTGCCTCACCTTCAAAATAGTACTTCTTTGCTATTTGTAAATTGGGACCAACAAGACCAATACAAACAGTTCCCGCCGGCTCACCAGCGAGTGCTTCTGGACCAGCAGCACCCGTAAAAGAAATCGCGTAGTCCGTCGCGGCCAGATCTTGGGCCTTAATTGCCATTTGTTGCGCAACCTCATTACTAACAACCCCATACTGCCGAATCAGTTTCGGCGCCACGCCCAGCAATTGCGTTTTTGATTCGCTTGAATAAGTGATAAAGCCCCCAGGATAAACATCACTGGCCGCTTCAGTCGCCGCCAATTGAGTTTGAAATTGACCACCAGTTAAGCTTTCGGCCGCCGTTAAAGTTAATCCTCGTTCTGCTAAAAGTTGTGTTAATTCGGAAAATTCCATTTATACACCTCATTTTCAAAAGAACGTTCAAAAATACGAGCAACTATTACCACGTGTCTTTTTCCAACAAACTATCAATTAGTTTTTATGCAATCCTACTTTTTTTCAGCATAGCAAATAACATCGGCCAACAAAACGAATAAACATACTAAAGTATATAAATTGCTTTCACCAACGTTGCTATATTAAAGTGACAGTATGATTAATAGCTGGGTAATGTAACTTGGCCTTAATTCTAGAAATATGATTCTGTTTAGGCCGTGGAAAATATTTTTAACAGTATCTCACTAGCTGATTTAATGGAAATGTGCTTGAAAATTACCTTTGCGCGTATTTCCTGACTAATTTGGTGTAAATCTCTGCCAGCTCAACCTTTAAAACAATGAAATATTCATTCTCTAAAAATAAAATTTTACCGTTACAGCCAGCAAGCCCTAACCCCCAAGGAGGTACAAAAATGACAAAATTTGATGAAGAAAAACACCTCGAAGAACACTTTGAAACCGAAACAAATCGTAGTGGCGCCCACGACAGCAATATGAGCTATGATGAGCAGAACGAAAATCCAATGGAAAAACCCGAAGTCACACCAGAACAAGTCCCTGATGCCACTGAAACGATGAATTTCAATAAAACGGACCCACATAATAACGAGGCCGCGGATCAACGTCGGCAAAACGACACCAGTGTTTACTTGGCGGATAAGCAACCTAAGGATGAGGACAAGTAGCGAACAATTACGAAGGAAGTGATGAGCGTTGAATCAAAAGGCACCGGAAATTGTGACGGAATTACGGCAAAATATTGTGCGCATGCCAGAAATTATTCACCAAGCCAGCGGTATTATCATTTTGGGCAAACGAATTCGTTCGATCATTTTTTCTACTGATATGGCAATCATTAAAAATACCAACGCCGACGCTGTCATTGCCGTCTATCCCTTCACGCCCCACCCGGCGATCATGCAAGGAATCAGCATGGTGGCGGACATCCCCGTTTTTGCCGGTGTTGGCGGTGGTCTGACTCATGGTCAACGCTCGGTGAACATTAGTCTGTTTGCCGAAAGCCTTGGTAGTATTGGCGTGGTCATCAATGCACCGACACCGATTGAAACAATTAAGGCGGTCAATCAAGTCGTTGACATCCCACTTATTTTAACGGTAGTTACTGAACAAACTGATCTAAAACCACGTTTGGCCGCAGGTGTCGATATTGTCAATATTTCTGGCGGTAAAAATACAACCAGTATTGTGCGGCAAGTACGACGAAATTACCCTGAATTACCGATTATTGCCACTGGGGGTAAATCTGATGAAACCATTGAAGAAGTCATTGCAGCAGGAGCCAACGCCGTCACCTACACGCCACCAACTAATGGTGAACTTTTCAGTAAGAAAATGGCTCTTTATCGTAAACAAGAAATCGAAAGAACCAAAAATAACCCTTAGCTGATAAAGTTAACCACCCATTACTGACGCGCTAGCAATTAAAAAAGGGACCCCCATAATTGGTAATCAAATTCACCAATTACAGGGGTCCCTTATTTGACTAATGTACTATAACCGCATTTGAAAGGCCATACTATTCGCTGCACTAACGAGTCGGAAAATTTAACCGTTTCAAAATATTTTGCTTACGGTTTAGGTAGTGTTTGGAAAAGCGGTTAGTTACAACAAATAAATTTGCTTTTTCAAACACGTTTACACGGAATTTGCCAGAGAGAAAGGAGTTAAGGTATTTTCTAAACACACCACTAGTCTAATCAGTAGTAAATAAGTTCAAGTAACAGTCGCTACGTTTCAGCGACTGGCTACCAATTAATGCACCTACTTCAATTTCAAGATTCGTTCCAGCATTGCCATACCAGCTGTCAAATCCTCATGCTGAAAATGATTGGCGCGAATTCGTTTTGGATCACCGCCGTGGTAATATTCGTACATGAGTTGTCGTTGACCAAAGGCAGCACTACTAACGTCAAAAGCCAAATTCAATAATTTAGCCCGATCTTCGGCCCCAATTTTTTCTGACGTATAGGCCTGCCGTAAAATCGTGGCGTTATCCCCGCTGAATTCCCTAAAATCAGGAATGGCCACCATTGAGCCTGCTGCTAAATGTTGAATAACCTGCAAGGCCTTTTCATACATTTTCGGTAAACTGTCCCGGACCGCGGTTAGGGCTTGTTCACTAGGGGCAAAGATCCCTTGCTCATCCAGTTGACCATTCAATTCCGAATTAACGATAGTCCCCTTGATTAACTCAAGATTCGAGGTTAATTCACCTAATTGTTCGGCGACCCCTAAATAGTCGGCTAACCCTAAGGCCTTGGCCACCCGAATTGCCAGACTAGTTACAAATTCTAACTTAGTAACGCCGCGAACCTCATCTTGGTGCGCAGTGTGGATGAACATCCCCGATTCAACGAAGAAACGGTTGGACATAGCATAATCGTTATAAACAAAAACGTCCGTCCACGGAATAAAGGCGTGATCAAATAAAACGTAAGCGTCAATTTCATCAAAGGCGTTACTCAAGGGATAATCATTTTCACTATAGCCAGGATGATTAAGCGGCTTACGGCAAACGATCTTAGCCCCGGATAAATTAAGCGGCGCAGCAAAGGCAAGGCCATAGCTGGTATCACCGGCGTCCAACAATAATTCTGGTGGATTGAAGACTAATAATTCGTCCGCAATTGGTGCTAGCGTATTTACCATTTTGGCTCCAGAAACGTAGATTCCCTTTTCATCATGATCAACTGTATGGACACCTGCGTAACCCTTTGGAATCGCATTTAACGCCTTGCTGCGATCAAGCTGTGGGTTTTGCAAAGCGTGGGAAACAAAAATATCTCCCTTTTTAATTCGCTCGGCGTAGCGTTTAGCGTTTGCCGCAAAATCAGCATATTTACTTTTACCAAGAAAATCGGCCTTCTCACCTAAAACAGCTAAACCGCTGGCAATAAAGTCTGGCGTCCGACCTAACATTCCGTACGATGCTTGGGCAATCTCCGTATACACTGCCCGCTTCTTCTGCAAATCAGTCGCACTGCGCGGTGTCATAAAGGCAGTCGCAAAAGTTTGCCCGTCTTCTTGGTAAGTATGCAATTTTGGATTAGTGCGTTGTAAATCATAATAAGTATTAACAACGGCTAGCGTTTTTTGAAAAATTGGTACCTCGGCTACGTTAACCAATGCGCCATCAAAGTAGACGGCGCGCCCATCGTTTAGATCCGTAATCGAACTCATCTTAAAAATCTCCCAACATTTTTATTTACTCGGTAATGCAAAAATTGATTAGATTAGAACGTGTTCTGCCAAACAAAACAGCTTCAATCCTAATTAACAACCAAATTTTTCGTTACACCTCACAAAACCAATAATACACGACAAAACAATCTAAGATTAGTTCCGGTAAGAACTGGTGAGTTTTCCAGTTCTTACCGGATTTTTCTTTTTGTCCGTT
>NZ_RHNP01000036.1 GCF_003950295.1 Loigolactobacillus iwatensis
TTATGTTTGGCGATTTAATCATACGGGGAAGGTCTTCCCTTTTCAATTACTATTTACACAAAATATTGTACACTCCCAGAAAATCCATTTTTAAATGCTAAAATATCATGAATATTAATTTAGTTTCAACTATTTTTATTAGCCCATTCTTTATTTCTTAAGCCATTTCACAATTTTTACGGAGTCTTGCTTTAACTTATTTTCAATAACAAAATCTTGTAGGGCACGTGGTACCGAATGGGCAATTCCCGGTCGATAACGCCCACTTATCGCCTCAACAATAAAAAGTTGGCCACCTGGTTGTTCCGTAACTTTTAGTGGGAGCATAATCATCCTCCAATCAAGTCTTTTAATCTAATTTTCAGTATAGCTGATTTACGGCTAAAAGCTCAATTAATACTAATTTAGATAAAAAAACACGTAAAATTTAATCATTTACGTGTTCTTTTTATCGTTATAGTGCGTGATACAATTATTCACACCATCATCAAAATTATAAACGGCACTATGATTAAATTTTGCCAATTCAGACACTGATTTGATATAAATTGTATGCATTTGATTTGGTGATTCAAACACACTAACCTTAATTGGGCTTTTTTGCTGGTTGGTCGTTAAAAAATGCACTAAACCAGTATAACTAAAACTCCGCATCTCTCTGGCCTCCGTTTACAAATACAGACAACGGAATTACTCTTTGTTAGCTAGTTATTTAAGTTTATTATTCATAATCATTTCAATCGTCTGATCCATTTTCACCCGATAATTATCGTTTTCCAATAACATTGTCGTAATAATATCAAGTGCATAAGTCATAGCAAACTGTGAATTAACAAACCGACTGTTATCAACAAAATTACTGTTTTTAACTATTATCGATAAATCACATAATTCAGCTAGTGGGCTTTTACTAAATCCAGTCAAAGCAACGAGTTTAGCGTTATTTTTTTGGGCCACTTTTGCTGCCTCGTTTACCTCACGAGTGTTTCCTGAGTTAGACAAAACTAATACCAAATCGCCTTTTTTCATAATACCACTAGTGATATACATCATGTGACTATCCGTCATCCCAAACGCTGTAATTCCCATTCGAATTAGACGTTGGGTCATTTCGTTGGCCGTATAACCTGAACTTCCTAAACCGAATAAGTATAAACGATCGCTTTGTGCAATAAGCGAGACGATTTGCTTTAGAATTGCCGGATCCAATAATTGTTGTGTTGCCTTCAGCACCTTCTGGTAAAAATTATAAACATCATCAGGAATTGTCCCCTTCGTTGGTAAATCAACATTCACACTATCCGCTTGTGCCAACTGCAACTTAAAATCATAAAAATTAGTGCAATTCATTTTCTTTACAAATCTAGTAATCGTGGCGTTACTAACCCCAGTGGCCTGGGCTAATCGAGTAATACTCATTTTTTGTACGTTTCTGGGCTCTTGAATCACTTTCAAAGCAACTTTTCGTTCTTGTCGTGAAAAAGTAGTATATTGATATTCAACAAGTTGTACAAGACTTTTCATCATTATCATTCCTATCATTTAGAAATGTGGCGCTTATGGTCTTAACCTAGCACAATTCAATTATTTTGCCCATCTATTTTATTTTTCAAACAAATTTAATTACAATTTCTTGTGAATGACAAGCAAATTGAACAAATAGCTTTAAAACAACTGTCAGCCACAATTATTTTAAAGCTATTTTCGCGGTAATTAAAGCGCCACTATTTATATTTTATTTCTTTCAAATAAACCAATCGCACAAAAAGCTATTAGTCTAAATCAAATTTATAATGATCAACAATTGACTCACGGTCATCGACTAAATCATGATAATAGTTATATTCCGATATTCCAAGGAATGAGCCAACAATATTATGCACATTTGTATACCCTAAGTTAACTAATGCTCTAACCATATTGTAACTACGAAGACTAGTTAAACAATGCACGTATACTGGTTGATCCTTAGGAACTTCACTCAAACGATCTCTAAATTCACTTAATGGAATATTGACAGCACCCTTAACGTGCCCTTGAGCATACTCATCACGCTCACGAGCATCAATAATAAATGCTTTATCCTTAACTAGTTGTCTTACGGCGCTGACTGGTACCTGTTTGTATTCGCCATTTAGAATATTAGTTGCTACCAAACCAGCAAAATTAACCGCATTTTTGGTTGTGCTAAAAAGTGGTTGGTAACAAAGCTCTAAATCCTGTAGATCTTCAACGTGAGCGTGTAACGTTATTGCGGTTGCAATAACGTTAATTTGCTTATCGACTTCACTCATCCCAATTGCCTGGGCACCAAGTATTTCCCCAGTTGGATATCCGAAAACTAACTTCAGAAATAACGAATGGACATTTGGCATTAAAGCAACTTTATCTTTTGGAATAACAGTAACCGCACTATATTCAATGCCTTGCTCGTCACATTGTTTCTCAGTTAATCCAGTTGAAGCGGCATTTAAATTAAACAATCGAATCACTTGTGATCCTAAAACACCGCGCTGTTGTGTGGTTCGACCATAAATATGGTCAGCGACATGTCGAGCCTCCATTTGTGCAGGAAAAGCTAAATCAAGACGTTGCTTTTTACGCGTCAACATATTGGTTACTTCAATGGCATCACCAACGGCATAAACGTGGGGTAAATTAGTCTGGTAATGATGATTAACCGCAATGGCGCCAGTTTCACCTAAATGTACACCAATTTTCTTGGCCAAAGTAACTTCTGGTTGTACGCCAATTGCCGCAACAACTGCTTCGGTCGCAAGCTTTTTACCTGATTTTAAAGTGACTTCATCTTTACTAATTTCGGTAACGGCATCGGACACAATTAAATTGACCCCATTATCGACTAATTCTTTATGCAGAATCTGTGCCATATCTTCGTCCAGCGGCTGCATAACGTGGGACGTCGCCTCAATTAAAGCTACCTTACGACCAGCCTTAATTAAATTTTCAGCGATTTCCAAACCAATAAAGCCGCCACCAATTACCGTTACCTTTTGAATACTATTATCAACCAAATAATTCTGCAATTTTTCAATATCCGGAACATTACGAACCGTAAAAACATTTGCGTTTGTAATACCTTTAATTGTTTGGGGTAAAATAGGTGTTGCACCTGGAGCAAGAAAAAGTTCATCATAGCTTTGTTGCGCCTGCTTACCCGTACGTTGATTGATATACGTTACAATCTGCATTTCAGGATCAACGTCGACAACTTCAGTTTCCGTTCGTGCATTAATATTATAGCGCTGTTGAAATTTTTCTGGCGTCATTAAAACAATATCGGCCGCGTTTTTAACGGTTCCACTAAGATAATAAGGTAAAGCACAATTTGAAAATGAGACGTTAGGCCCCTTTTCGAACATTGTAATTTCGGCCGTTTCATCCAAACGACGTACTCGCGCTGCAACTGATGCACCGCCGGCAACACCGCCGACAATAACTATTTTCTTTCCCACGTTAACTTCCTCCTATGGTTTTTATTTATAAGTAACTTGTAAGAATCGATTCTAGGGTAAGATACATACTGGTCTACAACACTAAATACGTAAAATTTGATTTACATTTTTAATTTTCCCAGCACCAAATAAACCTTGTGTAAACTTGACTGTGATTAAAACGCATTTCAAGAACATCTAGGTCATGTTTGGAAAATACCCTTATTAGCATTTTCCTGACTAATTTGGTCCGAATATACTTAAAAAGGTGGGTTTCTTCACTTAACACAGTTGGTTTAATTTGGTGAATGATACTTATAAAAAACAGTTTTTAATAAGCCTGCGCCCAAATCACTAATTTTTTGGCCGGTTTACCACAATAAACACATTTATCAGATAATTGTTCCTGTTTAAAAGGAAGGCAGCGTGCTGTTGCTTTAGTTTCTGAATGAATAGCAGCTTCACACTTAGGATCACCACACCACATTGCCTTAACAAAGCCACGATGATTCCCTAACTGCTTTTTAAATTCAGTCATATCAGTTGCAGTGAATATATTAGCATCTAAATGATCCTTGGCCATTTGATAAAGATTTGCTTGGATCTCTTCTAACAATTCATTTACTTTTGCATGCACGTCAGCAATTGGTGTCACAATCTTTTCACCAGTATCGCGGCGAACAAGTACAACTTGTTGCTGCTTTAAATCACGTGGCCCTATTTCTAATCGAACAGGCACACCGCGCATTTCGTACTCATTAAATTTCCAACCAGGTTTTTTATCACTTTGGTCCATTGAGACCCGAACATCCGCCTGTAAATCAGTCATAATTTCAGTTGCCGCTTGGAGAACTTCCTCATTTGGTGCGATTGGAATAATAACAACTTGTGTTGGCGCCACACGTGGTGGTAGTTTTAAACCACGATCATCACCATGAACCATAATTAAACCACCAATGATTCGTGTCGATAGCCCCCATGAAGTCTGGTAAGCATACTGCTGTTTACCCTTATTATCTAAGTATTTAATGTTAAAGGCCTTAGCAAATTTATCATTAAAATCATGCGAAGTTGCCGATTGTAAAGCACGACCATCGGCCATCATTGATTCAAGGGTAAAGGTTTGGTAAGCCCCAGCAAATTTTTCACTTTCGGTTTTTTGGCCCTTGAGTGTCGGAATTGCTAAGAATTGATTAATCACTTTTTCATACATATCTAGTACTGAAAGCGTCTCATCATGGGATTCTTGTGCTGTTGCGTGAACAGTATGGCCTTCTTGCCAGTAGAACTCTGACGTTCGTAAAAATGGCCGAGTTGTCTTTTCCCAGCGCATAACACTGACCCACTGATTATATTTAAGTGGTAAATCACGATAAGAATGTACCGCACGGGCGTAATAATCGCTAAAAAGAACCTCGGAAGTCGGTCGAATGGCCAAACGTTCCTGGAGCTTTTCCGTACCACCCTGAGTTACCCACGCAACTTCAGGTGCAAAGCCTTTGATTAATTCACTTTCCTTAGCCAATAAACTTTCTGGAATTAATAGCGGCATTGTCATATCTTCATGCCCGGTCTTTTTCAACATACCATCAAATTCTTGCTTGATGTTCTCCCAAATTTGATAACCATAAGGCAAAATAATCATTGCGCCACGAACTGGTGAATAATCAGCCATGCCAGCCTTTAAAACAGTGTCGGTATACCACTTTGCAAAATCATCATCACGTGCCGTTATTTCCTTTACGAAATCTTTCTTATTAGCCATTTTACGCCTTCACTTTCATATAATAATGGATTAGTCGTTACCCTTTTTTATTTCTCCATTCCAAGCAACCATACCGCCTAAAACGTTGACTACATCGTAGCCGCGGCCCTTAAGCTTTTTAGCCGCTCGCTTACTGCGTACTCCAGAATGGCAGATTAGATACACCTTAGTCGTCGGGTGGTATTCCGTAATTTGTTCATACGGAAAATTAAGCGCTCCCGGAATATGTCCTGCCTCGTATTCATCTGGACGCCGAACATCCACAATTTGTGGCTTTTTAACTAAAAGTTGCTGTAAGGTATCCGTTGAAATACTTTCTACACGTGTAAAAAAAGCCATCCTAAAAACTCCTTTTTAAATATTTTATAAAGCCACTTTAATCATTAATAACTGCATTATCAAAACGACACACCAACAGGCCAAATTATAAAAATGAAGCGGTGCCCCTGCAGCTGTTAATAAGGCGGCAATGATGATCACCAGTAAAACCAATAATAACCAGCCGACGGACAACCAACTAATAATCTGCCATTTTTTATGCCGTTTTAAACTTAAAGTGATCAAATAATACAGTGTTAGAAGCACTAACAGCCAAAACAACCACTCTACTAAATGAACGGGATAGGTCTCATTCATAAATAAGATTTGACGCATAAACCCTAGCCGCGTATTGTATAGTGTCCGCAACTCAACTGGCACCCATAAGAAAATAAGTTGCATAATTACTAAAAGAACGATTAATAAACGTTTAGTTAATTTACTCATGATCTCATCAACTGACTAATTCGTCTAACGATTTTTTCATCATCACCTATTTGCAAAGTTCTAACATCAAATTGTATTTGTCCCTTTTCAAGCCGCACAATAATTGGGGAATCACTAATACGTAGTTTACTTTCTAACTTAGTTGCCGAAATTGTGGTGGGTGTAACGGCAACCAATTCGGTCGGTAACAGGTAGCCCGGATACGAGCCGCCGCCTACCTGTGAAGTGCCAGCTAAAGTCGTTACCTTAAGCGATTTAATTTGCTTTAAGGCACTACTCAATCTTTGGGCGTGCTGCTGCAATTCGGCCAAAGGTAACGTAATCATCCGTAGCGTTGGTATTTTTTGAATAACTTTTTCCGGATTTTCATACAAATGTAGTGTGGCCTCCAATGCAGCCAACGTAAGTTTATCAACTCGTAATGCACGCAACAATTGATTATGCTTTAGCCGTTCAATATAGTCACGTTTGCCAGCAATAATGCCCGCCTGTGGGCCACCTAATAGCTTATCACCAGAAAAAGTAACTAGATCATACCATTTGAGTTCTTCCTTAATTAAAGGTTCTGCAGGTAAACCAAATTTACTCAAATCAACCAGCAACCCACTACCAAGATCGTAAATTAACGGTACTTGCGCCTCATGAGCAAGCTTAGATAAATCCTGTGAAGCTACACTTTCAGTAAAGCCAACTATTCGATAATTACTAGTGTGAACTTTTAAAATTGCACCTGTTTCATCGCTTAACGCTCGCTGATAATCGACTAAATGGGTCTTGTTTGTGGTGCCTATTTCGTGGAGTATCCCGCCACCACTTGTAATAATTTCAGGTATGCGGAAGGAGCCTCCAATTTCAACCAGTTCACCTCGAGAAACGATTACTTCTTTTTGGTTTACTAGTGTATCCAAAACCAACATCACGGCGGCAGCATTATTATTCACTACTAGGGCATCCTCTGCTCCCGTTAAATCGCGAATAAGTGCCTCAACATGACTATACCGTTGTCCCCGAGCCTTTTCATTAAGATTATACTCCAGATTGGAGTACTGAAAGCCTACTTCGTTAACGGCTTGTTTAATTTCAGGACTCAATAGTGAACGGCCTAAATTAGTGTGTAAAACAACCCCAGTTGCATTAATTACCGGACGTAATGACATGACCGTTTTATTATGGATTTGCTGCTTAACGGCAACAACCAAATCAGTAGTGGCCAACGTAGGTTTTTCTCCCTGAATAATTTGCTGCCGCTTATTATTCAGTACTTGTTGAATTTGCTGTTTAACTAAACCACTACCAAATTGTTGTTGCAATTCGGCAATTGCTGAATTAGATAGCAGCTCATTCACAGAAGGTAAACTTTGAAATAAGTCCTCATTCATTTAATTTACTCCTCCATCGATTTTGTAATTTCTGTAACGGCCGCAATAACTTGTTTTGTTTCTTCAGCCGTATTGAAACTAGAAAATGAAAAACGTATAATTCCCCTTTGTTTGGTTCCCAAAGCCTCGTGGATTAATGGCGCACAGTGAGCACCAGGTCGCGTTGCAATTCCTTGTTCGCTTAATAGGTCGCTTACTTCGGATGAATCAAGTCCAGTAATATTAATTCCTACCGTAGCAGTATGCGGCTGCATTAAATGACTATATATTTCAACCTTATCAAGGCCGGCCATCGCCAAAATAAATTGGTCCGCTAGTTTTAAAGCCTTTGAACCTAGCTCACTGACACCTTGTTTTAAGCAATAATCAACACCAGCGGACAAACCAGCAATCCCCGGCACATTCAAAGTTCCTGCCTCTAGCCTTTCTGGCATGAATGGTGGTTGTGAATGATTAAAAGAATCAATTCCACTGCCGCCTGACAATAACGGTGTTATTTGTAATGGCTTCAAAAAACAAATCCCACCGGTCCCCTGTGGTCCATATAGCGACTTGTGTCCAGTAAAACATAGTACATCAATGTGACTGGCCTGCATATCGATTGGTACTACACCAGCGGTTTGTGAAGCATCTAAAACAAATAATAGGTGGTGGCGCTGACAAAACTCGCTGATTCGTTTAATATCCACTAGATCCCCAATTACATTGGAAGCATGCGTACAAATGATCATTTTAGTATTAGTCTGTAATAAGCTAGCTAGTTGATTTAACTGCAGTTCTCCCGTTTTGGCGTCAAGGCCAACAAAACTATGCGCAACACCGGCCGCTTCTAATTGATAAATTGGCCGTAATACCGAATTGTGATCAAAGGCTGTTGCAATAACGTGATCGCCTGGCTTAAGTAAGCCTTTGATCGCAATATTTAGTGCTTCAGTTGCATTGGTTGTAAACGAAACTAACGACTCACTTGGTACATTAAATAATTGCTGAATTTTCTGCCGCGCTTTGAAAACAACTTCATAAGCATTGATAGCGGACTGATGAGCCCCTCTAGATGGATTACCGTAAATTTGACGATCAATGACGTCAAAAACGGCCTTACCAACGGACTTAGGTTTAACTAAAGTTGTTGCTGCATTATCAAGATAAATCATACTGCCACCTCACCTTAACTCACGTTTGTTTTCAACGCGCTTAGTAATCCCATCTTTGTCCATTTTTTCCAAAATTAACATAGCGTAACGCCTACTCGAACCAGTGATATCGCGAAAATCGGCTAAACTAAGTTGGCTGTTCTTCTGAATAAAATCAGTCACCAATTTAACGGCTTTTTGATAATAGGTACTTGAGATAACGACATCATCATTAAGTCGCACAACTGTTGTTCCCACTAGCGCATCCAGAACCTGCATTGCCTGCCGCTGACCATTAGTTAACTCTTGTGAACTTGGTGGCGTAAACCCAGTGGCCGTTAATTCTTTTTCAAGTTGCGCCTTTAGCTTTAGTTGTTCCGGATTAAAAATCGGCTTAAAGGCATATAAAGAAACAAAACCTGCTTGCTGCTTAATCACCTTTTCGGTACATAAATAGTCAATGACATCACTACTGTACTCACTATTAGTTTGTTCATTTATCTTGGAACGAACTTCGGCTAAACCTAGCCCCACCTTTAACGGAAATTGTTGGTGAAAGTTCTGCAACTCACTAACCAACCAGTCCTGTAATTTTTGAAGCTTTTCACTAGTCGTATATTCATTACCTAGTTTGTTTATCTTGCCATTTTTACTTAATACCTCTAATAATTTTTGGGCCTCACTATGTTTTAAATCCAAAACATTCGCAATATCGGCCAAACTATTAAACATTTTTTCACTAGTTAATAAATAATCTTTTAAAATGGCCGCCTTATCGCCAGTAGCCCGAATGGATAAAGTTTGTAATATTTCCTTATCATAGCGATGATGTCGGCGGGGATTAGCATCCAACACTACACCGCCACCAATTGTTTTCATTGGCGAATACGTTCTGACAACAAAGCGATCGCCATTTTTTAAAGCAATCTGTTCTTCTAAACGAATTTGAACAAAAGTTTTACCGTTTACTTGCACTTCTTCCGTTCCTAAGGGGTAAATCCGGCCAAGTACTTCTTTGGCCCCAGCATAAACCCTAACCCGATCTTGAAGTTCCAGTGCGGCATCAGAAACATCCAGTGTTTGTAATTGCACATCAAGCATCCACGTCGGTTCCACATTATCTAATAAAGTTAGAACGTCCCCCCGGGATAACTGATCGGCTTTAACGTTCAAATTCAAGGCAGTTCGTTGACCGGGTAATGCTACTTTCTCATCCTGATCATGCACTTGAATATTGCGAATTCGAACACGCTCCTCACTGGGGTAAGCAATTAACTCGTCATTGATTGCTACTTGGCCACCCAATAAAGTTCCGGTTACAATGGTTCCAAAACCCTTTAAGGTAAATACACGATCTACGTTTAAACGTGGGTTTCCATCGCTTTTAGGTGGTGTAATGTTCTTGGCCATTTCATCAATTTTTAGCGTGAGCTCATGTAAACCAGTTCCAGAAACGGCATCGGTAATAACAACGGGTGCTTTTTCCAAAATAGTACCCGCAAACGTTGTCCGAACATCATCAATGGCCAATTCCTGCATCTCACTATCGACGGTGTCCGCCTTAGTCAGCACAATAATAAAGTTTTTAATACCAAGCAACATTAAAATTTCAGCATGTTCAATTGTCTGCGGCATAACACCTTCACCGGCATCAACAACGAGTAATACCATATCAATACCGGCCAGACCGGCGATCATATTTTTTAAAAATTTCTCATGTCCGGGAACATCAACAATTCCAACACGTTGTTTACTGGGGAGATCGAAAAACGCAAATCCTAAATTAATGGTTAAACCACGTTTTTTCTCTTCAGTGGTGGTATCAGTTTCAATTCCGGTCAATGCCCGAATTAAAGTCGTTTTCCCGTGATCAACATGTCCGGCCGTTGCAATTACAATGTGTTTCAATGTTCAGCCTACTTTCCCGCGTAATCGAATAACTTCTCGTATGAGCTCTTAACTCCCCGGCGATAGCCTTTATAAAAAGCTTTGTAACGAATATCTTTATCAGCAAGTAATTGCTTGATTGCTTGTGTTTCTGGTAGTTCATAATGCAAACTAATCCCGCAACCGGCTACAATTTGCCCTGGAGTTGTTAGTGCCCGCGTTTTAAAGTTATTTTCTTTAGTTAAGACTTCGCTTTTTATGGCGTCATGAGTTGCGTCAAAGACCACTAAACCAAATTCTTTATCCATTTTAATCGCTTTCCTTTAAGGTCGAACGATTCGCTGTGAACCGCGCATTAATTCAACAATTCTAAACATATTTGTAATGTCGCCAACGCCAAGCTTATCTTCTAAATGATAGAAATTAACGCAGGCGCCACAACCTAGTACTTTAACACCATTATCGGCCAGAACTTTTAAGTCCTCAACCGAATCGGAATCCTTGGCTAATAACTTGACCCCGGCGTTATAAAAGATCATGTATTCTGGCAGAACATCCTGTTCAGTCATTGAATTGATGAATCCTTTTAATAATGTCCGACCTAAATCATCTCCGCGGCCCATGATATCCGTGTTTACAACCACGATGTACCCTTGTGACAACCGAACCTGTGCCAACTCTGCCTGTTCAACGTGAGGCATTGCTTCATCGGAATCCTCTGCTACAGCAACTGGCGCTGCTTGAGCAGTTTCCTTATTTTCACCAGTCGAACCCTGTTTCTTAATATCAACTTGGAATCTTTCCTTAGAGAGTTGTTGCATATTATAGGAATAACCTAATTGTTTAGCCATTTTTTCTAAATTTTGTGTTGAAATATCACTATCAACAACAATCTGAACTGAATCATTGTTACGTAATGCCTTTTTTGTCCGAATAATTGGAATTGGGCAAGCCTGACCAAGTGCATTTATTTTTTCCATAATTATTTATCTCCTTAAAATTTAATTAACGACAATTTCGACGTCATCTGTTGAAGCTTTTTTTGTAACGTGACCAATAATTGCTGACTGTAATTCTAATGTATTCAATTCCTGTAATAATTTTGGTGCTACGGACGCTGGTACACTAACCAGTAAACCACCTGAAGTCTGTGGATCAAAAACTATTTCTTCTAGTGCGTAGTCATCAAGGTTAAATTCGATTTTTCCCTTTAAATAATTCCGGTTTCGCTGGCCACCAGCAGTTATAAGAAACTCTTCCGCATAATTATAAGCCTCAGGAATCATTGGAATGTTCTCCGCCGTCAATTGCGCTTTAAATTCACCGTGTAACATTTCGCTTAAGTGACCAGCAAGACCAAAACCAGTAACATCGGTGCAACTAGAAACTGAGTACTGGCGAATAATATCGGCAGCGTACTTATTTAAGGTTGTCATTGAAGTAACTGCTTGGTTGAAAGCCGCCTCTGAGGCCTCACCTGCACCATAAGAAGTGGTCACAATACCTACACCCAGTGGTTTGGTTAAAATTAGGACATCGCCATCGGCCACCATATTATTTTTTAAGATTTTATCTGGTGCAACTCGACCCATAACTGATAAACCGTACTTTGGTAATCGATCATGAATGGAATGCCCACCAGCTAGTATTCCACCGGCCTCAGAAACCTTTTCGGCACCTCCTTTAAGTATCCGTTCTAAGATTTTTACATCCATATTTTCTGGAAAACAAACAATATTTAGTGCGGTAAGAACATCGCCACCCATGGCAAAAACATCACTCAGCGCATTGGCCGCCGCTATTTTACCAAACAAGTAAGGATCGTTTACCATTGAAGGAAAAAAATCTAGTGTTTGAATTAAAGCAGTATTCCTATCAATCTGATAAACCGCCGCATCATCAGTTGATTCATAGCCAACTAATAAATTTTTATCGTGTTTACTAGTTGGTAGTTTTTTTAGAATTTCTGCTAAATTTCCAGGCCCTATTTTGGCGTTACAACCGCCACATACAATGAGTTGCTCAGCTTGCGTTTTTTCGTCCATGATTATTAAATACTCCTCTCTTATACCAAATATTTGTTTAATGTTGCTAAGAATTGCTGATTTAAAGTAGACAAATCGTTAATTGCGGTCAATATTTGTACGCTATTATCACTAGAAACATCCGTTTGTTTAATCAGACCTGATTTTAACTCTTGGGCACTCATCGTCAAAGTAACCGTTTTAAATGAGAAATATTCAGGATGAATTAAGGCTAATGCCGTCATGCCATCCCAATTAATAAAACCATCAATTTGCCACATGGCCGTATTTACTTTCATCCAATCTAGGATAACTTTTTTCAGCCAAAGGTAACGTTCTTTATTTAATTGCTGCAAGTTCAGCTCAGTCCGCTTAAACAGTGCCCCAGAAAGGTACTGGCCACTAGCAATTAAGAGTGGTGCTCCACCAGTCAGCACACAGTGGGCCGCTTCAGGTGCTACCGAAAAATTTAATTCATTAACTAAAGTATTTTTAACAGTTAGTTGCTTAAATCGTCCGCCCATCACAATGATCCGGGCAACCAGTTTAAAAAAATCCGATTCATATTGCGCTGCTTCGGCCAAGTTGGCTAAACTTCCCGTTGCCAAAATAGTGATTTGGTGGGGGTACTTTCTAACTGAATCAACCAAAAACTTCCCCGCCGCCGAAATTATTTCATTTGAAGAATGAATTTCTTTTCCAGCGTAGCTATTGAGGCCTAGACCAAATAATGAACCTAATTCATCCGTTTGTTCCGTGGCCTGTTTTACCGTACCATTGCCAAAGGTAAGCGTAACACCAAGTAAATCAACGTTAGTTTGTTGGCCTAAATAAAGTAAGGTTAGCCCATCGTCAATATCTTTCCCCGCTAATCCAATTGTATTATCACAGTCATAAATTAATTTCATAATTATCCTTTAATAAATTCGGCAACTTGATCCACGTCTGCCTTAAAATCAACATCAAGCAGCGTTGGCATTAACTGAAATTGCTGGTTACTTTCCTGTAGTAATTGCACTGTTGCTTCCAAAACACTAGCCGTACTCCAAGAAATATCTGTATTTAAAAAGGGGGCAGCATCACAACCACTAGTACCAAATAGATAATATCCTCCGTCAAATGTTGGCCCTAAAACGACATCGTTTTGACCTAAGGCTTGTGCAGCAGATTCAATCATTGCAACAGTTAATTGTGGAATATCACTACCAGTTAAAATAACCTTTTGATAACCCTGATCTTGAACCCTTTGAATAGCATGACTCATTTTCAAGCCTAAGGTACCTTCATCTTGCGGAAAGACCTGAATCCAATCCGGTAAACTGGCTAAAAATGACTGTGTTTGAGTCAAATCATGGCCTTGATAAGCCAAAAAGATAGTCATCGTTTTAGCCAATTTTTGACTAAGACTAACTAAACGAGCCAGCATAATCGATTGAATCCTTGCCGCCTCAATTGCCGTCAAATCAGGCTCCAATCTGGTTTTCACGTAACCTGGTTCAGGAACCTTGGAAAAGATGATATATGCGCTCTTGTTCACAAGTTCACCCCATATTTTTTTAATAGTGGCATCGCAAAATCTAACTGCAAAAAAGATTGACATCGCTTTAAAATTTCAATATTTTGAATTGGTTTGTCAGCATAAGTAGCCACCAACATGCCACACCACGATAATGCACGTAATAATAAGAACGGCATATATAAATTAATATTAGTTTCTAGCAACTGCTCCCTTTGGCCAGTTAACTTAGCGTAGGTGGTCAGAAATAGTCTAGTTTGTTCCGTCGTTAGCCTTTCTGACGTACGCCATAAAGTTGTTGTTTCCGCCATAAACTGAGTCAAATCCTGAACGGCGTTACTAATAACGGGTTTCTCCCAATCGATCAGCCATCCATAATCTGCCGTAATTAGAAAATTATTTGAATTAACCTCCGTATTAACCAGACACATCGGTTGCTCTAAGAAGTGTTCATCTGCATTATGCTGCGTACACCAATCTTTTAAAGCAAATAATAAATCAGATTGCTCACTATTTATTTTAGATGAATCTCTAACCGCTTTCAATAGCTGATTTGCTTCGTTTAATCTAGCCGAACAAATCTTAGTTTCGCTTTTCAACTGTGCGTAGGCCGCTGGCTTCAATTGTAAATTATGAATCGCAGCAAAGATTTCTGCTGCTCGGTGTAGATCACGATGATAGACCAATGGTTCTCCAGGTAAAAAAGTTTCAATTAAAATATCGTGTTGAAAAAAGCGTTTGGTATCATCTAAATAAAGTGGCTCCGGTGTATGTTGACTCTTATAAAGGATTTGTAATGCATGGTACTCATAGCGTGCTTGTTGCTTAACATTAATTTGTGAGCCATAATTCATGCGAAAAACAATTTTATTACTAGTAGTATCGGTAATTAAAAAGTTCCGATTATATTCTCCTTGCGCTAAAAATGAAATTTCTTTAATCGGAGCTAACTTAAGTTGCGCCATTATTTGTTCTTGGCTAAGATAACGACCAATTTTTTCAATTATTTGTTCGGCCACTATTTCATCTCCTTCGGTAGTACAAGCGACTTAATATTGTGGGACTAAAGCCCAGTAAGTAAAGTAATTTCAAACATTGCATTTTGAAGAACGTTTTAAACCGTCCTTCGCGATTGTATTTACGGGCACTTGTTAAAACTGGTAACGGAAATTGAATGAATTCTGAATCGATTTTGGCCAACCGCCGACTAAACTCAAAATCCTCCATCAATGGTTGAACTGGAAAACCACCACTTTTTTCATAAATTGCCTTAGTCACAAAAAGGCCTTGATCACCAAAAATTAGTTTGAATTTACGTGCCCGTAAATTTGACCCCCACGCTATTACGCGAAAGAAACGCGATTTATCGTTAAAATGAAGCGTAAAGAATCCTACTTTGGCCGTTGTTTCACGTAATAATGATAAGGGCGATCCAACTGGAAAACGCGAATCCGCATGTAAAAATAATAATTTTGGGCTCTGGGCTACTGAACCACCTAGCCGCAGCTGTTGTCCCCGATTCGGCACGCCGTTATTACTATAGTGAAAGTTTTGGGGTAACCATTCAGGTCGCTTACGTTGCTCACCATCAACAATTACAACTGCCACGTCCTCTAATCCCCAACGTTCTAATTCCACCACTAGTTGCTTTACTGCTGGATCATCATGAAAAATAGGGACAATAATTGTTAACCACATTTAGTACACCACCGGTAACCGTTTAAAATAAAACTGTTTTTTTGTATTAATTTGAACACTATCAACGGGTAAATTAAGGTAAATAATCTCCGAGCCAACTGCAATTGTGACTCGCTCGCTGTCACCGATCCAAGTGGTTCCTACAATTTCACCGTTAAAAGCTGGGAAGGCAGTGGTCGCTAACTGAACTGAGCCAACAAATGGTATGTATAAGATTGCTTCCTTAACTGGCTCAGTGCCCCGAAAGTCACTATCACCAGTATAAATAGACGATACAAATTGTTGTTGTTGAAAACTACCTTGAATAAAATTAGCCTGACCAAGAAATTTTGCCACTGCCAAATTAGCAGGTGTTTGCTCCAATTTTCTTGGTGTATCTATTTGCATGATCTGACCGTTAATTAAAATTGCCACTTGATTTGATAACAGATAGGCCTCGGTTTTGTAGTGCGTTACGAAAATAACCGTTAATTTAAATTGCTGTTGTAACTTTTTTACAAAATCCAACATTTCCATTCGCAGGCCTTCGTCCAAACTAGAAAAAGGTTCATCCATTAAAAGTAGACTAGGGTTAAGGATTAGGGCCCTGGCCAACGCAACACGTTGTTGCTGCCCACCAGACAGTTCATCCGGATACCGTTTGGCTAACTCCGTAATCTCCATTGTCATCATGATCCGTTCAGCACGTTGTCTAATTTCTGCTTTTTTTATTTTTTTTATTTTCAGTCCAAAAACAATGTTTTGAAAAACGGTCATGTGGGGAAACAAACGATAATCTTGAAACACCATAATCCCCTTGGGTTTCTGCTCATTGTCACCGGTAAAGGTCCCCGCAGTCGGATGATCAATTCGGGCCAAAATATTTAGTAAAGATGTTTTACCACTACCTGACGGGCCTAAAATAGCAAAAATACTATTATCATTGATCGATAAATTAACCTTCTTTAAAATCTGCTGGCCACCTTTTTTTTGCGAAATATTATTCAAATAATAAGTCATGATTTGATCACCCTCCTTTCCTGATGAGACATCCAAGCATCAATCAAATAAAGTGGAATTAATGTAACCAGCATGAAAGTAACGCCATAAACGGCCGCAATTTTATATTTTCCGGCTTGCGTGAAGGGAAACATCCGCACTGATAAGGTTAAATATTTGCCATCTCCAACCAGTAGCGTTGCTAAATATTGGGTCATTGAAACAATGTAAGTCATCATGACGGCCCCTTGTAGCCCGTTCTTACTTAACGGAAGGGTTATCTGAAAAAAGGTCTGCCAACCAGAGGCGCCTAAGTTGCGGCTAACAACCTCATAGCGATTATGTAAAAGGGCCAAGTTATCGACTAGTAGTTTAATTGCATAAGGTAAACAAAACAACGTATGAATACTAATGACGCCGAGAAAACTACCATCCAAACCCAGTTTAATCATCATGAAATCAACATTGGTTAATAAAGCGATACCAGGAATAATTAACGGCAAATAGACTAGAATATTCAATAATTTTTTCCCGCGAAATTGATAATAGGCCAAAACAATAGCCGTTGGGTACGCGATACTAATGGTCAGAACAATGGTGCCCAGTGCTAAAGAAATGCTTGCAGTGAGTGATGTTAATAGTTCGTGATTTGTGAACAGTAATTTGAAATAAGAACCAAAATTAATTTGTTGTGGCAAAAGCTGCGGATAATTCCAACTTTTTCCCACTGCCAACAGGACAATAACTAATAGAGGTAAGAAAACAAAGCAAGAAAAAATTAAAAAAATGGCCAGTTTAGTTAATTTTTTCATTTGCTACCTCCCGTATGTCCACCTGGTAAAAACCTCCCTATTTTTAATAACAATCCCGCAAATAAGATTGAAAAAAGGGACAAAATTAAGTTAAGGCTCATGGTTAATGGTAACTGCGTTAAGTCCCCTTGAACGTAAAGATCATAAATGTAGACCGGCAGCAGTTCGCGTTGTTGATTACCCAAAAGATATGGCACTTCATACGAGCCAAAATTAAAGGCGAAGTTAATAATAAAAGCATTGATTAATGCTGGTTGAATCAAAGGTAATGAAATATGCCAAAAATTTTGCCACTTTGTTGCACCAAGATTTACAGCAACAATTTTATAGCGATCATCCATTTGTCGTAATACGAGTACCAAAGAAACAATCACGAAGGGAATCTCTTTCCATAAATAAGTTAAAATAATTCCTATTTGCAGTGGATCATTAACTAAAAGCGGAAAATGATTAATTGAAGCCATTATTCCTAAGTGTACCAATAAACTAGGAATAAGCCCGGTTTGACTGATCAACTGTAATAGTGCTAAAACAATAAAAATATGTGGTAACATCACGGGTAATTGCGCAATTTTAAAAAAAATGCGCGTAAAGTTATTTTTACGGCCATTGAATAAAAAAGCCAGCCCCAATCCAACGAGGCAGGCCATGGCAGTACTAAATAAAGCAAATAAGAACGTCCGCTCACAACTTGCCAAAAAAGTTGCACTATGAAACGCCGATCCATAATACTGAAGACCAATTTTTTTCAGCCCAACAATCGGATAATAACCAAGACTGGTTACAAATGATTTTAAAACGGCACTAAAAAAGAAAAGCGTGAAAAATAAATAAAACGGACTCAATAATAAAATTATTTTTCTTTTAGTTGGCATTCAAAACATGTTCCTTCCAAAGTTGTTCTATAATTGGAATTTTCTTACCTGAAACCTCAGGAATTCGCTTCTTGGCCAGTGTTTTAACTGGAACAGTATTATTTTTCTTGGCAGAATCATTTAACTTATCAGTAATCTCCGGTGGCATTTTACTTGCCGAATATGGTGGAATCGCAGCACCGTATTTCAAACTAAGCTGTTCACTTTGCGCCTTCTTACTGAGCATCATATTGATAAGTACAATTGCGGCCGCCTTATTAGGTGCCGTTTTCGGTACAGCCAAATAATTATAATTACCGATCGTTCCCTTATCAAACAAGAAAGTTTGCGCATCATTTGTAAATTGCCCAGTAGATTTTTGCGTTGCAGCGTACATTTGGTTATACGAAAAATCTAAGGCAATTTGATGATCGGCAAACATCTTATCCATTTGTGCCGTCGTCTTTGGGTAAGTTTTTCCGTTCTCCCATAAATAAGGTTTTAATTCATTTAAATAATCAAGGCTAGGCTTAATCACTTTATAAATACCTGCCTTTGTCGCCGGCGCATCATTAAGTGCCTGATAACCAACCGTTTCATAAATAATGTTCCGGATAAAAGCACTACCTGTAAAATCAGGTGGCGCAACGTAAGTTAATTTACCCGGATTGGTTTTGGCCCAATCCAATAACTTGGCCGCACTGGTTGGGTAGTTGCCATTAAACATTTTTTTGCTTCCGATCATTACAAATTGAGCATTACCATAAGGAACTTCCAGTTGATCAATTGGTGTCGCCATATCACGTTTAACATCAGGGTCACTAGCAGAAATATAGCGTTTCATGTTAGGTAACATTTTGTTATTTAATGGACCATCTAGTAAGCCTAACTTCTTAGCGTTATAAAAATTCTCGCCATTAATCCAAACAACATCAATATTTCCTTGTTTTTTATTGGCCTCTTTTTCGGTCGTTAACTTATTAAGAATTGTATCAATGTCCATAGGAACTCGCTTAACGGTAATTCCTTTTTTCTTCATCATTGGTGTCACGACCTGATCAATCCAACGATTTTGTGTGTCCGAACCACCAAACCCATAATAGGTTACTGTCTGGCCCTTAGCTTGTTTTAAAGCCGTTTGATAGTTAGTTGGTAATTTATTAGCCGATTGTGAATCCTTACTGTTTCCCGCACAGCCACCTAAGATTAATAACGGTACTAACAAGACCAATAGCTTTAATCGTTTACCCCCGCGCAAAAGAATCACTCCTATTTAAATCATTTTTTTGTGTTGACCAATTTTTTTAGGTATATACGTTAATAAGAATAAAATAATCCCTAAAATTGTAAATTTAATTGATAATGATAACGTTAATCCTTGGGTCAGGATATCAGATGCCATATACGCATAGATAAAGCAGGCCGGTAGCATCGTAATTCCAGAAATAATTGAAAACCGTTCAAAACGCATCGGCGTCAGTGCGTAAGCATAACTTTGTAACGCGTACGGAAAAATTGGTACTAAACGCGTTAAAATCAGAAAAGATACACCGTTCTCATCAACACCGCGCATAACCTTTTGAAATGTCGGTTGATTGCCATATTTTTTTATGATGGCATCCTTCAATAACGTTCTTCCTAAAATAAACGAGACACTAGCACCAACTGTACTCCCAATTACAGTCAGCAACCCACCAATAAAACCACCGTACACAATCCCAGCAACAATCGCAAGCAGGCCTCCAGGTAACATAAACACTGCCGTAATAATACAAAGTAGAATAAATGTAAAATAACCTACCCAGCCTTGCTGCTGAAACCAGGCCTGCATTGCTGGCACATTTTGTAACTCTTTTGTTAACCCGGTTGTATAAAATAATACAATTCCCGCAATAATTATTGTGATGAATGCTAATACTTTCTTCATACTTGCACCTCATGTAAGAATTCAGAAACTACCTTATTATGCATGTTCAAGTATCCTTTTAGTTCGATAACGGTTCTTCCAAGACGTATACGTAGAATTAAGTACATTTTCTGGGCAATGATCACCCTGCATTATAACGGGACCCCAGATTAGATCTAGTAAGTGCCAAGATTGGCCACCGCCATTCATCATAGCAGACCGGCATGAAGCACAATAAGTAACAATATTTTTAGTGGGTAAACTATTAACTCGGTGAGTCATTGCCTTTTTAGCTAATTTAGGATTAGTGACCCCGCACATGCCACCTAAACCACAGCATAACGTTTTTTCGCCAGACAATTTAGCAAGCTTAACCGTGTAACCCAATTCACGCAAAATATGAATTACGGCCTGATGAATGTCTGTTTCATGACGGGTCGGACACGAATCTTGGATTGTAAATACCATGTCACTAGAAGCAGCCTTACCAATGGCTTCTTTTGGTAAACCAATTTGGTCTAGCGTTGTCCAAAGTGACACACTTTTCACTCTATCCGTCTTACGAATCATGCTTAGACAGCCTTGGCAAGCCATGATCATTTCATCGACTTCGCAATCTTCAATTGTATCAACTAGTGCATTGAACTTTTTTTCAAACTTTTTTTGCTCACCAATATAATAAAGCGGTTTCCCGCAGCACTGTTGGATAACTGATAGATCTGGGTAAAAGCTCTTTAAGTAAGTAACTGTTTTACCCACATATTCTGGGCAATAAGCACTCAAAGAACATCCTGCCATAAATCCCATTCGCATTCTGTTTACCCCTTCCTTGTATAAGTAAATAACCTAAAATTAGAAAAAATTTGGTGAAAGCGGACACCACGTAATTGCTCCAGCGGTAACCGGCCTTTGTTTTGGACAATTAAATCCTGTCTAATCGCTAAAAATGCATCCGCTATTTCCAATTTATACGGACAAACTATTGTGCAATGATGACAAAGCTCACAACTGTACGGAACAAGTGGATCTATTTCGCCGGTTGCAACAAAGTCGCCGAAAATCTTATCCGGTGCCTTTTTTTGCTGCCGTAAAAACATACAATCACGCATGCAACGGCGACAAGACGAGCAGGTATCAGCAATATATTGGGCCTTTGCAACTGTTTCTTCACTATACTTGATCATTCGGGACACCTGTTTTCTTTTTTGCCTGTCGTTTTTGTAATATTTTACGAACAAACAACGACACAACAACCAATAAAATAACTGCTATCAATGCCATAAACAGCATCAATTTACTACCACCCAGACTGCCACCAACAAAGGAATAAACAATCGTCGCCGGCAGTTGGCCAATTCCAGTTGCAATTAAGAATTTACCAACCTTCATATCAGTAAAACCAGCGCCATAACTGACTTCATCGAAGGAAACAAACGGTAATAGACGCAACACAATAATCGTGTAGTCGCCATACTCATTAAAGAAACCATCCATTTTGGCCAGAGCCTTTTTGGTAACTATTTTTTCGGCAAATGGTCGGCCAATTCCCCGGGCAATATAAAAGCATAGCAATGCCCCTAACATAGCGCTGAACCAGGAAAGCGCCGCACCAAATAGCCAGCCATAAAGATACGCGTTCGCAAATGTTAAGACAAACGCCGGTAAAGGAGCAAGAATTGATTGAAAAACCATTAAAAATGTTGAAATTAACGGGCCCCAAATACCAAATCCAGCAATATAATTCCGAAGTGCTTTGATATCTAACTTGGCCAACATGACGCTGACCGTATCAATAAAATGTCGGTACCCTGGAATAAAATAATACCCAGCAATCAATAAAATAATGAACCCAATAGTAACACCTAAACTAATTTTACTTTGTAGTGTTAATTTAGTGATTTGGTCACCTTGGTTTAATTTAGGTACCGGGTGCCGATAACTATCTAGCACAAGGACCAATAGCCAGATAATTAATAGTACAAATACACTTCCGGCGGTCACTGAAAGTGACCAGTCCGCATTAAATAACTCACGAACTGTTTCCCCTAAAACAACACTTAACGGATGCCACTGGTAAATGGCCAACAGTAACAGAAAGGAAACAGCAGAAATTATGAGCGTCTCCGAAAAACGAAAAATCGCCCAATTTTGTTGTAGATGCTTACCATAAAACAAATAACAGCAATATACCAATACCGTAACTACCGGTATCAACCAACCTAATGAAATTCGCATTTGTAACCAAGTTGATTGCCATGCTAACAGTGCACACAATATCCCAATGACAACACCGTTATAAAGAATTCGCAATCTCGTCATCATCGTACCCTACTCTCTTGATAATTTTACTTATTTCACTTTGATCACTACAGCAAGTTGTGAACCATCCTTTGGTAAGACGCTTGATTTACCAGTAAAATGTTCGCCGTATTGGAAACCATATTTAGCACCTGAAGCAATTCCTACTGGGCAACTGTCAAAACAAAGTACACAGCCAGTCTTCATTTTATTATTTGTTGTCATATTGCCACCAAATTTAAAGTCCAAGTTCTTTACGTTCTTACCATTAACTTGTACTGCTTTTTCAGCCTTAACGCGTTTGCCATTAATTAGGAAATAAACTGCTAGACTACTTCCCTTAATTTTTGAACCGGCCTTGGACTTTGCAGTTAAATTATTCCCGGCCTTAGCACCAACTTTTTTAAGGTCTTGGTAAAATGCTTTCGGTGTTGCTTCAGTTTTTAACAATGATTTATTTCCGTTAGAACCGTCAACGTTGACAATAACATGGCGCGTTGGTTGTGTCAGATAAGTTCCGTTAACGGTTGTCAAGATTGTTATTTCCTTCTTTTGCTTATCATACTTAATTGGTTTACTTGTTGTTAACCCAGCAACAGATTTAGTAGCCGCCTGACTATTCGATGATAGTGAGAACCCGATTCCTAATACCAATAGTAAAGCCGTCATTACGCTGATAAAAATTTGTTTCTTCTTCATTTTGTTCACTCCTATATATTATGTGATTTAATACCCTTTTTAATATGTGCTGCTTTTCTAGAAATTCTTATGTATGGAACCAGCAAAATTACTGGTCCCTTATAAATAATAAATACTTAATTAATGCTCAATTGGTGTGTCTTCCTCAGGAGCATGTCTAAAGCCTTGAACTAACATTGTAATTGCAGTGTACGTAACAACTATAATGACCAACCAAGTTAAAACCTTGATATTTAAGCTCTTGACAAGTTTAACGGCGATAAAGACCCCAACTACACCACCAATCGTAATACCAATTGTTGCAATCCGATTATAATCACCCTTACGAATAAACTCACGACTAGCAACCGGCATTAATGCTGCACAAGAAGCCATCATAATTGGAAATGCCGCAATTGGTGTTAAACCTAACAAATAGATCATTGCCATACATGGCGCGTACAGACCGATACCTGCTGTCATTAAGGCACCTAAAATAAAGTTACCAATAATACCAACAACCAGTTTCCAACCAACTAAAGCAGTTGCCTTATTACCGCTACCTAAGGCAGCCAAGAAACCAGTATTCGATAGAAACATCAAAATTGCAGTGAGAATTAAAGCAAAGCCCATAATGATTTGAATTTTTTTCTCATCAAAACGTGAAATGAACTTTGACCCAAGAAACGAGCCCACTGTAGAAGCAATAACCAATGAAAGCAAAGTTACGCCACTAACCTTAACCGAAGTAATAAATAAGAAAGCCTCGGCCAGTACGGGAATAGAACAAGCAATTGTTAAAGTACCCGGTAACAATTTGTCCGATTTCAAAAACTTTGTTAATTTTAAGAACATGGTCGTTGGCGCGTAACTACCAATACCAAGCGCATCGAAGAAATTAGTAACAAACCCAATTCCTCCGGCCACGAACACATTACCATCATTTAATTTATCCCGGTTTTTCGCCAAATCATGAACCCAAATTATGGCGAAATAGACCAATAAAATACCTAGTAAAATTTGTACCACTAAAGTCATCGACATTCTAATTCCCCCTTATTATTTCAATTCAAATCCATTTGACAATGGATCACGTGGATCAAATAAGAAGGTATTAAACCCTGTGATATAAGCTGATCCAGTGACTTCTGGAATAACAGCATCATAGTCTCCAACCTTAGCTTCTTCAACAACACGCCCTCTAAACTTCGTTCTTAGAATACTTTCATAAACAAAAGGTTCATCAATTTTAATTTCACCTTTTGCGTATAAAGTAGCTAATTTTGCACTTGTTCCCGTCCCACAAGGTGAGCGATCAACTTGACCGTCACCGAAGACAACAACGTTTTGCATTGTTGCATCGTCATCTTTTGGTTCGCCATACATTTCCACCAAATCAATTGAATTAATGTAGCTCATCGTTGGATGTTGAACCTTAATTTGTTCATTAGCCGCTCGTAAAATCTTCATACCAACATTAGCAAGTTCTGAGGCATTATTTGATTCGATTTTTCGATTAATTTCTGCAATGGGTAGAATTGCAAAGAAACTGCCACCAAAGGAAACATCAAGCTTTACTGCACCAATATCAGGAACGTTAATTGTTACGTCACGCTTATACAAAAATGCAGGAACATTTTTGAATGAAACGCTATCAACCTTAAATGGTTCACTCATATGAGCAACACATCTGATAATACCCGCTGGTGCTTCTAGGACAACTTCTTTTTCACGGTCATCTTCACTAACATCGACCATCCCAGTCTCAACAATTGCTGTAACAGCAGCGATTGTATTATGACCACACATGTTTAAATAGCCACCTGTATCCATGAAAATAATACCAAAATCGGCTTCATCACTGATTGCCGGAATTAAAAAGGCCCCAAACATTTCGTTATGCCCACGAGGTTCTAACATTAATGAAGTACGTAAAGTATCCTTATGATCAATTAAATATTGTTTTTTTTCAGCAATTGTTTTACCGACCAACTTAGGAATACCACCCGTAATAATCCGTGCTGCTTCACCAGCAGTATGTGTATCAATACCTGATAACATTCGTGATAACTTCATAACCTTACCTCCAATATTCACAATTTAACTATTCGTTAAATTACGCTTATTTTGTTTTTAAATCTGAACGCATTTTTAATTTTAGAAAGCCCAATGCCTTATTAGCATCACGTAAATCAAGATTATTTTCTCCAACCACAGTTGTCTCAATACCCGCTTTTGATTTATTAATGTCTAATACAAAGGGCGTGTATTCATTAGTGACAACAAACGTTGCCTGCGTTCCAATAAATTTCAAACCAACAACTGAAATACCAACATGGCCGATCTCTGACATTGTATTCATAAAATCCACATCAGAATTACCCCAGCCATCTGCAGATATTACTGCACCATCTGTTCTCATCGCTTGTAGCCATTTAGCGACTCTTTTCCCAACTAAATTTTTTAAAAGATTATCTTGTGGTGTTCCAACAACGATAACTCCTTGAAAGTCAATATCAGGATCATCGCCAAAAACTGCTACTAGTGGATCACGAAAATGATGTAACGTTGTTTCTTTAGTTGATGGACCAACACCCATAGAAATCACACCTTTTTAATGGTTATACCATCGCGCGAATAGCGCCATCACGATATTCATTTGGCGTTAACAAAACTGGAAAATTATTCATATCAATAATTGACACACCATTAGCCATACCACTAGGTTCATCTGGAAAAAGCAAATTATCGTACATTGCTCCCTGACCGGCCACTTCTTTGACAACAACGACTTTAGGTTTTCCCGGATGAGACTCATTAGAATATTCATGGGTCTCGTCAGCGTAACGACCATTAATCATTTTTAAAATATTCCTAATTGGCTGTAAATACTGATCCGCCAATGTAAAAATAGTTGTTACCAGTTGCCGATCAAAAGAGAAATTAGGTTTAAGCAAAACATCAAAAAAGATCATATAATCGTCTTCATTTGGAGTTCCAGCCTTCCCTAGTGATATTTTATCTTTTAATAACCCATTAGATGCACCAAAATCATGTAATTGGATACCGGTCGTATCTGCCCCGGTAATGAGGAAGTAGGCCCCAGTTAGCGTGTGAGTAATCCCATCGCCAACCTTGCCAAGAACTTTAGTCGATATTGGGCAAATATCCATAATCGTATTAGTTTGGACATCTAAATGATGTGGCTTAACAATTCGAATGGTGATTGATTCAAAATTAGCGGGTAAGCTTGTGGATATTGTCTCTGGGATCGCTAAATGACCGTTCGTAAAACGATATTTAGTGTCGAATACAATGTCTTTTACTGAAAAGGCCTTTATTTTAAGCGTATCTTCAGACATTTAAAATCCCTTCTTTAAGAAAAATAAAAAAGAGGCTATTCGAAAACAGCCTCTTCCCACAAACCAGATTGTTTAGATCTGAGCAATATACTCGTACGGTAATGGTACGATCTTACCCGGTTGATCAATTTCCTCTAGTTGTTTTAACGTATCTTTCAAAATACCAGTTTGCATTTCTACGTTATGTGGTTCACCCGCATTAGCGCCCATTGGTACACGAGGTGCAACTGCACGAGGTGTTCCTTGTTGACGTACTACTGGAGGCAAAGCTGCAATAATAATTGTAGGAATCCCGACAGATTCAATAGCTCGCTGCACGATCACGGCAGTTCGATGACAAGTTCCTCAACCAGCAGTCATTACAACAGCATCTACGTTTTCATCCAACAATTTTTTAGCAATTTCCGGACCAGTCTTTTCGGTGAAAACTTTTACGTCACCACCGCCGCCCATACAAGTATACATTGTTGGGGCAACCGCTTTAATATAGCCTGAATCAGCTAATTCTCGAAGACGGTCAATCGGAAACATACAATTAATGTCACGGTTTACATCCGTATTATCATAACCACCATGTGAAACCATTAATTCCTCATCTTTAGCTGTACCTGGTACGGCACGGAAACTTGTATCACCAGCTAAATTGAAAGGAGTATCTGTTTTCAAATGGACACCTGCAGCTGTCACAATAGCAACAGACATATCTTTTAATGGCTTAGTTACTTTTGTAAATACGGGTTTAGGTGTGATTGGTACAAAGATTTCGGATTGTAAACCATCAATCTTTTCTAAACTCATTTTGATTGCTCCTTTTCTTTTGTTTTTCTTTCTTGTGTTTCTTTTTGAATGACTTTCATTCGTTCTTGATAGGCATGTAACGCCCCAAGATATTTTTCATTTGGTTGTTCTGATAGTACCTCTGGGTAAGACATTAAAAATCCTACTTCTTGGCCTACTTTTAATTCGTATTGTGAAATAACCATTCGCTTAGGTACTTCCAACCGGCCCATTCGTCCTTTGAAATCCATAATGACACTGGCACCAGTTACCTCAACGATGACACCTTCCCACACGGTTTCAGTAGAAGGATAATTTAATTTGTCATATTCACTGGAAAAAGATTCATCAGAAGCCATTAATCTTCATCCTTTTCATAAATATCACGTCGTTTTTTACTCATTGGTAATGATTGTTCGTTCTTAACTAATTTAACAGTGTGCCCAGTTTGTTTTTCAATGGCCTCTACATTATTTTGCTTAACATTTGGATTCCAATGATGTTCAGCCTTTTTAATTGATCCACCGGCCATTTTAGTTTGAAGCATTGATAATGCCCGAATAGCGTCTTCTTCACAAAGTGTATTGTTTGATAAGATTTCATTTTCAATGCCTTGGCGTGATTTATTATTATCAACCATTGCATCCATGAATTTATTACCAATAACTAGTTGCCCTTGAACGGCCGAATAAGTTACCCCAACAACTGATACACCGCGTTTACCAATTTCTTCAAGGTGTGATGCAAAATCGATATGGTTATTACCAAAACCTTCAGTTGTTACAATGGCGCCATCTAAATTCATAGCCTCTACCATCATGCCTAAGCGTTTAGAAACATAGAATTTTTGCGTATTTTCTTGTGGCGAACCAACTAAGGCAACACCAACAAGATCAATATCGTCATCCTTCATTGCCTCTTCAACTAATGGTTCACGCCAGTAATGCCGAGAAGTTTCCTTTGACGCCGGTCCGATACACGTTAATGCATGAATACCACCATCAAGTAATTCAGTTGGCGCAAGTACGACTGGTAAATTACCAAGATCAACGTTAGGTTTTGCACCAAGTGTACCAACAGGTTCAACTGGCATTAATAAGTTATCATGCATTGCACCTTGGCCCATGATTTCCTTAACAATCAACACACGCTTTTGCTTTGGATGACGTTTTTGAACTAAATCTTCAGCCATAGTAACTAAATTATCGTCAGCTTTTTTCAAGCTTTCACGAATTTCTTCAGTAATGATGTCTGTTGCCTTATGCGCTGCCAAAGGTCCACGACGCTCACGATTAGTACCTGCTTCAATGGTCAAACGGACTTTAATCATGATTTCGCCCTTATCAACTGCACCTGGGCGACCCCACATGATATTTTCATCAAGCGGACCTTCTGAAGAACCAAATTCGCCAATTTGAACACCATTTTCATCAGTCCCAGTAAGAACCATGACAACACCATCAAGTACTCGAGTAACACCAGAGCCTAGGTCCCCTGATTCTTTAGTAGCAATGGGCTGAACGTCCATGATCGTATCACTGTATTCATGATACTTATCAGGCGTAATAATTTCGATGTCCATGTCTTTAACTAAGTCTTCAGTTTCAACCGCATCAGCGCATAATTGTTTCTCGTTGCGTAATTGTAATGTTGTTCCGTCAACTTTTGTTTCATCACCGAAAACAACTTTATCAATTTTGAAGTGCTTTTTGGTTAACTTACGAACAACTTTTGCAGGTACTTCATCGGAATCATCTGTTGCTGCAGGTCCGGTTGTCGAAGCAGCACCAACATTTTTAGCTGTGCTAGTATTAGCTCCTTGGGCCTGCATTAATGATAAAGGGATTTGTAAGTCTATTCCTTTACCTTCACTGATAGATAACTTGAGCATCTGACTTTGATCGTTAGAAGTTGCTGTCGACTGAACTGTCGGTGTTACAGAAGCCGTTTGTGCCGTTTGTTCTACTTCGCTGGCATCATCGGCAGTATCATCTGCTGCATCAGCTTTGTCGTCAGCCATTTCTTGAATATCCTCAGTATTATCTGGTGTTAGCGGAATTAATGCATCCGTTGTTTTAGATAATTTAGCACCAACTGCTTGCCCTAATTTCAAGGCATTTTCCGGAATAGTTAATAAACCAGAATCAACATAATCATCGAAAAGTGTTGGGTCTTCAAAATCAGCAGCCTCAAGCACTTTTCCTCCTTCACGACGGCAACAAAGTACTGCAGGATCGTCTGCATGTTCCTTTGCCATTTCAACCGTAATCGACATACTTTTTAACCTCCTCTAAATTGATTAATTAATCAGCGGAGAATTTATTGTTAATAAGTTTATGAATACACTGTGCTATGCGTTCAATCTATTTGTGATTTTATCAACTTACAAAAAGAATTTCACTTACTAGCGCTAAAAAATCAACTGATAACTAATCTTTATATTAATAACTACTTAAATTAAGTTGTGATAACTTTATTTAGGCAACTACATATTAACATACTATCTAGATTAACAAAAGAAATATTTTTCATGAATAAAAGCAATGTAACCGCTTTTCATTAGACTATTTCTAATAGTATCTCAATTCACAATCCTTACAAAAAGTAACAAGACTTTTTAAACCGTCTGCCTAGTGATTACAAAACATGTTTTCATTAAATTCTTATTTAAAGATAATATTAACTCTTAAAATTAAATTTTCATTAGATTTGTAAAGGTCATTTAAAGCTCGCCATTCTGGAAAATCGTGGGCTATTCATTAAAACAGAAACTAAAACACAGGAAAGAATTTTATCAACAAAATTACCCGTTACTGTCCCAATAAAAGTCGATGATAGTAGCGACTTACCAGATGCCTTAAGTGTAAAAATCAATAAATCCGTTCCTGATCCCGTAAATCCCCCATACAAGAGCAGCCGAATTGGGGTTCCAATCGCAGGCGCGACAATTGATAAAATAATACCAGTAATAATTGCAGTCTTTAAACCAAAACCCCTTTTGGCCATCAAACCAACAACAATTGCTACAGCAATATTAACTAAAGCAAATGGAAATTCTAAAATTCCGCTAAAGGCCACCATGAAAAGATTAGTTACTAATCCAGTAAGGCTGCCGTAAAGAATTCCAAAATTAGCAGCAATATAAATAGTTCCAATGGTGTCCAAGAATAACAATGGAATATGTAACATCTCTACTGTTTCACCTAGCACAACGTTTAATATGGCAGCAAAAGCACAAAACACTAAAATCTTTGTTTTAGTAATTTGCAATTTAATGATCTCCCTTCAAAAATAAATTAACTTTTTCTTCAAACTGATGATCTTCTGGATAATCAATAGGTACTTCGATATATGGCATTTTAATATTATTATCTTGACATAAACGTAAGAATTCGGTCATGAATACCCCCCGTTGGCCAGTAATACCGCAGTTAGGGCTCTGAGCAATACCAATCAATCCAATAATTTTTATTCCGACTTTCTGATAGCCTTTCAATTCCAAAATAGTTGACGCCAACAACTGACCACATTTTTGCCGGTAATCGTTAATTTCAAGATAATCCTTATAGGTCATTGAAGGTCGATTCGGGCCTAAAATTAAAAATTCTGGACAAGGCAGTTGTACTAACCCAATTTTTTCAGGAATATTCTTCACGAATGGAAAAGCTCCTACTGCGCGCTCTAAACCGTGAACCACCACGTTTTGATTTAAAATACAATGCGAAACCACCGCTATGCTACGCTCACACATAAACAAGCTTCCTTTCAAAAAAATGAGCTATAACAAATTATTTCTGTTATAGCTCATTCGTTTAAAACTATTTATTTCAATATTTTGACACTCTTAGAACGTGGATCGCCAACCTGTACCTGATACTTGGCCGGTTCCTTCTTGTGCGCTTTGTCCCAAGAATACCAACCGCCATCATAAACATGAACGTTTTTCCAGCCTGCTTGATAAGTAATTAAGAAGGCCGTTGCGGCACGCCAACCAGTTCCACAATAAAAGTCAATATTGCTTGTTGGTTTTATACCCCATTTTTCCCATGCAGGTAAAACTTGGTCCGCCGTTTTAACGGTGCCATTTTTATTCAATAAGTAGGCCGCGTCAGCACTGGTCTTACTTGATTTAGCGTAAACTGCACCTTTAGGTTCACCTTTATCCTTAATGTAAGAATAACCACTGATCTTACCCGTAAATTCAGGCCATGATCTTGTACTTGCTAGAATTAAGTTAGGATCAGCTTTCTTTTGTTTCAAAACTTCGGCAGGTAACTTAACTTCATACTTAGCATTGGCCGGAACATTTACACCAAAATCACTTGCTGCTTTAACGGATTTAGCTGCACCTTTTTGAACTGTAAAATCACTCTTTTTCCAGCCGTTATAACCACCATCAACAACTTTGACGTTATTAACACCCGTCCAAAGAGCCGCAAAAGCAACCCGCGAGGCAGCATTCGTATCTGCAGAGTACACAATCAACGTAGTCTTACTAGTAACACCACGTTTCAATAAAACTTGCTTAATATGTTCTGCTGATAGTAAATTCCATTGATTGGCTTCTGATTCAACTGAATTGGTATTAACGTGCATTGATCCAGGAATGTGGCCTTTCTTGAAAGTACTGTCATTCCCATAAGACGCCTCAATTACTTTGTAATCCTTAACGTCCGTTTTATTATGTATAACTTGGTTCACCCAGTGTGGGCTAACAAAAACCCGTGGCCCAGCCGTCTTTTGTGTGTCATCATGCTGAGCATAATATGTTTTAGCGGCATTGACCGATGGTGCACTAATGCCTAAAGCTGTAGCGAAAATACCGAATATTAATAAATAATGCCAGATTCTACCCTTTGTCTTCATATAATTTCCTCCTCGGAATAAATCATATGCTATCGCGAAATCGATTGCAATAAAATTTTGGGCTCTATACTTTTTCCTGTTGATAGTTTACAAATGGTAAACTATTAACAGGATTTTTGTGCAGAAAAAGAGCT
>NZ_RHNP01000037.1 GCF_003950295.1 Loigolactobacillus iwatensis
ACTTTAACAGAATATAAAAGTGGTGAATCATAATTCCGTCGAATTATGATTCACCACTAATGTTAGTCAGTTTTTGTAATCATTTTATGGTTAACAAAATGAGAAATATACACAATAAGGGGTATATGTTACTTTTTTATGAATAATTATATAAAAAAGTTGCATTAAACTGAATAAGGGTATATGCTAATATCATCGTAAAGGTTAGAAACTAATGAAAGCAAAATAAATAACATTAGAGACTGGTGGAAACCAAGCAATAACCTAATTATTTTTAACGTTAAAGGAGTAGATAATTGATGGCAAAGGAAAAAATTGTTTTAGCATATTCAGGTGGACTTGATACGTCAGTTGCAATTAAATGGTTGATCGATAAAGGTTACGATGTGATTGCGACTTGTATTAATGTTGGTGAAGTTGGCAAAGACATGACTTTTATTAAAGAAAAGGCCTTGAAGATGGGTGCAATTGCTTCTTATACTTTGGATTGCCGCGCCGAATTTGCAGCCGATTACGCTTTGATTGCCTTGCAGGGACACACTTTGTATGAGGGTGAATACCCGCTAGTTTCTGCATTATCCCGGCCATTGATTGTTAAAAAATTAGTTGAAGTGGCACACAAGGAAGGGGCCACGGCCATCGCCCATGGTTGTACCGGTAAGGGTAACGATCAAGTTCGGTTTGAAGTTGCAATTCGGGCTTTAGCACCAGAAATGAAGATTGAAGCACCAGTTCGAGATTGGAAATGGTCACGGGAAGAAGAGATCAATTATGCTAAAGAACATAATATTCCAGTGCCAATTAACTTAGATAGCCCTTATTCAATTGACCAAAACCTTTGGGGCCGGGCTAACGAGGCTGGTGTGCTTGAGGATCCATGGGTCACACCACCTGCTGATGCTTACGCGATAACTAATGCCGTTGAAGACGCACCCAATACACCGGCGACCGTTGAAATCGGTTTTGAACAGGGTGTTCCAGTAACCTTAGATGGTGAGCAATTGAATTTAGTTGATTTAATCGCAAAATTAGACAAGTTAGCTGGCAAACATGGTGTTGGTCGAATTGATCACATTGAAAATCGTTTGGTTGGCATCAAATCCCGTGAAGTTTATGAAGCACCTGCTGCAATGGTTTTGATTAAGGCTCATAAGGCATTAGAAGATCTTACCTTTGAACGTGATTTGGCTCATTTTAAACCAACAATTGAAGGTCAAATGACCAATACCATTTATAATGGCCTTTGGTTCTCACCACTTTTCAAAGCACTGGTTGCCTTCTTAAAGACGACGCAAAAGGTTGTTACAGGGACAATTCGTGTAAAGCTATATAAGGGAACCGCAACTGTTGAAGGACGTAAATCACCATATTCACTATACGATAAGAATTTGGCTACTTACACTTCTTCTGATACCTTCGACCAAGATGCTGCTGTAGGTTTCATCAAGTTATGGGGTCTACCAACTCAGGTTTATACTCAGGTTCAGGAAAAAGCAAAAGACTAACGCAAAGCAAAAAGAGTTGGGAGCAGAATGAACTTATCCTAGCTCTTTTTTGTTGGTTCAACTATTGTTAAATAGTGGTTACATTTAATCTGGTTCGTTTTTTTATTGAATTTACATTAAGATAGATCTAAGTACAATTTTTATTATTTAGTAGCTTGTAAATAGACTAAGAAAAATATCAGAGCTACTTTAAGGTAATCGAGTATATTTTAGGAGGATAACTATGGCAGAAAATCATCAATTATGGGGTGGCCGTTTTACAGCGGAACCAAGTAAATATGTTCAGGCGTTTGGCGCCTCGATTGATTTTGACCAGAAAATGGCCGCAGAAGATTTAATTGGGTCACTGGCTCACGTGGCGATGTTAAAAAAGACGGGAATTCTTAAAGCCGATGAGGCCGACCAAATCACAACTGGCTTGCATCAATTGCAGACCAAGTTGGCGGCGGGGGAACTACATTTCTCTATTGAAAATGAAGATATTCACTTGAACTTAGAGAAATTATTGACCGATTTAATCGGTCCTGTCGCCGGTAAGTTACATACGGCTCGTAGTCGTAATGACCAAGTTGCTGTTGATATGCACCTTTACTTGAAGAAGCACCTTAACAAAATTTTGCCGCTCATTAAGCAGTTACAAGAAACCGTTGTAAAAAAGGCGGCGGATAACGTCGAAACGCTGATGCCAGGTTACACCCATATGCAACACGCGCAACCAATTTCTTACGCGCATTATTTATTGGCTTATTTTGAAATGTTCAAGCGTGATTATGATCGTTTCGAATTTAATTTAAAGCACACAGATATGTCACCACTTGGTGCTGCGGCCTTGGCAGGAACAACTTTTCCGACTGACCGGGACTATACTGCTGAACAGTTAGGCTTTGGGGCTGTTTACCAAAATAGTCTTGATGCGGTCAGTGATCGTGATTTTATTTTAGAATTTCTCAGTAATTGTGCGCAACTAATGATGCATTTATCGCGCTTTTGCGAGGAAATTGTGCTTTGGGATAGCCAAGAATTTCACTATTTAGAGATGGATGACACATATTCGACGGGCAGCTCAATTATGCCGCAAAAAAAGAACCCAGATATGGCCGAATTAATTCGAGGTAAAACGGGCCGGGTTTACGGTGATTTAATGGGTCTCCTAACTGTTATGAAGGGGTTACCGTTAGCGTACAATAAGGACTTTCAAGAAGACAAAGAGGGTATGTTTGACGCGGTAACCACGGTTGAACAATCTTTGACGGTCTTTAACGGGATGTTGGAAACCTTAAAAGTCCAAAAAGAACAAATGGCCTACGCAACAACGCATGATTTTGCTAATGCGACTGAATTAGCCGACTATTTGGCAAGCAAGGGATTACCGTTCCGGCAAGCACATGAGTTAGTTGGGGAGCTAGTGTTGAAATGTATCAAGGAACACAAATACTTAAAGGACGTTAGTTTGGCCGATTATCAAGCAATATCACCATTAATTCAGGCCGATATTTATACCGCACTTGATCCAAAAACTGCGGTTGAACGGCGTAATTCTTTAGGCGGAACCGGATTTAAACAAATTAAACGCCAAATAGCTGCGGCTAAAGCGCTACTTAAGATGGATTAGTTGTGCCTCCTAGATTTTTGGCGCACGTTTTAGAGTAATGTTTGGGAATAGTAAACGGTTAGGACTTTTGTCCTAGTCTCCTTAAAAGTATTCGCAAGCAAAGAAAATTAATTTTCCCCAATGCTAGCTGCATTTATTTATCTGATTCGATGTACTTTGTCGAATCAGATTTTTTGGTTAAAATTGCACTTTTACGCAGAAACCACTATCATTTAATTAACTTGAAAGGGGTGTTGAAAATGTTTAGTAAAAAACGTCAATGGGGCTTTGACTGGTCAGAGTTAATTACAGGAATTATCTTTTTGATTGCTGCTTACTTTGTTACCGTCGCACCACGACTGGCTTTATCAAGTATTGTCATTATTTTTGCAATCAGCGCAATTGTACGGGGGGTGACCACTTTATCGAGTTATCAGGCCATGCGCGAAACAATTGGTCAACTAGCACGGGTTAGTTTGGTAATTGCAATTTTGGATATCGTCATTGGTTTCATTTTCTTGGCCCACATTGCAACGGGCGTATTGGTATTAAGTTACTTGTTTGCTTTTTGGTTCTTGATTGATTCGATTAATGGACTCATAACGGCGCGACATCTACGACTATTCGGTACCGGTTATTATTGGCTATCGGTGATCCTTGATATTTTAGGAATTATTTTTGCGATTATATTAGTTTTAAACCCACTATTATCGATGGTTTCACTTAGTTTCATGGTGAGTATTTATTTCTTGCTTTTTGGGCTAAATTATTTAATGATTGCCTTCGCTCGAAAGCAGTAAGATTAGTTACTATGCATGACACGCCCGGTATGTTAGTATTGAAACATACAAATAAATTAAAATTTGAGCAAATTTAAAGAGGAGCGTTAAAATGGCTGATGCACTAAATTTAGTTGTTATTACTGGTATGAGCGGTGCAGGCAAAACCGTTGCAATGCAAAGCTTTGAAGATTTAGGCTATTTTTGTGTTGATAATATGCCACCTGGTTTACTTCCTAAATTTTGGGAATTGGTTAAAGAATCGGGTAAGGTCACTAAGATTGCTTTAGTAATTGATTTGCGATCACGTGCTTTTTACGATGAAATTAACGATATGTTGGCCAATTTGGATAACACTAGTTTTGTCACCACGAAGATTCTTTTCTTAGATGCTTCGGATGAAGAGCTAGTTTCCCGGTATAAAGAAACACGACGCTCACACCCACTTGCAATGGAAGGCCGACTAATGGACGGTATTTCCAAAGAACGTGCGTTGCTAAATGAAATTAAGCAGCGCGCGCAGTTAGTCGTGGACACAACCACTTTAACGCCTCGGGAATTACGTGAGAAATTATTCGAGAATTTTAAATTAAAAGATGTGGCGACTTTTCACATTGAAGTTATATCGTTTGGCTTTAAGTACGGTTTGCCAATTGACGCCGATATTGTGATGGACGTCCGCTTTTTAACCAACCCTTATTACGTGCCAGAATTTAAACCGCTAACTGGATTAGATGAGCCGGTTTACAATTACGTGATGCAACAACCTGCTACTGAGGAGTTTTATGAACGGTTTAGCGGACTTCTGCACACAATTATGCCTGGCTACCAAAATGAAGGAAAAACAAATTTGACGATAGCGATCGGCTGTACTGGTGGGCAACATCGTTCTGTTGCCATTGCCAAGCGGTTAGGGGCTGATTTAGGTCAGCAATATGCCGTGGAGGTCACCCACCGCGACGTTAATAAACGAAAGGAAACGGTGAATCGCTCATGACCAAGCACATTACAAATTATCGACAGCCACGAATTGTGGTGATCGGTGGTGGGACTGGTTTACCAGTTATCCTCAAAAGCTTACACAAGCTCAACGCTGATATCACGGCCGTTGTCACTGTTGCAGATGACGGTGGTTCGTCGGGGATTATTCGTGACTATGTTAACGTTGTCCCGCCAGGTGATATTCGTAATGTGTTAGCGGCTTTGTCGAATTTACCACAACTCTATTTGGATATTTTTCAGTACCGGTTTAATAGTAACGATTCTTTTCTTGCTGGCCACGCAATTGGTAATTTAATTATTGCGGCGTTATCAGAAATGAAATCAGGAATCTTTGACGCAGTTCAGGAGTTGTCGACGATGATGAAGATTGACGGTCACGTTTATCCGGCCAGCAATGATCCTTTGATTTTGAATGCCCATTTTTCTGATGGCAGCGATATTGCTGGTGAGGCGGAAATTACTGGTGCCGGGAAGCAAATTGAACGTGTTTGGGTCACTTCGGCGGTAGGGCAGGAAAAGCCTCACGCCGTTAAAGAAGTGATTAATGCGATTATGACTGCCGACATTGTTGTTTTAGGCCCTGGTAGTTTGTTTACGAGTATTTTACCTAACCTAATGATCGAGAATGTTGGTACAGCGGTTAAACAAACTAAGGCGCAGGTTGTCTACGTTTGTAACATTATGACGCAAAAAGGTGAAACCGAGCACTTTACGGATGCTGAACATGTTCGCGTCTTAAACCAGCATTTAGGCGCTAATTTTGTTAATACGGTGTTGGTTAATACCCAACCCGTTCCGGATAATTATATGGATCACCAAAAGTACGATGAGTATTTGGTTCAGGTGCAACATGATTTTCACGGCTTACGTGACTTAAGTTGTCGCGTGATTTCCGATGATTTTTTAGAATTACGTGATCATGGTGTTTTTCACGACGGTGATAAGGTAGCTCATGAGTTACTTCATTTAGCATCACAACCTTCTGAGGTGATAAAATGAGCTCTTACGCTAGCGAAGTAAAGAAAGAACTAACGACGCTTGAAGTGCACCGGGAACACGCTCGGGCCGAATTAGAGGCTTTAATCCGAATGAATGGTTCATTAAGTATTTTTAATCACCAATTTATTTTAAATGTACAAACGGAGAATCCGGCAATTGCTCGGCGAATGTACACCCTTTTAAAACAAAATTATGCGGTTGAAAGTGAATTAATTGTTCGCCGTAAAATGAAACTTAAAAAAAATAATCTTTATATTGTTAGATTAAAGCAAGGAACGAATAAAGTTTTAAATGATTTGCATATTTTAGATGGTATTTCAACATTATCAACGTTGCCATCGCTGGAAGTCCTTAATTCTGAACAAAAAATTCGTTCCTACTTGCGTGGCGCTTTTTTAGCTGGCGGTTCAGTAAATAATCCTGAAACAAGTCGCTATCACCTTGAGATTTACTCACTTTATGAAGAGCACAATCAAAAGGTTGCCGCCATGATTAATCAATTTGGCCTAAACGCCCGAACGACAGAGCGACGGGGTGGTTTTATTGTTTATCTTAAAGAAGCAGAAAAAATTGCCGATTTTTTACAGTTGATAGGTGCAACGAATGCAATGCTTAAGTTTGAAGATATTCGGATTGTTCGTGATATGCGAAATTCAGTTAATCGCCTAGTTAATTGCGAAACAGCAAACCTTAATAAAACAATCGACGCGGCAACACGTCAAGTTGAGAATATTAAGTTTATTAGTGCAGTTGCCGGCCTAGATAGTTTGCCGGCTAAGTTGCAAGAAATTGCGGTTTTGCGACTAGGAAATCCCGATATAACGTTGAAGGAGTTAGGGGAAATGGTGCCTAGTGGTGCTATTTCTAAATCGGGTATCAACCATCGTTTACGAAAACTAAATGAAGTTGCGGATAATTTACGGCAAGGTAGAGCTGTTTCTTAATAAAAAAGCGTGGAACCAGCTGTCATTATTGTAGTTAGTCGGTGGACTAGCAAATGATGGCGGCTGATTTCACGCTTTTTATAGTGAAAAACTTTCTAATTCAGTGCTGGGCCGATCACTGCTGGTAAAGATCACCAAGTGAGTTTGCGTTCAACACTTTTTTGGGACGGGTATAAAAAAAGTGGGAGTGGAACAAAAGTCGCTTTTGGATTTACTGCGTAACGTAGGCCAATTCAATAACCGTACTATGGTTATTAAATTGGCTGTAGTTAGGCACGTTAATCCAGACTTTTGGCGCACGTTATAGAGTAATGCTCGGAAACAAAAAGAAGCCAGGACTTTTGTCCCAGCCTCAATCAATTAATTAATGCTTATTTTTGGTTGACCATAATACTGTCAATCAAACCGTAATCCTTAGCTTCCTGAGCGGTAAGGTAATTATCGCGGTCAGTATCTTTTTGAATTGTTTCAATTGGTTGACCAGTAGCATCAGCCAAGATTTGGTTCATCCGTTTACGTGTTTTTAAGATTTCTTGGGCCGCAATTTCAATTTCAGTTTGCTGACCTTGAGCGCCACCAGAAGGCTGATGGATAAGTACAGTCGAATTTGGTAAGGCAAAGCGCTTGCCCTTAGTACCAGCGGCTAATAAAACACTAGCCATAGAAGCTGCCATACCCATTGCAATTGTTTGTACATCTGATTTTATAAAGTTCATTGTGTCAAAAATTGCGAGGCCGGCGGTAATAACGCCACCTGGTGAATTAATGTAAATGGAAATATCTTTTTCTGAATCTTGTGCATCAAGGAAAAGAAGCTGAGCAATGATGGAGTTGGCCATCTGGTCATTAACTTCACCAGAAAGCATAATAATTCGATCCTTCAGAAGGCGAGAGTAAATATCATAAGAACGTTCGCCTCGTGAAGTTTGTTCAATGACTGTAGGAACTAACATAGTGTGACCTCCTAGATGAATATTAGATTTCAATATGATTTTAGCACTCAATTAAGTGTAATGCCAGTTTAGTACATTGGTCAGAAAAGGTCAAATGATTTAACGCTAATTTTTTCTAAAGCAATGACGTTGTACCACAGGTAGAGAAAACGTATAATAATTACTAATGGTACAACTCATTTTTAATTTTGGATAATAAAAAAGGCTGCCCGCAAAGGCAGCCTAACTGATGCGCCTGGAGGGAATCGAACCCCCATCTCAAGAACCGGAATCTCACGTGATATCCATTACACTACAGGCGCATAAGCAACACAGAATATTCTACCGGAATTATCCTCAAAACACAAGGTATAATCTAAAAGAATGTTGGGAGGAATTTTTATGGCGTTAAAACAGGCGATGAGCCAACAGCAAAAACAAGTACAAAAGCTTGTTATGACCCAGCAATTACAACAGTCAATCCAGATGCTACAATTCAGTGTGGATGGGTTACAAAAATTTCTTGAACAGAAAAGCCTTGAAAATCCATTGATTGAACTCAAGGCCGATTATTCTGGGGGAACAACTGCTAGTTCACTGACTGGCAATCGGACTGATAACTATATGAACGCAATTCCGGACACACCATCATCATTGTTTGATTATTTGCTCCAACAAGTTCGGTTAACTTTGCGGGATACACCGCTGCGAGATCTTGTCCTATTTTTACTAGAGTACATTGATTCTAATGGCTATTTAAAAATCTCTTTGACGGATGCAATGGAAAAAACGGGCGCCGATCAGTTGCAACTCTTGGACGCCATAACTTTATTGCAACAACTTGATCCGCCTGGTGTTGGGGCACGCAATCTTCAAGAATGTTTATTATTACAAATTCAAGAAGATAATGCTGCACCTAATTTAGCATATATCGTTTTGGAAGAGAGTTTTAATGATTTTGTTGATCGAAACTGGGACAAAATCGCTAAGCGTTATCAAACAACGTTGGCCGAGGTTCAACATATTCTCGATTATATTCAGACGTTGTCACCCAGTCCAGGGGCTATTTTTACACAAAATCAGAATAATTACATTATTCCCGATTTATTGGTTCAAAAAGAAGCTAACAACCAGCTAAGTGTTAGCCCGACGCGTGCAGGAAGGCCAAGATTAATGTTTCAACAACATTATTTTAATCAAATGGTACAGACTAAGGATCAAGAAGTAACCGATTATATGAAGGAAAAGAAACGAGAATTTGATTGGTTGAAGCGGAGTTTAGTCCAACGCGGCGATACTATCTTACGTGTTGGCCAGGTGATTGTTCAACGCCAACTTGATTTCTTTTTACGGTCTGATCATCCACTGCAACCGCTAATGTTACGGGATGTTGCGCAGACACTAGATTTACACGAATCAACGATTAGTCGAAGTGTGAATGGTAAGTATTTACAGGCGGATTTTGGCGTGTTTGAACTACGCCACTTTTTCTCGAACGCAGTTGGCGGATCGGTAGGGGATCAATTTTCCGCCGATAATGTTCAACAGCAGTTAAAAAGAATAGTTAACGATGAAGATAAAAAGCGACCATTATCGGATCAAAAATTGGTAAATCTTTTAGAAGAAAAAAATATTTCAATTTCTCGTAGAACCGTTGCGAAATATCGTGAAAGTCTTGGAATACCGTCATCTTCAAAAAGAAAACGGTTTTAAAAAAAGGGTAATTTTTGAGGCGGTTTTTAAGCTAAGAATTATCGTTGCTAGAACCTTGCATTCATAATCAGTTTTGCTATAATACGAGTTGTGGTCTAAGTGGACAGAAAAAGTACTGTGCACTTTGTTTTTTGGCCGTAATGGGTCGCTAGATGACACAGTGGGGGATAATTGTCCCACTAAGGAAGAGGATTGCGATGCACCAGGACTTAGCGTGGCTTGAAGCCTTAGCGCCTGATTTGATTCTTGTCGCCAAATTACGTTACCAGATACTCCAGAATATTTATTGGATGGCACCAGTTGGTCGCCGAGTTTTAGCACAAAAGATTGGTAAGAGTGAGCGAGTATTGCGAACGGAAACAGATTTTTTGCGGGCACATAATTTACTCAGTGTAACTAAGTCTGGTATGGTGCTGACTCAAAAGGGGCAAACAACTTTTCAAGGGTTAGAAGCAGTGATGGATAATCTTCTTGGTCTTCGCGCTAAGGAGCAGCAATTAAGTACTGTGTTGCAAATCGATCATTGCCTAATCGTGCCTGGCGATTCTGATCAGCAGGCTAAGGTTCTGGATGATATGGGAAAGTTAGTGAGCGAAACGCTGGACTTATTATTACCTAATGGCGATAATATTATTGCAGCGATGGGTGGCACAACGATGGCAAAAATTGCTGATACGTTGAGCCCAAAATTATCCGCGCACCGCAATCTCACTTTTGTCCCTGCTCGTGGTGGTCTTGGTGAAGCCGTTGATATTCAGGCCAATGCGGTGTGTGCGCGAATGGCGTTTCACACTGGTGGACAGTACCGGGTATTGTATATTCCGGAACACGTTAGTGAGCGTGCATACCGGCCATTGCTTGAAGAACCGGCGATTAAAGACGTGTTAGCACTAGTTGACAAAAGTGCCAGTGTGGTCCATAGTATTGGTGTGGCTGCTTTGATGGCGAAGCGCCGAAATATGCCACTAGCTACAATTAAAATGCTTGAAAAAGAGCATGCTGTCGGCGAAGCTTTTGGTTATTTTTTCGATGCGAGTGGACGGGTTATTTATAAGATTCCACGGATCGGATTACAGCTTCGTGACTTACAAAACATTCCATGTGTCGTCGCCGTTGCAGGTGGGCAAAGCAAAGCTGCTGCAATTAAGGCTTACACAAAATTAGCACCTAAACAAACGTGGTTAATCACTGATGAAGGTGCTGCAAACTTGATTTTAAAAGGGGTAACCCTTTAAAATAAATTTTTTATTTCCTAAAGGAGGAAATTTTAGTATGACTGTAAAAATTGGTATTAATGGTTTTGGACGTATCGGCCGTTTGGCTTTCCGTCGTATTTTCGAACTTGGTGCTAAATCAAATGATATCGAAGTTGTCGCAATCAACGATTTAACTTCACCTGCTATGTTAGCTCACTTATTGAAATATGATTCAACACATGGTACTTTTGCTGGCGAAGTTAGCGCTACTGACAATGGTATCGTCGTTGACGGTAAAGAATATCGTGTCTATGCTGAACCTAAAGCACAAGATATTCCTTGGGTTAAGAACGATGGTGTTGATTTCGTCCTTGAATGTACTGGTTTCTACACATCTAAAGCTAAAGCACAAGCTCATTTGGATGCAGGTGCTAAGCGCGTCTTGATTTCAGCTCCAGCCGGCAACGACTTGAAGACTGTTGTTTACAACGTTAATGATGATGTTTTAACTGCTGATGATAAGATTGTTTCAGCTGGTTCATGCACAACTAACTGCTTAGCTCCTATGGCTTACTTCTTAAACCAAGAATTTGGTCTTGAAGTTGGTACTATGACAACTATCCATGCTTACACTTCTACACAAATGTTACTTGACGGCCCAGTTCGTGGCGGTAACTTACGTGCAGCACGTGCAGCAGCTGTTAACACAATTCCTCATTCAACTGGTGCAGCTAAGGCTATTGGCTTAGTTATCCCAGAATTGAAGGGTAAATTACAAGGCCATGCACAACGTGTTGGTGTTGTTGATGGTTCATTAACTGAATTAGTATCTATCCTTGACAAAAACGTTACTGCTGATGATGTTAATGCAGCAATCAAGAAACATACTGAAGGTAACGAAAGTTTTGGTTACAACGCAGATGAAATCGTATCAAGTGACGTTATCGGCACTACATTCGGTTCAATCTTCGATCCTACTCAAACAGAAGTTACAACAGCTGGCGACAAGCAATTAGTTAAGACTGTTGCTTGGTACGACAACGAATATGGCTTCACTTGCCAAATGGTTCGTACTTTACTCAAATTCGCTACTCTTTAATTTAAAGTTTAACTAATTTAGTAATTAAAAGATCTTTAAAAAGGTGGAGGGAGGTAAACTTCCTCTACCTTTTTTCTTTTTATTCTGTTGCTCTTACGGATAAAATTAAAATCGCTAAATAATGTGACTTAACTAAGGATGAGAGCACTTAGTAAGTGGCGTTATTTAGACAAATAAAAATTCATTTTAAAATTAAAATTAGGAGGCTATCCTTCATGGCTAAATTAATCGTTTCTGATTTAGATGTAAAAGATAAAAAAGTTTTAATTCGCGTTGACTTTAATGTTCCAATTAAAGGCGGTGTGATTGGTGATGACAACCGTATTGTTGCTGCATTACCAACAATCCAATACGTTATCGATCACGGTGGCAAAGCAATCTTGCTTTCTCATTTAGGTCGAATTAAGACCGACGAAGATAAGAAAGAATTAACCCTTGAACCAGTTGCAACTCGTTTAAGCGAAGCATTGAACAAACCGGTTACTTTTGTTCCAGTTAACGAAGGCAAACAGCTTGAAGATGCAATTAACGGCATGGAAGACGGTTCTGTTCTTTTGATGCAAAATACGCGTTTCCAAGATATTGACAATGATTTTGGTAAACGTGAAAGCAAAAACGATCCTAAATTAGGTGAATATTGGGCATCATTAGGCGATATTTTCATCAATGACGCATTTGGTACGGCTCACCGTGCACACGCCTCAAACGTTGGGATTGCCACTGCAATGAAGGCTAAAGGCCAAAAGGTTGCAGCTGGTTTCTTAATGGAAAAAGAAATCAAATTCTTAGGTAACGCAGTTGATAATCCTAAACATCCATTTGTTGCCATTTTAGGTGGTGCTAAGGTTTCTGATAAGATCGGTGTTATCGATCATTTATTGAGTAAGGCTGATAAGGTTATTGTTGGTGGCGGTATGACTTATACATTCTACGCTGCTAAGGGTATCAAGATTGGTAACTCATTAGTTGAAAAAGATAAGATTGATTTAGCCAAATCAATTATCGAAAAGGCCGGCGACAAATTGGTCTTGCCAGTTGATAACGTTGTTGCTGAAAAATTTGATAATGACGTACCTAGCAAAGACGTTGAAGGCGATATTCCTGATGGCTATATGGCTCTAGATATCGGCGAAAAGTCAATTGCTAATTTTGAAGATGTTCTTAAAGACGCTAAGACAGTTGTTTGGAACGGACCAATGGGTGTCTTTGAAATGAGTAATTACGCTAAGGGCACACTTGAAATTGGTAAGTTCTTAGGGACTTTAACTGATGCAACAACAATTGTTGGTGGTGGTGATTCAACCGCTGCGGTTAAACAATTAGGCGTTGGTGACAAGTTGACTCATATTTCAACTGGTGGCGGTGCTTCACTTGAATACCTTGAAGGTAAGACTTTACCTGGTATTGCAGCTATTTCTGATAAATAAGCATTAATTACTGATAAGTTTGGGATGAAAATTAAATTTTTGATCCCATTCTTGTTACATAAGAAAGGATGTTTCATATTATGCGTACACCAATTATTGCAGGTAACTGGAAAATGAACAAAAACCCTAAAGAAACAGCAGAATTTGTTGCTGGGATCAAGGGTAAATTACCTGAAACAACTAAAGTAGAAGCCGTTATCGGTGCTCCAGCAGTTGATCTTCAAACTTTGTTAGATGCTGCTAAGGGAACTAACTTACACATTGCTTCTGAAAACAACTATTTCGAAGATAATGGTGCCTTTACTGGCGAAACTTCACCAAAAGTTCTTGCTGAAATGGGTGTTAACTACGGCATTATTGGCCATAGCGAACGCCGCGGTTATTTCCATGAAACTGATGAAGACATCAACAAAAAGGCTCACGCACTATTTGATAATGGTTTAACACCTATTATCTGCTGTGGTGAAACTTTAGAAACCCGTAAGGCCGGCAAAGTTAACGAATGGGTTTCTGGACAAGTTACTGCTGCTTTAAAGGGCTTATCAGCAAAGCAAGTTGCTTCACTTGTCATCGCCTACGAACCAATCTGGGCAATCGGTACTGGTGAAACTGCTTCTCCTGCCCAAGCGCAAGAAGTTTGTCATTTAATCCGCGAAACAGTTGCTAAGTTATACGATCAAACAACTGCTGAAAACGTTCGTATTCAATACGGTGGTTCAATGAAGCCAGCTAACGTTAAAGAATTAATGAGTCAACCTGATATCGATGGTGGTCTTGTTGGTGGAGCTAGCTTACAGCCAGATTCATTCCTAGAATTAGTTCATTATCAAGACTAGAGAGTGTCTCAAAGGGTGCCGATTCCAAAGGATTAGTTACAACAGAAATCTGCCCTTTTAGACACGTTTAAATTATTCCTGATCGAGTGGTTTAGACAAAGGAAGTGGGACAAAAGTCGTTTTTGGGTTTACTGCGTAACGTAGACTAATCAAATAACCGTACTATGGTTATTCGATTAGTCGTAGTTAGGCACGTGAACCCAGACTTTTGGCGCACGTTCTAGGGTAACGTTCAGAAACAATGAGAGGCTAGGGGCTTTTGTCCCAGCCCCTTTTTTTGTACACTTTTTTGCATTTGGGTTTTGTTCTATTTCAATCAATGGTATAATAAAAAGCAATGAAAGTTCGTTTGTAGAATAAATAACGAACAACGGATTTAATCGAAGGAGGTACTAGGGTGTACAATACAATTTTAACCCTATTACTTGTTGTTTCTGTGTTGATCATCATTGCAGTTTTGATGCAACCTAGTAAACAGCAAGATGCATTAAGTGCACTGTCAGGTGGGACTCAAGAGATATCCGGCAAACAAAAAGCACGTGGTTTTGAAGCTTTTATGCAGAAAGTAACTATCGTACTTGGTACTCTCTTTTTTGCCCTATCTTTGATATTAGCTTACGTGTCATCGCACTAGTGAACTGACCTCCTGTTTTTATGGCAGGAGGTTTTTTTAGGTTTTTAACCGAATAAGATAGTAAAAATAATTTTGAATGAGTTAAAATACATGATGTATTTTGGAAAGAGGTTTAATTTGAAGAAGGACGAATTATTTGAAACGGAAGTCTTAAATTTCTTCAAGCAACATCAGAAACATTTTTATACCGTTGAAGAAATTAATGAGAGATTAAATTTGCAAGGAGCCAGTGCTTTTAAGGTATTGGTTCAAACTTTGACCAGTTTTGAGCAGGAAAAAGTGATTCGAACGGATAGTAGTGGTCGTTTTGCGATGCCAGAACAGTTAAAAACAGTAGCAGGCGTATTTCACGCTAACGATCGTGGCTTTGGTTTTATTTCTTACGATCCTGAATTGCCAGATGTCTACGTTTCGGCCGATAACACCAACTATGCTTTAAATGGCGATGAAGTTGAGGCTGAGGTTATTAAGGCTGCTCAACCAGGTAGTGGAAAAGGACCAGAAGGAAAGATTACCGCGGTTACTAAGCGTAATTTTACGCGGGTCGTTGGTGAGTTCACGGGTTTTCCACCTAGTGAAGTTCAAAAAGTACATCAATTTGGCTACGTTCATTTAACGCAAAAGAGTTTACAGGACGTACCAGTATACATCTCAGATGCTGGTGTTCACCCAACAGATGGCGATATGGTTGTTGTTGACGTTACTAATTACCCTAGTACGGCGTACCCAAAGAGTATGCGTGGTATTGCGTTACAAGATTTGGGTAACAAGAATGCGCCTGGTGTTGATATTCTTTCAATTGTCTATCGTCACGGTATTCCAACTGAATTTCCGGATGAGGTTATGGCAGAAGCAAACAATATTCCTGCCGAGGTATTGGAAGAAGAGAAGACTGGTCGAAAAGATTTGACTGCTCAAGATTTTGTTACAATTGATGGAGACTCTTCTAAGGACTTTGATGATGCCGTTGTTGTTTGGAAATTGGATAATGGTAACTATCACTTAGGTGTTAGTATTGCTGATGTTTCGCATTACGTTACACCAGGAACAGCACTTGATCAGGAAGCTTTTGATCGTGGTACTAGTACTTATTTGACGGACCGGGTTTTACCAATGTTACCTGAACGATTATCAAATGGTATTTGTTCATTAAATCCCCAAGTTGAGCGTTTAACGATGACCTGCGAAATGGAAGTTAACCCCCGAGGCGAAATCATTGATCGCGCAATTTTTCCAAGTTACATTAAAAGTTCTGCTCGAATGACTTATAATGAGGTCAACCAAATACTTGACGACAAGGATGATGTCGTTCGGTCCGAATATGCTGATTTGGTGCCAATGTTTGAAGTAATGGGCGAATTACACAAGATTTTACGTGATATGCGTCATCGCCGTGGTGCCATTGATTTCGATGAACCTGAAGCAGAAATTATTGTAGATGAAAATGGTAAGCCAACTGATATTAAAATGCGCGAGCGTGGGACCAGTGAACGGATGATCGAATCCTTTATGTTAGCGGCTAACGAAACGGTTGCTGAACACTATAGTAAAATGCACGTGCCATTTTTATACCGGGTACACGAAACGCCGGATAGTGAAAAAATGCGGAAGTTTTATGAATTCATCAATAATATTGGGGTAGTTGCCAAGGGTGATATTGAAAACATTACTCCAAAAATGTTGCAAAAGGTCCTTGAAAAAATTGATGGTTCACCACTTCAGCCCGTTGTTCAAATTATGTTGTTACGTAGCTTTAAACAGGCCAAGTATGCAGATCAATTATTAGGGCACTTTGGGATTGCGGCTAAATATTATACGCACTTTACGTCACCAATTCGCCGGTACCCTGATTTAATGGTTCACCGGTTAATTCATTGGTACCAAGAAAACGGCACGAATGAAGAGGCACAGGCTAGATTCCGTGATGATTTAGATGGTATTGCCACGCACAGTTCTGAGATGGAACGGCGGTCGATTGATGCTGAACGGGATACTGATAGTTTGAAGAAATGTGAATATATGTTACCACAAGTCGGTGAAGAGTTTGACGCAGTGGTCAGTTCAGTAACGAAATTTGGTTTATTTATTGAGTTACCGAATACCGTTGAAGGTTTAGTTCATATTTCAACGATGGATGACGATTATTATAACTTTGTAGAAAGTTATTTAGCAATGGTTGGGGAACACACTAAGCGTACTTACCGCATTGGCCAAGCAGTTCGGGTTAAGCTGACTAACGTTGACCTAGAACAAAGTCAGATTGATTTTAAATTATTGCCCGATGAGAATACGCCAACTAGTGACCTCGGCGATTTGGTTGAACGACCAAAACCACGCCGTACCTTTAATCACCGCGGCCAAAATGACCGCAACCACAGTAATAACCGAAATACTAAAGGACGTAGTAATAATAATACGCACAATAGTAATAATCGCCGGCGGCCACAATCTAGTGGTAGTGGCAATCATCCACGAATCAGTCACACTAATCAAAGTCAGCAAACCAGAAAAAAATAGCCTTAAGTAGTGAGGTGAAGACTAGTGGCGAAACAACAAAAGAAGCAAGATAACGTGTTAGCGCAGAATAAAAAAGCCCGTCATGATTACAGTATTTTAGAGACTTACGAGGCGGGGGTTGCGTTAACCGGTACCGAAATCAAGTCAGTCCGGGCCGGTCGCATGAATCTAAAGGACGGTTTTGCTCGGATTCATGGTGATGAACTTTGGCTTGAAAATGTGCACATTAGTGCTTACGCGCAGGGTAATCAATTTAACGTTGATCCATTACGTAATCGAAAATTGTTGTTGCACAAAAAAGAGATTCGTAAACTCGGTGTAGCAACTAGTAGTGCCGGTATTACTTTGGTGCCGCTACGGGTTTATTTAAAACACGGCTTTGCTAAAGTTTTAATTGGTGTTGCCAAAGGTAAGCATGAGTACGATAAGCGCGAAACAATTAAACGTCGTGAGCAAGATCGCGAATTACAACGTGTTTTAAAGAATCACCGTTAATTAGCGGTGATTCTTTTGTTGATTTTGATTAAAAACACACATCAATTTTCTCATTAATTATGGCACTCTAGTTTATCGATTTTGATTAATAATTGATATTTCTTGAAAATAATGAGAATTTACTGGCTGATTGCACATTAATTGCACCATTTGAAAAAAATTAATTAAAGCCTTATCATCTACACTTACTGTCCAAAATGAATATGCTATAGTATTTTTGTGGAGGTGTTAGGATGTGCTTAATAAGCCATGTGCAACACATCTGTACAGGATATTGGCGCCAAAAGATTCTATGAAGATTATTCGTTTGGGCTAATTGCCAGATCGTTAAACAAAAAATTTAATAAGAAGGGGCCGAACGAAAGCATCTTTTGGTCCAAAAAATAGCGGTTATAACAAAATCTAACTTTTGTTATAACCGCTATTTATATTTTTTAGTGGTACCGTGCCATTTATCGGATGTGGGTTTCAGGCAGATAAGTGACTACTTTACGCGTTGAGCACCTTACGCAAGAAGTCCTGCGTGCGTGGATTTTTAGGATGATCAAATAGGTCAGCTGGTCGGCCTTCTTCCATAATGTGACCATCGGCCATAAAGACAACGCGATCAGCAACCTCTTTGGCAAATCCCATTTCGTGAGTTACGACAATCATGGTCATTCCTTGTTTGGCCAAGTTTTTCATAACGTCTAAAACATCGCCAACCATTTCTGGATCAAGGGCGGAAGTTGGTTCATCGAATAGCATAATGTCCGGTTGCATTTCTAACGCCCGGGCAATCGCAACTCGTTGTTCCTGGCCACCTGATAGGGAGGCAGGGTAGGCATTCGCTTTTTCATCTAGGCCAACGTTTTTTAAAAGATCGTGAGCAGTTGCTTCGGCCTTTTGTTTAGTCATCTTTTTTAATTCGATTGGTGCTAAAGTAATGTTTTCCAAAACAGTAAGATTAGGAAAGAGATTAAAGTGCTGGAAAACCATTCCGATCTTTTCCCGAACGTGGTTCATATTGGTATTTTTATTGGAGATATCGTGTCCGTCAATCACAATCTGGCCGGCAGTGGGATCTTCTAGTTTGTTTAAGCAACGAAGAAAAGTACTTTTACCTGAGCCGGATGGGCCAATCATACAGACAACCTCATTATTTTTAACTTGTAAGTTAAGTCCCTTTAACACGTGATTATTACCGTAATCTTTAATTAAGTCAGTGACATCAACTTTTAAATTTTGTTCGCTCAATCGTTGATTCTCCTTTCAACAAATTTGGATAGCCAGGTTAATAGCGTAATGATAACAATGTACATAATTGCTATGATTGTCCAAACTTTAAAGCCCTGTAGATTTCGAGCTATGATAATTTTACCTGTTTGCGTTAATTCAAGAATACCAATCACGGATAAAATTGAAGTATCCTTTAAGGTAATAATGAACTGATTAATGAAGGAAGGAACCATAATTTTGACACCTTGTGGCAAAATAACGCGGCGCATTGCCTTACCGTAAGGAAGACCGAGACTGCGTGCTGCTTCCATTTGTCCAGGATCAACTGCCTTGATACCACCACTAACGAAAGCAGCAGTATAGGCGCCCTCATTGAGTGTTAGTGTAATAATCCCAGCAACGAATGCGGAAATTTTACTACCGGTTAGGTTTGGAACACCAATATAGATAAAGAGGGCCAGAACTAGCAAAGGCATTCCCCGAAAAATATAAATAATGATGCTTGAAAGCCAGTTAACCCATTTAACGGGCATTACTTGCATTAAACCAACGATAACGCCAAGAATAGTTGCCAGAATGATTGAAATAAACGTCAAGTAAAGTGTTTGACCAAGACCACTGAGCAGGGAACTTTTATTTTGTTTAACCAAACTCAGCAGACCGTCATTACTCGTTGCTGCTTTCTTTTCTTTGGCCTGGGCCGATTTACCTAAGTACTTAGCAACGATTTTATCGTATTGACCGTTTTTCTTTAAATGACTTAGTCCAGTGTTGAATTTAGTTAGTAATTCTTGATTTTCACCTTTTTTAACCGCAAAACCATAACTACCACCGGCCTTTGGTTTGGTCACAATTTTCATTTTCATGCCATTACGAATGCCGTACGCCATAACCGGGTAATCTTCAAAGGCAGCGGCCGAATTACCACTTGTAACATCATTATACATATCATTTGATTGATCGAATTCTGTCGTTGTGAAACCGTACTTCTTTTTAATTGAATTGGCGTAACTTGCACCTAAAGTACCCACTTTGAGGGCTACTTTTTTACCACGTAAATCTTCCAGCGATTTAATGGAACTACCTTGTTTAACCGCCATAACTTCACCGGCGTAGTAGTAGGGATCAGAAAAATCAAACTGCTGTTTACGTGCATTGGTGATCGTCATACCAGCGATGACACCATCCATTTGGTTAGCTTCAACTGCCTGAACGGCGGCGTTAAAGCCAACTGGTTTTAATTTAACTTTAAAACCTTCTTCTTTAGCGATGGCCTTAATTAAATCAATATCAATGCCGGTATAGTGACCGTTTGAATCCTGAAAATCAAATGGCGCGTATGTAATATCTGTTCCAATTGTATAAGTTTTTTCTGCTGCCTGAGTCTTAGTACTAAAAAACGTAAAAAAGCTCAAACAAGCTAGTAGGACTGTGCCTAAACAAAGCAAACGCTTGCGCATAAAAAGGCCTCCAAATAATATGTTATATAAAGTGACACGACTCTATGTCATCTAATATAACATAGATTTTAAACGCTGACTATCCTTTTTGCGGATTCTAACTTTGACAGAGTTGAAATCCTTTCGTACACTGGTTAATAGAGTCACAAGGAGGATAAATTATGATTAGACCAGCAGAAAAGAAAGACGTAAAGGCAGTTGTTCCGATTATCAATATTGTGTTAGAAGAGATGGAACTACCATTTTTGCAAAACGTTGAACAGAAGGCCTTTTTTGATGTTCTTGCTAAAGCCTACCAAACCGAGGATTATCGTTATAGCTACCGACACGGATTAGTAGCGTTACGTAATGATAAGGTCGTTGGGGTTGCTTTTGGCTATCCCGCTGAGGCCGAGGCTCACATTGATGATGCCTTAAAGGCCTACTTACCTGAATTGGGCGCGGACCCAAACGATAAGGTCTTCACAGATAAGGAAGCTTTTCCTGGGGAATGGTATTTAGACACGTTATCCGTTGCAGAAAATCAACAACACCAGGGTGTCGGTACCGAATTATTAAAGGCAATTCCTGATTTAGCGAAGAAGCAGGGCTTTAACAAGGTTGGTTTAAACGTCGATGTTGCTAATCCTAACGCTAAAAAGCTTTACCTCAAAATGGGCTATAAAAAAGTTGGAATGACGACTTTAAGTGGTCATAGTTACGAACACATGCAGCTTACGAACGATTAAAACTCAAAAGCACCACTTCTCAATCATCTGTTGTCCAATAAGGTGATTGAGAAGTGGTGCTTTTAGTTAATCATAGATTGCGTTAAGGTTGCGGCGTTTCTGCGGCTTTTTATCCCGGCGAACCGACCAATGATCTAAAACGAGACTTAATAAAATACATAAGGGTGCGTCAGCTTCATGCTTGATTGAAAGTTGATAGTAATCACCATCTGATAAGAAGGCCTTATCCATCACTAACAAGGTTTCTGTTCGGTGGTAAATTTTATAGTGATGGCGTAATAAATCCCCCATAATAATCCAATTTAAATCGTTAACAAACTGAAATTGGTGCCAAACACCGTACATTTTCTTGATGGCGCCAACTTTTTTGTGACCGAGATAAAGATCAAATTTAGGAAATAAACCTAATGACATCTGTTTAATTTCAGCAATGTAATGACCATCCATGGCGTAAAGGGTAAATGAATCTTGGCGTAAACCAAAACGCCCAGTAACCAGAAAACGGGGCTTATTTTTTTGGTCCCGAACAATGATGGGTACTCCTTTAGATGCCAGTAATTGTTGCTTAATGTACAGTTGCAGCACACAATTCACCTCTTTGCAAGAGTGTAACATAGAGCGTGTTTGAAAAAGCTTAAATTCTGAGGATTGCTAACGATGTCGATTAGACTAGGATAAACCAAAGTCCGAGTCGCAGCCCAGTACGCTAATAATCTTGATGTTTCATCCGTTGTCTATTCTTGTGGCAAAACCAAGGAACACAGTTATTAAAGTTCATAACTGCTCGCGACTCAGTTTGTCACGGTCACCGCAAGAACTAGCAAGGCAGAGCACCAATTTTAAACATAGCAACTGCAGAAAGCCGCTTTTTCAAACACGTTTACATTAAATTAGTCAGAAAATACTAGTGAACGTATTTTTCAAACGTAACATCAGTCAAGTTAGGAAAACAAGCCAGTTCCTACAGTTTTTCGTCAATGGCTCGGTTGATCGCCTTACCGACACCATCCTTGACGTTAGTATCCGTTAGATAACGAGCAACTTGTTTAATTTTCTCGGTTGCATTTCCCATTGCAAAACTGACACCGGCCGCTTCAAGCATTGAACGGTCATTAAGGTTGTCACCAATCGACATGACATTATTCATGTTAATTCCTAATGAACTAGCGTAGGTTTCAAGGGCGATGCCTTTTTGGGCGTTGATATGATTAATTTCAATATTACTAGCTGAACTAGCGGTAATCGCTAAATTACCTAGCTGTTCTAGTTGATCGGCTATTGGTGCCAAAATTTCACGTTTTTCGGGACTAAAAGCAATAACCTTAAGTACAAAATTATCTTTATCGTCTAAAACCGTATCGTAACTTGCAACGTAATTAATATCCATTAATTCAAGCCGGGCGGATGCAAGTGAAACGGCAATTTTAAAACTATCAGTTGTTTTGAGATCAACTAGTAGTGACGCGACATTTTGAATTCGTTTCATTTTGCTATCAGAAAAGGTTCCTTTAGTTGTCATCGCTTCAAAGTAAAGGCCTTTTTCTTTTAGAATGTGAAAAATTTTGCGAACAACTTCTTTACGAATGCTGACGGTATTAATGACTTCACCAGTATCGTTGAAAACTTGAGCACCATTCATTGTAATGATGGGGGCCTCAATGCCAACTTGTTTGATGAGTGGTTTGGCTTCCGTATAACCACGGCCGGTGGCAACAATAAACTTAATTCCTAGTTGTGCCGCGCGCTGAATTGCGGCTGCATTTTCGCTAGAAACAGTCATCTTTTCGTTTAATAAAGTACCATCCATGTCGGATGCAATCAGTTGAATCAATGCGGATCCCTCCGTTTCGTTTTCACTAATAGTTTAGCATACTTTTAAAGAACCACGAAACCGTTATCTTTTGATGTGGATAGCTTTTTAAATGGCAGGGCGGTAAGATAGATAGCAGTGAGGTGCTATGATGATGAAAACATTGATTCATAATGACTGGCAAACTATCTTAGAGCCAGAATTTGCGAAAACTTATTACGCACAATTACATGGATTTTTAAAAAGTGAATACGAAACACAGACTGTTTATCCAGATATGTATCACATCTTTACGGCCTTTGAATGGACACCATTTGATCAGGTTAAAGTTGTTATCTTGGGTCAGGATCCGTACCACAATCCTAATCAAGGGATGGGCGTTAGTTTCTCCGTTCAGCCTGGAGTAAAGTTACCACCATCTTTACAGAACATTTATAAGGAATTACAAAGTGATTTAGGCATTGCCCCAGTTAAACACGGTTATCTAAAAAAATGGGCCGATCAAGGCGTGTTGCTGTTAAATTCGGTTTTAACCGTTCGTCGTGGGCAGGCTTTTTCACATAAAGGCAAAGGCTGGGAACAGTTAACGGACAAGGCAATTGAAAAGTTATCTCAGCGCGGTGGAGTTGTCTTTATTTTGTGGGGGAACGCCGCCAAGGCAAAACGTGACTTAATTGATGAATCGAAAAATGCCGTGTTGACGTCCTCCCATCCCAGTCCTTTTTCTGCCAACTATGGCTTCTTTGGGTCAAAACCGTTTTCGAAAACCAATGCGGCACTAGAAAAGTTTGGGGAAACGCCAATTGATTGGCAGTTACCTGAGCAAGTTAATGAGGATGATTTAAAATAGGGCTAGGATTTTTAGTGTAAGCGCTGTATTATGAAAGTATCAAAAGTTACTGGAGGTTTTTTTAAATGGAATTATTCGCAAGTTTAACCAGCAAGATCAAAGGTAAGAATATTAAAATTGTTTTTCCAGAAGGCACTGAACCACGAATCCTTGGTGCGGCTAGTCGTTTGAAGGCTGACGGTGTACTAACGCCAGTTATTTTAGGGGATGTCGCTAAGGTTAAACAAGTCGCCGTAGAACATCATTTTGACCTAACCGGTATTGAAATTATTGATCCGGCTAATAGTGCGGATTTTGCAAGCCTAGTAGCGGCGTTTGTTGAACGGCGTAAAGGTAAAAATACTAAAGAACAGGCTGAAACAATGTTACGGGACGAAAATTATTTTGGAACGATGCTGGTTTATACCGGTGCAGTTGACGGCATGGTTTCCGGTGCAGTTCATCCAACCGGCGATACCGTTCGGCCAGCACTACAAATCATTAAGACCAAGCCTGGTGTTAGTCGGACAAGTGGCGCCTTTATTATGACTAAAGGTAAGGAACGTTACTTATTCTCTGATTGTGCCATTAACGTTGATCCTAACGCACAAGAATTAGCAGAAATTGCGGTAGAATCTGCTAAAACGGCTGCGTTATTTGACATTGATCCGCGTGTTGCCTTACTGAGTTTTTCAACTAAGGGGTCAGCAAAAGCTGATGTTGTTACCAAGGTTCAGGAAGCAACTAAGCTAGCTCAAACGGCTGCACCAGAATACCAAATTGATGGTGAATTACAATTTGACGCTGCGTATGTGTCTTCAGTAGGACAACAAAAAGCGCCAGATTCTAAGGTTGCTGGCCAGGCCACCGTCTTTGTCTTTCCCGAATTACAAGCAGGGAATATTGGCTATAAAATTGCCCAACGTTTTGGAGGCTTTGAAGCCGTGGGACCAATCCTACAAGGCTTAAACAAACCAGTTTCTGATCTGTCGCGAGGTGCTAATGAGGAAGATGTTTATAAATTAGCGATCATTACTGCAGCACAGACGTTAATGTAAGGAATGTTTGGGAAAGTAGTTATACGCCATAATCTGCTTTTGCAAACACGTTTTCACCAAATTGGTCAGAGAAATATAATAAGCGTATTTACCAATCCTGACCAAAGTTTTGTTGACCAGAAGTCAAATATTTTTTAAACCTTTCATTAATAATTAAAATAAACCCAATGTAAGAGGCCAGGAAAAAATTTCTGGCCTCTTACTATTTCCGATCATTACTCTAGAACGTTCGCTGAAAGTCTGGGCTTACATACCTAACTGTAGCCAACCCAATAACCATAGCACGGTGATTGGGCCGGCCTACGTGACGTAGTAAACCCAAAACTGACTTCTGTCCCCCTCCCGCCTATTTTGGTATAATAAACCTAATTAGTTAAGTGAGGGTGAAATCATGCTAACGGTAAAGGTAAGAAACGATCAGGAAACCGAGCAATTAGCAAACAAGTTAGGTCAATTGCTGCAGGCTGGAAGTGTGCTTCTTTTGGAAGGTGACTTAGGTGCTGGCAAAACAACTTTTACAAAGGGAATTGCGCAGGCGTTAGGCATTAAACGTTACGTTAAGAGTCCTACGTTTACCTTGATTCGTGAATATAAGGAAGGACGCCTGCCGCTTTACCATATGGATGTTTACCGGCTAGAAGATGGTAGTGGTGACGAGCTTGGGCTAGAGGAATATTTTGCGGGTGATGGTGTGAGTGTTGTTGAATGGCCGCAATTTATTCAGGATTTGTGGCCAACGGATTACCTTTTAATCAAATTTACTAAGGAGCAACAACACGATGATTGGCGAAGCTTATTATTTGAGGCACACGGTGAAAAAAGTCAACAGTTAGTTGCTGCACTGGCTCAGGAGTATCACCATGAGTGATGAGGAGGTAACCATTCGTCAAGCAATTCCGACGGATGCGGCCGAAATAATGAAGGTAATGGCCAAATTAGGGCAAGAGACTGCTTATTTGTTATTGGATGGTAATAATGACGGCATGACAGAGGCGTTTGAGCAAGAGCAACTGGCCGATATTTATACGTCAACTAATAACACGCTGATTGTGGCACTTGCCGGGAAGCAGATTATCGGAATTGCACGAGTGATCGCCGGACAAGAGGCGCCAATTCAACACATTGGTGAATTGGGTATTTCTATTTTACAGGCGTATTGGGGCCTGGGACTGGGAAGTGCAATGATGGCGGAGCTAATTAGTTGGGCGGAAAGGGAATCAATCTTACGCCGCTTGGAGCTTACCGTTCAGGCACGTAACGAGCGAGCAATTCACCTTTACCAAAAATTTGATTTTCAGGTAGAAGGAAAGCTTGAGCGTGGTTTTTATGATGAGCAAGTCGGCTTCTTACAAGTATTATTGATGGCGAAGATGATTAATTAGGTCAAGTAGTCCTTTTGTTCAAGGTTATTGTTTCGCCGACATCTTCAGTTGGAAAACTTTTTAGCTGAAATGATTGAAAAAGAAAAATAGTAGCTCCTGTCAAAATTAGAGTTTTGGCAGGAGCTACTATTTTAGATTGAAAGATTATTAGGCCAAGCGTTTAGTTCACTAAGCGATGACCTTAACTAGTTTTTGCAGTGGGGCAGTCCCAAACTGATTGGCTTCGCAAAGCAAAATATTAGCACAGGCCAAGCTGTCATCTAGGGCGTTGTGGTGATGGTATAAATCAATTTCTAATTCACGGCAAACGGTATCCAGTTTGTGGTTGGGAAATTCAGGAAAGAATTGGCGACTTGTTTTGACCGTATCTAGCGCTAAGTATTCAGGTTGTTGTAATTGGTAGTGTTCCAGACAACTGCGGAGAACACCAATATCAAAATTGGCGTTATGAGCGACAACTAGACGATTTCGCTGAAAAAAGGGTGCCATATGTGGCCAAACGGCTGGAAAATCAGGGGCGGTGCTAACATCAGCCGTATGGATACCATGAATTTGTTCATTGCGCCAACTAAACGGTGTATCAGGTTTAATTAGTGAATAAAATTCATCAACTACCTGACTATCACGAACAATTGTAAGCGCGATTGAACAGGCACTATAACGTTTGCTGTTCGCAGTTTCAAAATCCATTGCAACAAAGTTCATTGATTTACCCACTTTCTTAATTGTAAAAATTTGGATGTTTTTAGTTAGTTTCTAATACTACTGGGCAATGATCGGAGCCCATAATGTCGTTTAAAATACTTGCCTTTGCTAATTTAGGTTGTAGGTCATTGGACGTGACAAAGTAGTCGATTCGCCAGCCAGCGTTGTTTGCCCGGGCATTGAAACGGTAGCTCCACCAAGAATAGCTGCCAGTTTGGTCAGGGTAAAAGTAACGAAAACTATCGGTGAAACCAGCCTTTAATAGCTGTGTAAACTGTTCCCGCTCTTCGTCTGAAAAACCAGCATTATGGTGGTTAGATTGGTCGTTTTTTAAGTCAATTGCTTCGTGAGCAACATTTAAATCACCACAGAAAATCACTGATTTAACTTTAGAAAGTTCAGTGACGTAATTGCGAAAGGCTTTGTCCCAGCTTATCCGGTAGTCTAATCGTTTTAATTTGGTTTGGGAATTAGGTGTATAGCAAGTAACCACGTAAAAATCAGGGTATTCCAGCGTGATTAGGCGGCCTTCGTGGTCGTGTTCATCAATGTCCATTCCGTAACGGACTGCTAAGGGTTCGTGTTTAGTGAAAATGGCAGTACCCGAGTAGCCCTTGCGATCCGCGTAATTCCAATATTGGTGGTAGCCGGGCAACTCAAGGTCAACTTGACCTGCCTGTAGTTTTGTTTCTTGAATACAAAAGAAATCGGCATCTTGTTCCTCAAAGACGTCCATAAAGTTCTTTTTAAGAATGGCCCGTAAGCCATTAACGTTCCACGAAATAAATTTCATTTTAGTTCCTCCAGTTGAATTGATTTATGTCCGGTAACTATTTTGATGATTGTCCTTTAGTGGATTCAGTGTAAACGTGTTTGGAAAAGTTTTATTTATTGGAGCAATGGTAATGATTTCTCTTTCATTTTACAAAACAATTGACCAAAAGACAAAGCAGGTTACCTAGAAGTTGCCGGCTGTCAATCTAGTAATGTTCATGCTAAAATAATAACAAGAATAAATTTCCGAAAGGAATGGCACAGAGTATGTTAAATAAGGTTTTAACGATCCAACAAAAATTTCCGCAAATTGACATTAAATTAAATGAACCTTTAAGTCATTATACGTATACAAAAACCGGTGGGCCGGCAGATTACCTAGCCTTTCCGAAGACAATTGCCGAAACAACTGACCTAGTTAATTACGCCCGTGAGCAGCAATTACCACTTACAATTTTAGGTAACGCTAGTAATCTAATCGTGAAAGATGGCGGTATTCGTGGGCTAGTACTCATCCTAACTAAAATGCACCAGATTCAGGTAACTGGCAAAGAAATTATTGTGCAGGCTGGTGCCAAGATTATTGATACAACAATTGCTGCCTGGCAGGGTGGTCTGACTGGCCTAGAATTTGCAGCGGGCATTCCTGGCAGTATTGGCGGCGCAATGTTCATGAACGCTGGTGCTTACGATGGTGAAATGAGTGAAGTTGTCAGTGCAATGACGTTATTGTTGCCAGATGGCCAGGTGGAGAAATTCAGTGGTCGTGACCTTCATTTTAGTTATCGGCACAGTCTTGTTCAGGAGAATCAAGGAATTGTGTTAGAAGCGCAGTTTCGACTAAAAAAGGGTGATCCAGTTAAGATTAAGGCACGAATGGACGAACTAAATGCACTGCGAGCGTCTAAGCAACCATTAGAGTATCCTTCCTGTGGAAGTGTCTTTAAACGACCAACGGGTTATTTTACTGGTAAATTGATTCATGAAGCTGGACTACAAGGTAAACAAATTGGTGGCATTCAAGTTTCGACTAAGCATGCCGGCTTTATGGTAAATGTCGCCCGTGGGACCGCGACTGATTATATTGATTTAATTCACTTTGTTCAGAAAACAGTTTTTGAAAAATCTGGGGTTCGATTAGAACCTGAAGTACGGATTATTGGTGAAGATCCTGAATCAAAAAACTAACGACGTGGTCGACTCTTTTTGGGTCGACCATTTATTATTAAGAAGGAGGGAATTGCGTAATGACAATGACAATGTTGGAAGCAATAATTATTTTAATCTGCCTTGTCCTTGTATCAAATATAATTAGCCATTACTTAACTTTTCTTCCTGTAAGTTTATTGCAAATTGCGTTAGGTCTATTGTTGGCCTTGGTCTTTAAAGTTCAAATTCCCTTGCGAACGGATTGGTTCATGCTGCTATTCATAGCGCCATTGCTATTTAATGATGGCCGTCACTTTCCCAAGGCCGAGTTATGGGCCTTACGGGGGCCGATTATTGCAAACGCCATTTTTCTTGTTTTGGCGACAACCATAGTAGGTGGTTATGTCATCCACTGGCTGGTACCTGATCTACCACTGGCAGCTAGTTTTGCGTTGGCGGCTATTATCTCACCAACTGATCCAGTGGCCGTACAATCGATTTCGAGTCAGGCCAAATTACCGGACGGTGTATTGCACTTAGTTAGCGGTGAGAGTCTTATAAATGATGCTAGTGGCCTGATTGGATTTAAGTACGGAATTGCCGCAACTGTTACCGGCTTGTTTTCGTGGCAGCACGCAACAACCGATTTTTTCTACATTGCGTTAGTTGGCGCCGTAGTTGGGGTTGTCCTGATGTATTTAATTCGGGGCTTGCAGGCCTTTTTATTACAGCAGGGAATAAGTGATGTTGTTTTACATACTGTTTTACAGCTGGTTACACCGTTTATTATTTATTTGGTGGCCGAAGAAGGTGCCCATGCTTCCGGCGTTATTGCCGTTGTAGCAGCGGGAATTGTCTATAATTTTTCTAATCAAAATTATGCGGGCTATTTACCTGAATTAAAAATTGTTACGGAAAGAACTTGGGATATTGCTATTTATTTATTAAATGGGGTTGTTTTCATTATACTTGGCATTGAATTGCCGGTTGCAATGACGCAAACCATCCGTAACCCTAATGACAGTACACCAGTAGCAATTTTGGACGTTATTTTAGTTTGGCTGGCGATCTTCGCCTTGCGGGTTATTTGGACACTAGGTAATATGCTCTTTCACTACCTTAATCCATCCAAAGACGATGTTCGGCCGAGTATTGGTGTTGCACTACTCTCGGGATTATCCGGTGTTCGTGGTGCAATTACAATGGCCGGTGTGTTATCCGTGCCTTATTACGTTGCTTCTGGGGCACCATTTCCTGAACGTTCCATTATGCTTTTTATTGCGGCAGGGGTTATTATTTTAAGCCTGTTAATGGCGGTTATTTTTATTCCACTAATTACGAAAAGCAAGGTTTCAATTATGACTCGTGGTAGTGATTTAGGTGGGGATGATGAATTACAATCACAGGAAAACATGGCCCAGGGAATGGTGGAGAAGCCTTCTGAAAAAGAATTACCAGAGGTTAAGGCCAGAATTTACACGATGCAATTAGCCGTGAGACGAATAGAAAGTGAGCGGCATACGTCAAATCAACGGGCAGTCTATGACCTTATTTCGGAATACCAAGAGATGATCCGCCAACTTCAAGTTGCTAATCGAACGGAAGAACAATTAGTTCCTTTTCTAGAAGATGAACTAAAACTTCGCCAAGTTGGTTTGAATGGTGAGGCCCAAGTGTTAGATCAGTTATGGCAAGAGGGCAAAATACAGGGGAGGACCTACTCGTATTTTCAAAAGAATTTGGCCCGGCGCCGGCAAATGCTAATTAATTTACCCAAGCAATTAAATGGTTCCCATATTTTAGTCCAAATAGGTCATCTTCGGCATAATTTAAATCGTTTGCGGTATCAAGTTATCGCCCACCGGCAAAAGGGACCCTTCTACAATGAACGGTTATATGTTGAAAAAGAGTGTGCAAAGGGTGGTATTAAGGCACTCTCAACCTTTTTGAAAACAACGGCGGCTAAAAAACACCGGTATAATCGCCAGCTTATTTACCAGATTATTGTTAACTATCGTAACCAAATTGAGCAAATTAAACAGATGAATCACGCTCAAGGCCATTCGCCGCGCGTAACGTATGATCGGCAGATGCGTGAACTACGTTTGAAGGCCTTGGCTGCAGAGCGAACCGGAATCCAAAATATGCTGGAGGAGCGGTATATTTCGTGGCAGTTAGCTGCCAAGTTGCGGCAGTACGTTAATTATTCAGAAAACGCACTACTACTAGCTGATAATGTTGAGGATAACTAAAATATTGAGCTAAGCAGTAACTGCTAATAGCAAGAGGCTAGGACATTTGTCCTAGCCTCTTTCCTACGATTAGTCAAGGGGATTGAACTGTGCTTTTTCGTTTGAATTAGAATTTGATGCTGGCTTAAACGT
>NZ_RHNP01000038.1 GCF_003950295.1 Loigolactobacillus iwatensis
ATAAAAAAACAGCATTAGAAGTTGCCTAACTTCTAACGCTGTAAAATTGGCTATCAACAGGATTTGACAGAGAGCCTAAAATTGTCGAATTAGGACAACTCTAGAGTGATCTTTTATATGCTTAAAGTACTCGTACACCAAATGATGGTTCGAAATAACTAGAAATTGACTGTACTTGTACGTTTTCACCGGGTTGTGGTGCGGCAATGTACTGGTTACCACCAATATATAGCGCAACGTGATAAGTTGCCCCAGCAGCTCCCCAGAAGACTAAATCACCAGGTTGTAAGGCACTAATAGAAACCTTTTGACCAGCACTTTCTTGTGAAACCGTGTAGGCTGGTAAACTGATGCCGGCAGCCGAGAAGGCGTAACTAGTCAGGCCTGAACAATCTAACCCAACATTAGCTGTATGACCACCCCAAACGTAAGGTACACCAATTTGCGACTCAGCAGCTGCAATTACCTTTTGAACTGCTGATTGATTAGTTGTTGTGCTTGCAGTACTAGCAGCACTTTGACTTGGTGTAGTCGAAACTGGTGTCGTACTAGCCTGGCTACTTTGTGTTGTCTGAACTGTGTTAGTTGCTTCAGTTGCAGCACTTGATTGTGTCTGAGTTTGACTCACATTAGCAGCCGAGGTTGCAGCTGCTTGACTGGCAGCGGCCGAGCTTGCATTAGCAGTTGAAGTTGCGGCCGATTGGGCTGCAGCTTGGCTTGCATTAGCGACTGAAGTTGCAGCTGACTGCGCCGCGGCCTGACTGGCATTAGCACTTGAAGTTGCAGCTGATTGGGCAACGGCCTGACTAGTAGCCGCGGCACTTGACTGTGCCTGACTAACATTAGCCGCTGAGGTTGCAGCTGACTGCGAGGCAGCTTGGCTTGCTGCGGCAGCACTTGAAGCGACCGCTAAACTAGCATTGGCACTTGAAGTTGCAGCTGATTGAGCAACGGCCTGACTAGCAGCCGCAGCACTTGACTGTGCCTGAGCTAAACTAGCATTGGCAGCCGAAGTTGCAGCCGACTGACTGGAATTAGTCGCTGAAGTTGCAGTTGATTGTGTGTCAGCTTGACTAGCAGCAGTAGTATTTGCGGCCGATTGTTCAGCACTGGAAGCTGGTGTTGCACTAGCCTGTGAAGTCGTAGCAGCACTAACTGGTGTTGCTGCAGCTGTTGTATTAGCAGCAGATGAACTCTTAGTTGCTGTCGCTGTTAAAGAAACTGATTGGGTAACAGCTTGTGTGTTTGCTAATTCAGGATCATTTAGCGCCACATAAGCACTTGGTACCCACTGGTTAGTTCCAATTTGATACCAAGTTAATCCATAAACTTGTTTTTGTGCGGTTACATTAATTGTTTGTTTAAACGTTAAATATTTACCAGTTGGCTGACCACTAGTTGGTGCTGTCCAAATAGTCGTTGCGCCAGATTGATATTTGGAAGTAACGGTATCCTTCTTAGCCGTTGTTGCTGCTTGTTTAGCGACTGTAACGTACTTTGCAGGTACCCACTGGTCGTTACCAACATTATACCAAGTTTCACCAGCAATTTGCTGCTGACTTTCAACGTTAACAGTTTGTCCACTCGTTAAATAATGATTAGCAGTTAATCCTTTACTTGGGTTATTCCAAACAGTTGTTGCGCCATTTTGAAAATTAACCTTACCCGTAGTAGTTGCCGCCTGTGCTTGTGAAGTTCCAACCAATGCTGCCCCGGCTAGACCAACAACTCCCGCAGCTACGTATGTAGAGAAATGATTCTTAGATTTTGCTTTTGTCATATAACAGCCTCCTTGTTAATATTCATATTCAGTTCAGTAATTTTAAACCAGAAAAACGTAAACGTTCCCCGAAGTTTCTAGTGCTTAGTATAACGTATTTTAAGATAATTTTACAGTTATGTTTACCATTTAATAAGTTAATTATGATTGCAATTGATAAAGTAGGTAAACCAAACCGAATTACTTACCACTGGCTCATGAGCTAATTGCTCTTTAACTCACAGGATCTAGTGTACAATATTTTCAATCTTTTCTAAAGTTTTTACACCTATGTCATTAATTCACAATATTTGTCACAGTTTCGTCATCTAATTCATTTTGGCGCCGTTGCCTAATTCATTGTAATTGCGGTATACTATAAGCAATAAATTTTAATATTAGAATTTTGCTATAGGAGCGTGATAACGTCAATGACGCCTATTAAAGAAGATTATTTGAAGATAATATTCGAACTCGGTGGTGCTAAACGTGAAGTTTCAAATAAACAAATTGCTTTAGCATTAGGGATCGCAGCTGGTTCAGTGACAGAGATGATCTCTAAATTAAAAAAAGAACGCCTTGTTTCGCATAAACCTTACGATGATATTTCATTAACAAAAAAAGGCCTAGATCAGGCCATCCTATTAATTCGTAAACACCGTTTATGGGAGACTTTTCTGGCTTCTACGCTTGATTTTGCCTTAGCGGATATTCATCCTGAAGCTGAGGTTCTGGAGCACGCAACTAGTGCCGAGCTACTAGCACACCTTGATAAGTTTCTTAACTACCCAACCCATTGTCCCCACGGTGGTGTCATCCCTGATCGTGATGGTAACTTTCAAGAAGAAAGTTACACTGTCTTGGATGATATTCCTGATGGTGAAACGGTCACCATTGAACGCTTTATTGATGATCATGATCTACTAATTTACTTACGTGATATTAATTTAAAATTAGAAACTCAAATTAAGGTCATCAAGCACGAACCATTTGATGGTCCCATTGCAGTACAGGAAGTTGCCAGTGGTAAGCAACTTAGTATTAGTTTTAAGGCGTCCCATAATATTTTTGTTACTGATGAACAGGGTAATCCCTTCAAAGTTGATAAAATGGCTAAGAAAAAAGAATAATAAATAAAATTTCCCACCATTAGTAGACTTTGTTAACTACTAATGGTGGGAAATTTTATTTTACAATAGTGAATTAAACTATCCGATTAATTCAGGAAACTATAATGATTTAGTGACGACTTTGCGGTCAAAAGGATCCGAGCTAATGCCTTCTGCCAAAATTTTCTTTGCCCATTCCTTAGCGGAGAACAATGAATGGTCGCGGTAATTACCACAACTTGTAATATCAGTTCCTTGCACGTCATCCCAAGTCGCTGGTCCAGCAATAAATTCAAGTGAGCCCTTCAAAGCCTCAGCAACTTCGGTTGTAGAATGTTCGCCCCAAGTAATTAAATGAAAACCAGTCCGGCAACCAAATGGTGAACAATCAATTACACCAGACATTCGGTCACGCAATAATCCGGCTAACATATGTTCAATTGTATGTAGACCTGCAGTTGGAATTGCGTTTTCATTTGGTTGAACTAAACGTAAATCAAAGTTTGAAATTTCATCACCCTTTTTGCCAGTTTCAACGGTAATTAAACGAACATAAGGTGCTTTAACCTTTGTATGATCCAACGTAAAACTTTCTACTTTTGCCATCTTTTAAAAACCCCCATTTAATTTAAATCCTAGTTACCAACTTCATTGTACTGCTTTTTTACTTATTTTTGAACCATGCGGCAATTACCAATTCAATTGACCCAACTGCTGCATTAAATTAAGCATTGCACGCCCGCGGTGACTATAGTGACGCCGCTTTTTAGCTGGTAGTTCGGCCAGTGTTTTACCTAGTTGTGGCAATTCCAATAGTTGATCAAAACCACCACTATAATGCCCGCGGGCCAGATTAACTAATTGACCGGTAACACATCCTTCAGCACTCAACCACAATGCATTCGGCAACCGTAAAACAAGCACACTTCGTAAGCTAACTTGCCGATTCGTTTCACCGGCCAATCTTTTTAATAAATAATCATTCCACTGCGCCGGTGGAATTTGGGCCAGGTCCCGGCGTGTTCGAACACCAAAGGATTGTGGTAAGGCCCTAAATTCAATTCCGGAATCATCTGCCAGAATTGGCAAAGCAATATTTTCTAACGCCATTACTTTGGCTTTCCCGTTAGCGTAATAACTAATGTTGCCTTCCGCCGGAAAATTAATTGCTTTCGGTAAAATCAAATTAACGTTAGCTGGCATTAACTTACTCAGTTCTACCAACTTTTTCTGGTTATGACTAGCAAAAATAATTGTTTTCATCTGATGATCACTACCTTTTAAAATGCTGCAATATCAATGATTAATGTAGCTGCAACTATTTACGGCCAAACAATCATAGTGCCAAGCGTTGCTGAAATTCGTTTTTCGCCACGGCAGTTTTCAAACTTCCAGAAAAGGCGGCGGTGACCGTTTCACTTCCGATTTTTTGGACACCACGCATTTCCATACACATATGGCGTGCCTTAACTTCCACCGCAATCCCCCCTGGCTGCAATATTTTATCCAGCTCGGCCACAATCTGTGAAGTGAGCCGCTCCTGAACGTTAGGTCGTTTAGCAACGTAATCCACCAAGCGAGCTATTTTACTCAAACCAATAATTTGACCGGCCTTAGGGACATAACCGACATTAACCGTCCCCCAAAAAGGGAGTAAATGATGTTCACACATTGAGTAAAAAGGAATTTCTTTAACAATCACAAGGTCATTTTCACTATCCGTTTTAAACATTTTATAATTTTCAAATTCTGTTTCTTTCACGCTAGAAAAAATCTCCGCGTACATCCGTGCAACTCGCGCTGGCGTCTCTTTTAAACCTGGTCGCTCAATATCTTCGCCCACGGTTTCCAAGATCGTTTGAACGGCCAACTCAATTTTTTTCAACTCGGTCTGCTTCATTGAACACACTCCCAATCTTTTCAATTCGTTGTTGATCACCTAATCTTTGTAATAAAATTAATGTCTGCTTGTGCAATTTTCCAGTTGTAATTTCCAACAAAGGAACTAATACAAACGAGCGGCGGTGCATTTGCGAATGTGGGATTGTCAGTGATTTTGTTTGAATTTTTAAATCATCATACACCAAAATATCTAGGTCAATTGTGCGCGGGCCCCAATGAATTTTTCGTTGCCGCTTACCCGCGGCTTCAATCTGATGCAATTTTACTAGTAAGTCGGTTGGCGTTAATGAGGTCCGTAAATAAAGTGCACAGTTATAAAAATCGTCCTGTTTAACCCCACCAACTGGTGCCGTTTGGTATAAACTTGAAATTTGTTGAACGTTGATTTCAGGAACATTTTTTAAGGCATTAATTGCCGTCTCCAATGCTAGTCTGCGGTCACCAAGATTGGCACCTAAACTCAAATACACATCATACATCATCGCGTTTCACTTCACTAGCAACCGCAACATGATCAAAAATACCATCGATCGGGACACTATATTTGCGAAGCTCTAGCTTGATACTCATCACTTTGGGGTACGCAGCTAATATTCCCTGGGTTAAATAATTGGCCAGACTTTCAATTAATTGATACTGGTGTGTTTTAACCGACTGAGCAATTGTTTGGTAAACGGCAGCGTAATTTACCGTTTGCCGTAAGTCATCCCTGGTTCCAAGTTTTTCAAAAGAAACCTGCAGTACAACATCGATCTCCAACCGTTGCCCTAACTTATTTTCTTCCTTTAAAACGCCATTATACGTATAAAATTGCATATTCGTTATTTTGATTTGACCCATTAGTAGTCCTCCCTTTTTATAAAGTCACAAATTATACTTAATCTCTGATCAACAATTTAATACGCAAAACTCCGCTTTACTTTATCAATAATTGTCAATGTTTGGCGGGCTGCTTCAACGTCATGAGCACGCATAAAATTAACGTCTAAACTAGTTGAATTTGCAAATAAGGCCATTGTTGGTACTAATCGTTCGCTAACAGACAAATTCAGTAATTTGCCAATGAATCCTTTTCGTGAAGGTGCTATTAAGGTGGCAACGCCTAAATCATTAAAAGCATCCAAATTGTGCAGCAATGTATATTCCTGTTCGTAAGTTTTACCAAAATCGCCACCTAACCCAACGTCAATCATTAATTGCTGCCGAGTTAAGCCGGCCGAAATTGCCGTTTGAATCGTACTTGCAAAATACTGGTGAATATCCGTTATTAGATCTTGGTAATGCGTTGTATTTTGCGTATGCATAATGATTAGCCCCGCATTGGCCTGGACAACGGCGTTTAAAATTTCTACGGTCACTGGCTTGACATCATTAATAATTGCTGCGCCGGCAGCCAATACACCTTCAACCACTTTGTACTTATAAGTATCAACGGCGATTGGCACCTTGATGGTGTTCCTAATAGCCTTTAATACTGGTAAAATACGGCGCAATTCTTCATCTGCGCTAATCTCATTGTAACTTTGCCGCGTTGATTGACCACCTAATTCGATCACGTTAGCACCCTGGGCAACCATTTGCTTTGCACGGGCAACTGCCTTTTCAGTTGTAAAATACTGGCCACCATCGGAAAAGGAATCATCTGTAATATTTAAAATACCGTAAACAGAGGTCTGGGCCTGGGTATCAATTGTAAACTGCCGTGCCTTAAACTGTTTAGCTTGTTTTAACTCACGGCTAATCGACAGTAAAGCAGTTTGGTACGCAGATAGACTTTCACTTGTAACGTGAACTTGGTAAAGCCAATACTTATTGACCAGTAAAAATTCACGCTGTTGGTGTCTAAAAGCAGCAACGCGACCATGCTGATTAAAGGCCTTGATTGCTGCCGTTTGCCATTCTTGACCCGCTTCAACTTCCAAAATAATTGTTTCGGCCTTCAATTGGATAAGAAAATTAGGCGAAAATAATTGCTGTCCTACTTTTGCCGGTACTAGCTTAATTTTCACGACAGTTCCTCCTTGCTTTACTTATAATTACAATTAGCTTAAACTATTTTGAAGGTAAACGTCAATAAAATAGCAGTGGGGGAGTGGGACAAAGGTTGGCTTTGGGTTTACTGCGCAACGTAAACTAATCCAATAACCGTATTATGGTTATTGGATTAGCAATAGTTAAGCACGTGAACCCTGGCTTTTGGCGCACGTTCTAGCGTAATGATCGGAAATAGAAGAGGCCAGGACTTTTGTCCTGGCCTCCACTGCTTAGTCTAGTTCGTGTTTGAAGCAGATCTTTAATAGTATTTTACTTAACTAGGGTGTGTCTTCAAATTAAAAAATGTTCGTTTTTGTAGAAAATTTAACTATTTTTCAAAGCTAATAGTCTACTTTTACCGAATCATTGTACCAAAAACTATGAAAAATCCAAGAATAGACTGGATTTATCGATTTTGAAGACACGCCCTAGTTTAGTGTAAATACTTTTTTCAAATATTTCCTATGCTAAAGTTTGATCTCGTTGTTTAAAGTAGGCCGTAATGGCAGCAACACCTTTTCCAATTGCCGCTTCATTTGGCGCTAACTTTTCTGAATGTAGTTGATAGGGTTGATCAACCCCTAGCCAAAACATAGTTCCGTTAATTTTAGAGATTAAGTAACCGAAATCCTCCCCAGTCATCGCCGGTTCAGTTTCAATAAAATTGACTCCTGGTTCTTGCTGCATGAAATCAATCAACGCTTTAGTTGTAGCGGGATTATTTTCAACCGGATAATAACCACCTTGGTTGAGCTTTAATTCAACTTCACAATTAAAGGCCAATGCAACGCCTTCAGCAATTGTTTGAACACGTCGTTGAATATGGCGATTCATTTTTTGCGTTAGCGCACGAATTGTCCCGTCAATCTTAGCCTCACCACTGATAACATTACCAATCGTCCCCGCGTGAAATTGGCCAAGCGTGACCACACCCGCTTCAATTGGATTAACATTGCGGCTCACAATTGTTTGTAGTTGGCTGACAAAGTAAGCACCAGCAACTACCATATCGTTAGCAAGGTGCGGGTAAGCCGCGTGACCACTCTTACCGTGAAAACGAGCGTGAATTTCGCAAGTTCCCGCGAAAAGTGTCCCTTGGCGACAACCAATTGCTCCAGCTGGTAACTGTGGATTGATGTGTAGACCGTAAATTTCGTCAGGCAGCCAATCATCCAGAGCCCCACTGTCATATAATCGCTTACCACCACTAGCATTCTCTTCAGCTGGTTGAAACAAGAAAAACAAGTTGTTCTTTGGTTGGTGCTCAGCAAAATACGCTAAGAGCCCGAGAGCAACCGTCATGTGTAAATCATGCCCACAAGCGTGCATCATTCCTGGATGCTTAGAGGCAAAAGGCAAACCAGTTTTTTCAGTTACAGGCAGGGCATCAATATCCGTCCGCCAACCGATTGTTTGCTTAGCTGCACTACCGGTAATAAATACCAACGTCGCCGTTTCAACCGTTTTAATTTTTAAATTAGTTTGCGGCAATCGCTTAATAACATTAAGTAAATAGGCCTGCGTTTCATGTTCTTGCAAACCAAGCTCAGGAATTTGATGTAAATCTTCGTATATCTTTGTTAGAGCCTTCGTCGTTAGTGTCAACTATTTCATCCCTTTATCAAAGAGTGGCTAAAAAGCCATTTAAATTCTACGCCGCAATTGCAGGTTACTATAGGTTGCACCGAGTATACCCGATCAGATTAAGTTTGAATCACATCTAAAGCCATTAATAGCCTTATTACGATAATAACGATTCAACTAAGACTATCGGGACAAGCCGAAAACATCGCGCCGGGCACTCGTCCAAGGCATGCTTAAAAAAGCACCCTTAAATTAACCTAATTACCGAATAGTTATAAAAATAATTTTTAACTATAATTTTACCCGCTAATCTAATTTACGTAAGGCATCTAGAATTTCAGTCTTACTTCGAGTTTTATCGTCAATATCTTTAATTTTCTTGGCCGGTACACCGGCAACAACCGTATTTGGTGCAACGTCTTTCGTGACAATAGCGCCGGCAGCAACAACAGCACCCTTACCAACATGAATGCCTTCCAAAACAACTGCATTAGCACCAACTAAAACATCATCATCAATCATAACGGGTTGGGCTGAAGGTGGCTCAACGACGCCGGCAAGTACAGCGCCAGCACCAATATGTGCCCGCTTACCAACAGTTGCCCTGCCGCCAAGTACGGCGCCCATATCAATCATTGAGCCTTCACCAATCACGGCACCAATATTAATTACGGCACCCATCATAATCACGGCATTTTTATGAATTTCAACCTGATCGCGAATAAATGCTCCTGGTTCAATTCGAGCATCAAATTGTTTTAAATCAACCATTGGAACGGCCGAGTTTCGGGCACTATTTTCAACGTGGTAATCACTAATTGCGGCCGCATTTTTCTTTAAAAAAGGTTCAACAACGGCCCAATCACCAAAGAGTACCCCCGTTTTTGTTTCAAAAAAAGTTTCTAATTCATCTGGCACCTTTAAAGCGGCCAGGTTTCCCTTAAGATAAACCTTAACTGGTGTTTGCTTCTTTGCCTCACTAATAAAGCGAATAATTTCGTTGGCGTCCAAAACGACACCCACCTTTCCTATTTCATTTTTTTAAGGTTAAATTTTCATTTACCTCTCCCTGTTTAATTAGTTGTGGTTCCCGCTCAAAATTATGAACAACGTAGTTAAAACTTTTCATCATTTCACGCCGCGTCACAATTCCCGTAAAGTCACCTTCGCGACTAACTACCGGTAAAAACGGATCATCTACTAATAAATGTAATATTAACTCAATGTCATAGGGATTTTCAACTGTCGCAACATCACGTTCACAAACTTCGCCAACGTAATGCTGACTAAGCTGGCTCACGTCAATATCATCCAGCCCTAACATTGTGTCCGTAATCATTGGCATTGACAACAAACCAATGAATTTTGAATCAGCATCCAGAACGGGAATTTTGGAATAACGAACTTTTGTCAAGACTAAAAAAGCGTGGTTTAGTTTATTATCAACTTGGACATTGGCAACCTTTTCAGCAGGAATCAAAAAATGATCCTGATTTTTTGCAAGCATTGTAAGCATTGGCTGACTAATCACGAAAACCGCCTCCATTCATTACCTTTATTGTACTGAAAACTAGATGTAAAATCAGCTTTTCCCAACGACTTCATTCAAATTTAAATAATCAATGAACTTAAGGGACGTTTAAAAAAGTTAATTAAGCTAGTTTGTGCTAGAAAAATGCGCTAATCCTCGGCCAACCAGCCTTGCCACTGATTCTCTAGTTTTCGCAAGGCATTACCCCGGTGTGAAATTTTATTTTTTTCAACCTCGGTTAATTCTGCCATACTCTTTTTCAAACTTGGTACGTAAAATAAGGGGTCATAGCCAAACCCATTATCCCCACGCGGAATCGATAAGATCTCACCGGCAACCTCGCCATCAACCACTAAATCATCTTTGGGACGACCAGGTTTCGCAAAGACAAGCGTTGTATGAAAAGTCGCAGTGCGCTTTTCCTTGGGCAATTCACTTAATTCATATAGTAACTTGGCGTTATTTGCGGCATCATTATGATCACCGGCAAAACGCGCCGAATAAACCCCAGGGCGGCCGTGTAAAGCATCAACCATCAACCCGGAATCATCCGCCAAAACGGGTAGATTTAATTTCAAAGCAATTGAGTCAGCCTTTAGGCGTGCATTTTCTTCGAATGTTTTGCCGGTTTCTTTAACCTCAGGAATTTCCGGAAAATCAAGCAAGGTTTTAACCGTTAAATCGGCCTCGGCAAACATTGACTTGAATTCCTTCGCCTTACCTGGGTTACGTGTTGCAACTACAATTGTTTGCTCACCTAAATTAGCCGTATCGTAGGGGTGCAGCAATTTTTCAAACTGATGTCGTTGCGCTGTAATGAGTTGCTCAACCCCTTTTGTCCCTAAATAAAGTAGATCATTTAGTTCACTACCAGAAAAAGTTGCCTCTTCACCAGTTCCTTGCAGCTCAACAAATTCACCACTACCAGTCCGCACAATGTTCATGTCAACTTCAGCCTGTGAATCTTCATCGTAATCAAGATCAAGTACTGGCCCTAATTCAGGTACGATTCCAACACTGATGGCCGCCAAATCGTCCTTCAATGGATCTTCTGTCAGCACTTGGGTATCTAGTAAGTGCTGAATCGCTAATTTTAAGGCAAAAAAAGCCCCGGTAATGCTGGCCGTTCTTGTTCCACCATCCGCCTGCAAAACATCACAATCGACGATAATTGAACGCTCACCAAGCTTTTCTAAATCAACTACTGCCCGTAAAGAGCGGCCAATTAAGCGCTGAATCTCAATCGTCCGCCCATTTTGGTGGCCCCGTGTTGCTTCACGTCGAGTCCGTTGCTGTGTTGCTCGGGGTAACATACTATATTCCGCGCTAATCCAGCCCTTACCCTGTCCCTGCAAAAATTTAGGTAAGTGTTCTTCAACACTTGCATTACAGACAATTTGCGTATCACCAAGTACCATCAAGACTGAGCCTTCAGGATTTTTCAGATAATTGGGTACCATTTTAAATGGCCGTAACTCAGCCTTTCCCCGATCATTTTGTCGTTGTAACATAACTTTAACCTCCAAATTAAAAGTCAACGTGCTGCGTATCTAAATCGCCTAATTGTAGCCAATCCCCCGCAATTTCGTTAAACATTTTAGGATTACCCGTGGTATAAAAAGCGTGTTGCGGTGCTACCTGATTATTCTCGTTGGCAATCTCAAAATAATCTAAAAGCATCGACACTTGGGTCACCGTTTCGGCACCAGAATCAATTAAAGTCACCTGATCACCAACAAAATTTTGAATTAAAGGCCGTAGTAACGGGTAGTGTGTACAACCCATAACCAAAGTATCAATGTTTTTATCCGCAAAATAACTTAGATCATCCGCCACCACCTTTTTGGCAACGGCTGATCGATATTCATTACTTTCAACTAATGACACAAATTCAGGGCACGCTAAACTACTAACGGTTACGTGAGCCGCCTTCTGGTGAATGGCCTTAGCGTAAGCCTCACTTTTAATCGTCCCTTGCGTACCAATGACACCAATCCGTTGGTTTTTAGTTGCCTTAATTGCGGCTCGGCTGCCTGGTAAAATAACACCGATCACCGGAATTTTTAACTTGGCCTTTATCTCTTCTAAAGCGGCCGCCGTTGCCGTGTTACAAGCAATTACAATCATTTTAACGTTTTGGGCCAATAAGAAATTAGTCATTTCCCAAGTGAATTGTTTAACTTGTTCCTGCGGTCTAGGGCCATATGGATTACGTGCCGTATCACCGATATAAACAACTCGTTCGTTCGGTAACTGGCGCATTGCCTCACGAACAACGGTTAGTCCACCAGCACCAGAGTCCATAAAGCCAATCGCTTGTTCATTGCTCATTTATTTTGCCTCTTTTACCATTTAAAATTCTGTCCTTTATTGAACCTCGAACCTAAACTCTACCGCCATTTCAAAAATTGTGCAAGGTTTCCACTTTTATCATGAATTAAACGTGCGAACGATTCTTTTTTGGTATAATGAACTTAAGACCTTTTAAGAGGGGACGTTACCCATGACAGAAAACTTATATGACAGTTTAATAAAATCTTCCACAACGGCTAATTCTTTGAATTACGAATTATTGCGTGACGTGTTATTGCCTAATCTACTTGGTCAAGAATCGGCGGGTATTTTGTATTGGGCTGGTAAAAGTCTTGCTCGGCAATTACCATTGGCCGATATTAGCGATCTTTCTCACTTTTTTAGCCAGTTCGGCTTAGGTGACCTAACGCTAACTGAACAAGGACACCGGCAATATCATTTTACCTTGGCTGGCCCCGTTATCGAGAAAAGGCAAGCGGCTTTTGCGAAAGCTGACTTTCAGCTTGAAACTGGTTTTATTGCTCAGCAAATTCAACAGATCACTGCAGTAGTAGCTGAAGGTCAGCAAGAGATCGGCCAAGGTCTGGTTACGATCACGATTGCCACCGATACAACTGATACTCCTCTGACGACACAAACTGCCGAACCATTAACCTTTTCAAAGGATGACTCTGAGCCGATCGAATCGGCACCAGAAATAACAAAGGTCGAACCAAACATTGAAACAACCACAACTAAATCTGACAATAATACTGAACCCCGTGCAGGCTTTATTCCTTCGCGCCGTGACGACCATAAAAAACGCCACTGGTTTGGTAGCCATCATTAATCACTCATTCTTAAAGGAAGCAACTTAGGGTTAAACTTACAATCCTAGGCTGCTCCCCTTTTTTATAATTTAATTATCACGATTTGATTGACTTAATACCTTATTTAAATTTTCTGCGACTGTAACGGGTATGCCCAGTTTAACTAATTCGGCAACTGGTGCGGCCGCAATTTGCTCAATCGCGCCAAACTGACGTAAAAGTACTTGCTTTCTTTTGGGACCAATGCCGGGAACAGTATCTAGCAATGACGCAAAACCGCTCTTTTCATGACGTTGCCGAAAATAGGTAATGACAAAACGGTGAACCTCATTTTGAATTTGGGTAAGCAGGCGAAACGCCAAACTATCTTTCTCTAAAGGAACTATTTGCCCGGTAAATAATAAATGATCCGTGCGGTGATGCTGGTCCTTGACCATTCCGGCCACAGGAATTAATAAACCAAGTTGATCTTCTAAAACACCTTGCGCCACCGTAACTTGACCTGGCCCACCATCAATTAAAATAAGATCAGGTAAGCGGCTACCCATTTTTAATAACCGGGAATAGCGACGATAAATCACTTCACGCATTGCCGCATAATCATCCTGACCAATAACCGTCTTAATTTTGTATTTCCGGTAATTGGATTTTAACGGTCGACCATGTTCAAACACAACCATCGCGGAAACCAGATCTGCATCCTGCAAATTAGAATTATCAAAGGCCTCAATCCGGGTTGGCGCCGGCATGCCTAACGCAGTTCCTAAATCACGAACCGCCTGCTGACCATCCAGCTTAGTCGTTGCCACCTGCGACTGTGCAAATTTAATTGCTAACAAAACAGCGCCACGCTGGGAACCATGTTCAGGTTGCTGCCAGTTTTGTTCATGATCAGTTGCCAAAGTAAGTTCTTTGGGTAATAAAACACTAGTTGGTATTAAATGATTTTTTTGTTGATAAAATCTGGTTAAATAGGCTTTCATTGTTTGTTCAATCGATGTTTGTAATTTTAAAGTGACGGCAGTTCGCTGCTGGATGCTCTCCTGGCGAATGAACAAAGTTGTCAGACAAATTTGATTTCCTTTTACGGCGTACCCAAACGCATCTTGGCTTACCCTGGTCGCCGTCCAATGTTGTTGCTCAATTAAGGTGGCCAGTTTTTGCCAGTGATTGCGATAGGTTGCCGCCAATTCAAAATTCAACTTAGTTGCTTCCTGTTGCATTTTTTGGTTCAACAACATTTGTAACGGCTGATAATCACCGGCCAAAAAAGCACGACAGTTTTGCAACCATTGTTCTGTTCCTAACAGTGGTTTGAGCGCTCCAAGTAAATCGGACAATGTCTGGGCCACCTTGAAGCTAGGGTATGGTCCAGAGTAAGTTGCCTCATCATTTGAAATCATTGTCGTTATGGATAACACTGCAGGCTTCACTGCCAACTTTAAATAGGCGTAAACTTTTAAATCGCGTCCCTTTTGTTTTCGAATCACGGTCACTCCCTCCAGTATCAGGCCACTTAATTATAGCATTGAAGTTCTGGCTAGCTAGCAGTAACAGTCAAACTACTCTAAATCAAAAATGTTAATTAGCGTTTTGTTTATTAATCACCACTTTAAAAACCAGACCATTATTTTTCATCAAAAAAGCTGACCACAAAACCTAAGTTATGTGGTCAGCCTTATTATCATTCTCAGCGTTGAAACTTATTTTGTTAAGCCTCTGCTGCTGTATATTGTGCCAAAATTTTATCTAATTGATCTTTAGTATGGTAACCAACTAAGGTTTCAACAACTTGGCCGTCTTTTTTAACTAGCAGCGTTGGAATACTCATAATACCGAAGTTTTGAGCGGTATTAGGGTTTTCATCAACGTCCATTTTGGTGAACTTAACTTCACCATCATAATCCTCAGCTAGCTGTTCAACAACAGGTGATTGCATCCGACAAGGACCACACCAAGTTGCCCAAAAATCTGTTAGGACAACCCCTTTATCAGTTTCTTCACTAAAGTCTTTATCAGTGATTGCTTTTACCATTTTGCAGACCCCCTATTTAATTTACCTACTACAGAATTTGATTGCCATAGCCAGATTTCAAACTAAAGAAACCTGACCCACCCAATCGATAGTTACAGTTTAGCAGAAAAATTGGACGACAACAAACACTTTGCTTACAAAAAATAAGCTTACTATTTAAAAGTAACAACGGTCGCGCCATTACCACCCGCATTAAGCGGTGCAAAGGTAAATTTCTTAACTTGGCGATTACCCTGTAAATAAGTCGTAATCCCCTGGCGTAAGACGCCAGTACCCTTACCGTGCACAATTGTTACTTGTGGGTAGCCAGCTAAAAGCGCCGAGTCAATGTAGCGATCAACTTTTGCCAGTGCATTTTCGTACCGTTCACCTCGCAAATCAAGGGTTGGATTAACCCGATTAGTGGCGTGAATCGTTGTCGTTTGTTGTTTCTGTTTTTGTGGTGCCTCTGCTTTAGTTTTTTCTAAATCGCTAACTTTTACTTTTAATTTAATAATGCCAACTTGGACTTCCCAGTATTTCTTATCTAATTGTTGTAGCAACACCCCATGTTGTCCGTAAGTTGTTACCAAAACGTCATCCCCGACCTTTAAAGCCTGTTTATTTTTTTCGTGGCGCAATACTTTGTTTTTAGCTAAGGCCTTGTTCTGCTTCAAATTCTCCAAATCCGTTTTTGCGGCAATCAACTGATGTTCTTTGACGCCGGCCTGGCCACTTAATTGTAATTGGCGTAATTCATGAATGATTCGGTTACTTTCTTTTTGTGCCTTATTCACAATTTCGTTTGCCTGATCTTTGGCCTTATCCAGTTGTGTTTGCCGTGCATTGAAGAATTCACGACTGGCACTTTCTAAATCCTCATGCAACTCAGTGGCCTTTTGCAGCGTCACTCGCGCTTCTTGATATTCCTTTTGGGCCGCCTTACGCTGATTTTCTAAATCAGTAATCATATTGTTCAGGTCTTGACTATCATCGCTCATTAAACTCTTGGATTGGCTAATAACCAGTGGATCAAGTCCCAACCGTAACGCAATATCAAAGGCATTAGAACGACCAGGTACTCCCATTAATAAGCGATAAGTTGGCTGCAGCGTTTCAACATCAAACTCCATACTTGCGTTAATTGTATTGGGCCGATTATAGCCGTACGCTTTTAGTTCCGGATAATGAGTAGTTGCCATAACGTAGCTACCAATTGCACCAATTCGATCCAAAATTGAAATTGCTAGGGCCGCGCCTTCTTGGGGGTCGGTTCCAGCGCCCACTTCATCTAAAAGAACGAGACTTTTTTCATCAATCCGTTTTAATATCGTCACAATATTCGACATGTGAGCGGAGAAAGTACTTAAATTCTGCTCGATGGATTGTTCATCACCGATATCCGCAAATATATCAGCAAAAACACCAACGCGACTTTCCTCGTTGGCCGGAATAAATAGCCCAGCCTGGGCCATCAGCTGCAATAATCCAATCGTCTTCAAAGTGATTGTCTTCCCACCTGTATTAGGACCAGTAATGACAACCGCCTGAAAATTTTCACCAATTGAAATATCGTTAGCAACCACTTTATCCGCCGCAATCAGCGGGTGCCGTGCTTGGCGCAAGTTAACGTGATTGACGTCGTCTAATAGCGGCTCAGTGGCCTTAATTGCCTTGGCGTAACGCGCTTTAGCGTTGGCAAAATCTAAATGGCCGAGAATGTTTGCATTCTGGATAATTTCCGTTTGGTATGGTGCCAACTCGTTAGATAATTCTATTAAAAGTCGTTGTACTTCCTGGTGCTCTTCTGCTTGGCGTTGTCTTAAACGATTATTAAGGTCCAGCACACTTTGCGGTTCAATAAATAGTGTTAGACCAGTTGCACTTTGATCATGAACAACACCGCCAAAATGACTACGGTATTCTTGTTTGACGGGAATAACATAGCGCTCATTTCGAATGGTGATAATTGGTTCACTTAAATATTTGGCCTGTTTTCCCCGGGTGAAACCCTCCATGCGTTCCCGAATCTGACCTTCTAATTGTTGAATCCCATTTCGAATTCCCTTTAATTTGGTTGAAGCATCATCAGTGACGTGACCATCATCCTCCAACGAAACGCGAAGTCGCCGCGTTAAACTAGTAAGCGTAGCCAGTTCGTCCTGCCAGTGGTAAAGTCGCCGTAAATCAATTTCGGCACCACGTAAATCGGTAAAAAAGCGATCAACTTCTGCAGTTGCTCGTAAAACACGCCCAATTTGGGCAAGTTCCAGCCCATTTAAGGTTGCACCAATCGCTAAACGTTTCATGTGCGGCTGGATATTTTCTAACTGTGGAACCGGAATGGCTCCCTTTAGACGTAAAATATCGGCCGCATCCTTAGTCTCGTCTAAGGCACGTTGAATCGTAGCCTGATCGGCTGTGGGCATTAATTGCCGGCTCATTTGCTTACCCAAAGCAGACACCGTATATTGTTCAATTGCTTGTTTAATTTTACTAAATTCTAAAGTCGTTAGAATCTTTGAATCCACAACTCCCACTCCTTTTCAGTAGTGACTATTTCTTCATTATAGTTGACTTTAATGACACTAAGATAGGGCGAAAGGTAATTAACAGTTAACTAGCCACCGCTAGAAACCACCAAAATCAGATTACCCTTCGTCCTACTTATAATAAACTAATTAAATTGCCTGTAACCACCAGTGAATTGCTGGAATAGGGGTTAACTTAACCATCCCCCGCGCCAATATTGAATGAGCTAACGCCGTTTGTAGCCCTGCAATCGGTAATAAAGCAAGTAACGTCAAAATCAGGAAAATGCCAACATAGACAGTTAACACATTTAAAATACCGCCACCAATCATACTTGTTTGCTGTTCTAATGGATAAAAAGTTAATTGACTAACTAATACGCCCACAAAACGCACGATGACCCAACCAATCACTAAAACTAGCATGAAGGCACAGGCCGCATAAAAGGCATTATCTAATTTTAAACCAGTTTTTTGACTAAAGAAAGCAAATCGGCTTGACAGATCGGCCGATTGGTAAGGAACCCATAACGTTAGCTTTGGCGCAATTGATCGATAAAGTAGGCGCGCAAAGATAAAACTGATTAGATAACCTGCTGTATAAACAAGCTGCAACATTAATCCACGCCGGCGCCCAGCGTAGTATGCGTAGAGTAGCAGCAATAAAATAAGTATTGTTAACATTAGTTTCCTCTTAATCTCTAGCTTTAATCATTCTTCGACCGATTATTTAACCGGTCCTTTAAGGCATCAATTTGTGCTTGCAATTTAAGCTGCCCTGAAACCGTGTTAATTGCAAGCAAGACGGCCGCTTGTTCATCACTTAAATCAGCCGCAACATCCTTAATTTGCCCTAACTGGTTATTAACTAGCTTAGCAACAGTCTGCATATGTGCGTCTGTTGCGTCACCGATAATAATATACGACTTACCACCGATAACGACTTTAAAACGCCGCTTATTTTCAGCCACTGATTGGCCCTCCTCCGTGAACAAAAGCCGATTAATTAAAATAATTAATTCAACAGTAGCGCATATCCCGCGCTACCTGCTTTTGTAAAATTCAACGTGATTAATTTTAGCATGAAATTAACGAAATAAACAGTCAGTTTTAAAGCTGACTAACCTTAAATAACTAGTTTTAAGGAAATTTAAGCTTTTAACTGACTGTTAGTTAAATTAGCACACATAAAGTTAACGATTGAACTATCTGTTCATAATTAAATTATTGCATAAAAGACTTTTAGTGTATCTTTAAAACTTTTATCGGTTTTGCAACCACTCACTAATCTTCGTCATTATCATCATCAGCTAAGAAAGTATTGAGTACTTCCTCAACCATGTCCCATTCCTTATCGGATTCAATGGGGTAAAGATCCCCTTCAGCAGGATCACCCTTATCATTTGATTTAAAAGAAAACGCCTGAATGTCAACATCGTCGCCTTCTGCAGTTCCTGCCGGATAAAGTAAAACGTACGATTTTTCAAAATCATCTGAATCAAATGTGAACAGGATTTCATAAAGCTCCTCGTTACCATTTTCATCAACTAACGTAATCTGACGTTCATCTTCATTTTTCGGAGTTTGTTCGTTTGCCATCCGGGCACCTCTTTCTATAATTGGTTTTTTTGGATTGCTTCGCGGTCTAAAAAATTCTGTAAGATCATGACAGCAGCAAGCTTATCAATTACTTTTTTACGCTTTTTACGCGATGTGTTCGCCTGATCGATCAACATTCGTTCAGCTTCAACAGTTGTTAACCGTTCATCAATAAAAGAAACCGGCAACCCAAAAGTTGTTTTTAAAAGTTCACCGTATGCTTCAGAGGCCTTGGCCCGTGGACCAATTGAATTATTCATGTTTTTAGGTAAACCAACTACAAAATTAGTTACATCGTACTGCCTAACTAATTCTTTAAGCCGCTCTATCCCAAATTCACCCTCATCTTCGTTGATGCGAATAATTTCAACTCCTTGGGCGGTCCAGCCTAATAGATCGCTGACGGCCACACCCACGGTTCGCGAACCAACATCTAACCCCATATAGCGCATTAATTAGCCTCTTTCTTTAGATAACTACGAACCAATTCTTCAATAATTTCGTCGCGTTCGTGTTTACGAATTAAATTCCGGGCGTCGTTATACCGCGGAATATAGGCCGGATCACCTGACAGTAAATAACCAACAATCTGGTTAATCGGGTTATATCCCTTTTCGTCCAATGCTTTGTAAACCGTCTCTAATGTCTGTTTAACATTCTTTGGTTGTTCGTGGCCAAAATCAAAACTAACCGTTTTATCCAATGAACTCATAACTAACACCCCACCCTTTTCACTATCATCTATTCCATGCTACATTCTACTAGAAACTCAGCTAGGAAACAATTTAATTTGCTTTTGTTACAGCATTCGTAATCGAAATGACATTAAATTGGCATAAAAGCGCCCAAATGAAGAACGTCATAATTAGTACACCGTCAGATTCATAATTAATTTTATTGGCTAATCTTAGGCCGTGTTTGGAAAATACCTTGATTAGTATATTTTCACGACTAATCTGGTGTAAACGTGTTTGCAAAGGTCCGGAACCCTTTTTTAAACGCACTTTAACTTTACACCATAATAAATTTTTCAGTCCACTAATTTAATTCAAAAAAACGATTATCCTTGTAAAAATTCCGTACTTGCCTTTAGCGCATCCTGCAGCCCAGCTGGATTCTTACCACCAGCCTGGGCCATATCAGGACGGCCACCACCGCCACCGCCAACTTTTGGTGCAATGGCCTTAATTAAATCGCCGGCCTTTAATCCAGCCTTAATACCAGCTGGGCTAACTGCCGCAATTAAATTCACTTTGGCTCCGATAACTGTTCCTAACACAAGAACATCTGAAGCCGCCTTTTGTTTCCAATCATCCGCCAATTGGCGTAGTTGTTTCATATCGGCTACCTTGACTTGTTCAGCAATGATACTGGTTCCGTTAATCTCTTGAACGTTTTTGAAAACGTCTGAAGCCTGCTGTTGTGCTGACTTGGCCTGTAAACTTTCGATCTGTTTATTAGCATCCCGTAATTGTTCCTGCAGTTGAACAACCTTTGTGGGTACCGTCTTTAATTGCGTTGTCTTTAGGTCAGTTGCCGCTTGTTGCAGCCATTGTTCGCGCTCATTTAAAAAGTTGTAGGCAGCCTTAGACGTCACGGCCTCAATTCGTCGAATACCGGCACCAGTTCCCGTTTCACCCGTAATCTTAAATAGACCCAATTCTGCTGTATTCTTAGCGTGAGTTCCGCCATCAAATTCTTTTGAGTAATCGCCAATTGAAACAACACGAACTTCCTTGCCGTACTTTTCAGTAAAGAGCGCAATAGCGCCTAATTTTTTAGCCGATTCAATATCCGTAACTACCCAAGAAATAGGTAGTGCCGCCCAAATTTTCTCGTTGATAATTTGTTCAATTTGCGCCAACTCTGCGGCCGTTGTTTGACCAGAATGAGTGAAATCAAAGCGTAAATAATCTGGTTCAACGAGTGAGCCGGCCTGTCGTACGTGTTCGCCTAACACGTCCCGCAATGCTTGATCCAACAGATGAGTTGCCGTATGGTTCAGCGAAACTTTACGCCGAAAATCCGGGTCAACCTTTAATTGATAGTGTTCACCCTTTTTCAAAGGTGCCTTAACATCAACAGTATGCAAATTTTGGCCGTTTGGCGCGTGCTGCACATCAGTGACCACGGCAACTGTTTGCCCAGCTTCATTCGAAATCACACCTTGATCAGCAACTTGGCCGCCCATTTCGGCGTAAAATGGTGTCTCATCAAAAATAAGCTCGGCCGTACCAGTTGTTACCTGATCAACAATCTGATCATTGGCCACAATAACCGCTAAAGTTGCCTGATCCTTACTTAAATGATCCCAACCAATAAACTTACTCGTTGTTTTAACGTCTAACAACAGGCCACTCTGCACACCCATACCGTTATCTTGACTACGAGCAGCTCGAGCACGCTCTTTTTGCTTCTTCATTTCGGCGTTAAAGCCAGCCTCATCAACTGACAAACCTTCATCACCGGCGTATTCTTTTGTTAAATCAAAGGGAAAGCCATAAGTATCAAATAATTTAAAGGCTGCCGCACCAGATAAAAGAGCTGGTTGTTGTTCTTTTGCCGCCGTAATTTCCTTATCCAATAATTTCAGACCATCAGTCAATGTATTATTAAACCGATCTTCCTCTGACTTTATGATCTTGGCAATGTAATCACTCTGCTGCAAAACTTCAGGATAATAGCTTTCCATAATCTTGCCAACAACTGGGACCAATTTATACAAGAATGGTTCGTTAATTCCTAATTTTTTACCGTGAACCGTTGCCCGGCGAATTAGGCGCCGTAACACATAACCCCGACCTTCATTTGAAGGCAATGCACCATCACCGATGGCAAAGGTTACCGCCCGGGAATGATCAGCAATAACTTTAAAGGAAACATCATCTTGTTCATCCTTACCGTAAACTTTAGCGTTGCTCATTTTTTCAGTTGCGTGGATAATTGGTAAAAATAAATCCGTCTCAAAGTTAGTTTTAGCACCCTGAACAACAGAAACCAAGCGTTCTAGGCCCATTCCAGTATCAATGTTTTTATGTGGTAGTGGCTCATAGCTACCGTCAGGTTTATGATTAAATTCAGAAAATACAATATTCCAAACTTCAAGGTAGCGTTCATTTTCGCCACCAGGATAGTTTTCTGGATCATCAGTAGCAACGTTATTAAATTCTTGACCACGATCGTAAAAGATTTCTGAATCAGGACCACTTGGACCTTCGCCAATATCCCAGAAGTTATCTTCATCTTCAATAATATGATCTGGTTTAACGCCCGTTTCTTCCCAGATTTGCTTGGCCAATTTATCTTCCGGATAAACAGTAATGTACAATTTATTCGGGTCAAACGCCATCCATTTAGGACTGGTTAAAAATTCCCAGGCCCACGGAATTGCTTCTTTTTTAAAGTAATCACCGACGGAAAAATTGCCTAGCATCTCAAACAGTGTTTGGTGGCGCGCCGTTTTACCAACATTTTCAATATCATTAGTTCGAATACTTTTTTGTGATGAGGTCAACCGGGGATTTTCTGGCACTACTCGGCCATCAAAATACTTTTTCATTGTCGCAACACCTGAATTAATCCAAAGTAACGTTGGATCATCCACTGGTACTAGTGACGCTGACGGTTCAACGGTGTGGCCCTTTTCTTTAAAAAAGTCCAGGTACATTTGCCGAATCTGACTACTACTTAACTGCTTCAATTCAATTCATCCTCTCTTACTTAGCGCAAATAAAAAACACCCCTGCAACTTCAAGGACGCTTTTGCGCGGTACCACCTTGATTGCAACGATGTTAATCGTTCCCTCTTAAACTCATAACGCCGAGTCGCGAAATCTCACCAGGGAGCCAATTAAACAACGTTAGTGGTAAATTTTCAGTTAATTTTACCTTCCTGTAGAAACGTTTATTTAAAAGATATCCTGTCATTTATTTTCTGAAATTATTATAGAATTTAACGACACAACTGTCAACTTCGGCACCAAAAGGGCACTGAAGGCGATCATCATCCCGAATAAACGTGCGTGAAAAATACTATCGTTTACGCTATTTTAAATCCTGATTAATGTTCATTTTTGCGTTTAGTACGTTCATCGCGCGCTTCTTTTTGATGACGTACCCGCCGCTTAAACCATTCATCCTTTTGAATGGCCTTACGAATTCGTTTCTTGTAACCTGGTTTGTGCTTTTTCTTTTCTTTCTTTGCCAAACCAACGAGTCGTGTATCTAATGCTGGCTTAGTTTTTTCACGTTTTGCCCGCCGATTACGGTCATAAGTGTCAACAATCTCGCCGTTTTTAACCTGTTTAGGTTCAAACTCAATTCCTAATTTCTCAATTTCTGTTACCAAATGTTCCTGCCCTGGCTCATACAAGGTCATCGCAATTCCTGATAGCCCATTTCGGCCGGTTCTCCCAACACGGTGAATAAAGAAATCTAAATCATCCGGAATCTCAGCGTTAATAACGTGAGAAATACCAGGAATATCAATTCCCCGTGAGGCTAAATCAGTTGCCACAACGTATTGAAAGTCAAGGTTCTGGATTTGCCGCATGGTCTTTTTACGATCACGGGGACTTAAATCACCAGAAATTTTAGCAACTTTTAACCCACGTTTGGTTAAATAGGCCGCAATATCGTCAACATTATGCTTGGTGTTGGCAAAAACCAGCGCCAAATATGGATTGATGGCCGTTAATAAATGATAAATTAGTTCGTTCTTACTCTTACCTTGTGTAGATACAAGCCAATTATTAATCGTTGGACTGATCACCGTGGTTGCCGGAATTTCTTCAATAACAGGCGCGTTCAAATATTTCTTCAAAAACGGTTGTAACTTTTGGGGAATAGTTGCCGAGAAAACTAGCATTTGTAGGTTATCCGGGAACGTTGCCGCAATTTTATCAACGTCATTTAAAAAGCCCATATCTAACGTCATATCTGCTTCATCGACGACAAAAGTTGTTGCGGTATAGCTCTTCAACGCCTCACTATCAATTAAATCTCGGATTCGTCCAGGGGTGCCGATCACAATTTGCGGTTGCTGGTGGTGCAATTTCTCAATTTGACGCTTCTTATCGGTTCCACCAACATAATTATGAATTCGAATTGGCCGTGGACTAAATTTTGCAATCTGTTCAGCGGCCTGAAAAATTTGTTCCGCCAGTTCTCGACTAGGTGTCGTAATAACTGCCTGAACATCTTGATTGGTTGGATCTAGTGCATTAAAAATTGGTACCAAAAAAGCGTGCGTTTTACCGCTCCCGGTTTGTGATTGGCCGACAACACTTTTGCCAGACGCAATCACTGGGATTAAACGTTCTTGAATTGGCGTTGCTTCTTTAAAATGAATTGCCTGCAATGCCGCTATAATATAGGGTTGCAATTTAAAATCTGTAAATTGTTTACTCATAAAAACCTCTTTCATTATTGGTGACTGACGATTCGGTCTAAGGCCGTCACAATCTCCTTTGTTTCAGCTTTTCCCTGGGCACGCGCACCACTAGCAAGTGGGTGGCCACCACCATGATGGGCTTTAGCTAATTCATTGATAATTGGACCTTTAGAACGGAAATGGACCCGGTAATTTTCCGGGGCTTGTTCAACAAAAATAACCCAAGCGGAAACTGCCGCAATTTTACCAGGTAAAGACACAATGGATGACGTTTGGGCAACACTTAATCCCAAACGTTTTAATAATTCCTGGCTCAAAGTAATGTGAGCCGCCCCACTTGGCAAAATAATTAAGTTTTCTAAGACGTAGGCCGATAAACGAGCCTGTTCAGCCGACATTGTATCTAAATTTTGGTTAACTAACGTAAAGTCAAAATCATGTTTAATTAACGCCGCAGCCACTTCAAAAGTGTGCGCTGTTGTCGCCGAATACATAAACCGACCAGTATCGCCCACAATGCCAGTATAAAGTAGCCGTGCAGCATCAGTTGGGACCGTCATTTTTCCAGCGGCGGCTAAATCATAAATTAATTCTGAACTGCTGGAAGCTTCGGGTTCGACCCACATTGGATCACCATACGGTTCATCATTAGGATGATGATCAATCTTAATTAGGTCAGCACCTTTCGCGTACCGCTCGTCGCTAATTCGTGGTGTATTTGCAGTATCGGTTACGATCACCAAAGCGCCAGTATACTGCTCCGTGGCGACTGTGTCCATTTGTGCCATCCAGGTCAATCCTTCACTGGCCTCGCCCACAACATAAACCCTTTTCTGCGGATAAGTTGCTTGAATAATTTTGGCAAGTCCAACTTGAGATCCAAGTGCATCTGGATCAGGACTTTGGTGACGGTGAATAATAATCGTACCATACGCCTGAATTTTTTCAATAATTGCTTTTTGTACTTGTTTCATTTTATACCTCACTTAGGATTCTCTAATAGCTGGCAGGTAACGATTGCCTTTGCTACCAGTTGATTGTTTTGTTGGATATTAACGTCAATTTTAGCAGAGTGCCGCCCTGCCTCCATTATCAACGGAACAATTGTTAAACGTGCGTCTAACTGAATAAGTCGTAAATAATGTAAACTCACTTGATCAATTGTTGAAGCACGGTCTATTTTATAATGTAAATGACGCTGACACGCAGAAGCCACCAATTCACTGAGAACACCAAAGGAAATTGTCCCAATTTGATTAGTCATCTGGGGTAAAACCGTTGTGTGGTAAGCCGCACCGCCTTGTTGTGCTGTTAACGAACTCGTCACTTGATCAAAATAAGTGCCCGCGGCCTTTTCTTTTCGCTCATCCATCTTAGCCATAACGTCTTGCCGACTAATAATGCCTAAAAGATGCAACTGAGCATCCACAACGGGTAGTAACTCATAGCCATCATAAACCATCATGTGCCGAACACTGGCCAAACTAGTCGTTAAACTCACAGTTACTGGTGCCTTCGTCATTACTTTATCCAGCGTTAAACTACCAGCCTTATCAAAAATATCCTTGCCGGCAACAATGCCTACCAATTGGTTTGTTTGGGTAATGACTGGAAAACGTGCGTGCGTTGAAACCCGATTTAAACGCTTATAGTCAACAACGGTTTGGCGACTGTATAAATAGCGGGTGTGTTCCAGTGCAGTATAAATATCCGCAACGGTAGCAATCTTGTGTTTAATTTTTTGATCCGCCAGAGCACGATTGATCATGGTCGCAACGGTATAAGTGTCAAACTTAGTGGAAAGAATTGGCAATTCCTGTCGGTTGGCCAAATCAACAATTGCCGGTGATACTGCCAAACCGCCAGTAACCAGCACGGCGGCACCATTGTGCAACGCCGTCTGCTGAACATCCTCACGGTTACCCACAATAACCAGTGCGTTTGCCGTTAAATAAGGTAACATTCGATCGGCCGTCATTGCACCAATCAAAAAGTGATGCAATACTTTGGTTAAACCTTGCTCGCCAGCCAAAACCTGGCCATTAATAATTTGTAACAGTGCCTGATAAGTTAGTGTGTCTTGCATTGTTTGGATTGTATGATTAATGCGAATCGTGCCAACTCGCGGAATTGTTGCGACTAATCCACGCTCTTCGGCCTCTTTGATTCCCTGATAAACAGTTCCCTCGCTTAGCCCCAGCTGATGGGATAAACCACGAACGGAAACTTTTTTGCCAACGGCCAACTTTTCAATAAAAAGAATCACTTGTTCACGTTTATGTGCCATCGCGCTACACCATAACTGGCCGAACAACACTGATTAAATCAGTGTTGCTAGTTGTTCGTTGCGTAAGTAGTTGTGAAGCCCGTCTCATCCTTAAAAAAAAGTTGGTAAGAATTGCTGGCCCAGTTAGACCAATTTGCGTGGTTACCTGCCAGTTGGCAACAACAATTGCAATCAATGAGCTCGGTTGCGCTGCTATTTTAAATTTTGAAGATAACTGCCCGTACCAATTAAATTTCATTGACGTGACTTCTCCTTTCACTAACTTTCCGATAGTTAACTGCCTAAAGTATACTGGTTTTACGCTAAAAACACAAAATCAGCGAAAGAGTGGCAAGCGTAATTCTTCAAAACCAATGGGATCTAAATTAGTCACGGTAATTCCAAGCAAACGAACCCCTTCACTTAAATCACCAATCTCATCCCACAACTGCTGCGCATCAGCATAAATTGCCGCTTCATCCAAAACATAATCACTACTTGTTAAGCGTTTGGTAGTTGTCTCAAAGTTACGATTGCGCACCTTCAGCACAACAGTTTTGCCGTGTTTTTGTAACTTTACTAGATTAGCAGCCACTTTGCGCGCCAAGCCATGTAATTCCGTGGTCACCTGATCCTCAGCACCAAGGGGATTGCCAAATGTTTCTTCTTTACCAATTGACTTGCGCTCTCGCTGATACTCCACCGGCCGTGTATCTACCCCGTGAGCGTGGCGGTAAAGTTGAAAACCCATTTTACCGAAGCGTTGAATTAACTGCATCTCCGGTATTTGTTGCAAATCACGACCGGTATAAATTGCCATCTCGTTTAATTTAGGTACCGTCTTTTTACCGACACCGTGAAATTTTTCAATTGGTAGATCGCCTAAAAACGTTAAGGCCTGTTCCGGCATAATCACCGTACAACCAGCTGGTTTACGGTAATCAGATGCCATTTTGGCCAGAAATTTATTGTATGATATCCCAGTTGAACTCGTTAAATGTGTCACTTCAAAAATTGTTTGCTGAACCATTTTGGCCAACTGAGCCGCCGAATTTTGCTTTATTTTGTTCACCGTCACATCAAGGTAAGCCTCATCCAAAGAAACGTATTCGATAATATCCGTAAAGCGGTGAAAAATTTCGTGAACTTGCTCCGAAACGCTGCGGTACAAAGTGAAATCAGGTCGCTTAAAAATTGCTTTAGGACAAAGTTCCAGTGCCTTGGCAGCGGGCATGGCAGAGTGAACGCCGAACTTACGGGCAACATAATTTGCTGTTGTCACAACGCCCTTTCCACCAGTATCACTAGGATTACGAGCAATAATTAAAGGCCGATTTCTGAATTCAGGGTGTTCCCGTTCTTCAATTGAAGCGTAAAACGCATCCATGTCCACGTGAATAATTTTACGTGACGTATCGTTTTCCAAAGGAATTTGTAATAATCCACCAGTTGCCATCCACTCACCTTCTTTGAAACTAAAATACGTTTTAAAACAATAAACGTGGACCAAAAGACAAACACAGCATGCCTAAATAATGGTTCTTACCTAGTTATGACTACTGACTTCATTGTCTTTTGGTCCACTTCAAGTACCTAACTATATTTAATTTTCGATTTCAGGCCTAGCTGGATCAAACACCCATTTAGCACCATCCCGGGCTAAAAGCTCATCAGCCGCCTTAGGTCCCATTGAACCACTGACGTAATTAGGAAAATCAGCCGCTGGTTCTTGGGCCCAAGCCTGTTCAATCACATCCGCAAACCGCCAAGTCTGTGCGAGTTCATCCCAATGCGTAAAGTTAGTCGAATCACCATTGAGCGCATCTAATAACAAACGCTCATAGGCCTCAGGACTATTGGCCGTCGCCCGTGCACTATGTCGGAAATCCAGATCAACTGGCCGGGTTGCGTAGCCTTGTCCAATTTGCTTGGCGTTGGCCCGTAAGCCAAAGCCTTCTGTTGGTTCAATGTAAATGGTTAGCACATTTGGCGCCAACTCGTCATTATCGCTGGCCGCCTTGAAAATATTCTGCGGCACCTGTTTGAAAACGACATCTACCCGCGTTGCTTTTTGTGCTAAGCGCTTACCCGTTCGAACAAAGAAAGGAACCCCACTCCAACGGAAATTTTCGAACTCCATCTTACCCGCCACAAAGGTTTCAGTATTGGAATCAGTTGCAACTTGGGCGGCATCCCGATAATTATCAAGTTGTTGGCCATCAATTGTGGCAGCACCGTACTGGCCACGGACAAAATTGCGTTTAGCTTCTTCAATCGTATCAATGTGCAAAGAACGTAACACTTTAATTTTCTCGTTGCGAATGTCCTCGGCACTAAAAGATACTGGTGGTTCCATTGCGAGTAACGTGGCAATCTGTGAAATGTGATTTTGAACCATATCCCGCATGGCACCCGCCGTTTCGTAATAGCCAGCTCTTTCCTCAACGCCTAACGACTCACTTAACGTAATCTGGATGTTATCGATATAACGATTATTCCATAATGATTCGATAATGTTGTTACCAAAGCGAATCGCCGAAATATTTTGAACCATTTCTTTACCTAAATAATGATCAATTCGATAAATTTGATCTTCAGTAAACGAGGTTCTAATCTCACTATTCAATTCCTTAGCAGATTGGAAGTCATGCCCAAATGGTTTTTCAATAATCAACCGGTTAAACCCAGCATCCGTCAAAATTTGTTCTGACTTTAAATGCCCCGCAATGACACCAAAGAAACGTGGTGACATCGCCATATAATAAACTCGATTACCGTTTAACTGATATTTTTGATCTAATTTTGTCGCTAAATCGCGTAAAACGACGTAATGTTCAGTATTAGTCACATCATGTGATTGATAATAGAAATGATCAGCAAATGCGGTTGCCTGAGCATCATCGGGTTTTAAGTCAGCAAGTGATTCTTTAATGATATTATGATAATAATCATTCGTCCACGGCCGCCGAGCAGTACCAACTACCGCGAAATGATCCTTTAAATACCCCTTCTGGTACAGGCGGAATAAAGAGGGGTAGAGCTTTCGGCGCGCAAGGTCACCGGAACCGCCAAAAATAATAAATAAGGCAACTTTTTCGTTTTGCATTCCTGACACCACTTCCATATTAAGTCTCAAACTACTCCTATTGTAACCATTAACTATGTTTCCGGCAATCAAATAAATTCAACTTCTATGAATTTTTTCGCTACCGATAAAAGTAGCGTAAGCAGTAAATAATCGACCGTTTAAAAAAGGCAAACCGGCTTCTCGAAATTGAGAAATCGGTTTGTCTTTTACAT
>NZ_RHNP01000039.1 GCF_003950295.1 Loigolactobacillus iwatensis
ACGTGGCACTGGAAAAATCGAATATTCGATTTTTCCAGTGCCACGTCTTATTTAAACTTACTTATGTCACAGCCTCTCTTCCTATTTTCAATCATTATTCTAAAATGGGCGCTATTTGGTGTTATTAACGTGCCTCTTCTTGGTGCATTGCTGCCTGACCTAGTAAATTTAAATAATTAAATGGTCGATCATCATACGGTGAAAATAGCATGTCAACAAACGCTAAGTCTTCAATTGTATTCTTATTTTGAATACAAACTGATAACAGGTTAGCCGATTGAGCCACATCATATTTGCTAACAAGTTGCCCACCTAATATTCGATGATTATTTTGATCGTAAACTAAGCGCATTTCTATCGGCGTCGTTGATTCCATAAATTCCGGTCGATAATTATCCGTTAGATCAACCGCCGCTGCCGCAAAACCGTGCTTTTGCGCTCGTTCTAAGGTCAGGCCAGTTGACGCAACTGTTTTTCCGTACAAATGTAAGGCCGAGGTAGCCTGCGTGCCTAAATACTTTAATGTTGGTTTGAAAATATTTCTTCCAACCAACGCCCCCTGTCGAACCGCATTTGTTGCTAACGGTGTGTACTCATTAGACTGAGTAGGGTTAAAGTGAACGGCAGCTGAATCACCTGCCGCAAAAATGTCTGGGTCTGATGTTTGCATGTAATCATTAACACGAAGTGCCCCATCTTTTGTTAGCTCAACTTGGCCCTCTAACAAATCCGTCTGCGGTCGAAAACCAACACAAACAACGGCCAGATCCGCCTTACGTTCTGCCTTATTGGTACTAATGTAAACATGTTGATCATCGCTATCAAAATTATGCGCAACTTCGTTTAAATAAAGCTCAACCCCATGTTGCCGCATGTCTGCTTCAACCTCTTCAGAAAATGGTGCATCAACGTAGTGACTTAAAGGCCGGTGCAACCCATTAATTAACATCACTTCGTGTCCGGCCGAACTGTAAGCCTCAACAAGCTCAACCCCAACGTAGCCAGCACCGATAATTGCAATTCGTTTAGCCGACTTGGCCGTCTGGTAAATTTGCTTGGCGTCTTCGTAATCTTTGCACAATAGAATTCCGGGCAAACTAACACCCTTAATTGGTGGCACAACAGGTACTGACCCCGTTGCCATTACTAATTTATCGTAAGTATCCTGGTATTTAATCCCTGTTTGTAGCTCTTCAACTCGAAGTGTCTTATGCTTAGTATCAATCGCATAAACATCACAGTTAGTCCGTACTTTAGCACCTAACTGCTCCAAATCCTCTGGCGTTGCGTAAAACATCTCTTCCAATGATTTAACTTTGCCGCCAAGATAAAGCGAAATGCCACAAGATAAAAATGAAATATCTTGGTGACGCTCGTAAACGGTTACTTCTGTATTTGGAGAACTAGCCAATATTTGTCTAGCGGCGGCTGTACCAGCATGGGTACAACCAACAATAATAACTTTCATGTAAAATTTCTCCCGTCCTTTGACTGACGCTATTAATCCTAATTTGATTCTACTTCATAAAAACAAGACGTCAACTATTACTAATTGACTTACCTTTTTATCAAAAAAATTACTGGAGAGACTAAATCTGACAACAATCAATTAACTGCCTATTGTCATCGGGAGGTCGGGCGCATAGAATGAGTAAAATAATAAGAGGAGGCAAAAAATGTTAGATGATCGGTTATTAGGCCAAACTTTTCAATTAACGACAAGCGATCTGCAAGGCGTTATTGAATTTTACGGAATTTGGTACCATTATTTAGTGGAAGACACTGCCACTGCCGGTGATACCGTCATAATTGTTCGCGTTACTCCTCTATTATTGTACGTTCGGAAACAAGAAACTAACTTAGAATACTAGTAAAGGTATTTACCTGGCCAATTTAGTGTAAAAAACATGTTAATTACTGCACTATCTTAACTAAACGACTTAAGGTACACTAGGTGGGAACCTTGTTACTAGAACGTGGCTTAAAAGGTGTTCAAATTTTACTGCACAATTACAGTTAGTTATTCGGTTAAAAATATGAATTACTAACAGGCCGCTTGAATTAACAAGGCAGACAACGGTATTTTTCGAAATATCTGGGCCAATTTTAGTACGGAACTTACATAAAAAATGATTTCAGGACGCGCTCTAATTCTATAGAACTATTCTGAAAAATTTTTGGCTAAATAGGACTCATTGGATTAAAAAGGAGGAAATTGATTATGTTTGGTTGGATCATTGGGATTATCATTTTAATTGTACTTATTTTATTTGGGGTACTTTTCTTTTCTACTTTCGCTATTATTCATACGGGTGAAGTTGGTATTGTTGAACGACTTGGGGTTTACGTGCGCACGTTAGAACCCGGCTTTCACGTTGTTTTACCCATAATTTACCGAATCACCCAGATTGTTAATATGAAACAAATTCCCTTAAAAGTAGAAGAACAGGAAGTTATTACAAAAGATAACGTTGTCGTTAAAATCTCTGAAACTTTAAAGTATCACATTACAGACGTTAACGCCTACGTCTACAAAAACAAGAATTCCGTCTTAAGTATGGTTCAGGATACCCGGGCCAATTTACGCGGTATTATTGGTAACATGGATCTAAATGATGTATTAAATGGAACTGAAAAAATCAATACTACTTTATTCCAACAAATTGCTTCGACCACTGCTGGTTATGGTCTAAACGTTGATCGGGTCAACATTGATTCGATTAAAGTCGACGGCGACATTCAAGAATCAATGAACAAATTACTCCGTGCTTCTCGCGAAAAGCAGGCCAACATCACTGAAGCTGAAGGCTACAAACAGGCGGCAATTGCTAAGGCAGAAGGTCAAAAACAAAGTACCATTCTCGAGGCCGAGGCCAATAAACAAACGCAAGTCCTTGAAGCCCAAGGTAAGGCCGAAAGCCAACGTTTAGTCGCTGAATCTGTCCGCGATCAAATCAACCAAATTAATTCGGCTTTGGCCAACAATGGTGAATTATTCCTTCAATATAAGAACGTTGAAGCAATGGAGCAAGTTGCGGCCGGACAAAATAATACCATTGTTTTACCTAACAAATCACTTGATAGCCTAGGTACTATTCCAGCAATTGGTAAGGTGTTAACGGGTAGTAAAGTTGCCAAGTCTAACGATGAAGACGTTAAACCAAATTAATTAATTACGCTAATAAGATCCGCAAAGAGGCTGGGATAAAAATCCTAGCCTCTTACTGTTTCCGATCATTACTCTAGAACGTGCGCCAAAAGTTTGGGTTCACTGCGTAACGTAAACCCCAAACTGACTTTTATCCAACTCCTTTATTTGTTATTCGATTATCTTCTGTTTTGTTTCTGGGCCAAAGTACCAAACAACAGCCGCTGCAATTAAGGCGATCCCGCTAATCATAACAAAAATCAACGTGGGACTAAACCAGGTCAAAAATGCAGTCACTGCGTACGGCATGGCAACGGTAAATAATTTGGCAATACCGTTAGCAATGCCGGAACCACGAAAACGAAAAGTAGTTGGAAATAATTCAGCAACGTAGACGGCAACCACGGTGGCCATTAACACGTAAAAACAGCAGGTTAAGAAGAAACCAACAATCATTACGCCGGCAGAAGTAGTTTGGTAGGCATATAGCATGCCGAACACTGCTACCAAAATAAAACTTGGAATGATTACCCATTTTCGACCAATTCGATCAACCAATAAAGTACCGATCGCCGCCCCCACTGGAGCTCCCAACATCATGATTGTTGAAAATCCTAATGAGTGGACAACATTAATTCCCCGTTTAATTAACAACGTGGGCACCCAAGTTGTAAAAGTATACTGGCAAATAATCGTCGCTGAAACAGCAACGATTGCGACTAATAAACTAATACCAAGCTTTGGCGTGTGAACGGCCGGCGCTTTAGCTTGTTCTTCTTGCTCAATTATTGGTTGATTATCTTCCAATTTTTCAATAATGGCGGCCGCCTGCTCTCGCTTACCATGTGCGATTAACCAACGTGGGGATTCCGGAATATCGCGGCGTAAAATCCACAACACGATTGCAAAGATTCCAACCATAACGAACATAATTCGCCAGCCAAACCTTGGAATAATCAATGTACACAGCAACATCGTAATCGGTGCACCACAGTTAGCAATTAAAGAAGCAGCCGCACACCAACGTCCCCGTGATTTAATCGGTGCAAATTCATTTAACATTGAATAACCAGTTACGATTTCTGAACCAAGCCCAACGCTGCTCATAAACCGGCAAAAAATTAAGAAGCTCATATTGGGTGCAAAGGCCCCAATAAAGGTAAATCCACCAAATAAAACAAGATTAACCTGGTAGGCCTTGCGCCGTCCTTGTAAGTCACCAATAAAACCAGCCAACAGCGAGCCAATGAAAAGGCCAAGGAACCCAACTGATAAAAATACCGTGTTTTTCATTAAAGTTGACCAACCAGATTTCAGGAGAACACTGGCAACGCCACTTGCCATGTAAACATCAATGGCATCCAAAAACATACCTCCAGAAACTAACGCAAAAATTTTATAAAAAAGCCGTGTTGTGCTGGTATGATCCAGCCGTCGTTCTAAACTCATTGCTTGAGCCGCCATTGAATCTCCTCCTCATTTTTATAGGAATACTTTGTGTTGACACACAAACTACTTATCTTCGGATGATAGCCATTCTCCTAGCGCTCAAATCGCGCACTCGAAACATGGTCCGCCTCATTTTTATAGGAATAAGTTTGCTTTGAATCGCAAACTACTTATCTTCGTATGATAGCCATTCTCCTAGCGCTTAAACCGCGCACTCGAAACATGGTCCGCCTCATTTTATAGGAACACTTTGCGTTGACACGCAAACTAATTATCTTCGGATGATAGCCATTCTCCTAGCGCTTAAACTGCGCACTCGAAACATGGTCCTCCTCATTCTTTTAGAAACATTTTGCGCAAAGGCCTATTTTTTAGTCAAATACCGGCATCTTTGCTTCAAATGCTGTGATTTGGTCTTCGTAAGTCATCGTTAAATCAATATCATCAGTTCCCTTTAAAAACTTGTCTTTCCAAGTTGGATTGATTTCAAAAGTAAATTCATGGTTAGCGTACTTTACGCGTTGGTGCACCAAATCAATCGTGATTGTCTCTTCCGGCGTCGCCTTGGCCAAAATATCGCGGGCCGTTTGGGGTAAAACAATTGGTAGTAGACCATTTTTAGTACAGTTCATGTAAAAAATATCGCTGTAACCGCCGGCAATAATAACTTTAAACCCCCAATCCTTTAATGCCCAAGCAGCGTGTTCACGTGAAGAACCACAACCAAAATTGTTCCCGGTTACTAGAATTGTGGCTCCCTTTGAAGTTGGTTGATTCAAAATAAAATCAGGATTTGGCCGACCATTTTTCAAATAGCGCCAATCATAAAAAAGGTGAATACCAAAACCAGTTTTTAGAATATTCTTTAAAAATTGTTTCGGAATAATTTGATCAGTATCGACATCATTTCGCATTAAAGCAACTGATTTTCCTGTATGTACAGTAATTGGTTCCATTTTTTCTCTTCCCTTCTGAATTAAGCCGTAACTGTTTGTTTACGAATATCAACAAAGTGCCCGTATATTGCTGCCGTTGCAACCATTGCTGGACTTGCCAAATGGGTCATTGACCCCACTCCCTGGCGACCAACGAAATTACGGTTAGAAGTTGATGCACAATGTACTCCGGCTGGCACTTGATCTGGATTCATTCCCAGACATGCCGAGCACCCAGGTTCACGCCACTCACAACCAGCGTCCTTGAAAATTTTATCGTATCCCCGTCGCTCGGCCTCTTCACGAATGGCTCGAGAAGCCGGCACAACTAACGCCGTAATCTTTGGGTTAATGTGCCGCCCTTTTAAAATATTAGCGGCAATTTTTAAATCAGATAAACGCCCGTTAGTACAAGAACCAATAAAGACAAAACCAATATCAATTTCTTCTGGCTTTTGCGCTGGCTTCAGGCCCTCATAGTCATAAGCCTTTTGGTCATTAATATCTTTTGGCTCTGGAAATGGCTGATCAATCGGAACGGCCATCCCCGGATTAGTCCCCCAAGAAACGTAAGGTGCCAGACTAGAAACATCAAAGTCCATTCGGTCATCAAAAGCACTTTCGTCATCCGTATAAAATTGTTGCCAGTATGCTTTAGCGGCGGCCATATCTTTTGGTGCGTATTCGCGACCAGTTACGTAATCAAAGGTCGTCTGATCCGGGCGAATAATCCCGCTCTTGGCACCACCTTCAATCACCATATTACATAAAGTCATCCGTTCATCCATCGACATATTTTCAATCGTGTTACCGTAAAATTCAATCGCATAACCCGTTCCAAAATCAACGCCATTTTGCGCAATTAACGCCATAACTAAATCTTTAGCGTAAACACCCTTTTGAAAATCACCATGAACGTGAATTCCCATTGTTTTCGGTTTGGCCTGCCAAATCGTCTGGGTTGCGAAAACATGTTCCACTTCTGAAGTTCCAATCCCAAAGGCAATCGACCCAAAGGCACCATGCGTGGAAGTGTGCGAATCCCCACAAACAATGACTTCACCAGGCTGGGTCAACCCTAGCTGCGGTCCAATTGCGTGGATAATTCCTTGCTGTTCTTCGCCAATTGCCGCCAAACGAACGCCAAAATCAGTACAATTTTTTCGTAAAGTGTCCATTTGTTTACGGGAAATAACGTCTTTAACGTTAAAAATATCTTCAGTTGGTACATTATGATCCATGGTTGCAAATGTACGATCTGGTCGCCGAACTTTACGGTTGTTTTCCCGTAATCCTTCAAAAGCCTGCGGCGACGTTACTTCATGAACTAGGTGAAGATCAACGTAGATTAATTGCGGTTCACCCGCTTTACCACTAATAACGTGTTTATTCCAAATTTTGTCGTACATTGTTTGTGCCATTTTAAAAACCTGCTTTCGTTTAAATATGTTGAATAATTGCTTTCGTCATTACTTGCGTTGTTGCCTTTCCACCTAAATCTGGTGGAAGAATTCCTTCTTGCAGTGTTGCGGTCACCGCAGCATCAATTAAATCTGCTGTCTGAGTTTCCTGAAACGAGTTCCGCAGCATCATGGTAATCGAGTTAATCATCGACAGTGGATCAGCAATTCCTTTGCCGGCAATATCTGGCGCTGATCCGTGAATTGGTTCGTAAAGGCTTGGGCCGCTATCACCCCGGCTCTCGGAAGGAATTGTGCCAAGTGAACCAGTAACCGTTGCCGCCTCGTCACTTAAAATGTCACCAAATAAATTTTCTGTAATAATCACATCAAAATTAGTGGGTTGCTGCACAATTTTCATTGCCGCGGCATCGACATATTCAAAATCTAACCGAATTTCGGGATAATCTGTTGCCATCTCATTTGCGATCGCTCGCCACAATTTACTAGTTGCTAGGACATTTGCTTTATCGACCACTGTAACGTGTTGGCGCCGCTGCTTGGCCAGTTCAAAACCCGCCTTTAAAATACGCTGAATCTCTTTACGAGAATAATACATTGTGTCAAGTGCCTCAGCAGCGTGTTGGTAGCGTGGTTCACCAAAGTAAATGCCGCTGGTTAGTTCACGAACAATAACAAAATCAGTCCCCTGTGCAATTTCTGCCTTTAACGGTGAGCGTTGAACTAGTGCTGGATTAACGTGAGTTGGTCGAATATTGGCAAATAAATTCAAGGCTTTGCGAATTGCTAGTAATCCTTGCTCTGGTCGTTTAGGCGCCTGATCCCATTTAGGCCCACCAATTGCTGCCAATAAAATTGCGTCGGCCGCCTTGGTACCGCTAATAGTTGCTGCCGGTAGTGGCTCACCAACCTGATCAATTGCCGCCCCGCCAAATGGGTACGTGGTAGTGTGATAATTAAAATTTGTGACCTTAGCCGCTGCTGCAAAAACCTTTAGCCCGGCCGCCATAATTTCTGGTCCAATGTAATCACCTGGCAAAATTGCAATTTCATAACTCATGCCGAAACCACTTCCTTTACAACTGTTTCTTCACAGGCACCATCTTTTGCAATGGCGGTCATCATCCGGTGTAAATCATCTTCCGAAACCAACTTAGTTTGATCAGCAATTCGTTTGAAAATTGGAAAAATAGTTCGCATTTCTTCCCGATTAACGTCATAACCCATCTCATTTAACTTCACCATAATTGCGTGACTACCTGACAATTTACCTAATGGCAATGCCGTTGCTTTCATACCCACGGTTTCTGGCGTTAAAATTTCATAAGTTTGCGGATTTTTCAGATAACCATCTTGGTGAATACCCGATTCAATCGAGAAACAATTAACACCTGTTACTGGTTGATTATTGGCGACTTGCATCTGAGCAAAATTACTGACCATTTCACTTGTTTGCTTCGTTTCCTTCATATTGATGTTGTCGGTGCACTGATAATAGTCTTTGCGGACGTAGAAATTAGCCGCAATTTGTTCTAAGGCTACATTACCAGCGTGTTCACCAATCCCATTTATCGTCCCTTCGACCCGGGTCGCACCATTCTCGATGGCAGCTAACGTATTGGCCGTGGCCATCCCCAAGTCATTATGACAATGAGAAGAAAAAATAATGTCATCAAACTGTTGAATATGTTGTTGTAAGTATTGAAATAGATGCCCGTATTCAATTGGATTTGTGTAGCCAACCGTGTCGGCAATATTGATAACGGTCGCTCCAGCATCAATCGCGGTTTGACAAGCCTCGGCCAAAAAATCAAGTTCGGTTCGAGTTGCATCTTCAGGTGAGAACTGAACAATATCAAAGAATTGTTTTGCGTAACTGACGTGTGCCTTGATGCTTTCAATCACCTGCTCTTTCGTCATGTGTAATTTAGACTCACGATGAATTGGGCTAGTTGCAATAAAAACATGAATTTGTTTAATCGCGGCGTCCTTGGTTGCCTTGGTGCACGAATCAATGTCGGCATTTTTACAACGGGCCAGCCCTGTAATCATCGTGTGATCAACAGCCTTTGAAACGGCCGCGACGGCTTCAAAGTCTTGCGGTGAAGCAATTGGAAAGCCTGCTTCAATCACGTCAACGCCCCACTTCTCTAATTGTTTAGCGATTGCAACCTTTTGTTGAATGCTAAAGTTAACCCCAATTGTCTGTTCACCATCACGTAATGTTGTGTCAAAAAATTGAATTTTTTTCATATTCAAGCTCTCCTTTTCTATTTGCAATTAGCCAACGTGTAAATTGTCTAATAGCACGTGCACCTCTGAAAAATAAAACGAGCACCCTACTTAAAAAGTAGGGTGCTCGGCTTGAATGCTTTGCTTGTGAGCCCTACTTCCTAACGCGAATAGGGCTCAACACGATGATGTGTAGAGTCCTGGTTAGAGGAGTAGGGCAAGTGCTAAAGTGGTCATCTCTTGGTTAGATTTATTCAATTTTGCAGTTGAAAAATAATTCATATTGATGACCTCCTTTAAACACTTTATTTGTTGTTGGTATTTATATTAATCGTCTAAATGTGAAATGTCAACTCGTTTTATAATATTAAATTAATCTTCTATTAATGCTTTTATAATCGTGCAGACATTTTCCTAATTTTTTTGCTTGTTAAACGTTAATTGACGCGCTTACACTAAAATGATAATAGGTATGAAGCAATTTTTCACACTGCTCCATAACAATTCTAAGGCCCATTTTAGTAACTAAATCATGATTAGAAGATACTTTTACTAGGATCTCCTTGGTCTCCTTAGTGTAAACGCGGTTAAAAAAGTTTTTACCGTCTACAGCATTCTTCAATTGGTTACTAAAATTACTTAATGTTTTCACTTATAAGCGCAACTTAAGGACGTTATATGGTATTATTTTGGTAAACACTCTAACTGATTTCTCATTAATAGAAATGCAAAGGAAGGTATCACCTATGGAAATCTTGTATCGAAGTACTCGTGGCCCTGAAGAAAAGGCATTAACTGCCTCGCAGGCAATTTTACAGGGACTCGCTCCCGATGGTGGCCTATTTGTACCTGTTGACCTACCCCAAGTTGAACTTAACTTTGCTAAATTAATCAATGCGCCTTACCAAGAGGTTGCTTACCAAATTTTACACGCCTTTTTAACTGACTTTACTGAACAGGAATTACGCGATTGTATTAATAAGGCTTACGATAAAAAATTTACGACACCAGCCATTGCGCCGTTAAAAAAATCTGAAGACGGCTATTTTCTTGAACTTTTCCACGGTCCAACGTTAGCCTTCAAGGATATGGCATTATCAATTCTGCCGTATTTAATGACTACCGCCGCCAAGAAGAATCATCTGGATAAGGAGATTGTCATTCTAACGGCAACTTCTGGTGATACGGGCAAGGCCGCTATGGCTGGCTTTGCCGATGTTCCCGGAACCTCAATTATTGTCTTCTACCCTAAAGACGGTGTCAGCAGCATCCAAAAGCAACAAATGGTCACGCAAACTGGTGCCAACACGCACGTTGTGGGAATTGATGGTAATTTTGATCAAGCACAAACTAACGTCAAAAAAATCTTTAATGATACCTTGTTTCGGAAACAATTAGCCGCCAAAGATTTCCAGTTTTCCTCGGCTAATTCGATTAATATTGGCCGTTTGGTTCCACAGATTGCCTATTACGTCTTCGCCTATGCGCAGTTACTCAAAAAAGGTGCCATTAAGAATGGCGATAAAGTTAATTTTTCTGTTCCAACGGGTAATTTTGGCAATATTTTGGCGGCTTATTACGCCAAAGCAATTGGCCTCCCGATTGGTAAATTAATTTGTGCGTCAAATAAAAATAATGTTCTGACTGACTTTTTTAATAGTGGCGTCTACGACAAAAATCGTCCGTTCTACGTGACAACCTCGCCATCAATGGATATTCTTGTTTCAAGTAATCTTGAACGCTTAATTTTCCAACTTAGTGGGAAAAATGATCAGCAAACCCGAATTTTTATGCAGTTACTTAACGAAACTGGCAACTATCAAGTTAACGATAATATGCGGCGTAGCTTAGATGATTTTTACGCGGATTATGCTAGCGAATTAGAGACAACTAACGAAATTAATCGTGTCTTCCGGGAAAATCAGTATACGATTGACCCCCATACTGCTGTTGCCTCTGCTGTAGCCCGTAAATATCACGAAGCAACTGGCGATAAAGCCTTAACAGTTGTCGTTTCAACGGCTAGTCCATTTAAATTTCCTAACCCGGTATTACAAGCTCTATCCGGCAAGGCGGCACCAGTTGATGGTATTCCGGCCGATGAAACACTGGCTAGCTTCATTAATTTGCCACTACCCAAACCAATTGAACAACTGCGAAGCGCACCAGTTTTGCACAAGCAAATAGTAGAACCAAATGCGATGCAAGAGGCAATCGCAGAAATTTTAGGCGTTTAATTACCATTTAATTGACCGGGATAAAATTAAATTTATCCCGGTCTTTTATTGTCCAATTTTCTTTTACGACAGAATGGGTCTTCCCACCCACACGGTCCGTGAGCACGTTAACTGACAAATGAAAGGAAATTAGTTTATAATAACTGTTGCAATCTGTATCTTTAAATTTACGAGGTGGCCAAAAAAATGAAGAAAAAAACAATCCTTGAGTTGGCCGCACCGGCAGTTGTCGCCTCTAGCGCCCTTGCTGCTAGTTTACGACTATTCGATTACGCTTTTAAGCGCGTTGATTACATTCCTGAGACTTCTGCTGATAAGCAAAAATACGCAACTGCCTACTACCATTACGTTGATTGGTATAAACAAATTCCAAAAGAAAAATGGGTGCTTCACCCTGATGATCTTGAAAATCGATTAGTTGCTAATTTTATTCCGGCGCCTAAACCATCCAAGCAGACGGTCATTATCTCACATGGCTACAAGGGTGATGGCGAAACAATGGCGAATTACGCCCAACTTTTTTACAACCTTGGCTACAATGTCCTACTACCTGATGACCGAAGCCACGGCGAAAGTGCTGGTGACTACATCAATTTTGGTTGGTTAGATCGCCTTGATTATCTAGAATGGTTGAATAAAATTATCGTCAAACTTGGTACTGACAGTGTCATTGTTTTGTACGGTGCAAGTATGGGTGGTGCAACGGTGGAAATGATGAGCGGCGAAAAGCTACCGCCACAAGTCAAGGCTCTGATTGCCGATAGTGGCTATTCAAGTATTGAGGCCGAATTGAGCTATTTGCTTAGAAAACAATTTCACTTGCCAAAATATCCATTTGTACCTTTAGTTAGCATGATCAATAAACGCCGGCTGGGGTACTACTTAAGCGATGTTGAATCCACTAGTCAATTAAGTAAAAATCACTTGCCGATTTTATTTATTCATGGTGATAAGGACGTTTATGTTCCCCATAGCATGGCTTTTCGTAACTATGACGCAACTCAGGGCCCACGCGAATTGTGGATTGTAAAGGGTGCCTCTCACGTTGAAAGCTTCTGGCTAGACCCTGTTCGTTATCAGAACCACGTTGCCCATTTTTTAACCAAGTATTTAGTTACGAATTAATTGCTAGAAAATATTTAAAAAGACCTTAGATTCTATTTCGCAGTTGCCGTTATTGGCAAAAGCGGTTTCAAGCACACCCGCGCTGGTTTTGGAACACGCTAATACGTTTCTACTTAAGCTTTTCTTTGACTACTTAAATAATTCCTAAGCAATCCGTCACACATTTATCATAGCTTTGTCCGGTTTTCATCATCTCTAATCGATAAACTGAAGTTGTTCTAATCAAGAAAGCACCCGCATTGAACACAAGAAAAGGATGATTTTAATGCTCTTAGATGATGGAAAAACAATTAAAAATATTATCGCTGCAAAAATTGTTAAAGTGGCCTACCCTAAAGTTATTGCCCAAGACGAACTTGGCGAATTAATCACAATTAATACTTCAGAAAAACAACAAGATGACCCATTATTTTGGGAATCATTAAAAAATATTTTACACGCGCAGCTCTGGGTCCCAGTTGGTCGCCACTTTCACCAATTACTTGCACTTGACTGGATAGCACCCGTTGCCGAATAGATAATTATTGAAAAAAAGCGTGGAATAAGAGTCGGTTTTGAATTTACTGCGTAACGTAGGCTAATCCAGACTTTTGGCGCACGTTCTAGAGTAATGCCCGAAAATAGTAAGAGGCCTGGACTTTTGTCCCGGCCTCCTGATTTATGGAGATCAATTTCTTTAAGAATTGATCTCTTTTCTATACATAAATTTAAATTAAATACAGGTACGTAAAATCGAGTACATTGAAATAAGCGTAATCCTTCAAAGCATTTATTATTTTATACTTCTCAGGAATAACTAATTTATAAAATTAGTATTACCCATTTTTTCAAACGTTTTAAACCTATTTTTGATAGCATCTAACAAGACTATCCATCAAAAAATATTTGTGATCTTTATTGAAAAGCCTTCGTAATTGCCTGATCTAAATCAGATATAAGATTTTCCACATTTTCTAAACCAATCGATAAGCGGAGTACTTCGTTTGTTAAATGCTGCCTTAATAACATATTTTTGGGGATTTCTCGATGTGTTACCCGTGTTGGGTTAACAATCAAAGAACGGACATCCCCTATATTCGGTAAATAATTGAAGATTTTTACTTGATCAAGTATCTTTTTTGTTTGTTCTTCATTGCCTGCCACTTTAAAGGACAGAATACCCCCGATACCCTTAGGAAAATATTTGGCTAATAATGGATCAGCTTTATCAATTCCAGAATAATAAACTTGCTCAATATGTGAATTAGTCTGTAAATATTGTGCAATAGCTGTAGCGTTATGCACTTCCTTTGTTAACCTTTCTGAGATTGTTTCCAAACCCAATAAGGCTAAATACGCATCAAAAGGGCCTAAAGTGCCACCAAATAAGCGCGCATATTTCATTTTGATCCGCGCAATAAATGCATTTGCTCCAAATTTAGTTGAAAAACTAGTACTGGTATCTTGCGACTCGCCGGTTAAAATGAACTCATCTTCCGTAAACTGAGGAAAATGCCCATTTGTCCAATCAAATTGCCCATGATCAACAATTAAGCCAGAAATCGCATTTCCATGTCCGTTAATTCCCTTGGTTGACGAATATACCACAACATCGGCACCAAAAGTAAATGGTCTAAACAAGTAAGATGTCGGCAATGTATTATCAACAATTAATGGAATTCCTGCAGCATGTGCAATTTTAGCAAGCCCTTCAATATCAGCGATTTCCGTACTTGGGTTGGCAATACTTTCAACATAAATTGCCTTGGTATTCGGCCGAATCAATTGTTTGACCCGCTTTAAATCGTTAACTTCATCATAAAAATCAAAATTAATATTAAATTTAGGTAAAAGAGTTCTAAATTCATCAAGACTAGCGCCATATATATTGATTGGCGCGATGATACGGCCACCTCCTTCAGCAACGTTCAGGATTGCGTATGAAATAGCGGCCATCCCGGAACTAACTGCAACTGCACCAATTCCACCTTCTAAAGCTGCTATTCTATCTTCAAGGACTTTGACGGTTGGATTGCCCACTCGAGAATAGCTATAACGATCCTTTTTAACCCCCGCTGCAATTTCTTCCGCGGTTTGAGCATCACCTAAACCAAATGCCGCCGTCTCGTAGATTGGTACGGAAGATGCATATAAATGTTCTTTAGGCCGATAACCCGCATGAATTCTCAATGTATCGTAATCTTGTTCAGACACTAATGATTCCTCCTTTAAAGTCTAATAAATTGATATTAACAACAGTGGCGTTGCAATATTAATTGGTTGATAACTCTTTGAGTAATCTAATCGCATTACGTTCAAAAAACTTAGTACCATAAATAACCGTTTCATCGGCGGCCGTAAACCGTGAATTGTGATTACTGACAGTACCGCCGTTCCCTATATTTGCGTATACGCCTGGAATATAAGTTTGATAACAAGAAAAATCGTCACTTCCTAATCGTGGTTGTAAATCATACGTTGTCGTAAACTGACTGCTTTCGTCAATCATGATCTGTGTTAACTCTTTATCATTATCAACAGACGGATCACCAGTATACCAAGTGATTGTGGCCGTCGTTCCGTAGGCCTTCGCCGTATTATTGACAATATCAAAAAAATGCGTCTTGATGGTTTGACGAATCTTTTTATCAGTCGTTCGGACTGTTCCTTCAAAAAAGGCCGTCTCGGGAATAATATTCCACGTATTTCCCGCCGCTACATGTGTTATGCTCAGCACCCCACCTTGTAGGGGATCAATCTGACGGCTTATAACGGTTTGTAAGGCGCCAATCTCGGCACCTAATGCAACAATTGGATCCTGACCATTTTGTGGTGCAGAAGCATGTGTACCAATACCAGTCAATGTAACCTTAAATTTATCAATTGCTCCACTAGTGATTCCTGCTCTAAAGCCAATTTGGCCAACGGGCTGATTAGGTGTGTTATGAAAGCCAATAATGGCGGCCAAATCCTTAATTTTTCCATCATGAATCACCTGAAGTGCACCTTCATCTGCCTCTTCGGCCAATTGAAAAATTAATCTCACTCTTCCAGGCAACACTTGCTCCTGCTGCTTTAATAAATATGCCCCACCTAGTAAAGAAACAATGTGTGTATCATGACCACACGCATGCATGACTCCTGGATTTTTTGAACGAAATGTAACATTTGCCGCCTCATCAATCGGCAATGCATCAATATCCGCTCGTAACCCAAGTATTGGACCATCATTTTGGCCTATTTCGGCGAAAACACCTGTTTTTAAATTTGTTGGCAATAATCGAATTCCCCAGCTAGTTAGTATTTCACGAATTTTCTTAGTTGTATTAAATTCTTTACTTGATAATTCTGGATATTCATGAAAATAGTGGCGGTACGCAATTAGTTGTGCGGATAAAGTTTCATTTAATAATTCACTCATTTGATTCACCCATCTCTGTAAAATAACCTTAATTTTCTAATTAAACCTAAAACCATTTTTTGTAAATCTTCTAAATTGTCTTTAACTAGAGAACGTTTAAAAAAACACTTTTATAGTGTTTACCTGACTAATTTAGTGCGGTACTTTCAACTATTTTAATGTTCTAATCTTCTAATAAAGAAATCACCAATCAATTGAATCAGTAAAACCATGATTAAAATGATGGCAGTTGCAGCAATAGTCACATCATTTTCAAATTGGTTATAACCCAAGGTAATGGCAATATCACCTAATCCCCCAGCCCCAACTGCACCGGCCATTGCCGTTAGACTGATCAAACTAATAATAGTGACAATTGAAACTCGCACAATCTCCGAAAGTCCCTCTTTTAGATAAACATGAATAATAATATCAAGTGGTGTCAGTCCCATAGCCTGCGATGCCTCTACCATACCTGGATCAACTTCAGCCAGTGCATTTTGAATCTGGCGAGCGTAGAACGGAGAACAGCCTAACACCAGCGGTACAATGGCCGCCGTTGTACCGATAGAAGTACCGATAATGGCCCGGGTCACTGGCGTTAATAATGCTAATAAGATAATAAACGGAATCGCTCTAAAAATATTGATGATTTTATCAACAATTTGATAAACAAATTTATTTTCTAGTAACTGATTAGGCTCTGTCACCACTAAAATAACACCGAAAACAACACCAAAAATGCCAGCAATAATAATGGAAATGGCAGTCATATAAAGCGTTTGTCCAATGGCCTGCACAAATTGATCCTGATTTGCAACAACGTTAGGAAAAAATTTGGAAATTAAGCTCAATATGAGCGGCCCCCTCCCGTTAATTGGTAGTTATATCGATGGCTCTTAAGTTGTCGCAGAACTTTGGCAACTTGTTCTTTGTTCCCTTGTATTCCAAGAATTAAATTGGTAATTACTCGTTGTTGAATAAACTGCGAATTACTATAAAAAATACGCATTGGAACTCCCAATACCGCAATAATCTCAACGATTTTTGCTTGATCCTCATTAGGACTGTTAATGAATGTCACTTCTATCACCGTCTCTTTAGGCCGTAAATCTAGGCTCTGAATAACATCATTATTTTGATGTCCAAAACCGATAAAGGTTTGTGTCAATACTTCCTTGGGATGTAAAAAAAGATCTAAGATACTACCATTTTCAACGACTTTCCCTTGATTCAAAACAACAACTTTATTACAGGTGCTCTTGATGACTTCCATCTCGTGACTAATCATAATAATAGTTAAATGTAATTCGGTATTAAGTTTCTTCAAAATAGTCAAAATATCTTCTGTTGTTTTGGGATCCAAGGCGCTCGTTGCTTCATCGCTAATTAATATCTCTGGATCATTTGCCAAAGATCGTGCAATTGCAACTCTTTGCTTTTGCCCTCCTGATAACTGCCGTGGGTAGGACATTTTCTTGTTGGCCAAACCAACCAATTTTAATAATCGTTCGGCCTTTTCTCTTTGTGCCACTTTTGATAAACCACTATGTAAAAGTGGCAGTGTTATATTTTCTTCAACTGTTCTTGTATTCATGAGATTGAAGTGTTGAAAAATCATACCAATCTTCTTGCGAGAATTTCGCAATTGTGCAGCCGATAAATCTATTAAACTTTGACCGTTAACAATAATTTGTCCTTGTGTTGGCCTTTGTAAAAAATTGATTGTCCGGGCCAGAGTGCTCTTACCTGCTCCAGAATACCCAATAATACCAAATACATCACCCTTTTGAATATCAAAGGAAACGTGATCGACAGCAGTTACATTTTTCTCATTGCCGCAAAATGTAACACTAACATTTTTTAAAGAAATAATAGGATCTTCCACCATCGCTGCCCCCTGCGTTAAAAATTCATTCTACTTTGCAAGATATAGTCGTCTTGTAAAATGTCTAATATTTTTCCGGTAAAGATATTTAATTAATTTCTGTCTTTGGAATATACCAATATCCCTGTTGATTATGTTGTTTAACGTAAGTCTTGAATTGTTTAGATGCATAGGCCTTCACAACCGCTTTTGCCCACGGCTTATTTTGATTCTTTTTATTGACAGTTGCCACTAACAAATATTGTTTTGCTAACTTTTCCTGACGAAGACTTGTTTTAGCAGAAATCTTAGCACTATAGCTTATGCTACCTGGTAAAACTGCATAATTAACATCCTTTATGCTGCGCGGAATTTGACTTGAATTCATTTCCGTAAATTTTAAATGGTGTGGATTTTTGGCAATATCAGTTTGTGACACTGTTACCGAATTCTTGGCCGATTTTTTCAAAGTAATGAGTTTTGCCTGCTGTAATAATTGGTAAGCCCGTGATCTATTTGCCGGATCATTAGGAATTGCAATATTTGCGCCCTTTTTTATATTTTTAATTGACTTACTACTACCTGGAAAAATCCCCATTGGAACAGTTGGTACATAGGCAATTCCTACAAAGTGTGCCTTTTTCTGCTTATTAAAATTATCTAACCATGCGGTATGCTGTTCCACATTCAAATCAGCATCCCCTTGATCCAAGGCCTCATCTGCATGATTTAAATCTGAAAAGGATTGGCTAGTTACCTTGTAACCTTCTTTCTCAAGGATCGGTTTCACACCTTTCAAAAATAGATCACTATATGGACCAGGTGACGTCGCTAGTCTGATAGTTTCCTTTGCGGTTGTCTGTGCTTCGCTACGCTGAGTCATCAGCACATTGCCCCCTATAAATACAATTGTCCCAAGCAATAGTGAAAATAAAAACCTATGCCAATTTATTCTTTTGATCATCTTGAAAACCCCTCTCTTTATTTAGCAAACGAAAAAGCACTCTCGTTACTTTATCTATTATTAATCTAGACAAAGGACGAAAGTGCTTTTTCGCGTTACCACCTTATTTTAAATAACCCTCACGAGCCATTTCTTATTAGGTACAGCACAACAGCCAAAATTGAATACTGCTACACAAATACCCGTTCTCTATAACGGGAGTTCCCGTTGTCGTCTAACAAAACTGCTCGACTTCAAAAACGATATCGAAAGACCATCTTTAGTTATAAACTAATGTCATCTTTCACCGTCTGATGACTCTCTTTGATCAGTTCCATAACTTACTCATCTTTACATTTATCTGAACTATTAATTTACAACAGTATTAACCAATGATGAGAAAAAGTCAATCTTTTTTAAAAATTGATGATTTTTTAATGTGACTAAGGAGCCGATTTGTATAAGGCCAGCACTTTTCTTAACTATTCGTTTTCTATATTGGTTTGATCATCTAGAAATTAATTAATCTTTTCACTTCATACTATCTAGTTTACAGAACTAGATGATAAAGCTATACTAATTATATTGTCTCAAAGGAGAGTGACTGAAATGGCAAATAATTTACCCCCTGAATTACAAAGTTGGCTGAACGACTTTCGGCGAATTAAATTACCTATGTGGCAAGATTTTCCTAAATTTGATATTTATATGGACCAACTAGTGAGTTTAGTTAATCAATATTTGGCCCCCTTTGAGCTGGATCCCGTCACACCAGCAATGATTAATAATTACGTTAAGCACAAGGTTATGTTTAAACCCGTTAAAAAGAAATATCAGCGCACACATCTGGCCGCAGTCATTGTGCTTTCAATTTTAAAAACGGCTTTTCCATTGGATATGATTCGTTTAGGTTTTGCACAGGAACTAAATGCCGTAACTGCGCAAGAGGCCTATGATCGCTTTGTTCGGTTAATGACCCAGAAATTAACGGCCTTGACCTTAGAACAACCAGTCCAGCCAGTAGAAACAGCGACTGTCTTTAGTTGGGACGCAGCGATTCAACAAACGGCCGCAACGACCGTCATTTATCAGCTGGTCAGTGAGAAAATTATGATCTTGGCTCGAGAGGAGTACAAAAATGACCCAAAAGACTAATGTTGCTATTTTAGTAGATTCTTGTTCTGACGTTCCGGAAGAGTTCATTAAGGCCCACCATCTATTCATGGTTCCAATGACAATCACCTACCATGATAAAATTTATTTAGATAAAGTAACGATTACCCCAGAAGAGGTCTACGCTAACCTTGATCAGGAAGTTCCAAAAACTGCTTCGCCCACTGGTGATCTAATCTCAAAGGCCTTCGCAACAATTAAAGCTGAAGGCTACACCGATGTAATTGCTATTTGTATTTCTAGTGGCCTATCCGGTACTTTCCAGCAAGTACAATTGGCCGCCCGGGTTTCTGGACTAGAGGCCAGTGTAATTGATACCAAAAATATTGGTATTGCTAGTGGCTTCTCGGCTATTTTGGCCACACAGTTATCTGAAGAAGGTCTCCAACGTGGTGAAATTGTGGCACGTGTTCAAACGGTGGCAAAACGTACCAAAGTCTTCTTCTACGTTCCCACCCTCACCTATTTACAAAAAGGTGGTCGAATTGGCCGCGTGGCTGGCATGGCTGGTGCGCTATTAAATATTAAGCCAATCATTTCTTGTGATGATAACGGGATTTATTACCCAGTTGCAAAAGTTCGTGGTGAAAAAAAGGCCTTGCAAAAGTTATTGCAACTTGTGAAGCAGCAGGTCGGTGTGGCACAACAATTTAATCTCGCCGTTGCTGACGGTGCTAATTCAAAAATTGCTGCCCAGATAAAGCAGCAACTGGAAACTGAGCACCCTAAGGTTGGTAAAATCTATAGTGGTAATGTTTCACCGGCTCTAGGTGTTCATACTGGCCCTGGTCTAATTGGAGTTGGTATTCAAATATTAGACGACTAAGTATTAAAAATTTTCATCTCTTGGTAAATCGTGGGATAATAAAAGGTATTGCGACAAAACAAACTTTGCCGCAACGCCTTTTTATATTTCTGGATATTTTGTATATGACTGTAGCAAAGAACTAAAGCGTATTTGAAAAAATTGCCTTTTCAAGCACCCTCTAGTTTGGAAGCTTCGAATATTTTCTAACCACGGCTATTTCTGTTTTTATCAAGGAGGGCTTCATCGTGCTTACACAATTAATCAACATTATCTTTAATCTGGAAAGTTACCTGTCACCCTTTTTAGAACATCTAGGCCAATCCGTTTACCTAATTTTATTCATTCTCATTTTTTTAGAAACGGCCTCGTTAGTTTTCGTTTTCATTCCTGGACAATCATTTATCTTTTTGGCCAGTACACTGGCCGCATCCTCCGCCTCTGGCCTTAATATTTGGCGACTTTTACTTGATTTTCTTCTGGCCGCATTTTTCGGTAACATCGTTAAATATTACATTGGTCAACATTTTTATCGGCACAGGGCAATTCAATCTAACGCGCAATCTCGTTTTGGTCGCGCGCAAAGGCTCTTAAATAATCATGGCGAACAAATCGTTATATTTGGCCGCTTTATTCCAATCTTAGGAAATTTAATTCCAACAATTGCTGGCGCCACTAAAATGAACCCACTTCATTATTTGTTTTATACAGCCATTGGTGTCCTTGTGTGGGTAGATGTTATCGCGGCACTTGGCTTTTTCCTAGGTCGCCTACCAATTGTTCACCATAATCTAACTTGGTTTTTACTTGGCTTCTTTATTATTTCAGCACTACCTTCCCTTATAAAAACTGGATGGGATCACTGGAAAAGGCCTGCAACCGAACACAATTAAATACGAAAAAGGCGGTTAAATTCTTACTACGCCACGTAAGAATTTAACCGCTCATTTTTATAATAAATACACAATTTCGTACAGCATTCTGGCCAAATCCTGATCGTCCAAAGTATTCAGGAAACTAACAAATTGACCTTTATTTTTAGAGGCCAGAAATTTCTGCCAAATTGTTCGTTTCAAATCAAAATTAATTTGCGCCCGTTTAAGTTTATCAAATAAACGCTCGGTTACGGCATCTCGCTGCTGGACTGGCTCACAATCAATTAGCTGTAATTGTAAACTATCTCCCTGCCGCCAAGTAACCTGATTATTTTCTACCGAAATATCCGCCGAATCATTCGCCTTGATGCTAAAAGTACCTAAGGCATTAAATTCCAACTGCAGCCGGCGTCGGTTAGGCAAAATACTGGCCGGATCTTGAACTTCTATTTGTAACTTGCGCTGATCCCAATTCCAAATAAATGTCGTTGTTGCGATCCGTTCTCCTTGCCGTTCTGCCAAAACATAACGATTATTTGCCTCAGGAAAGATCCGGATAAGCAAGGTTTCGGGAAGTTGGGTTGCATCCGCCATTGAATCAGGATTCAGCGGTACGATCCCCCCAGCCTTAACAAATACAGGATACCGCCGTTCATCACGGTAGACGTTTAACGTAACATCGCCGCGGTAACGTAGACCAGTAAACCAATCAAACCACTGTCCCGGTGGAAACCAAACCGTCACTTTGGATTGGTCCAAGTGCTGTATTTTTGGTGAAATGATCGGTGCTACTAATAATTCACTTCCAAAAAGTGCTTGGTTCTGCTGTTCATAGGCTTCTGGTTGATCATAATGATAGTACATTGGCTGTACTAACGGTTGCCCTAGCGTGTGCGTACGATAATTGGCCGTTTCTAAATAAGGAATTAGCTGGTGGCGCAGGCGAAGATATTCGCGCATAATCGATGCATTTGGTTCCTTGTAATTCCAAGGCTCTTTGCCACTAAACGGATTTCCGCTACCATGTAGCCGCATAATCGGACTGAAAACACCAAATTGTAACCACCGTAAGGCTAATTCATCATCCCGTTCACCGTGCATATGACCGCCAATATCGTGACTCCACCACGTATAACCAACGTTACTAGCTGTCGCCGTAAAATATGGCTGAAACGCCAATGATTTCCACGAAACTATGGTATCTCCAGAAAAACCGATTGGATACCGGTGGCTACCAAAACCGGCATAACGTGATAAGATGAGCCCGGCCTCGTGTCGTTTAGCATGATCGCGAAAATGGTAATGATTTAATAGCCAAAGTGGATCGACAAGTTGTGGCGTTAAATTCTTACCTTGTTGCCAATCAACCCACCAAAAATCAATTCCCTGCTTTTCTAAGGGGTGGTGAACGTCATTAAAATAACTTTCCCGAAAAGCAGAATCACTTAGATTAAACAGAGCCGGTTCCTCGGCCGCCGTATCAAGGTTTAGATGTTTGGCCACTGTGGAGTAACTTGCTTCATACGCCCGAATACCATCTGCCGGGTGTAAATTAACCGTAACTCGCTTGCCAATTTCGTGTAGCCAAGTAAGCAATGCTTCTGGATCCGGAAACAACTCTTTATTCCAGGTATAGCCAGTCCAACCGCTACCAAAGCGATGCGGAATATCAATTAAATGCCAGTCCATGTCCAAAACGGCAACCGAAAAGGGTATCTCATTTTGCGTAAATTTTTCGAATAAGGACTTATACTCACTTTGCGAATAGGCCAAATAACGACTCCACCAATTACCTAACGCATAACGTGGCAATTGCGGAGGAAATCCTGTTAAACGGTAAAAATCGCGTAGGCAGGCTAAATAATCATGTCCGTAAGCAAAATAATACCAGTCCTCCCCTAATGCTGTTCGGGGCCGAACAGTTTCACCTTCAATAATGAATGAGCGACTATCGTCCATCACACTATACCCGTTACGACTCATCAATCCTTCATCCAAGTCAACTGCACCATCAGCCTTGTCCAAAGTGCGAACAGTTCCTTTCAGGGTTTCCACTGCTTGACCAAAATACCACCGATTGGCGTAGTCAGAATAACCATACTTAGTGTCAATGTACAGTGATGCTGGTGTTAGTGGTCCGCCTTCATAGTACAGATGAAAATAATCAGTTACAATCTCTAATTCATGGTGATTACGTTGCCGGTAAACTTCAAAATGAGCTGTTCCTAAATCCCGATTTTGCACAATTTGGGTAAAGTGATCTTCAAAATGGCCGTCTGCACTGTACTCAATTCGAACTAACCGTGATGTTAAAACCGTAAAACGATAAGTTTCACTACTAACACTATTGGTATTGGTCTTCTGCTCCATCAGCGACTCCTCCGTTTCTCTGCGCATAATAACGATAAATTGCCTGCAAATCCGCGTGTTGATAATCCGAATGCCAAGGCTTGACGTGACCACAGTAATGAATAATAGTTGGCCGTTGGCGGGCCTCACGATTTAAGCGTGCCGTTTTGGCATCAAATGTTCTCGTAATACCAAGCATTAAATCAGATTGGGCGTTGAACCGTGGGTGAAGTTGATACCATTTAGAATACAAAACGGCGTTCAACGCATCCTGATCATGATATTTCAGTTTTTCTGGATGGTCACGAATAAAGGCCATTACTTTTGAAGTTATTTTTTCTTGCCGCCACCTTTCCAAATCAATTAGTAATAGACCAGAATTAAAATAGCGTGCACCACCAGTATCTAGCCCCATGGCCGCAAAACGGTCAAGATTACCAGCATCTTCAACGGCCCCGATCACATTTCCGGCCAAATCAGTCTGCCATAATTTCATAATATTGCCAGTAACGACCATATCGCAGTCAAGGTAAAGCAACCGCGAAAAATTACTATTTTGAAATAAACAGGGAGCCATTAGCCGATAATAGGCCGTTTTGGGAATACGGTTGCTTTCTACAAAATCAGTATCGGCCATCAGAGAAACAGTTTCAAAGTGAATTGCCGCATTGGGAAAGTGCGCAATATTGGCGGCCAAGCGCCCTTTCCCATTAAAACTTAGATCATTATCAACGATAAAAAAATCAACGTAGGCCGTCGAATTATTTTGTAATAAAGAAGTATGCAGAGTTTGCAAAACGGGAACAAACGCATCATTAGTTGCATTAACGATCGCAATTCTTTCCATATTGGCCAACCTCCCATCAAGTTTGCCTTAATTTTTAACCATATTCAGTCAAAAATCATTTTCAAAACGTGTTCTACTTAATTTAATGCAAAGGTAGCGAAAAAATTTAGATTAGCTAGTCGATTCTTATTCCAACGATAAGATCAAACCAAAATTGAGACAACTAATATGCTTTTTTACAAAAAAAGACCCCAATTTGCCGTCTATCGGCTAAATTGAGGTTAATTGCGGTTGGAACAAAAGTCCTAGTCGCTTACTATTTTCGATCATTACTCTAAAACGTGCGCCAAAAGTCTGGGTTCACGTGCCTAACTACAGCTAAGCTAATAACCACGGTACGGTTATTAGCTTACGTTACGCAGTGAACCCAAAACCGACTTTTGCCTCACTCTTGTATCTATTATGGACCTTGGCGGGTTCGAACCGTCGACCCCTTGGTTGTGACCCAAGTGCTCTCCCACTGAGCTAAAGGTCCAAGTAACTGTTACTCTATTATTCTACCACTTTTAATAAAACTGAGCCGAAGCTATCTTTTATTTCAATTATATTTTAATTACACAGTTAAAATATATGCCAAAAAGGCTAATTTTCACTGATTTACCATCTAATCGTCGCTTCAATTTTTGTAAATGGCCACTATTATTTTTTTGTCACTAAAATGTAACACTTACCGCGTTGACACAGTATTTTTAGCGTGCTAATTTTAAACTAATGACATTAATATGTCCATAAGCACAATCATTTTTTAGTCAATTATTAATAATTATTTTTTACATTTGGGAAAAGATATTCATCAAAGGTAATCTTAGAGCGTGTTTGGAAAAGCATCTAAGTTCAATAACATTTAATCACACGACACTAGTCATCAAGTAGGGGTAGTTTTTGGGAGGTTCTACATATGCAAGAAAACAAGCACAATAACGAAACAAGTAATAAAAAAGTCCATTACAAAATGTATAAGGCAGGAAGAAATTGGACAGTCGCTGGTATTTCAGTCCTAACTTTTGGGTTTAGTTTATTTAATATTCAGACCGGCGCCAATGCTGCTACAACACAACAAAAAACAACAGGCACCACAACAACCACAAATTCAGCGGCCGCTAAGCACACTGATAGTACGGCAACTTTAAAAACAACCACTGCTAGTTCCAGCGCTTCAGAAAAGGACAGCGCCGCACCAACTAACAATATTGCGCCAAATACGGTTGTATCAGGCGCCGCTACCGGTGAAGTTTCTAGTACCGCGGCCCAAGCAAGCACAATCAAGCAAGCGACCACGCAAAACAGCAGCTCAGTGGCTAGTTCGGCTTCTAGTAATAATACGGCAGCCAATAAGCAGCCAAACACAGCCAAGCAACAACTTACAAGCGCTGCAGTTCAAACCTCTGCTCAGCCAAACCAAGCACTGAACGCTGAGCAAACTAGCTTAACAACAAAACAGGCAAGTTCAGCGGTCCAAAGTAGTAGCACGGCCGTTTCAGACACTGTTCAATCAACGGCTAATTCGGCTACCTCAAGTAACTCAACTGAAGTAGCCTCTACAGCAACGGCCACTACTAGTCCAGCAAGCTCAGCAGCAGTTCAAGGTAGTTCTGCTACTGCTACAGTAAGCTCAGCAGCGACTCAAAATAGTTCCGCTGCGACAACCGTAAAAAGTTCCGCCATTACAATTACGCGTACCGCGTCAGATGATACGGCCGTCTACACAACTGTTAATGATATGGCTAAAGGCGGTACCTCTGGATTACAAGTGACTAACCTTAGCAATGATGATAATGGTGCTACAGCACTTGCAGCGGCCAAAGCCAAAGCATTGGCTGCTTATAAAGCAACCGGCACACCACAAACAATTACCCGCTCGGATAGTGGCTCCATCTCTTACCAACAGGCCTTTTTAGATAGTATTCAGGCTGGGGCAATTGCTGGGTGGCAACAGTACGGTGTGTTACCTTCCTTAACTGCTGCACAGGCCATCCTTGAAAGTGGTTGGGGACAATCAAGTTTAGCGGCTAACTACCATAACTTATTTGGCATTAAGGGTTCTTATAATGGTCAATCCGTATCCTTACCAACCCAAGAATATTATGGATATTACACCACCATTAATGATAATTTCCGCGTCTACCCAAATAACTCTACCAGTGTTACGGATCACGGTGCCTTTTTTGTTGATAACTCGCGCTACCATAATTTGCTAGGTGTTAAAGATGCCAATACCGCAACTTATTTAGTTCGTGCTGATGGTTACGCAACTGACCCTAACTACACTACTAGTCTACGAAATATTATTAGTAGCTGGAATTTAACTGCTTGGGATCAAATCGCTTTTAACGGTGGAACCACAGCTAACTTTGTTGATCTCAACAATAAGACAAGTACAACCAGTACAATTAGTGTTGCTAGCACAACTAGCTCGGATGGTTCGGTTCATTACGCAGTTAAATCTGGTGATACCCTATCTGGTATTGCTTCTAAATTCAATAATACAACCACAAACTTGGCATCTTGGAATAATATTAGTAACCCCAACTTAATCAATATTGGCCAAAATTTACTGGTTAAGCAAGCCACAAAAAAAAGTACAACAACTACTAATTTGGTCAAACCGACAACTAATAGTAAAGTCTATTACGCAGTAAAATCAGGCGACACGTTGTCTGGCATCGCTTTGAAATACAATACCTCGGCACAAAGCCTGGCCAGTAAAAATAACATTAGTAACGCAAATCTAATTTACGTTGGCCAGAATCTTTGGGTTTCAGGTAGCACGACAACAACTACTTCCAACAATAAACAGACCACTAAAGTAACAACCAACTACTATGCCGTTAAATCCGGTGATACATTATCCGGTATTGCGACAAAATATGGTACCACTGCTGCAAACTTAGCTAGTAAAAACAACATTAGTAACGCGAACTTAATCTACGTCGGCCAACAATTATTGGTAACAGGTAGTAATACGAGTGCCAGCACAACACCAACTACGGCAAAAAAACCAACCAGTAATCGTTACACAGTCATAGCTGGTGATACACTGTATGGTATTGCGATTGACCACAGTACATCTGTTCAAAAGTTAGCAACACAGAATAATATTAATGACACAAATACTATTTATGTTGGGCAAGTATTAACTATTTCTGGTTCAGCGACAACCACCGCTAAAGTAACTACCAATAATAGTTACCGTATTAAATCTGGCGATAGTCTTTCCGCCATCGCTGCCGCCCATGGGATGTCTGTTCAAGAATTGGCTTCAATTAACGGAATTAACGATCCGAATATGATCTTAGTTGGACAAGTTTTGACTTTTTAACTGAGATTGTGTCTCAAAACGATTCCTGTTAATCTTTTATAACTGATTAGTGTTAGGCCAAAATTTCTTGGGCCGCCGCTAGTACGACTAAAACCAATTTAAGGCTTACGACTTGTTTCTTTGTCGTAGGTCTTATTTTTGTGAAATTTTTTCGATATACCCTAGCTTAAAAATAGCTAAACTACGTTAAATTAAGTATGCTTTAAGTAACGACTAACTATGGAACAAGAAAGGACTGTTTTAAATGAAAAAACAAGCCATTGTTTTATTAGGGGTAATATTGCTGGGGTTGGCCGGCTGTAGCCAATCCACGCAAAATGACACAACTAATGACAAGAAACAAACTACCACCCACAGTACAAGCACCGCAAAATCTGATTCAACCAAATTAAATGTCGGTGCGGATGACAAAGTTAGTGTTCTCCCAAAAACATTAAACTTTAAAAGTTTCAACGTTAGCCAAATTAAGGCCGAAGCAGAAACCAAACAACAAGTAGAACTAGAGATTAGTTGGTTAAACCAAACAACTGATGACCGACTATTTTCTGATATTGGTGAAGTAGCGGTTTATCAAAATGGTTCCAAGCTAAAATTAACGGAGCAAGATGACGATTTTCTTGATCATGTTGGCCCAAATGAAAACGAAGATTTTGAACTTTCTTATCGCTTACGAAATACTAAGGATGATCTCCAAATTCGAATCACACCAAAAAATGATAACGAAACTAGTCGGCAAGTAAAAGTTGCCTTTAACTAGTAGCATAAAAATCATAGAAAGACTGTTCCACCTAGCTAAACTTGTGGTAGAATAATGAAGTGGTTGTTTGTAGCCATTTCGGGCCCGTAGCTCAGTTGGGAGAGCGCCTGCTTCGCATGTAGGAGGTCGACGGTTCAAGTCCGTTCGGGTCCAATTTGTAGTTTAATAGCGTTGTGAATGATTAAACATCTGCCTCTAAATACCGTTATATCACTGATCTAGTGATAGCGGTATTTTATTTTGTTTTCAATAATCAAAACTAAAGTATGTTCATTTCTGACAAATAGAATTAAGTGCTGGCGGTTGTCGTTACTTGTTTGAGTAGCGGCTTTTTTTATATAAAAATACGAACTACCGTAAATAGTTTCTATTTGCTACAAAAAAATAAGCCGATCTCCGTCAGATCGGCAAAACATAGTAGAAAATCGAGAGTGTCAATAATTTTGTGTAAATGAGTAACTCTTATTCGCACGATTAAATAACCAATTTCAAAACATTGATTC
>NZ_RHNP01000004.1 GCF_003950295.1 Loigolactobacillus iwatensis
CTTTAACAGAATATAAAAGTGGTGAATCATAATTCCGTCGAATTATGATTCACCACTAATGTTAGTCAGTTTTTGTGTATCATTTATTAAGCTACTCAGTTTATTTTTGGAGTTGTATCAAAATGACCTTTTTTGATGCAACTCTTTTTATTTTACTGTTGTATAAAATTCTGACAGTACCAGTCGTCTATGTTAGAATTAGACTTAAATGTAGTAGGGGGAATAGATTTGCAAAACATCGGGATTCAATCCGTTGTAACGTTAGTTTGCTATTTTATTTTTACCGGTGCCGCCTTTTGGGCACTTCAAGCACTTCGGTTTGAAAAAATCATTCGACGTGATCACGTTCAACAAGCGCAATTATTAGTTGGTTTGTTAGCAATTGTGATTGGTTATTTGTGTAGTACCTTTTTCTTGAATTTTATTGATAATGCACGTAACTTGATTTTTCTTTTTCGTTAGTCAAGTTACGTAATAAAAAATTAATCGTGCGGAGGAAAAATCATGGTAGAAAAGTTGATCATTCATGGTGGACAAAGATTAAAAGGAACGGTGAACATTGAAGGTGCTAAGAATGCTGTTTTACCAATCTTGGCTGCAAGCTTGTTGGCTTCTAGTGGCCAAACTGTTTTAGATAATGTTCCTATCTTGTCGGATGTTTTTACAATGAATGAAGTTCTCAATCGGTTGAATGTTAATTTAGCTTTTGATCAACATAAAAAAACGATTACGTTGGATGCAAGCGGTGATCTTGCTTTTAATGCACCTTTTGAATACGTCTCAAAAATGCGGGCATCAATCGTTGTTTTAGGTCCGTTATTGGCGCGATTAGGACGGGCTCGTGTTGCCATGCCAGGAGGCTGTGCCATCGGTAGTCGGCCAATTGACCTTCATTTAAAAGGCTTTGAGGCTCTGGGTGCAACAATTACACAGCATGACGGCTACATTGAAGCGGTGGCACCAAAATTAGTCGGGACACAAATTTACTTAGATTTTCCAAGTGTAGGTGCAACTCAGAACATTATGATGGCGGCAACTTTGGCTGAGGGAACAACTACAATCGATAACGTGGCGCGGGAACCTGAAATTGTTGACCTAGCAAACGCATTAAATAAAATGGGTGCACATGTTATTGGGGCTGGTACTGAAACCATTCGCATTGAAGGCGTAAAGGTTATGCACGGCTGTAAACATAGTATTATTCAAGATCGAATTGAGGCCGGTACCTTTATGGTCGCCGCAGCCATTACTGGTGGAAATGTTCTGATTAAGAATGCTATTCCAGAACATAATAAGCCGCTCATTTCAAAGCTGGAAGAGATGGGGGTTAAGGTTGTCGAGTCTGATACCGGTGTTCGAATTATTGGGATGCCAACGCTCAAAGCAACTAGTGTTAAAACATTACCTTATCCAGGTTTTCCAACTGATATGCAGGCGCAAATGACCGTACTTCAATTGGCGGCACAAGGGACTAGTTTGTTGACGGAGACAGTTTTTGAAAATCGCTTTATGCATTTAGACGAACTACGACGAATGAACGCTGACTTTAGAATAGAGGGTCAATCTGTTCTGTTATACGGACCGACTGCGTTCAATGGTGCTGAAGTTGCGGCATCAGATCTTCGGGCTGCTGCTGCCTTAGTAATTGCTGGTTTGGTGGCAACAGGCTATACACAAGTGACTAATCTTAAATACTTAGATCGTGGCTACTATAAATTCCATAAAAAATTATGTGGTTTGGGAGCTGAAGTTGTTCGGGTTGACACAGAAAAAGAAAATGAGGTTATCACACCTGATTCTTTTGCAACATTGTTGGCCCAACAAGCTTAATTTTTTTGTAAGAAGTAGGTGCTTGACCTGCTTCTTTTTTCATGGAATAGCTTAAAAGATGGCTTTTATTCTGGCTTGACCTGAAGTCCACTATTTTCGTGGGCCGCATCTTATGCTATAATTCAATATTGATTGAGTTACGTTTAGCGAGAGGAGCAAAACAAGAATGGCAAAAGATATCGGTATTGACCTTGGTACTGCGAATGTCCTAATTCATGTTCAAGGTAAAGGTATCGTTTTGAACGAACCTTCTGTAGTCGCAATTGATACAAAGACCGGGAAGGTGCTAGCAGTAGGATCGGATGCTTATAAAATGGTGGGTCGAACACCAGGCAATATTCGAGCAATTCGACCAATGAAAGATGGCGTAATTGCGGATTTTGATATTACTGAAGCAATGCTATCTTATTTCATTAATAAATTAAATGTTAAAGGAATTTTATCCAAACCAAATATTTTAATCTGTTGTCCAACTAATATTACGTCAATTGAGCAAAAGGCAATCATTGAGGCTGCCGAAAAATCTGGTAGTGGTAAGGTTTATCTAGAAGAAGAGCCAAAGGTCGCCGCAGTTGGCGCCGGGATGGATATCTTCCAGCCACAAGGTAATATGGTAATCGATATTGGTGGTGGTACAAGTGATATCGCCGTATTATCAATGGGCGACATCGTCACCAGTCGATCGTTACGTTTGGCGGGCGATAAGATGGATAGCGAAATTTCGAGTTTTGTAAAAAATGAACATAACTTATTGATTGGTGAACACACCGCTGAAAAAATTAAAATTGAAATCGGTGAGGTTTACGGTAAAGATGAGGCAAAATCGCTTGATGTTCGAGGTCGTGATATGGTCACTGGTTTACCACGAACGATCACGATTACGTCTAAAGAAGTTGAAAATGCCTTACATGATACAATGATGCAAATTGTTCAAGCGGCAAAAGATGTTCTGAACCAGACGCCACCTGAATTATCCGCTGATATCATCGATCGAGGCGTTATGTTGACTGGTGGTGGAGCACTGCTTCATGGAATTGATCAACTTTTCTCCGATAATTTAAAGGTCCCGGTAATTGTTGCTGAAAGACCATTGGATGCTGTTGCTCTAGGAACTGGCGTACTGTTAGACAATATTAATAAAAGTAAACGTCGCTAAATTGAGGTGATTGGAAATGCGTAATTCACGGCGCTTTGATGTTTTTGTGCGGCCGGTTTTATCAAAGATACTTTTAGTTGCAATTTTAATGTTAGTTACCTTAGTTCTAGGGACAATGATCGGCTTTGCAATTGGTGGCGGGAACCCATTACGTGTCTTTTTACCGAGTACTTGGGGACATATGTTGGATTTTGTGCAGTAGTTGTTAAGAGAAGCTAAGGCAATTGCGTAGCTTCTTTTTTGTCATATTTGGATAGAAAATTAGATCATTGTAAAATATGGCCCGTTAAAAAATATTCACTAGCAATGAATGCGTTTAGGCCGAAAGCACTGCGAACAGACTGGCTGATAGAATTGAGTGCTAAATGAGCTTTGTTAGGCAGGAGGTAGTTAAATGAAACAATTATTGGTTCGACTTATTCGGGTTTATCAGCGCTATTTATCTCCCGTCTTGCCAAAAAGTTGTCGTTACTACCCAACTTGTTCTCATTACGCAGTTGAAGCAATTGAGCAATATGGTGTCTTTAAGGGATCATTAATGACAACCAGTCGGCTATTACGCTGTCAGCCATTTGCGGCTGGTGGTTTTGATCCTGTTCCCGGTAAATTTTCGATCGGTCGTAATCATAATCAGCAGGAATTAGAGGAAGCGAAGGTAAAATATTATGGCGAAACAACCAAATAAAGTGGAACTGACAATTCAAGAGGAAACTCACGGGACAAGCATTGTTAACGGCGTTTTTGATGGTAAAAAGCGGATTGGTGATATTGAAGAAATAGCTGAACATCAATTTCAAGTTAAACTGGCCGATGGGACTTCTTTTAATGCACGCAGCTATGAAGATGGGCTTAACGAATTAATTATGCAGTACCATCTACACAAATAAATAAGCTAAGCTTTTGTAAAGTTGAAGGCTTTTTACTAGCGCTATTAATTAAGACAGTTATACTGACAATGAAGGAACTTAATTATAAGATAAAGGGGCAGTTTTATGCGAGAAACAGCGCGTGAAGAGGCTGAGAATCCAAGAATTGATTATGGTATTATTTTTTCAGTCATGATGTTGGCGCTGATTGGTCTAGCGTCGATTTATGTTGCAGCAGTTCACGATAAGTCAACCACTAATGTGACGCGGACAGTAGCTGTGCAGATTTTATGGTATGCCATCGGGATCGCAATTGTTGCGATTGTGATGCAATTTGATTCCGAACAACTTTGGCGGGTTGCACCATTGGCTTATGGTGTCGGAATTATTTTACTAGTAGCAGTTTTGTTTTTGTATAGTCGGTCTTACTACGTCAATACCGGTGCTAAGAGTTGGTTTGCCCTAGGGCCGTTCACTTTTCAACCCTCGGAAGTCATGAAGCCCGCGTTTATTTTGATGTTAGCGCGGGTTGTCATGACCCACAACAATGAGTATCCAGTACATCAAGTTCAAAGTGACTTAATTTTAATTGGTAAGTTGGCCGCCTGGACACTTCCAGTTGCGATTTTATTGGAACTTCAGCATGACTTTGGGACAATGTTGGTCTTTTTTGCCATTGTTGGTGGCGTTATGTTGGTATCCGGTGTTACTTGGAAGATCTTAGTCCCGTTGTTTTCATTTATTCTGGTGATCGGGGGGACGGCAATTACCTTTGTCGCGACCAGTTGGGGCCGAACGATTCTTGGTCACATTGGTTTTCAGAGTTATCAATTTTCGCGAATTGATACTTGGTTACACCCAGCTAATGATACTAGTAATTCTGGGTACCAATTATGGCAGAGTATGAAGGCAATTGGTTCTGGACAGATTATGGGTAAGGGGTTTAACCACACTGAAGTTTACGTTCCCGTTCGTGAATCAGATATGATCTTTTCGGTCATTGGCGAAAACTTTGGCTTTATCGGTTCAACAATTTTGATCTTACTTTATTTTCTGTTAATTTATCAAATGATCCGTGTCACTTTTGATACGAAAAATGAATTTTATGCCTATATTTCAACCGGAGTTATCATGATGATCTTATTCCATACCTTTGAAAATATTGGGATGAATATCGGATTACTACCATTGACCGGGATTCCGCTACCGTTTATCTCCCAAGGGGGGTCGGCGCTAATTGGTAATTTGATTGGTGTCGGGTTAGTCATGTCGATGCGCTTCCACCATAAGAGTTATATGTTTAGCTCAGATAGTGAGGCTTTCAATTAAACTAATTTAGGGGTGCTTGAAAAGATATCTAGCAATCTGTTTTTTCAAATATGTTGACACTAAATTAGTCCGGAAAAGATAAGTAAAATTATTTTCTAAACACGATCCAGAGTTCAGCGGATTAGTTTTCATTGGAATGCACTTATCTGCTTGACAGGAAATTATAATCTGTTTATAATTAACCTCAATTGAATAGGACGCAATGAAAAGAAGAGCGAGGATTTAATTTGATCTAGCGACTTGTGATGGTGGAAGGCAAGCGAATTAACCTCAAAGATGATCTTGGAGCGTGTAGAGTTGATGTGACTCTAGCGGATTTGTACACGTTATTGTACTGAGTCGATTGACTCGATGAGATGGCCGAAGTGATTCAGTCATAAAACAAAGGTGGTAACACGATAATAACAAGCTTTTCGTCCTTTAGTATCAGGTGATACGGGATGAAAGGCTTTTTTTATTGATTTAGAATAAGGAGATGATGTACCTGTGATTGACATTAAAGGTGTCAGTAAGGTTTTCAAAGGAAAAAAAGAAATTACGGCCGTTGAAGACGTTAACTTACAAATCAATGATGGTGAGATCTATGGTATTGTCGGCTATTCAGGCGCAGGTAAGAGTACTCTAGTACGAATGTTTAATGGCCTAGAAACACCAACTACTGGCACAGTAACGATCAATGACACAGTGATGAGTGACTTGCACGGTAAAGAGTTACGCGAAAAGCGCCAAAAAATGGGCATGATTTTCCAGTATTTTAATTTATTGTGGTCGCGGACTGTTTTGCAAAACGTTACTTTTCCGTTAGAGCTAACGCATGTTGCTAAGGAAGAACGACAAGCAAAAGCAGAAAAATTAATTGAAACGGTTGGGCTAAAAGGCCGGGAAAATGCCTATCCCAGTGAATTATCAGGTGGGCAGCAACAACGGGTGGCCATTGCCCGTGCACTGGCTAATGATCCCGAACTCTTATTGTCTGACGAGGCAACTAGTGGATTGGATCCCAAAACAACTGACGAGGTTCTGGAATTATTACTTAAGATTAACCGGGAATTGAACATCACAATTATTGTGATTACCCATGAAATGCACGTCATCCGTAAAATTTGTGATCGAATGGCAGTCATGGATGCTGGGCGAGTTGTTGAGGAAGGTAGCGTCTTTGATATTTTCCGACACCCACAAAAAGAAATTACCAAACAGTTTGTTTCCGAGGAAGAAACACCGCAATTATCAGATACAAATGTTGTTATCAAAGAATTGTTAAAGCAAGTTCCAACTGGTAAAATTATCAAATTAACTTTTCACGGCGATCAGGCTAAATTACCAATCATTTCTGAAATGTTACGTCAATTTCCTGAGATTGACCTCAATATTGTTGATGGCTCCATTCATCAAACTCAAGAAGGTTCAATCGGAACGCTTTACTTGCAACTTTTAGGTGATGGGCAAGAGATTGTTGATGCCCAAGATTATCTGCATAAAATGCGAGTTGAAACGGAGGTGATTCGCGGTGAGTAGTACAACAGGCTTTTCATCTTATTTCCATTTTTCGCAAGTGGATTGGGCAAGCATGTGGTCGGCCACAGGTGAAACAATTTGGATGACGGTTTTTTCATTAGTTTTGGTTGCTATTATCGGCATACTTTTAGGCCTACTTTTATTTGAAACAACGGATAGCCATAGTTTGTGGGCGCGATTACTTCATTGGTTGGCAGCAGTTTTCGTTAACGTTTTTCGTTCAATTCCGTTTATTATCTTAATTGTTTTACTATTACCGATTACTAAAAACTTAGTCGGAACGATTATCGGACCGAAAGCTGCGTTACCATCATTGATTATCTCCGCCGCGCCATTTTACGCACGAATGGTGGAATTGGCCTTTCACGAAATTGATCACGGTGTTATTGAGGCTGCTGAGTCAATGGGCGCAACGAACACACAGATTATTTTTAAGGTGTTATTACCTGAAAGTAGTCCGGCATTAGTGTCTGGTATTACGGTTACGGGCATTTCACTCATTGGTTACACAGCAATGGCCGGTGTTATTGGCGCTGGTGGTCTGGGTAACTTGGCTTACTTGGATGGGTTCCAAGCAAGTAATAATACAATAACGCTGGTTGCGACGATTGTTATTCTTATTATTGTATTTATTTTTCAAACGATTGGCGACTTAACAGTTCGTCGAATTGATAAACGGATTACACGTTAAAAATTAGTCAGCATTCATTAGAGGGGGAGTTTAGTTATGAAGAAACATCGTTTACTTAAATTAGCGACAGCTGCGGCCGTTTTATTATTGGGCGTTAGCGCTGTTGCTGGGCCAGCATCGGCCGCAACAACATTAAAGGTGGGGGCTACTAAAACACCGCATTCAATTATTTTGAATCACGTTAAGCCACAATTAAAAAAGGAAGGCGTTAACCTCAAAGTAACAGTTTTCCAGGACTATTCTTTAATTGATAAAGCCTTAGTGGCCAAGGACCTTGACGCAACTTACTTTGCACACAAACCATACGTTGATCAAGAAGTAAAAAAGAATGGTTATAAGATTGCAATTGTAGGAGCCGTTCATTTGGAACCAATCAGCGCCTACTCAAAGAAAGTTAAAAAATTATCCCAGTTAAAAGATGGTTCAACAATTTTAGTTTCTAATAACCGTCCTGATTATGGTCGTGTTTTAACGATTCTAAGGGATGCTGGTCTAATCACAATTAAAAAGGGAACTAAGATTACGGACGCCGACTTTACGGATATTGCTAAAAATCCAAAACATCTGAAATTTAAGCACGATTATGATCCAAAATTGATGCCTTCACTTTATAAGAATAACGAAGGCGACGTTCAATTCATTAACGCCAACTTTGCGGTTCAGGCTGGAATTAATCCAACTAAAAAGGCTATTGCAACTGAAAAGAAATCCTCACCATACGCGAATGTTGTTGAAGTTCGTAAAGGTGACCAAAACAAACCAGCCGTTAAGAAGTTGATGAAGGCTTTACAGTCAAAGTCAACTCAGGACTGGATTGCTAAACGCTTTAATGGTGCAGTTTTACCAGTTAAATAAATAATCTAAGATTAGTTCTGATGTGAATCGATGGAAATCGATTAATATCAGAACTTTTTTTGTTGACACTGAGAGTGAGGCTAAGGTGGAGCAGACTCCTTGGGACTTCGGTTTAATTTAGTCCGATCGACAACGTTAGTAAATGCTCGGAATCTGGCCGCTTTTTCAAACACTCTCGTAAGGCACATGAATCCAAAAGCGACTTTTGTCCCACTCCCGATGTGTTATTGAAAAAGGTTCTCAATTAGGCTAGAATAGGATTGTTTACAACGAAAATATACCGATTATTAGCGAAGTTAGTAGTCGATTTTTAAGCTTGGAGGAGATCAGATGGCAAGACTAGAAGTGAAAGACCTACATGTTTCTGTAACTGATGAAGATAAAGGTGTCGATAAAGAAATTTTAACGGGTGTTAATTTAATAATGAACACTGGTGAAATTCACGCCATTATGGGTCCCAATGGTACTGGTAAATCAACACTTTCTCAAGCTATTATGGGTAATCCGGCCTATAAAGTAACTCAAGGCGATATTTTACTTAATGGTGAAAGTATTTTAGGGATGCCCGTTGATGAACGTGCTCGCAAAGGGCTCTTTTTGGCGATGCAATATCCAGCCGAAATTGCTGGGGTAACCAACGTTGAATTTATGCGGGCTGCTATTAACGCGCGTCGAGCAGACGATGACCAAATGCCCGTTATGGAATTCATGAAATTATTAGACGAGAAACAAGAAATTCTAGACATGACGGACGAAATGTCAGAACGTTATTTAAATGAAGGTTTTTCCGGTGGTGAAAAGAAACGGAATGAAATCTTACAGTTAATGATGATTCAACCAAACTTTGCTATTTTAGATGAAATTGATTCTGGTCTTGATATTGATGCCTTAAAAGTTGTTTCAAAGGGTGTTAACGCAATGCGCGGTGATAACTTTGGTTCATTAATTATTACGCATTATCAACGGCTATTAAATTATATTGTGCCCGATACTGTTCACGTCATGATGGGCGGCAGAATTGTTCAAAGTGGCGGTCCAGAATTAGCTGAGAAACTTGAAGATGAAGGCTATGCTGGTGTTCGGGACGAATTAGGCTTAGACGTTAAATTAACTGACGAGATTTAAGGAGGGTTTAGCATGGAGACAAAAGTAGAACCTGAATTTCAGTCAGCTTTAACGACTTACGCGAAAGATCATGCAGAACCTGCTTGGTCATTGGAGTTACGTCAGAAAATGTTGACACAGTACCCCACGTTACCATTACCGCGCTATGAAAAGATAGACTACCAAAAATGGGACCTTTTAAACGCAACGAAGCCGGTAACCACTATTTCTGACGCTGACCTGACTGATGATCTAAATATTGATTTTGCTGCTAGTAAGAATTTATTAGTTGAAGTTGGAAAGTCGGTTATGGCCGCTCAACTGGATCCTGCTTTAGCAGCTCAAGGTGTTATCTTTACGGATATTTTTACGGCAATGCGTGATTATCCCGAACTAGTAGAAAAGTATTATATGAAGACGGCAGTTAAGGCCGATAATAATCGGTTAACAGCCTTTCATGCTGCTTTCATGAATGGCGGCGCGTTTTTATATGTACCCAAGAATGTCGCAATTAAAGACCCAATTCAGGCTTACTATATTCAGGATAGTACCCGTAAACAGGACTTTGTTCCGCATGTTTTGGTTATTGCCGAAGAAGGTAGCGAATTAACTTACCACGAGAATCTCTCAACTAGTGGCACTGAAAGTAACTTGGCCAATATCGTTGTTGAGGTGATTGCCAAAGATAATGCTCACGTTCATTTTTCGGCGGTTGATCAACTTAGTGGTAAAACAACCACTTATTTAAACCGGCACGCCATTTTAGCAACTGACGCTACGGTTGATTGGGCGGTTGGTTTTATGAACGATGGTAATGTTGTTGGTGATTTCAGCACTGATCTACGTGGTAAGGGCTCACATACCGAAGTAAAAGTTGTGGCGATTACTACTGGTAAACAAGTACAAGGCATCGACACCAAGGTGACTAACTATGGTCAGCATACAATTGGCCACATTTTGCAACACGGTGTTATTCTTGAGGATTCAACGTTAACGTTTAATGGGGTTGGTCACATTGTTAAGGGTGCTCGTGGTTCAGATGCCCAACAAGAAAGTCGTGTTCTGATGTTATCCACCACGGCTCGTGGTGATGCGGACCCAATTCTTTTAATTGATGAAAATGATGTTACCGCTGGTCACGCGGCTTCTGTTGGTCGAGTTGACGAAGGCCAAATGTATTACTTAATGAGTCGCGGTATTAGTAAAAAAGTTGCCGAACGCCTTGTTATTCGTGGCTTCTTAGGTAGCGTTATTACCGAAATTCCATCCAAGACCGTCCGTGAACGATTGACGGCAACGATCGAAAGGAAGTTAGAAAATGGCCAAAAGTCTGAATCAGATTCGTAAGGACTTCCCAATTTTAGATCAAAAAGTTAACGACGAAGATTTGGTCTATTTAGATAATGCCGCAACAACGCAAAAGCCGCGGGCAGTAGTTGAAGCACTAGCGCACTATTATTATACGGATAACGCTAATGTTCACCGTGGTGTGCACACCTTGGCTGAGCGAGCGACTGCTGATTTTGAAGCGGCACGGGAAAAAGTACGGGCCTTTATCAATGCCCGTTCCACAACTGAGGTTTTATTTACCCGCGGTACGACAACCAGTTTAAACTGGGTAGCAGCTAGTTACGGTGAAAAAGTTATTGGTGCTGGTGACGAGATTGTCATCTCTTACATGGAACACCACAGTAACTTGGTACCCTGGCAGCAATTAGCGTTACGAAAGAAAGCAACTTTAAAATACATTAAAATGACTGCTGATGGACATTTAGATATGACCGATGCGGCCGAACAAATTACTGATAAAACTAAAATTGTGGCGATTGCGCAGGTGTCAAATGTTCTTGGGGTTGTCAATCCAATTAAAGCTTTGGCAAAATTAGCCCATGAACACGGTGCAATTATGGTGGCTGATGGGGCCCAATCACTACCTAATATGCCGGTTGATGTTCAGGAGCTGGATTGTGACTTCTTGGCCTTTTCCGGACATAAAATGTTAGGTCCAACGGGAATCGGTGTTTTGTACGGGAAAGAAGCAATTTTAAATGAAATGCCACCAATTGAATTTGGTGGTGAAATGATTGATTTTGTTGATCTTTTTCAGAGTTCGTGGAAAGAATTACCGTGGAAATTTGAAGCAGGAACACCTGATATTTCCGGTGCAATTGGCTTGGGTGCTGCAATTGATTATTTGTCCGCCATTGGGATGGCTAACGTTCAGGCCCATGAACAAGAACTCGTTAACTATGTTTTACCCAAACTATTGGCGATTGATGATCTCACCGTTTATGGTCCTCATGATCCGGCCCAGCATACAGGTGTCATTGCTTTTAATTTGAACGGGCTGCACCCACATGATTTGGCTACTGGTTTGGATATGGAAGGTGTTGCTGTTCGTGCAGGACACCATTGTGCGCAACCGTTAATGAACTATTTAAAGGTACCCGCAACGGCACGAGCAAGTTTTTATTTATATAATACGAAGGCGGATGCTGATCGTTTAGTTGAAGCAATCGTTGCAACAAAGGAGTTCTTTAAGCATGGCACTGTCTAGTCTTGATAATTTATACCGCCAAGTTATTTTGGATCATTCGACTCATCCGCACCATCACGGTCATTTACAGCAAGTTACGAATGAAATTGAGATGCGTAACCCTACTTGTGGTGACGTCATTCAATTAGAAGTGGCAGTTGCTGATGATAAAATTAATGACATTGCATTTTCTGGTGATGGTTGCACGATTAGCCAGGCTTCTGCGAGCATGATGACTGACGCTGTTATTGGTAAGACACCAACTCAGGCTGAGGAAATGGTCCAAGTTTTTTCTAAGATGATTATTGGTGATCAACCTAATTTGGATACTAAGATTCTTGAAGATGCGTCAGTGTTAAATGGCGTTGCTAAGTTTCCCGCACGAATTAAGTGCGCGGCCTTAGCTTGGAAAGCACTTAATAATGCCCTGACAAGTAATGATGGTAAAGGAAAGGCTGGTCAAATCGTGGACCATCACGATAATTAGATCGGCAGTAAACGCAAAGGAAGGGGCAAGACGATGCCAGAAACTGAGAACACAAAAAATAATGAGGCTGCCGCAACTTCGATTCAAGATTTAAACTTGAGCGAAGATTACGATTTTGGTTTTCATGATGATGTAACACCTGTATTTTCAACCGGCCATGGTTTAACGGAAGAGGTTGTGCGGGAAATTTCAAAGGAAAAAGATGAGCCTAAATGGATGCTTGATTTCCGTTTGAAATGTTACAAACTGTATAAAAAAATGCCAATGCCAGCGTACGGACCTGATTTATCAAAATTAGACCTTAAGAATATGTTGTATTACCAAAAGGCCACGGATAAAAAGTACCGTGATTGGGAAGATGTTCCTGAAGAAATAAAAAATACCTTTGATCGTTTAGGTGTGCCTCAGGCTGAGCGTCAATACTTGGCTGGTTCTTCAGCACAGTACGAGTCAGAAGTGGTTTACCACAACATGAAAGACGATTTTGATAAACTAGGGATTATTTTTACCGATACTGATACGGCCTTGAAAGAATACCCTGAATTATTTAAAAAGTGGTTTGGTAAATTAGTTCACCCAACTGATAATAAATTTGCGGCCTTAAATGGTGCCGTTTGGTCTGGTGGTTCGTTTATTTACGTTCCTAAAGGGGTTAAAACGGATATTCCGATTCAATCTTATTTCCGTTTAAATGCCGAAAATTCAGGTCAATTTGAACGGACCTTAATTATTGTTGATGAGGGTGCCAGTGTTCAGTACGTTGAAGGCTGTACAGCGCCAAACTATTCATCAGATAGTTTGCACGCCGCCGTAGTTGAAGTGTACGTTGAAAAGGATGCTTACGCCCGCTATACGACGATTCAAAATTGGTCGAACAATGTTTATAGTTTGGAAACCAAACGTGCACGAGCAATGGAAAATAGCACGATGGAGTGGGTTGATGGTAATCTTGGTTCTAAGATTACTATGAAGTACCCAAGCGTCTACCTAGATGGTGAAGGCGCAACAGGAACAATGTTGTCAATTGCCGTTGCTGGCCATAACGTGGACCAGGATGCTGGGGCGCGAATGATTCATAACGCTAAAAATACGTCCTCGTCGATTGTTTCTAAATCAATCTCTAAAGATGGGGGTGCCGTTGATTACCGGGGAACAGTCCGCTTTGGTCGCCACTCTGATGGTTCAAAGGCCCACGTCGAGTGTGACACAATCATTATGGATGAAGAATCAAGTTCCGATACGATTCCGTATAATGAAATTTTAAATGGGAACGTCTCAATGGAACATGAGGCTAAGGTTTCAAAAATTTCCGAAGAACAACTCTATTATTTGATGAGCCGTGGTGTTTCTGAAGCCAAGGCAACTGAAATGATCATCATGGGCTTCGTGGAACCATTTACTAAAGAATTACCAATGGAATACGCCGTTGAATTAAATCGATTGATTGGTTACGAAATGGAAGGTACGGTTGGATAGTGCTTTAATACTGCGTTATAACGGGGTAAATTCACCACCTGCCACCAAAATTTTAAAAATAAAAGCGCTCTGTCAAATCTAGTTGATGGCTAGTTTTGGGACAGAATTAGAAGCTAGGCAACTTCTAATTCTGTCCTTTTATTTAGTTCTGTTCTCATTTTTGGCGTGGATTATTTTGAAATCTTGGCTTTAATACTGAATGAAAATATTATCTAATTGTTGATAGGGGGCCATGGGCTTTTCCTATTCTTTAATGACGCTGTAGCGGGTGGATTTTTGTATATGGAGCCTGTGGTCTTTTTGTTTTACAAAAAAGTTGGAGTCTTTAAAAAGGCGGGAACGATAATTCATTTGTCTGAATTATCGTACCCGCCTTAATTTAATCAGAATTATTTTGGTCTTCACGTGCTTCTTTATGTGCTGCTTCACGCTTTTCTTGGGTGATTGTTTCAGCGTGTTTCTTCTTAATCTCGGCCTTATCTTCGGCCTTGTCCTTTAACTTGGCCTCTTTTTGATCGGCCTGACCCTTAGCCTGGAGTTCATCATTATTGATGATTTCACCAGTTTTTTCTTTGATTTTACCTTTAAGTTTATCTAATTCACCAGCTGCCATTGAAATTCCCCCCTTAAATTGATTGCGACTTTTACTTCTTGATTTCAGTATGCCAAAAAAATTGGTGCAACGCGATAAATATGCTGTTAATTTATAAACTGGTGGGGGAATTGATTTGTAACCCGTTAATATAAAAATAAGCCAGACATTCCAGTAAAAACCTTTTTACTGGAATGTCTGGCCTTTTTATCCAACTTAATTTTCGTCTTGTAAATGATGATCGTCATGGAATAGAGCAAGTAGTAAACCAACAACAATAACTGCGGCTTCAGCAAAGCTAACCGTAACATCACCCTCCAAATTATTTAGCTATCAAAACCACTATATATTATAGAACTAATTTTAGAAAAAGTTAAATAATAAATGAATTCATAAAAAAGTTTGACAGTCTCACAATCATCTGTTATGATTTTGTTATCAAATTCTAAGGAGTTTTTAATATGACAGTCGTGAAAGAGCAAGTTATGACACAACTGAATAATCGATATTATTACTATTGGTTCTTTAACTAGTGTTTGCACTGGCAGTATAGGTGCAAACACGACGTTTGTATCCTATGCGGGCCAATAGTTCTTAATCGTATGTATTAAAAACGGTAGCCACATAGAGATGAAATTAAAATTTCAGCTGTGTGGTTTTTTCTTATCGATGACGCTATCAAAGTCTTTTGTTGATTACGGAGTCCCACAGCAGACAAACGCTGGGGGACTTTTTTTATAACTTTAAACAAAATGATGGAGGAATTGATAATGATAAAATTTGATGAAATTGATGAATTAGGCGTTAACGCAGTTCGGATGTTGAGTGTTGAGATGATCGAGGCAGCACAGTCAGGGCATCCAGGCTTACCGTTAGGGGCAGCACCACTGGCCTACACGCTATTTACCCGACATTTAAAAATAGATCCAGAAAATCCAGAGTGGTTTGATCGTGATCGGTTTGTTCTATCGGCTGGGCACGGATCAGCAATGTTGTACAGTTTATTACACCTTTCCGGATTTAATCTAAGTATTGCCGATTTAAAACAATTTCGCCAATTAAATAGTCGAACACCAGGACACCCGGAACACGGTGTAGTCCCAGGTGTTGACGCAACTACCGGGCCACTTGGGCAAGGAATCGGAATGGCGGTTGGGATGGCAATGGCCGAAGCACATTTAGCAGCCATTTTTAATCAAGCGACCAAACTAGTTGATCATCATACATACGTCATTTGTGGTGATGGTGATTTGATGGAGGGTGTGTCTCATGAGGCTGCAAGTCTTGCCGGACACCTCAAATTGTCCAAGTTAATTGTTTTGTATGATTCAAATGATGTTTCGCTAGATGGCCCAGCTGATCGTGCACTCACTGATAATGTTCAAAAGCGTTTTGAGAGTTACGGTTGGCATTACCAGCAGGTTGCCGATGGAAATGATTTAACCGCAATTGATCGGGCAATTACACAGGCTGAGCAACAAGCAACGGCACCGACATTGATTGAAGTTAAGACGATTATTGGCTATGGCGCACCAAAGCAAGGAACTAATCAAGTTCATGGTAGTCCACTTGGGGCGGATGGTATTATTGCTTTGAGGAAAGCTCTGAATTGGCAAGAAGCAGAATTTACCGTTCCTAAACCTGTAACCAAACGTTTTACGGAAACATTACGCCAAAATGGTGCTCATAAACGTCAGCTGTGGGAACAACAACGGCAAAGATTGAGTCCAAAGGTGGCACAACAGTTTAAACAGGCAATTGCGCAGGAATTACCGGCCAATTGGACTAATGAGTTACCAACTTATAAACTAGGTCAAAGTGAATCGGGTCGAGTCACTAGTCAAAGGATGATTCAAGCAATTGCGAATAAAGTTCCGACGTTTTGGGGTGGATCGGCGGACCTTGCCACATCAAATAAAACCGATATTGCAGGAAGCAACTCGTTTACAGCATTAACCCCGGAACAGCGAAATATTTGTTTTGGTGTTCGTGAGTTTGCTGAAGCTACGGCCTTAAATGGCATTGCATTGCACGGTGGTAGCCACATCTTTGGTGGAACCTTCTTTACCTTTTCTGATTACATGCGTGGTGCCATTCGGCTGGCGGCCTTACAGAAACTACCCGTCACTTATATTTTCACCCATGATTCAATTGCTGTTGGGGAAGACGGCCCAACCCATGAGCCAGTTGAGCAGTTAATGAGTTTGCGGGCAATGCCAAACGTTTCAGTTATTCGCCCGGCAGATCCGAATGAGGCCGTTGCGGCTTGGAAATTAGCGCTGACTATTCATGATCGACCAACTGTTTTAGTTTTTACCCGCCAAGATTTGGCGGTTCTAAAGGGGACTCAGCAGCTAGTGAGTGGCGTTAGTCGCGGCGGTTACGTGCTGTCCGCCCAGCAAGGAACGCAACCAGAAGGGGTGTTGATTGCCAGTGGGTCCGAAGTAGCCTTAGCGCTAACTGCTCAACAGGAATTATTGAAATTAAAGCATGATGTTGCGGTGGTATCCATGCCCTCTTTTGATCGGTTTGATCAGCAGTCCCGCCAATACCAAGAGCAAGTTTTACCGGGGGGAGTGCGCGATCGTCTTTCAATTGAAATGGGAGCAACTTTAGGTTGGGAGCGATACGTTGGGTTAGATGGTGTTAGTCTGGGAATTGATTCCTTTGGGGCCAGCGGTAAGGCCGCCGAAGTAATTAGTAAGTACGGTTTTTCAACCAAGGCCATTACTACTGCTTACTTAAAAATGTGGGAACAAAATAATTTTTCACAAATTCCAAAACGGGAGGCCATTTAAGATGATTGCGATTGACGGACACACAAAATTATACGGATTCTTTGCACACCCAGCACACCATAGCTTGTCACCTTTAATGTATAATTTGAGTTTTCAGGCTCATGAAATTAACGCACGCTATTTAGCCTTTGATTTATCTAATGATTTTTCACAAGCGATTGCTGCTGTACGAACATTAGGCCTTGGGGGAATTAATCTTTCAATGCCGTATAAACTTAAGGTGTTGCCACTTCTTGATGAATTATCTACGACGGCCGAATTGGTTGGTGCCGTTAATACGGTTGTCAATGACCATGGTCGGCTTAGGGGTGAAAATACTGACGGTAAAGGGTTAATACTGGCCCTGCAGGCTGACGGAAGAAAGATTGCGGGTAAACAAATCGTTATTCTAGGTGCTGGTGGTGCCGGAATGTCAATTATTGCTGCGGCTGCCTTTGCTGGTGCGGCCAAGATTACGGTCTTTAAACGCCAAAATCAAACCTTTACCCAAGTGGCGCAGTGTTTGAATCAAATTGAAAAAGTGACCCAAGTTGCACTTGAATTATGTGATTACGCGGATGAAACTGCGATGGCGCAAGCATTAGCAACAACCGATTATTTGATTAATACGACTAATATTGGTATGGGCCAGGGAAACAATGAGTTACCAGTACCTGCAAAATTGATAACGAGCTTAGCGGCTAACGTAGTGGTCACGGATATCATCTATTTTCCACAGGAGACGGCCTTTTTAAAGTTAGCTAGACAAAATGGTAACCCGACCTATAATGGTTTAGGAATGTTGATTTATCAGGGAGCTTTGGCTTTTCAAATTTGGACGGCTAAACAAATGCCGATTAAAACCGTTACGACAGCTCTAGAACAGGCTTTGTACCAACCACAAAACTAAAGGGGATTATAAATTATGATTATTCAATTAAACCAAACTGTAAACGAAGAAATTGTTGCTGCCTTACTTAAACGTTTAGCGGCCACACCAGCTACTGTTATTCGAATTGGAACTCACGTTGCAGTACCCGAAGTAAAACAGGTAACGTTAACTACCGATGAAGCCGCGCAAGTTGCCGAAGTTATTGAAAAGACGCCGGCCGCAGTACTTGGTAGCCGATTATTCCAACCAGAAGATACGATTATTAAATTGCCCCACTCAACAATCGGAGGCAAAGGCAGTTTTACAATGATGGCCGGTCCTTGTTCTGTTGAATCAGAAGAACATGTTCGAAGAATGGCCAAGGTAGCTAAAGAAGGCGGGGCAACCTTACTTCGTGGCGGAGCCTACAAGCCACGGACTTCACCATATTCTTTCCAAGGTTTAGGTGAAGATGGTTTGAAATATTTGCGCGCGGCGGCTGATGAAAACGGCATGGACGTGATTACAGAAGTGATGGACGAAACTCACGTGAATTTGATTGCTAAGTATACAGATGTTTTCCAGATTGGCGCCCGGAATATGCAAAACTTTTCTTTGTTAAAGGCAGTTGGTAAAACTAAGGTGCCGGTCGCTTTAAAACGGGGATTAGCTGGTACGATTGATGATTTATTAAACGCTTCAGAATACATAGCGGCCGGTGGTAACCACCAGATTATGCTGTTAGAACGGGGAATTCGGACTTTTGATAATAAATATACCCGCAATACTTTTGATTTGGCTGCCGTACCAGTTTTGCAAAAATTAACCCATTACCCAGTTATTGTTGACCCAAGCCACGCTGTTGGTGAATGGGATTTGGTAACGCCGATGGCCCATGCTGGTGTGGCTTCTGGGGCTTCTGGCATGATTGTTGAAATTCACGATGACCCAGAACACGCTTTTTCTGATGGTCCCCAAGCACTGAAACCAAAAACTTATTTAAAAATGACCAAAGAAGTTTTTGAACTAAAAGCATTAATGAATTCATGGGAGGCATAATTTTTGAAAACAGTCACAGTTACTTTGCCTGCTAAAACTTATCAAATCAAAATTGCAGCAGGTTTACTTACTCAAGTTGGAAATGAGGTGGCCAGCTTATGGTCACCACGAAAAATTGCTTTAGTAAGTGATAGTCACGTTGAACCCCTTTATTGTGAGCAGGTGGAAACTTCTTTAATCGCTGCCGGTTTTACGGTTCACGTTTACCGTGTGCGCGCAGGTGAAGATTCAAAACAGCTAGGTGTTTTATCGTCACTTTACGAGGAATTGCTAGGCGATGACTTTGGTCGCTCTGACGGTGTTATTGCGTTGGGCGGTGGCGTTGTTGGGGACTTGGCTGGCTTTTTAGCATCAACTTACATGCGTGGTATCAGTTTCATTCAAATTCCAACGTCATTACTTGCCCAGGTTGATAGTAGCGTAGGTGGTAAAACAGGAGTTGACTTGAATACTGGTAAAAATCTGATTGGTACCTTTTATCAGCCGGACGTTGTTTTGATTGATCCAACCGTTTTACAAACGTTAAGTCAACGTTTCTTAGTTGAAGGCTATGCCGAAATTGTTAAAATGGCAGCTATTTCTTCGCTAGATTTTTGGCACTTAATTGAAAACATTAACCAACCTAAAGATATTCTAAAGCAGGCGCCAGCTCTAATTGAAGCGAGTGTTCGGTTTAAGGCCCAGATTGTTGAGGCTGATGAAAAAGAAGGCGGTTTGCGCCAAATCTTAAATTTTGGGCACACCTTAGGCCACGCAATTGAATTATTGGCTGGCGGTCAGCTTGCACATGGTGAAGCAGTCAGTATTGGAATGGTGCAAATAACTCAAATTTTTGAAGACCGGGGGCTAACACCCAGTGGAATAACGGCCCAACTAAAAAAGCAATTATTGGCTGTTGGTTTGCCAATTTCAAGCGATCTTATCGGTAGTCCGCAATTTTACGAGTTACTGAAACACGATAAGAAAAACCATGGCGATCAGTTAACGTTAGTTTATTTAAAGGAACTGGGTACAGCAGATTTATACCCAGTGAAGCTAACTGCAATTCACAATTTTCTGAACTTATGATTCGGCTTGCAGTTTTAGGGCCAGCTGGAACCTTTAGTGATGTGGCTGCCCGCCAGTATTTAAAAAAGCATCAACTCAATTACTCACTGAACTATTACAATACCATTGAGCAGGTAGCGGTTGCCGCTTCCGAAACGGACCAACTAGCCCTGTTGCCGTTAGAAAATACCTTGGACGGTTATGTTCAAAATACGTTGGCCATTTTGGCAACGGGGCAGTTGAGAATTAACGGGGCAGTGATGGTGCCAGTTCGTTTTTCATTGGCTGCTAATGTGCTAGAGCTTAATAAAATTAAGCGACTCTACGTTCAGTTTAAAACTAAGGGCCAGTGTACAAAAATAATTCAGCAACTACCTCAGGCAGAGTTATTAACTACGGAAAGTAATATGCTTTCTTTTGCAAAATTAGAAAATTCAGTTGCTGGCGATGCTGCGATTATCCCGCAATTTCATTTACCGGAATTAAACCCGAAAAAATATTTGCTTGTTTCGGATGTTACGGATCAGTCGGATAATTTTACTCGTTTTATTGTGGTTGGGAAAAAGATAGAAATGGCCGCAATTGGTGCCACTAATCGGTTTCGTTATACTTGCTATGTGACGCCAAAAAGTGATTATGCAGGATTGCTATACGATATTTTAGGCCATTTTGCAAAGGCACAGCTTAATTTGATTTCGTTAATATCACGACCAACCAAAAAGAAAATGGGTCAATATAGTTTCTACATTGAGGTTAGTGGTGTGGGTGAGCAATTACCTAAATTACACCAAGTATTACAGCAATTAGGTAAGCATTATACGGTTCTTGACCTTGGCGTTTATCCAGCAACTGATTTAACCGAATCAGACTAAAAGTAAGGAGTGGGATAAAAGTCGGTTTTGGGTTTACTGTGTAACGTAAGCTAATCCAATAACCGTATTATGGTTATTGAATTAGCTGTAGTTAGGCACGTGAACCCAGACTTTTGACGCACGTTCTAGAATAATGTTCGAAAACAATAAGAGGCCAGGACTTTTGTCCCGGCCTCTACTTTTAATTTACTTTAAGCTAGTGTTCATAAAGCCTTTTGGTAGCTCTTTCCTAATGTATTTAAACACGTCCCTTAAGGACTAATTGTTCCGTTGCCAAGGTGTGCGCTTTACTTTGGTGTAGAAAATTGTTAAGCCAGTAACCTGATTTAAGTTCTAACTGCTGGTCTAATGCGTAGACCGTTAGTTGGTAATCATGATCCTTATCTGGTGGTGTTGGGCCGATATAATGTTCACTAGAAAGTGGATCTTTTTCACCAATAAAGGGTGAGGCCAGACTATTCTTACCTTGAATAAAATTATCAGTTTGTTCTCGACTAGCATTTTCAGTCAATTGAAGTTCAGTTGCTGGAATGTTAGCCGCTATCCAGTGAATCCAAGGAAAACCACTGACAGACACAGCATCAAAGTCTAGTAACGTAAGTGCCCAAGTTTTTGTACCAGTTGGCAAGTCGGTAACTTGAACTGGAAAGGAAATAAAAGGATTCTTATTGTAATATTCTTTTTCAGTTGCGTGTTTACTGTAGCGATCGGCTAAATAACCATTTTCGGTTGGAACCGTAATTTTCATCAGCAAAACCTCCTCAATTAACTTTAGTATAAGCCAATTTTGCCAAAATAACTGCTTTGCTGCGTAAGTAAATGTACAGCTAAGATGAGAGGTATGTTAGAATAGCATTAAATTTAAAATAGTTGGAGCGGGTGTCATGAAACAATTACGGTCATTGAACGCACAACGCATTGTTGTGAAGGTTGGAACGAGCAGTTTAATTTACGCGAATAGTCAATTAAGGTTACGCACAATTAGTCGTTTGGCCATGGTTTTAAGTGACCTAAAAAATCAGGGTAAAGAAATCATTCTGGTTTCTTCAGGTGCAATTGGTGTTGGAATGGGCAAGCTGGGCCTATCTAAACGCCCCACGGCTATTCCCGATCAGCAGGCGATTGCCGCAATTGGCCAAAGTGAATTGATGGCAGTTTACGATCGGGCATTTGCTAATTACGATAAGGCAGTGGCACAAATGTTGTTAACTCGGGATGTGATTACCTATCCGCAGAGTCACGCCAACGCACTGAATACATTTGAACGTTTATTAAAATTTAATGTTATACCAATTGTTAATGAGAACGATGTTGTTTCATTGGAAGAATTGGATCATAAAACAAAATTTAGTGACAATGATCAACTTTCGGCAATTGTGACAAATATGGTTGCCGCTGATCTTTTAATTGTATTGTCAGATATTGATGGTTTCTATGATGCCAATCCTAATAGCAATCCTGCGGCTAAATTATTACCTGAGATTGAGCAAATTAGTCCGGCAATTTTGCGGGCCGCTGGTGGTCACGGAAGTCAATTTGGAACTGGCGGGATGGTCACTAAATTAAAAGCCGCGGAACGAGTTTTAGCCCACCACCAACAAATGGTACTGGCCAACGGTAAGGATCCGCAAATTATTTACCAGATATTGGCCGGGGAACCTGTTGGAACACTATTTCGGCAGACAAACATAAAGGAGCAGGCGCAATGAATTTAAATGAAATGGGAGTAGCGGCTAAACGAGCAGCTTTTACACTTGGCCAATTAGCCACATCTCGCAAAGACCAGGCCTTAAATGCCATGGCGGATGCCTTATTGGTAAATCAAACGCAGCTACTGCGTGCCAACACTCAGGATATGGCCACCGCTAAAGTGAAACAACCAATGCTTGATCGTTTAAAATTAGACGAAGACCGAATTCAGGCAATGGCCACCGGATTACGCCAAGTTGCTAACTTACCGGATTCAATTGGTAACATTGATGGTGGATTTACAAATGAAGCGGGGTTAGTGATTAGTAAGCAGCGCGTACCCTTAGGTGTTATTGGGATGATTTATGAAGCACGGCCCAATGTGACAGTTGATGCTGCGGCGCTTTGTTTTAAATCAGGTAATGCGGTTATTTTACGTGGTGGTAAGGAAGCAATTCGGTCTAATCAGGCATTAACTAAGATTTTACAAAACGTTTTAAAGGCGCAGGGCTTACCAGAAGCAGCAATTCAATTAGTTAGTGATACGAGCCATGAGACGGCCCGCGCGTTGATGCAGTTAAACGATTACTTAGATGTATTAATTCCGCGAGGTAGTGGTCCTTTTATTAAAATGGTCGTTCAAACGGCAACGGTTCCAGTTATTGAAACCGGCGCTGGTAACTGTCATATTTACGTTGATGAGTCGGCGGACCTTGCCATGGCCGTGGGGATTATCGTAAATGCTAAGACCCAGCGGCCGTCAGTTTGTAATGCAATGGAAAAATTGATTATTAATGAAAAAGTAGCAAAGTCGTTTTTGCCTGCGATTGCGAAAGCACTGCAACCTTATCAAGTTGAACTACGTGGTGATTCTACCGCACAAAAGATTTTACCGCTGATTACTCCAGCAACAGAGGCTGATTGGGGAATGGAATATAACGATTATATTCTAGCAATAAAAGTAGTGCCAGATCTGGCAAGTGCGATTAGCCACATTAATCATTACAACACGCAGCATTCAGAGGCTATTATTACAAATAATTATCAGCATAGTGTTCAGTTTACGCAACAAATTGATGCCGCCGTGGTTTACGTTAATGCGTCCACGCGTTTTACTGATGGTTTTGAGTTTGGTTTTGGGGCGGAGATTGGGATTAGCACGCAAAAGTTACACGCCCGTGGGCCAATGGGGTTACGGGAACTGACGACAACTAAGTACGTGGTTTTAGGAACAGGACAAATTCGCGAATAATTTGTAGCGAAGGCGTGGGTAAAGAAATAGCTCGCTGAGAAATAATCGTTTAAAGGTAAATGAATTAATCTACCTTTAAAAAATTTGACTCAGCGAACTATTTTTATTTTTAATCATCTTCGGTGATGTCAGCAAACTTAGCACCCAAAAAAGTAACCAGTTCCCTTGGCGCAACTTTGATTGATCGACCAATTTTACCCGAAGAGACCAAAATTTCTGTTTGGTTCTGGGCACTATTTGAAAAAATAATGGGGTAATGGTGCGTTTGGTGGATGCCAATCGGCGTGTTGGCCCCGTGCTCGTAGCCCGTAGTCGCAACTAGATCCTTTAAGGGGACCATGCCAACCTTTCGATTACCAGTGATTTTGGCTAATTTTTTATAGCTGATTCGTTCATCTAAAGGAATGACACCGATAATTGGGCCAGATGTTTTGCCGGTTAAGGCCAAGGTTTTATAAATCATATGTTCGTTTAACGCTAGTTCGTCGAGCTTTAACTGCCGAACATCGCCTTCTTGTTGGGTTACCAATTCATATTGGGTGTACGGAATTTTGGCCTGATCCAATATTTTTTCAACCAACGTTTTAGCTAATTTAGAATGTTTCTTACTCATTATGGTCGCCTCTTCTTAGCAGTTGTCCGTTTCAATATAGCATTTTTTAGTTGGAGATGCGAGTGAGCATGTGATTTCATGTTAGAATGGAATCATGTTTATGAACGGAGTGTTGTTATGACAAGTCAGGCAGTTACGAATACTAAACAAGCGTTGGTAAAACTACGCGAGCAATTAAGAACGGGGGAACTTTACCAACATTTACCTGAAAAAATCGATCAAATTATTAATCAATTACCTCACGAAAAACGAACACCAGTTGTCCTACCAGAGGACGATGCTAAGGCAACAACAAAACTATTAACTTTAAGTGATGAGATTAAGAATAAGAAAAAACAGACAGTAACAGATGCGGATTTAGAGTTTATGTTGGCACATTTGGGTTCAACTAATCCAACGGTTCGTGACCGGGGTGTTTACTTTTTATTTCATGATTTAATTGAAATGAAAATTTTGACAACGGAGCAATTAAAACATGTTTTAGACCGATTATTGGACCCAAAGATGCTTTACGGACATATCTTGGAATCTCAAGGTAATGGCGTTTTTTTACGCTCTTTTAGTGTCATGCTTTTATCGTTAGTACTTTATGCTGATCGAACGCATTATCATTTTATTGAAACGGCGCAGTTGGAGGATATTTCACTGGCCATCGCAACTTATATTGTTTTAGAGACTGATTGTCGTGGTTACGCTGGCAATAAAGGTTGGGTCCATGCTTATAGTCATATTGGCAATGTTTTAGATGAACTGACGGCTAGCACTAAGTTGAGTCGGGCGGACAAAATATTTTACTTGACGGCATTAGTAGAACGGTATAAATACCTTAATAAGCCATTGGTGTTTGGTGAAGATTACCGGTTGGCCGCGGTCATTGCAAATTTAGTTAATAAGCACAAAATTTATGCCGATTATTTAACTTTACTGTTACATAAATGGCAGCAACAATTGATGGCCCAGCAACCAAAGGCAGACGAAGTATTTTGGAATCGTTGGTATAATCGTAATCGATTGCTAGAGGCACTTTTAATTCGTGGCGATTTACCTGACAAGTTACAGCAGTATATCTTGCGGTTGGCCGATTTTTATTAAGGGGGAAAAGTACCGATGCTTAAGGCGGTAATCTTTGATTTAGATGGCGTTCTGATTGATAGTGAGCCGTATTATTTTGAACAAAAAATGGCCTACTTTAAGGAAATTGGCCTGGTCGTTGAAAAGAGTCAAATTAAAGCGATGTACGGCCGAAATTTACGGCATGAATGGCCACGGCTAGTACCTGGTAAGTCGCCGGAGATTTACACAAAATTACAAGCCGACTATACGCGCTTTAAGCAGCAACACCCAATGGATTACGTTAAACGAGTTAACCCACAGGCCAAGAAAACTTTAGTGGCCTTGAATCAATTAGGCTTAACTTGCGCCGTGGCTTCTGCTGGTGATTTTAATTCCATTAACGGTGTTTTAGACGCAACAGAATTACAGTCGCTGTTTGCGTTGGTTGTTAGTGGGGAGAGCTTTGAACACAGTAAACCAGATCCGGCAATTTATAAGGCAACTTTGAAGCAATTAAAGATTGCCGCCAGTGAAGCATTGGCGGTGGAGGATTCTGCGATTGGTATTCAGGCTGCTAAGGCCGCTAAGATTAAAGTTGCAGCGTTGCGGCCACTCAGTCAGATGATAGCGATTGATCAAAGCCAGGCTGATGTTCGAATTTCAAAATTAGCCCAGGTTGTTGATCTTGCCAAAAAACAATTACAGGCTTAATTGCTTTTTGGTTATTAATCTAGTACATCGTAACATTCATATTTAAATTATATTGCTATAAAAATAATGCTTATGCCGCTTGGCCACTGAGTTACACGTGGTCGGATTTGGTTAGGTTCCATTCCGGCGCTGGCGTATGGAACGCGTGGCGCGTCGACAAGCTAATTTTCTTTCCGATTAAACCCGTTCGGAAAAGAAAATGGATCTTGTCAATCACGCAAGGTACTAAATGACCAAAATTCGGTCATCAAGTACCTTCGACACGGCTGATACGCCAGCGCCGAAATGAAACCTTGGCAGTGGTTGAGCCCTTATTGATTAATTTAATTGTTTTAGTTAGTACAATTGAGTAAGAACCACGGCTTTACTGCTGTGCAACTTATCGGTGATCTTAGTCCAATCGACATCATCAGGGAAGTTAGTAATAATTCCCAATTGTGAAGTAGAATCTAATCGCTTTTTCAAACACTTCCGTTAGGCACATGAACCTAAACTTTTGACGTACCTTTTAGAGTAATATCCGGAAATAGTAAGAGGTTAGGACTTTTGTCCGCCTTTTTTATTTTGCAAATTTTTTAGCATTATTAGGGAAGATTTTAGCGCGTAAATAAACCTCCTTTACGTAGTTTTATACTGTAGAGGAGGTTACCAAGATGATTATAAAACGACAACGATGTCCCTGGGCCGAGCAGGATCAGAATACCCGTTATTACCATGATGTGGTTTGGGGAACACCAATTATTCAGGATGATGAAATTTTTAAACGTTTGGCACTTCAAGTGTTTCAATCGGGCCTAAATCAGCGTTTATTGTTGCGTAAGGAGCAAGCTCTAAATCAGGCCTTCAAAGCGTTTGCAAGCGATCAAGTTGCGTTATTTGGTGAACAAAAAGTTACGGAATTATTAACCGATGCAACCTTGATTCGTAATCGGCAAAAAGTGCTGGCCATTATTGAAAATGCGCGTTTATTGGTGCAATTGCAGAAGCAGCAGATTTATTTAACAAATATTATTTGGGCAGAGGGTAACAGTGACCCGCAATTTAATGATCAGCGGGCTATTCCGGCCTTTACTAATCAATCCGTTAAACTAGCTACTGAGTTGCGTCAATTGGGTTTTCGATTTATGGGACCAACTAATTGTTATGCCCTGCTGGTCACTTGTGGCGTTATTAATGGGCATTTAACAACCTGTAGCCGGTATCAAGAAGTGGCCGCACAACAAAAGGTAGCAGTGAAAAAGTTATTAGTTGCCGAGAAGCAAAGAATGATTGATTAGGGATTTTAAACCGCCGCATAAGGAAGTTCCAAAACGGATCGCCATTAACTATTTGAATACGCTCGTGCCAGCAAAATAATTTGACTAACTTTAGTTAAATTTTATTTTGTTCTAGCTCATTTAGGACTTTAGTAAGTGCCTGTTTTTGGGTCGCACTTGTTTTGGGATAAGCTAGTGGAAGGGCACTTAACCGAGTATTAATAATGTTTGAAACGATTTTACGGGACTGCCATTTATTATCTGCCGGAATAATGTACCAGGGATTTTGCCGACTAGCTGTTGCGGTAATAACATCGCCATAGACACGCTGATAAGTATCCCAGTAAGCACGCTCATGAATATCCGAAGTCGAAAATTTCCAGGTCTTTTCCGGAATCTCAATCCGCCGCTCAAACCGCTTTTTCTGCTCGTCTTTAGAAATATGTAAGAAGAATTTTAAAACCTGGTAGCCACAATGATTTAGGTAAGTTTCAAATTGGTTTAAATCAGCGTAACGGGTTGTAAAAAATTCTGGTTGGATATCGGTCAGATGATTAATCTTTGGCAAATTTTCTTTTAATAAAAGTTTGGGATGGACTTGTGGGGCCAAGACGTCCTCATAGTAAGAACGATTAAAAACGCCAATGTGGCCCCGTTCAGGTAAGACTTGATGGATTCGCCATAAGAAGTCGTGGGCCAACTCTTTGCTGGAAGGTTGTTTAAAATTAACCACCGTGCAGCCTTGGGGATTCACTCCGCTAAGCACGTGGCGAATCATACTATCCTTGCCAGCGGCATCTAATGCTTGAAAGATAATGACGACGCCATAACGGTTTTGTGCGTATAATTGATCTTCTAATTGGTTTAGTTGTTTAATGTTCTCTTGAATCGACGCTTTAATTTCTTTTTCGCTGTTTGGGATTGGGACAGCCGTTTTGATTGCAGTTAAATTGATCATTTTTTTGCCAGTATAACGATATAATTGTTCACTTGTTTTCTCCGTCATTATGCCACTTCCTTATAAATTTACCCTAGCACTAATGAAATAAGGAAACAATAGTCACCAGTAAGCCAGGAATGGCCAACTTTCAAATACGGGCTAGCTTAAATTAGTTTTGGAAAAGTTGGCCTAATTTGTTGCATCTATTATCTAGAAGTCTTAGTGGGGCATTTAATTAGAGACAAAAAAAGCCTGATTTAAAGGTAAGCTAAGTAAAATCTAATGACCAGATGAACTTCTGGATTCAGATTTAGCATACTTAAATACCTTATTGATCACGCTTTTTTGTAAGTTATTGTTATTTTGCCTGAATACTAGATTTTTTGCCTGCTTGATTTAACGCTGGCTTATTATCGAGGTCAGTACGAACGACAAGAACGTCACAGACCGCTGCTCGAGTAACGTATTCAGTAACCGAGCCGATGAGTAAACGTTCGACGGCATTTAAACCTGTTGCGCCAATCATAATTAAATCAATATCATGTTCCTTAGGGACTTCCTTTGCGACAATTACTTTTGGTGCACCGTACTCAATACTGTAATTAACGTTATCTAAGCCATTTTCCTTTGCGGTTGTAATGTACTGTTCCATTGTCTTTTTTGCCGTTTCAGTTACTTGTTCAACCATAGCTGAATCAAAACTGGAAACATTTTGGAAAGCTCGAGTATCAACGACATGGACGAGATAAAGTTCAGCGTCATTACGCTTAGCTACTTCAACGGCCTTACGGAAGGCAAGTTCAGCTTCATAAGAACCATCAATGGCAACTAAAATATGTTTGTATTGTTGTAACATGATAATCACCCCAATTCATTTTCTAATTCTATTGTACGTTATTTGCTGGTCTAATGTAAATGAAAGCGGCTAATTTTACAAATGATTTGCTAAAGAAAGTGCAAAAATCGCGGCCAGGAGACACCCAAGGATTAATAATACGACCCAAAGCGTTACATTAGGAATTAATAGGCTAATTAAGGTTAAGCCACCGACAATTCCAAAATAATTGCGGTAACGTTTAACGAAATCATGCAACTGCTTGTCCTGGGTTAGGTCGTGCATTAAAAAAGTTCGGGTCAGATGACGATGTAAATAGTAAGCAAGTACCAATAATACAAGGGCGAAAAGTGCCATAGCCAATCTAATAAGCATGCTGAATCCTCCTTATGTAAAAAAAGAGGGCCGCTCGAAAGCGAACCCTCACAAAGTATCACTACTCTGTAGATAATCTGGTAGTGCCGTTGTTAATCCCTTCGGATTGAACCCGCGAAAAGGCAGGTGGGCTCAGCTACCTAAAGATACTAGCTTCCTCGTGAAAAGGCATGCTTGATCTAAAGATTGAAAGCCGATCCCAAATTTAATTACTTGATCGGTCAACACCATAATAGGAATAATCGAACACCTCAGAAAATCTACATTTATAGTAGCATAGCCGGAAGTTCAGTGCAAATTTTTGACTTACGTTAAGCATGATTAGGCTAACAATGGAAGCGCTAATTTTTTTGTGCTTTTTCTAAACGTTCATATTGTTGCTTAAGGGCAGTTTCATATTTTCCATTAGCCTTAGGTTGATAATATTGGGCGTGTTTTAAACGGTTTGGTAAATATTGCTGCTTGACCCAATCGTTAGGGTAATCATGGGGAAATTTATAATCAACACCGTGGTTTAGTTTGGCGGCACCTTGGTAATGTGCGTCTTTGAGGTGATCAGGAATTTCGCCGGCCTTACCATCACGAATATCCGTTAATGCAGAATCGATTGCGTTAATACCAGAGTTGGATTTTGGTGATAAGCAAAGATCAATGACCGCGTCGGCAAGTGGGATTCTTGCTTCAGGTAAACCCAACTTTTCTGCAGCAGTAATGGCATTAACGGTTCGCGCGCAGGCCTGAGGATTACCCAGACCAACATCTTCGTAAGCAATGACTAGCAGGCGGCGCATGATACTTGGTAAATCACCAGCCTCAATTAAACGGCCCATGTAGTGAAGCGCAGCATTAACGTCACTACCACGAATGGATTTTTGTAAAGCCGAAATAACATCGTAATGTGCGTCACCGTTTTTGTCATTGGCTAAAGCTTTCTTTTGAATACATTCCTCAATGATTGGAAGTGTTAAATTAATTTCACCTTGTTGATCCTTAGGTGTTGATTTCACCGCTAACTCGAGACCATTTAAGGCGCTGCGCAAGTCACCGTTTGTTGCTTCGCCTAATAAATTAAGTGCCTTTTCGGATAGCTTTACTGGATATTCACCAAGTCCATTAGTTGAATCGGTTAATGCTCGATTAATTGCTATCTTGATATCACTTGGCGCCAATGGCTTGACTTCAAAGATTTGAGTGCGGCTTCGAATAGCAGGATTAATTGAAATGTAGGGATTTTCCGTTGTTGCACCAATTAAAATAATTCGGCCGTTTTCCAAGTGGGGTAAGAGAAAGTCTTGTTTGGTTTTATCTAAACGGTGAATTTCATCTAATAGTAAAATAACTGTGCCACTCATTTTTGCTTCTTCAGCAACAATTTGTAAATCTTTTTTACTATCAGTTGCTGCATTTAACATTCGAAAAGCGTAATGAGTTGAACCAGCAATGGCACTTGCAATACTGGTTTTACCAGTACCAGGCGGACCGTATAAAATCATGGATGAGAGCATTTTTGCGTCAACCATACGGTGAATAATTTTACCGGGGCCAACGAGTTGTTGTTGACCAACCACTTCATCGATTGTTTTAGGCCGCATTCGGTAAGCTAAAGGCTGTTGCATAATTATCTTTCCTCCTTCACCTGATAATTGAACTTCACGAAGAACCATTATAACATTGTCGAATCCGGATTCGGTAATTACTGCCGCATAATGGTTAAATTCATGTATAATATTGGTAATTAACTTAAGAATAAGGAGTCTTTTAACTATGTTAAATCATTTTGGAAAACAAATTCAGAAATTTCAGCGTTTTCCATTTCTTTATGAAGGCCAATTTGGACTTGAAAAAGAGGTTCAACGTGTTACAACGGCTGGTGAATTGGTGACGACAAAATATCCGGCCAGTTTGAGTTTGTCCCAAGGTCAGCCGTATTTAAAACCAAATTTTACCACGACTCAGATTAAAGTGGTCACTGATCGTTTTTCTTCGATTCACGAAATGTATCACCAATTACAAGGACTGGACGATGTTTTGACCCAAAATTTAGCAACTGCTGAACGCTTATGGCCGCTGTCAATGCCGCCTAAATTGCCCGACGATCAGGCGATTAAGTTAACGACACAAGAACGTGCTCACTATAAACAACCAGTTTCTAAACGCAGTCTAAAATCGCAGATGATAGCGGCCATTCGGCTTAATTTTAGCCTACCAACACGGCTATTATTGGTGTTATATGAAGACCACTATCAGGATAAGTATGATTCTTATTTAGAATTTCATAATGCAGCGTACTTGAAAGTGGCACAAAATTACCAACATTACCGGTATATTCTGACTTATTTATTTGGTGCTAGTCCACTGGCGGAGATGAATTTCTATCAATCTGGGCAAGCCAAACCGGCTAAATTAGTGCGTAGCTTGGCTAATAGTCAGAGGTATGGTTACGCTAATCAGACTGCTAGTCAAATTTCCTTTGCATCTTTGGCTCAGTATGTGCAAGATATTACGACCTGTGTTAAGCAGGAAAAGTTGGCCAATTCCCGTGAATTTAATGTACCTGTCTTGTTACAGGGTAGAGAGCTCAGTAAATTAACTAGTGAAGGCGTTACTCATTTGGAATTGCGTAATTTAGAATTAGATCCCTTTGCTTTAGATGGAATTAGCGAAGACGATTTAGACTTTATGCAGGCCTTCGTTATTTATATGTTAATTTTACCAAGCATAGCCCAGCAAAAGGTAAGCTCAATTTTGCAAACAGCAGCCGAGCAAAATGAACAAGTTGCGTTGGAAGATCCAACCAGAGCTTCTGCATTGCAAGTGCCGTTGACTGAATTTATCCAGGGAATGCAAAAGTTTGTCGTAGATTTTGCTGCCCCGAAGCGTCTGCAAACTGCAGTTAATCGGATGGCGGAACGAGTGATAGATTTCAAAAAAACGCCGGCCTATCTATTAAGCCAACAAGTGAGTCAACAGTCATTAAGTCACTTTGCCGTCAAACAGGCTAATACAACCTATAACGACCAAACACAAGTGGTTTATCAATTGAGGGGTTATCAGGACCTTAGTTTATCAACGCAGGCACTTTTGCGTGCTGCCATTCAAGTTGGGTTACATGTGGAAGTACTTGATCGCCAGGATAATTTAATCAGATTAAGTTATCAAAAACAGTCTGAAATTGTCAAACAGGGTAGTTTAACCAGTAAAGGTAATCAGTTAAGTGGGGAACTTAGCGCAAATAAAACGGTTCTAAAAAAGTTATTAGGTGAGGCCGGATTCGCTGTTCCAATGAGCGCTGAGTATCAAACACAAGCGGCCGCGTTAACTGATTTTTCGGATTACGCTAAACGTGGAATTGTTGTAAAACCTCGTTGTGGTCATAATGGGGCAGGCGTGACTGTTTTTAAGTTACCACCAAAGCGAGCTGCTTACGCGGCGGCCGTCAGTACGGCTTTTAAATTTGATCAAACAATTATGGTTGAGTCTTTTGTTGTTGGATCGCAGTACCGTTTCCTAGTAATTAGTGGCAAGGTTAAAGCAGTGCTTGAACAAACACCGGCAAATGTTGTGGGGGATGGTCGTTTAACTATTCAACAATTAATTGAAAAGAAGAACCTTACACGAGGTGAAAATCAAACTAAACCGCTGGAAAAAATACCATTAGATGGTCCAACAGCGGCCAATTTAACTCAACAGGGCCTGCAATTGACGACTATTCCAGTTCGTGGTAATTTAGTTTATTTAGGTGATACTGCTAACCCTATAACTGGAGGGGATTCGGTTGATATGACGACGGATGTTGATGTCAGTTATTGTCATTTGGCAGAGCGTGTGGCCGCTGAATTGAAGTTAACCGTTGCTGGGATTGATCTGTTTATTGATAATCCGTATAAAGCAGTGACAGATGAACACCCAGAATTAGGGATGGTTTTAAGTGTCACAAATCAACCAAGCCTGATTGAACATCTTTTTCCTTATTATGGAGAGGCACAACCAGTGGCACAACAGTTGCTGCAGTCCTTATTTCCTAAGGCATTTCATTAAAAGCATTTAAAAAGGGTGGAAGTGGAACAAAAGTCGGTTTTGGATTGGCTGTAGTTAGATACGTGAACCTAATTTTTGGTGCACGTTCTAAAGTAAGGTTCGGAAACAGTAAGCGGCTGGGACAAAAGTCCCAGCCGCTTACTGTTTAAAATCCTTTTGTAATTTGATTTGCATAATCCTTAGAACCTTGCTTAGTCATCATTGCGGTGAAATAGGTTGTCCAACAATGACGGACGTTTTTTAGCATTTGTTTCGGTGCTCGGCTTTTCGTAGTATTGAGTAATGGCAACCTCAGTAACGTTTACCGCTTGTGGTGCTACCAATAGTAAGCCGACCGCATCAGCATTTGTTTGTGCAGTCTCATCACTGATCATGGTAAAGGGCAGGTTATTAGCTGCGGCAAAGCTCAGGTAGGGTTGTAAGCGACCCTGATCAAGCTTGCCATTTAGTAATAACTTTGTTTGTTTTGTGTCGTACTGTGGGACTATTTTTTTAAAGGCCGGTAGCGTTCGTTCATCGTTTATTTCAGCAACTGTTGCCAATAGGTAAACCCGCTCCCGTAATGAGCCGAGATAACGCCGGCGCTCGTCTGGTTTAGTCTGTGGAGTGCCACTCATTCGATCCTTAAGAAAATCTTCAACGCCGTCACCATTTGATTGATTAGCAGCCATTTTTAAACATCCTTTCTCTGGTATACTAGAGAGTGTTTGGAAAAGCGGTCAGATTCTGAGGATTAGCCTAGATTGACGAATTATCTGTGAAACAGATGATTTGGCGATCATAGCTAACCGCAGGAATCTGCTTTTTCAAGCACGTTTTGGTATATTGAGTATAGCATGGAAGCTTGCAGCTGAGAAGTTTGGTGCTAGGGGAGGAAAATGAGTTTGGTATTTGAACAACGTGATTTTAGTGTCTTTGACGATCAAACGGTGGCTGGCCGAATGGCTGGTATCAAAAATAAACTTGATCCAAAATTTGAAGTGTTGGGCCAGGAACTGGCTGATCAATTGGCCAAGCAGAAGATGGTGACCTACGTTCAAGTGGCAAAGCATTTGCGGCGGCACGTCTACCTGGCACCAAATACTTGGTTTGCACTGGGCCCACATAAACGAGGGTATAAGATGTTGCCCCACATTGAAATTGGCTTTTGGAATGACCGTTTATTTGTCTGGCTTTGTTTATTGGAAAATATTCAAGATAACGATCGCTACGTGATGGTTATTAAGCAACAACGTCGCGCAATTTTAGCCTTAGCGAAAGAAGACAAAACTTGGCGACTTTCTGGTAATCATATGGCAAAGCCAACAACTGATTTAACCCAGGCTGCTTTAAAGGCACAAACAGCTCGTTTTGCCACCGTAAAAAAAGGTGAATGGTTGCTAGGAAAGATTTGGTTGAAGGGTGATCCAATTTTTGAACACCCTGGGGCTGTTGAAGCGGAGATTAAACAGACCGTTTCGGAATTAGTACCGCTATACCAAGATTTATTGATGGTTTTGTAATTATTAATTTAATGATATGGGCCTTGATTAAGAATTATTTTTGTTGCGATTTTTTCAAACACTCGCTAAATTTGGCCATAAAAAAAGCCCACCACAATGTGGTAGGCTTTTTGCTCGTGAAGATTACAATAATTGGTTGTAGTATTCAACGACAAGGGTTTCATCGATATCTGGTTCAAGTTCTTCACGTTCTGGAAGACGTGTTAATGAACCTTCAAGTTTGTCAGCGTCGAAGCTTACAAAAGCAGGACGACCAACAACAGCTTCAATGGCACCTTGGATAATAACTAAGTTCTTTGATTTTTCGCGAACAGAGATAACTTGGCCAACTTCAACTCGGTATGAAGGAATATCAACGCGTTTGCCATCAACCAAAATATGGCCGTGGTTTACTAATTGACGAGCTTGCGGACGAGTTGTTGCTAAACCTAAACGGAATACCATATTGTCTAAACGACGTTCAAGTAAGATCATGAAGTTAACACCTTGTTTACCTTCTTTAATCTTACCAGCAGCCTCAAATAAGTTTGAGAATTGGCGTTCGTTTAAACCATACATGAACCGTAATTTTTGCTTTTCACGTAATTGAACACCATATTCGGATAACTTACGACGATTGTTAGGACCATGATCGCCAGGAGCATATGGCCGACGAGATAATTCTTTACCAGTGCCAGAAAGGGAGATTCCCAAACGACGTGATTTTTTCCACTTTGGACCTGTATAACGAGACATAAATGTAATCCTCCAATAAATAGTTTTGGAGTAAAATAAGCTAAGTGCAAGCTCAGTATACGTGCAGTTTATTTTGCAATTTTCACCATTTGCAGCCGTAGGTTACTGATTGAACGAAAAGTAATAAACTGTTGACGTGTTTACCGCTTGCTGCTGCGTATTTTACACAATGATCAGTATAGCTTAGCTGTTCAGTTAAAGTCAATGCCAATTGCTTAAATAGTGAGATGTTCCATCAACGCCTGAGCAAATTCTTCTAAATCATTCTGTTCTTTAGAACTAAAGCGGTCGAATTCTAAAGAATCAAGGTCTAACACACCAATTGGTTGACCGTCTTTAATTAAAGGGACAACCATTTCGGAATTGGTTGCAGAGTCACAGGCAATGTGACCCGCAAATTGATGAACATCGGGTACAATTTGTGTTTGTTGTGTTGAAAAGGCAGTGCCGCAAACACCTTTGCCCAGAGCAATGTGCATACAGGCCACTTTGCCGGCGAAGGGGCCTAAGTAAAGATCATTTTGTTCATGATCGTATAAATAAAAGCCGGCCCAACTGATATTTGGTAAACTATCCTTTAATAACGCGGCGGCATTAGCCAAGTTGGAAACGTTATGAGTTTCGTGATATAAGAGGGCGTCAACTTGTTGAGCAATGAGTGCTGTTTGATGTTTTTCTGACATTTTATCTGTCCTTTCGTAGGGGAACTGTTCGAAAATTTTGCAATAGTAGTGAAGCAACCTCTTCACTATGCTATAATTTAGATTAGATTTTAGCCATAATTATTGGCAAATGCAAGACAAATAACTTTAATGGCGAAACGTGACGGGGGTTTTATTGATGGAGTATATCTTGATAGGCATTATTATTATTGCGCTACTGGCTTACGTCAGTGTTATTTTATACCAGCGCCGTAATTCAAAAGCCATCGATCAATTACAAACAAAGGAACAGTCATTAAATGATATTCCGGTGAAACAAACACTTAATGAAGTGCGTAAGATGAAGCTTGCAGGTCAGAGTATGACGGCTTTCCAGAAGTGGGAAAAGGCTTATCAGAAGCTAAGCCACGATTCGATTGCAAAGATGGACCAGAAATTATTGGCTGCCGAAACGGCCAATAATCACTACCACTTTTTTGAGGCACAAAAATTAATTAATGGTTTGAAACAAGAACTTGACGATCTGCGGCAACAGCTTAATGAAATTTTAGCAGGTTTTCAACAATTAAAGAAGCGCCAAGAAAAGAATCAAGAGCAAGAAAAAGCACTTGAGGCAACCTACCAAAAATTACGCAAACAATTATTAACTAAGAGTTTTGCGTTTGGAACGGCAACCGAACAGCTAGAGGCTAAATTAAGCTATTTAGAGGACGCACACAATAAGTTTGCTAAATTGGCTAAGCATGGCGATCATGTTGAGGCTGAAGGTGTTTTGAAACAATTAGATAAAGATACAACTGAGCTTAATGATTTAATGACCCGTATCCCCCCGCGCTATAAAGAGATCAAGACAGAATTTCCCGATCAGCTTCGTGAGTTAAGAAGTGGTTACGAACAACTTGCACAACAGCGTTACGCCTTTTATGATATTAATATTCCGAATGAATTGGACCAGCTAGATCATGATATTAGTACAACAAATGATGATTTTGCGACTTTAGATTTAACTAAGATTGAGGCCGGTAATAAAGCCATTGAACAGCGAATTGATCACCTTTATGATGTGATTGAGGCCGAAATGGCCGCGCGACAACAAGTGGAGAAGGATCAAGCTGATCTAGAGGAATTTATAATGCACGCCAAACGGCAGAGCCACGCATTACTAATTGAATTAGATCATTTGGATCAAAGTTATCATTTAACCCACAATGAAATTACTGACGCGGAAGATTTAAAGAAGCAGATTGATGAGATTGAGGTTAATTTTGCCGAAAACAGTCAAAAAATTTCCGATCATAAGGCTGTTTACTCAATGGTTGCAGATGATTTCAAAAATGCCTTTACTGTTCTAACTAACATTGAAGAGAAGCAAAAAGCGATTAATACCAGTGTTCAAGGATTACGTAAAGGGGAGCAGGAAGCACAAAAGAGTTTACAGTCCTTTGAATTTGAAATCCGAAATATTAAACGGCAAGTTGAAAAATTACGTTTGCCCGGGTTAGCAAAAGCATACTTAGATTTCTTCTTTGTTGTAACGGATGAGATAAATCAATTGGCCGATGACCTTAATCAGGTCAAAATTAATTTAGACGATATTACAAAACAATTAATTGCGACGCAAGAAGATCTTAATAAATTAAAAGAAGAAACCAACGATTTAATCGATAGCGCACTACTTACAGAACAACTTTTACAATATTCAAATCGTTACCGGCATAGTCATGCCGAAGTTGCTCAGGCCGGTGACCAAGCATTTCAGATCTTTAATCAGCAGTATGATTACAAGCAGGCCTTAGAAACGATTGCAACTGAGTTAGAAAAAGTTGAGCCTGGTAGCTACAAGAAAGTTGAAGATAGTTATTACAGCAGCAAACAAGACGATTTATTAGATTAAATAATGTGAGATAAGGAATAATTTTTGAGTGTGACTCATCAATTTACCCTTATCTCACATTTTAATTGCCCATTTATCACTGCGAATGGGAGCTTTAATGAATCACTTATTTTTAGTTAGCCGTTGTGCTTTAGGCTAATTCTGCTATAATGGGAAAGAATTTTGTTAAAAAGGAAGAGTGGCAACATGATATATTTTGATAATAGTGCAACAACGGCGGCTGCACCGGAAGTTTTGAAAACTTACCAAACTGTAAGTGAAGATTTTTTCGGCAATCCATCAAGTTTGCATGCTATCGGCAATAAGGCTGATAATTTGCTGACCCAATCGCGTAAACAAATTGCTAGTTTAATGAATGTTAAACCAGATGAAATATATTTTACTAGTGGTGGTACCGAAGGCGACAATTGGGTGGTTAAAGGGACTGCAATCGAAAAGCATCAATTTGGTAAGCATTTAATTACAACTGAGATTGAACATCCTGCCATTAAAAATTCAATGGCACAATTAGAAAAATTAGGTTTTGAGGTTACCTATTTGCCCGTAGATAAACGGGGCTTTATTAATCCGGCCGATTTAAAAGCTGCTATTCGTTCCGATACCATTTTAGTGTCAATAATGGCAGTTAATAACGAAATTGGCAGCATCCAACCAATCAAAGAAGCAGCCACAATTTTGGAAGATTACCCTAATATTCATTATCATGTTGATGCTGTGCAATCAATTGGCAAAGGGCTGGAAGCATTACTGCAAACGCCACGGATTGATTTCTTAACTTTTTCGGCACATAAATTTCATGGTCCACGGGGAACTGGCTTTATTTACGCCAAGAAAGGCCGCATGATCGCACCTTTACTTACTGGTGGTGGTCAAGAAAGCAATTGGCGAAGTGGCACCGAAAATTTACCCGCAATTGCTGGAATGGCGAAAGCCTTACGTCTGTTATTAACTAATGAGACGGCCAAGGTGGCCCAACAACGTGCGATTAAGGAAAAGATTTATCAGCACGTTAAGCAGTTACCGAAAGTGACGCTTTTTTCAGAAGACGGTCAGGATTTTGCGCCACACATTCTTTGTTTTGGAATTGAGGGAGTTCGTGGCGAAACGGTTGTTCATGCCTTTGAAGATCATGATATCTATCTATCAACGACAAGCGCCTGCGCATCAAAAACTGGCGCCATTTCGGGCACGTTGGCCGCAATGCACGTCCCAGAAAAGATTGCAACCAGTGCGGTTCGGGTTAGTTTAGATGAAAACAATACAATGGCGGAGGCTGACGCATTTATTCAAGCCTTTGACCAAATCTATCATCGTTTTGAAATTATAAATTCTTAAAAGTCTGAAAGGAAGAACATTATGCAATATACAGAGATCATGGTTCGTTATGGCGAGTTGTCCACCAAAGGTAAAAACCGCCGTGATTTCATTAATCGGTTATTTGGTAACACGATGAAGGCACTTCAGGCATTTCCGGCATTACAAATTCACGCTAAACGTGATCGGCTACACATCATTTTGAATGGTGAAGATAGTCAGGCAGTTATGGCAAAATTGGGTTTAGTTTTTGGTATTCAAAATTATTCGCCAACGATTCGCGTTGAACGTGATATGAATGCAGTACGCCAAATGGCGATTGCCATGTTGAAAGAGCAAGTTCAGCCAGGTGCGACGTTTAAAGTTAATACTCGCCGGGCCGACCATAATTTTGAAATGGATACCAACGAAATTAACGCTGATTTAGGTGACGTTATCTTAAATGCAATTCCTGAATTAACGGTAAAAATGCATAAACCAGATATTACCTTGCGCGTTGAAGTTCGACTTGATGGTATTTACCTTTCAAGTCAGACAATCCTTGGTGCTGGTGGTTTACCAGTTGGAACGGCTGGCCGCGGCATGCTAATGCTATCTGGGGGGATTGATTCCCCAGTTGCTGGTTACCTAGCAATGAAGCGGGGCGTTGATTTGCAGATGGTTCACTTCTTTAGTCCACCGTACACAAGTGAAAAGGCGTTGGCCAAGGCAAAAGAATTAACTGCTAAAATTGCACCTTATGCAGGAAGTATTCAGTTTATCGAAGTACCATTTACAAAGATTCAAGAAGAGATTAAAAATAAGGTACCAGAAGGTTATTTGATGACCATTCAGCGGCGAATGATGTTACGAATTACAGATAAGATTCGCGAGATGCACCACGGTCTGGCCATCTTTAACGGTGAATCATTAGGTCAAGTGGCCTCGCAAACAATGCAGAGTATGGCCGCAATTAATGATGTGACTACAACACCTATTTTACGGCCCGTTATTTCAATGGACAAAAATGAGATTATTAAGATTGCTGAGGACATTGACACCTTTGATTTGTCAGTTATGCCGTTTGAGGACTGCTGTACAATCTTTGCACCACCGGCACCAAAGACACACCCTAACATGGAAAAAACGAGAAACTATGAGAAATTAATCGATGTTGAAGGCTTAATGGCGGATTCAATTGCTGGAATTAAAACTAGTGAAATCAGACCTGATCAGCATTTCTTGGAACAGGATCAGGCAGAGATTGCTGATTTACTTTAGGCAAGTCTGTGAATAAGCACAGAAAGTCGCTTTTTAAATACGATTGGTCTAATTTGGTTATGGCATACGAATCAAAATAGTTTTCCAACCCAGACTTATGGCTATTGACCTGTTCATTAATTTTTGCTACAGTAACAACAAAGCATTGAGCAAGAAAGTAACGTCTAAATTTGGGGCTAAGAGATAAAGTTCATTGGCTGAGAGACTTTACCCACTTAAACGTGAAGGTAACTTGTGAGCTGTTAGATTGAAGTGAGTAGATCTAACCGGACAAGTAGTTCGTTAACGTGATGAAGTGGCGCAATAGCGCAATTTAGGTGGTACCGCGAATTTAAGCATTCGTCCTATTAATTAGGATGAATGCTTTTTTGTTTGAGTTTTTAATTATCGAGGAGATGATGGATTTGGCTGATAAAAAAGAAATGTCAACGAAGTATGATCCACAACAAGTTGAGCCTGGTCGGTACGATGAATGGCTCAGCGAAGATTTATTTAAACCATCTGGCAATCCAGATGCAAAACCTTACTCAATTGTCATTCCACCGCCAAATGTTACTGGAAAGCTACATCTTGGCCACGCTTGGGATACAACTTTACAGGATATGATTATTCGCCAAAAGCGGATGCAAGGTTATGATGTGCTTTGGTTACCAGGAATGGATCACGCTGGCATTGCTACTCAGGCCAAGGTGGAAGCTCATTTACGTGAAAAAGGTATCACCCGTTACGATCTTGGACGGGAAAAGTTTATTAAAGAAGTGTGGAACTGGGTTCATGAATATGGTGATATCATTCATCAACAGTGGGCCAAGTTAGGCATTTCCGTGGATTATTCCCGGGAACGCTTTACCTTGGATGATGGTTTATCCAAGGCTGTCCGTAAGGTCTTTGTTAATTTGTATAAAAAGGGCTTAATTTATCGTGGGGAATACATTATCAATTGGGATCCCCAGGCGCGGACCGCATTATCCGATATTGAAGTTATCCATAAGGACGATCAAGGGGCCTTCTACCACGTTAAATATCCATTTGTTGATCCTGAGTACACTTTTGCTGGCAAACACTACATTGAAATTGCAACCACACGTCCAGAAACAATGTTTGGAGATACTGCCGTTGCTGTAAATCCTAAAGATGAACGTTATAAGGATTTAGTAGGCCGTGAAGTTATTTTGCCGTTACAAGGCCGGCACATTCCAATTATTGCTGATCAATACGTTGATATGGATTTTGGAACTGGGATGGTTAAAATCACACCGGCACATGATCCCAACGATTTCTTAGTTGGTAATCGTCATGATTTAAAACGGATTAACACAATGAACGAAGATGCCAGCATGAATGAAAATGCTGGTAAGTATGAGGGGATGGATCGTTTTGAAGCACGCAAGGCAACGGTGGCCGATCTAAAAGATCAGGACTACATGCTAAAGATTGACCCAATTGTTCATAGTGTTGGCCATTCAGAACGGACTGGTGTTCAAGTTGAGGCTCGTTTGTCCACGCAGTGGTTTGTTAAAATGAAACCATTAGCCGAGGCGGCCCTCAAGAATCAGACTGGGGATCAGAAGGTTAATTTTGTTCCCGAACGATTTGAACATACTTTTACCCAGTGGATGGATAACGTTCATGATTGGGTCATCTCACGCCAATTATGGTGGGGCCACCGAATTCCGGCTTGGTATAATAAGCAAACTGGTGAAACATACGTTGGGATGGACGCGCCAGAAGATGCCGAAAATTGGGAACAGGATCCTGATGTTTTAGATACTTGGTTTAGTAGCGCATTATGGCCATTTTCAACGATGGGCTGGCCGGATACAGATGCCGCCGATTTTAAACGTTATTTTCCAACTAGTACTTTAGTGACCGGCTACGACATTATCTTTTTCTGGGTTTCCCGGATGATTTTCCAAAGCCTCGAGTTTACAGGGCAACGGCCGTTTAAAAATGTTTTGATTCACGGCCTGATTCGTGATGAACAAGGTCGCAAGATGAGTAAGTCATTAGGTAATGGGATTGATCCAATGGAAGTTATCGAGAAGTATGGCGCGGATGCTTTACGCTGGTTCTTAACCACTGGTTCAACACCAGGCCAGGACATTCGTTTTTCTTACGACAAAATGGATGCGGCCTGGAATTTCATTAATAAGATTTGGAATGCAAGTCGTTTTGTGATCATGAACCTTGGTGAGATGACTGTGCCAAGTTTGCCGGATAAGGCTGATCGTGATTTGGCTGATCGCTGGATTTTGAGTCGGCTAAATTCAACCATTAAAGATGTGACACGACTGTTTGACGATTTTGATTTTGGCGAAGCTGGTCGTTTGTTGTATAACTTTATTTGGAATGATCTTTGTGACTGGTACATTGAAATGAGTAAGGAAGTTCTTTACGGTACTGATGAGGCTGCTAAATCTGCTAAACGGCACGCACTTGCTTATGTTCTCGACCAAACCTTAAAATTAATGCACCCAATTATGCCATTTGTTACTGAAGAATTATGGCAGAACATGCCACATGATGGTGAGTCAATTGTTACTGCGGCCTATCCAGTGGAACACGCTGATTTGGCTGATGAAGCGGCCGTTAGTGAAATGTCACGGTTAATTGATTTAATCCGATCAGTTCGAAATATTCGTGCAGAAGTGAATGCACCGTTATCCAGCCCAATCGATGTCTTAATTAAGACTACCGATAAGGCCACGGAACAAACTTATCAGGCCAATCGTGAGTATATTGAGCGTTTTGTTCATCCAAAGGAATTACAAATTGGGGACGACGTTAAATCGCCTAAATTGGCAATGTCTGCGGTCATAACTGGCGCCGAAATCTACGTGCCACTTGCAGAATTGATCGATCTTGATCAAGAAATTGTCCGATTACAAGGCGAAGCCAAAAAATTACAGGCCGAAGTTGATCGAGCCGATAAAAAATTGGGTAATGAGCGTTTTGTTCAAAGTGCTCCCGAAAAAGTTGTTAATGTGCAACGAGAAAAGCGCACTGATTATTTGAATAAATTAACTGCAACTAATGAGCGAATTAATGAATTGAAAGCAAATAAGTAATGCTTCTATTCAAGGGGTGGGACAAAAATCGGATTTGGGTTTACTGCGTAAGGCACGTGAACCTAGACTTTTGGCGCCCGTTCTAGCGTAATGCTCAGAAATAGTAGGAGGCCAGGACTTTTGTCCCAGCCTCTTATATTTTTTAAAATAACTTTTAATTATTTTATCGGCCAACTTCTTTAAATTTACGGCAGTGGGGCAAAAAGTCGGTTCTGGGGTTGCTGCGTTATATAGGCCAATTCAATAATCACACTATGGTTATTGGTGGCCGTGCACCAAGACTTTTGCTGCCCGTTCTAGCGTAATGCTCGGAAATAGTGAGCGGTTAGGACTTTTATCTTGGCCTCGTGTTAAACTAAACTTAATTCAGAATTAGAGGAGCCAAAATAATGTACGCAGAAACATACGAAGCGGCCTTAACTAAAATTCACAGTCGCCCCAAAATGCATAAAGAGGGTAGCTTAAAGCGAATTAAACGTGCTGTGGCCGCTTTTTCGCATCCTGAAGAGAAACTACGAGTGATCCACGTTGCCGGAACAAACGGTAAAGGGTCAGTGGTTAATGATTTACGTTGTCTTTTAGAGGAACAAGGATTGACGGTTGGAACCTTTACATCACCATTTCTAATGCGTTTTAATGAACGGATTAGTCTTAATGGCCAACCCATTAGTGATAAGGCACTTTTAGATTTGGTTAATTTAGTTGGTCCTAAAATAACTGAACTAGATGCCGTTGATCCAACCAATCAAATCACTGAATTTGAATTTATTACGTTATTAATGCTGGTTTATTTTGCTGAAAAACAACCTGATATTGCGATCATTGAAGTTGGTATTGGCGGTCTGACTGATGCGACTAATGTTGTTAAACCAATTGTTTCAGTGATTACAACAATTGGTTATGATCATATGGCGTTGTTGGGGGATACACTCCCCAAAATTGCTAAGCATAAGGCTGGGATTATAAAAGAACGGCGGCCAGTCGTTGTTGGTGATATTGCGGCCGAACCGTTGGCAGTTATTAAGCAAAAAGCAGCTAGTTTGGCCAGCCCAATAAGTTGTTTGGGTGGTGACTTTAAAGCAATTAATCGCAACACATTACCAACCTGGGCGGAATCCTTTGACTTTATTAGCGATCAACAAGTAATCAAAAATTTAGTGTTGCCAATGCTAGGTGATTATCAAATTGATAATGCAGCAGTGGCAATTGCGGCATTTTTAATTTTCGCTAAAGAAACTAATTTAAAAGTTACAGAGCGCAGTGTCCGGCACGGATTGGCCAAATCAATCTGGGCTGGCCGTTTAGAAAAAATTAATGATGAGCCGTTAATCATTTTAGATGGTGCCCATAACGAACCCGCAGTACGGGCCTTGGCCACAACTTTACGGCAGAATTTTGCCCGGCAAGAAATTTATTTAATTTTTGCTGCATTAAAGGATAAAGATACCGTAACGATGCTTAAATTGCTAGAAGGGCTACCGAATGTGCACCTTGTTTTAACACAATTTCAAGGTGCACGAGTTGAAAGCGTGGCCGAATTAGCCGTTGATAGTACCAAAGAAATACCGATTTTTGAACACTGGCAGGAGGCTTTTCAAGCAGTAGTTCAACAGTCATCCACGGACGATGTTATTTTATTAACGGGCTCACTGTATTTTGTTTCAGAAGTTCGCCAGTATTTTAAAGTTTAAAAGGAGGTTACTATGGTAGTTCACGGAATTATTTTTGATATGGATGGTCTAATGTTTGATTCAGAAAAGCTTTATAATCAAGCAAATATAGAGGCGGCCAAGGAAATGAAGTTACCATTTCCTGATGATTATTATGAGCGGTTTATCGGGGCATCTGATGATGACATGATGGCATTTTTTGATGAGGCCTTTGGCGGTAAAGAACAGACTGAACGTTTCATGGAACTAACGTATCAAAGAATAAACGAATTAGTTCGCACCGGGCACCTAAAAAAGAAGCCCGGTTTAGACGACTTACTGGATTATTTAGATCAACAGAAAATTGCTAAAATTATTGCTTCCAGTAACTTCAAATCTAAAATTAATGAATTTTTAGTTGCTGGCGGCATTAGTGACCGATTTTCAAAGATTGTTTCCGTTGATAAAGTTAAAGCTGGTAAGCCTGCACCTGACCTATTTTTACAAGCCCAAACTGAGTTGGCGCTTCCTAAAGAACAAGTCTTGATCTTGGAAGATTCAGCGAACGGTTTGTTAGCAGCCAAGGCGGCAAGTATTGATTGTTTAATTGTTCCTGATTTGATTCAGCCAACTGATGAAATGAAGCGACAAGCCGTTGCAGTATTACCTAATTTAGGTGCGGTAAAAGATTACCTTAAAAAAATAAACCGCTAAGATTACGCACTTTACCTTTGTAGAAGGAGCGTGATCAAGTGTTAGTACAAACAGAATTAGAGGTTAGACCGCGAGAACAACTCTTGCAAACTAGTGCGGCTACTTTATCCAACCAGCAGTTATTGGCAATTTTATTAGGAACAGGGACGAAACAGCAGTCAGTGATGATGGTTGCCGCGACACTTTTGAGTCGTTACCCTAACTTAACTACTTTAACGTTGGCCACCCCGGCCGAATTACAAACGGTTACGGGTGTTGGGGTAACAAAGGCAGTTTTATTAAAGGCGGCAATTGAACTTGGTCAGCGGGTTTGTCAGGCGGCTACTTTTCGTTATGGAGTCATTGTTTCTAGTAGACAAATCGGTGAATTAATGATTAAAAAATTAGCAGGAGTAACACAAGAGCGACTAATTGTTTTGTATTTAGATACTAAAAATCAAATCCTATTAGAAAAAACAATCTTTACGGGAACATTAAATTCATCAGTTGCTCATCCTCGGGAAATTATGGCGCCGGCGCTTGATGTTTCGGCGGCTCGTTTTATCTTAGTACATAATCATCCCAGCGGGCAGACAGAACCGTCCAGTTACGATATTAAGTTTAGCCAGCGAATGGCTCATTGTGGTCAGTTAATGGGAATTGAACTGCTTGATCACCTAATTGTGGGAAAAGATTATTTAAGCCTGAAAGAACGGGGAGATCTTTAGTCGTGTTCGCTTGTTATTGTAAATTTGGCATGGTAAACTTAATTTGTATTCTTATTAGGTAGTGGATCGAAGTTTCATTAGTAGGGCTTTCCCCATCGTACCAATCGGAATTACAAATTTATAGTGTCTTATTGGCACGAGGAGGATTTTATACTATGGAACACGGTACAGTTAAATGGTTCAATCCCGAGAAGGGCTTTGGTTTTATTTCACGAGAAGACGGCAGCGATGTATTCGTTCATTTCTCCGCCATTCAAGATGAAGGTTTTAAGACACTTGATGAAGGCCAAGCAGTAACTTTTGATGTTGAAGAAAGCGATCGCGGCCCACAAGCAGTTAACGTTGTTAAAGCATAATGATGATTAGATTAAGAGCTTGGGGTAAATCCTAGGCTCTTATTTTTTTAGGTGAAATTGCAAGTTGCTTTTCATGATTAGCACTAAATTTTAATCAATTTTTAAATGGCAGCGTTTGCTTTATCTAAAAAAGCTTTAAGTTTTGAAAAGGGCTTATCATTCTTACTAATATTCGGTATGATAGACCATAGGTGAAGAACCAATCGGTGGTTGAAGTGTGTTATAATGCCACTAACTTATACTAAATTGATAATAATGAATGCACTAATTAAGCGATCATTGAAGGAGAGAATATTGTGTTCGGATTAGGAACAAAAAATCTAGGGATCGACCTTGGTACTGCCAATACATTAGTTTACATTGACGGTAAAGGAATCGTACTCCGTGAACCGTCAGTCGTTGCTAAGAATACAAAGACGGGCGATGTTGTTGCCGTTGGTACGGAAGCACGTGATATGATCGGTAGAACACCAGGCAGTATTGTTGCCATTCGGCCGATGAAAGATGGTGTCATTGCTGATTACGATACAACCGCAGCCATGATGAAATATTTTATGGAAAAGGCTTTAGGACGCTCAAATGGCAAGCCTTACGTGATGGTTTGTGTGCCAAGTGGCGTAACTGAGGTTGAAAAGCGGGCAGTGATCGATGCAACTCGCGTGGCTGGTGCCCGTGATGCCTATGTAATTGAAGAACCATTTGCCGCCGCAATTGGGGCCGGGCTGCCAGTAATGGATCCAACTGGTAGTATGGTTGTCGATATTGGTGGTGGGACGACGGATGTTGCCACAATTTCTTTAGGCGGAATTGTTTCAAGTCGTTCGATTCGGATGGCTGGTGATAAAATTGATGAGGCCGTTATTTATTATATTCGGCAAAACTTTAATCTATTAGTTGGTGAACGAACTGCCGAAGATGTTAAGGTTCAAGTCGGCTCGGCTTCTGTTGAGAAGGCTGCCAAGGGTGATAATATTACTGTTCGAGGGCGCGATCTGATTTCTGGTTTGCCAAAGACAGTTGAAGTGAGCGCTGTTGATATTGCTAAGGCGATTCAAGAGGTTGTTGCAGAGATCATTGTGGCAATTAAAGAAACCCTAGAAGAGACTTCACCAGAAATTGCGGCGGACGTCATCGACCACGGCATTGTATTAACTGGTGGTGGGGCTTTATTGAAGCACTTGCCAGAAGTTATTGCTGATGAAACTAAGGTGCCAGTCTTTATTGCACAAGACCCATTGGATTGTGTTGCAATTGGAACCGGTGAATCACTTAAAAATATTGATGTGATGAAGAAACGTTAGCCGAAACTAGGCGGGAAAAGATTCCCGCCTTCTTCATGTCGATTTTATGGGGGTAAACCAATGCAGAAGTTTTTTTCAAACCGAAAATTAATTATTGTCATGATTGCAATCATTATCAGTATGGGCCTCATGGCGTATTCGGTTACTGTTCGTAATAATCGGAAGACGCCACCCCTGGTTCAACAATTTGGGAATGATGTTGTTGGTGTTTTGGACCACGTTGTCGCGGTTCCAACTAATGGAATCAAGGACGGATTTACTTCGGTGGGAACATTAATTAATACTTATCAGGAAAATGCGCAATTAAAAACGCAAGTTGATGATTTAGCGCAAACCAAAATTCAAAACCAAACGTTACAACACGAAAATAAAGAATTAAAAAAGCAGCTGAAACTTAATAAAACTTTGACGGATTATAGCCAAATTTCCGCCGCCGTTTTAACACGTTCGCCAGCAAGTTGGCAAAACTACGTTATTATAAATCGTGGTCAAATTAATGGAATTAAAAAAGATATGCCAGTAATGGCGGGCTCAGGATTAATCGGTCGGGTAGTCGAAGTCAATAAAACTAATTCTAAGGTTCAACTGATTAGTACTGATAGTCAGACTTCTAATCGTTTTGCAGCTGAAATTACGACTAAAAATGGCGGGACAGTTAACGGTGTTATTTCTGGTTATAATGGTCGAACAAGACAAATTACGATGACCCAGTTGAATTCCAACGCAAAAGTCGCCAAGGGTGATACTGTCGAGACTTCTGGCTTAGGTGGTTTAACACCACGGGGGCTTTTCATTGGGAAGGTTAATTCGATTAAGCATGATGATTATGGTCTAGCTTTGTCTGTTGGGATTGAACCAGCTACTAATTTAAATAATTTCACGGTTGTTACGGTTATTAATCGCCAGATTAAGGGGGATTAATAATGCGATCAAAAATTCAGATTTGGGTACCAGTACTGCTTTTTGGATTGATGTTATTTGATGGTAGTTTGAGTACTATTTTTACTAGCCATTTTTATAATTACCCAGATGTTATGATTAGTCGGTTGGTATTATTAGGTTTAGTGTTAGTTTCCTTTTTCTTGCCGGATATGAAACATTTATTATTATGGGCGTTTATTATCGGTTTGTTCTATGATAGTTTCTATACTGGTATTTTAGGCGTATATACGTTTTTATTTCCTTTAATTGTCTATCTAACACGACAAATTCGGGTTTATTTTACACCTACAGCGATCGCAATTGGGGCTATTTATTTAATTGAATTAACGATTTTAGAAAGCTTTGTTTACGGTATGAACCGTTTCATGGGACTAACAACGGCTACTTTGGCTAACTTTATTCCGGATGTTTTAGGTCCAACTCTACTGCTAAATTTAGTGTACTTTGTAATTCTCTATTTTCCTTTAAGACAGTTATTGCTAAAATTAGGTGGAACAACAGTTTAAAGTTAAATTTGGAATTATTTGAAATCAAGAAAATTGTTTTAAAATGGGGAGTGGCAGGATGCAAGATGTCATTTTAAAAGGCCGTCAGGATGGTTATCAGATTACGTTAAAACAAGATAGCGCAATTTCAGGGATTATGACGGAATTGACTGATTTATTTGTTCGTTTAAATCAGGAAAAAAAGGTACCAGATAATAAAATTATAAATTTTACGATTAAAACCGAAAATCGGTTGTTAACGGAAAAACAGCAACAGCAAATTTACGCCTTGATTGAACAGTACCCTCAATTTCAAGTAACAACAATTGAGGCCAGTGTTATGACACACCAGGCTGCACAAAATTGGAAACAACAAGATAACGTGCATTTAAATCGTGCAATTATTCGTAGTGGCCAAGAGGTTGACGTTGAAGGTGACGTGCTCTTTATTGGTCAGATACATAATGGCGGTATTTTAAAAGCAACTGGCAGTATTTTCCTGTTGGGTGTTTGTGAAGGTGTTGTTCAGGCGGGGTTCCCAGATAATGAAGATGCTTTGATTGTCGGAGATTTAACTGATGCTTTTCAGGTTCGTATTTCTGGTAGTGTGGGCATTATTGCGGATGAAGAACGACATTTTGATGGTCGTTCGGTTGCGTACATTAATGATTTACATTTGTTGGACTATTCAACCTTGGATAATCTGAAAGCAATTCGACCACGACTGTACAATAAGATTGGGGAGGCATAATTATGGGAACGGCAATTGTAATCACATCAGGCAAAGGTGGTGTGGGTAAAACAACTTCCAGTGCTAATATCGGAACTGCTTTAGCATTGTTAGACAAGCGTGTTTGTTTAATGGATTTAGATATTGGGTTACGTAACCTAGATGTTGTTTTGGGCCTAGAAAACCGAATTATTTATGATATTGTTGACGTTGCCCGTGGTCGTGCAAAGCTCCACCAGGCTTTAGTTAAGGATAAACGGTTTGAGGATAATTTATATTTATTACCAGCCGCTCAAAACACGGATAAGGATGCATTATTACCCGATGAAGTTAAAGCAATAGTAGATGAATTAAAGGATGAGTTTGATTTCATTATTCTAGATTGCCCAGCCGGCATTGAACAGGGATTCCAAAATGCTATTGCCGGGGCTGATGGTGCCATTGTTGTAACGACTCCCGAGATCTCAGCTGTGCGTGATGCTGATCGTGTGGTTGGCTTGTTGGAGCAAAAGGAAATGAAACAAGAACCACGATTGATTATCAATCGAATTCGGACACACATGATGGACGACGGAGAAGTTATGGATATTGATGAGATCACCAAACATTTATCAATTTCACTATTAGGAATTGTACTTGACGATGATGGTGTCATTTCTAGCTCTAATCACGGGGACCCAGTTGTTTTAGATCCTAAGAATTTAGCCAGCAAGGGGTACCGCAATATTGCCCGACGAATTTTAGGGGAGACTGTTCCTTTGATGTCCATCAAAGAAGAGAAAGTTGGCTTCTGGCAACGATTATTTGGTCATAAAAAAAGTCACAATTAATATTTTGAGTTGACAGTTAGATTAAATACTGCTAATGTTATTCTCATAATATAAAAACAGTGAACGGATAAGTAACCCTGATAGTTCTGTAGAGAGTTTCTGGTTGGTGTAAAGAAATGACTATTGGTGGTGAAAACACATCTGGGAGTTTACCTGCTGAAGATAGTAAGCAAGTACGGGATAAGCCCGTTATAGCTGTAGTTACTAATAAACTACTTGAGGTAACTGGTGTGAGCTAGTTACGAACTTGAGGTGGAACCGCGATAATTTTCGTCCTCTTAGCATCGTTTGATGTTAAGGGGACTTTTTTATTTTTCAGTGTTTATTGGCAACTATTTGAGGTGATTATTGTGAAGTAATCACGAATTGGGGTGGAATCGCGTTAACTCGTCCTCGAAAGCAGAGACTGTTTTCGAGGGCTTTTTTATTACCGTTAATTATGAGGAGGGAATATTATGAATTTAGCTGGTCAGTGGCACTACGCAATGCAAATCATGCCATCATTATTGTCAGGCGTTCAAATGACATTATCAATTTTTATTTTTACCTTAATTGGGGCCATTCCGTTGGGGATTATTGTTGGATTAGGACGTGCTTCTCACTTTAAACCACTAAAGGATTTACTGGGAATTTACGTTTGGATTATGCGGGGGACGCCGCTGTTATTACAGTTAATCGTTGTTTTCTACGGCCTACCAATTATTGGAATTGTTTTTCAACGTTACAACGCGGCCTTATTCGCTTTTATCATTAATTACGCCGCCTACTTTGCCGAAATCTTTCGTGGTGGCCTTCAATCGATTGATCGTGGGCAGTATGAAAGCGCACGGGTTTTAAGGCTAACTTACTGGCAAACAATTCGAAAAATTGTCTTACCCCAAGTTATGAAGATTGTTTTACCATCTATTGGTAATGAAGTCATTAATTTAGTGAAAGATTCTTCGTTAGTTTACGTTATTGGACTGGGTGATTTACTCCGAGCAGGTAATGTTGCAACGTCGCGGGATGTTACCTTGTTACCGTTGCTTTTAGTTGGCATTATTTACTTATTGTTGACGGCAGTTTTAACGTTTATCCAACAACGAGTTGAGAATCACTACAGTTATTTTAAATAGGGGGTGGCCTAAATGTTAGAGCTTAAACAAGTATCAAAACGTTATGGACGAAAAACAATTTTAAATGATTTTAATTTAACAGTTAATCAAGGCGAAATCTTAGCAATTGTTGGTCCATCAGGTGCTGGTAAAACGACACTTTTACGTTGTATTAGTGGCCTAGAACGAATTGATTCTGGTGAAATACAGTTGGATGGTAAGCCATTTGATCCCTACATCAATCGTGACAATGACAGTGTTACCGGGGTTGTTTTTCAGGACTTTCAGCTTTTCCCGAATTTAAACGTTTTAGAAAATATTACTTTGGCACCAATGCTGGCCTTAAAAAAGGATAAGGATGCGGCACGTAAACAGGCGTTGGATTTGCTGAAGCGCTTGGGGTTAGACGGTAAAGAGCAGCTTTATCCTTATCAGTTATCTGGCGGCCAGAAACAACGAGTTGCGTTAGCACGAGCATTAGCAATGCAACCTCGAATTCTTTGTTATGACGAACCAACAAGTGCCTTAGATCCTGATTTACGGCAAGAAGTCGAAAAGATGATTTTAGGATTGAAGACTGATGGGATGACACAATTAGTCGTTACCCATGATTTGGATTTTGCCAAGCAAATTGCTGATAATATTAAACGGGTTGAAGCACTATAGGAGGTAGGAGATATGCGTAAACGAGTAAGTATAGTTATCCTGGGTCTCCTGATGCTTTTTTCGTTGGCTGGTTTAAGTGGTTGTTCCCAAAAGAAAATGACAACTGATAGTTGGTCAACCATTAAACAAAACAAACGAGTTGTCGTTGGGCTTGATGATAGTTTTGTACCAATGGGTTTTCGGGCTAAGGATGGTCAACTAAAGGGCTTTGATATTGATTTGGCCCGGGCAGTTTTCAAACGTTACGGTATCAAAGTTGATTTTCAAACAATTGATTGGTCAATGAATGCCACTGAATTACGAAACCACACTATCGATTTAATCTGGAATGGTTACACCGTTACGCCAGAACGTAAACGTGTGGTGCGTTTTTCAGATGATTATTTGCAAAACAAGCAAATTCTTGTCACCTTGAAGAAAAATAATATCAATAGTTTTCAACAAATGAAGGAAAAAGAATTGGGTGTGCAAACGGGCTCATCTGGTTACAGTAGTCTTGAAAGTAATCCCAAACTATTAAAACAGTACATTCATAAGCAAACGCCAGTTTTGTACGATACCTTTAATGAGGCCTTTATTGATTTAAATGCTGGTCGAATTCAAGGTATGTTAATTGACCGCGTTTACGCTAATTATTATATTGCTCACCAAGCAAACCGAAAAGATTATCAAGTCACCCAAGGTAATTTTGCGCCGGAAAACTTTGCGGTAGGAATGCGTAAGTCTGATAAAACAATGCAAAAGAAAATTAACGCCTCACTGCGAGTTTTATATAAGGATGGGACAATCGCTAAGATTAGTCGTAAGTGGTTTGGCGAGGATGACACCATTAATCCTGCGAACTACGGTAATTAAGAAACGACCAAGTTTGTTTGCTAATTAAAAAGTGACTCTAAGACTGCTTATTGCAGCCTTAGGGTCACTTTTTAATTGCTTTTATTTATCTGCTTTAAAGAATGTTTTGTATAAACCGCGAACAGTGTTCTGAGCGTCTTTTTCACGAACACCAAACATAATTGAAACGGGTGAAGCACCGTGGTCAAGGGTAACGATAGAGACCCCGGATTGAGCGATACTATTGGTTGCCTTGGCCATCATTCCGATATGATCCTGAATGCCTTCACCAACAATCATAACCAAAGCGTAGTTATGAATGATTCGTAGATCGTCTGGATGAATGGCTTCACGAATATCATGCAATACTTTTGGCTCAAGCTCCGGTGTCAGTTCACTTTCCCGAATGATGACGGTGAGATCATCAATTCCAGAAGGGATATGTTCAAAACTGACGTGATGTTTGGCCAAGATTTGCAAAATAGTTGCAACAAAACCAACTTGTTTATTCATGAGGTATTTGCGAATATAAATACCTAAAAATCCGGCGTCACTTGCAATTCCAGAAATTGGTTTTTTGGCATCATAGATTTTACGTGCGGAAATTAGCGTACCAGGTTTTGTTGGCTGATTCGTGTTCTTTACGCGTACGGAGATCCCACCTTCAATTGCAGGAATCAATGCTTCGTCGTGAAAAACAGAGAAGCCAGCGTAAGACAGTTCACGCATTTCACGAAAGGTGAGATGATCAATTGGTTCAGGGTTCGGGACAATATGCGGATCTGCAGCATAAATTGCGTTAACGTCCGTAAAATTCTCGTACAACTCAGCCTTAAAGGCACGACTGAAGATGGCACCGGTAATATCGGAACCACCGCGTGAAAAAGTGCAGATATCACCGTTTTCGGTGTAACCAAAAAATCCGGGAATAACAAGTGTTGTCTTGCTTTTTTTAAAAGTGGCTAGTTTTGCGTAGCTTTCTTCCAGCACTTGGGCATCCCCAGGCTGATCACTAACAACTAGACCAGATTCACTTGGACTGAGGTAGTGACTAGGGACACCTAAATGGTTCAAAATGGCAGCAATCAATTTGGCGTTATTATCTTCACCGGCCGCTTTAAAGGCATCCAACAAGTAGGCATCATTTTTATAAGTTTGGTTGGGTAAATTTAAGATGTGCTCACTAATTGGCTGAAACTCACTTGCTGGTAAGTCAAAGCCAGTGGCAATTTCTTGATAGCGGGCTAAGATTTGTTGCTGAACTTCAGTAACGGGCTCTTTTGCGAGAACCAACTGTGCGTATTTAATTAATAGATCGGTTACTTTTTGGTCACCAGAAAAACGTTTACCAGGCGCCGAAACAACAATTACCTTTCGTTTACTATCTGCCCGGATGATGTTAATGACTTTTTGGAGCTGCGTGCTTGTGGCTAGCGAGCTACCCCCAAATTTTGCGACTTTCACAACCAATCCACTTCTTTCCCTAATGTTAAAATAAAATTAGTATTAGCATAGCAAAAACTCATAAGAAACGCAATTGGGATTAGAATCCGATTAGTTATTTTAGTTGACAAACGATCTGCTAAGCAATATCATAAAAGCGGTTTAATAATTAAATAAAGCAACACCACAGAGGGGAGCCTTTTTGGCTGAGAGTGATTCGTTCAGACCCTTAGAACCTGTTATGTTAGTACATGCGAAGGAATTTGTGGCTATTTGGTATCCCCCTCTTGTGGTTTGTTTTTTAATCTAAGGGAGGATTTTTTTATGTCAGATCGACGGTTACATATTTGGGTAGAAGGTGCGATTATTGCGGCAATGGCGATGGCCTTAGAGTATTTGCCACATTCTGTTGGACCTTGGGTTAATTTATCGTACGGTGTAATTCCAGTTGCAATTTTTAGCCTGCGTCGTGGGGCCAAAGCGGGACTGGCAACAGGCTTAGTTTGGGGATTGTTAGATCTATTTTTACGGGGCTTTGGTGATGGTGGATTCTTGAACCCACTACAAGGCGTTTTAGAATACCCCGTTGCCTTTAGTGTTGTTGGCTTGATTGGTTTGGGAGCAGCGCCACTACGACGTGCCATTATTGCTCAGGCACATAATCGTATTATTGGTATTGCACTGGGGTACACGTTACTAGGTGTAATCATTAAGTATTTCTGTCATTTCTTAGCCGGTGTCATCTACTGGGGTTCATACGCACCTAAAGGAATGAATCCATGGCTTTACTCCTTGGCCGTTAATGGCGGAAGTGCTTTAGCCAACACAATTTTATCTGGTGTTTTAATTGTTCTATTGGCTAGGGCTTCAGCACGACTATTCTCACCACGGGATACTTTTAAGGCTTTTACCGGTGCTAATTAATCGTTATTACGTATTCGTTGTCATTTCAATTATTTGAAGGCACAAATTAAGGGATTACAGCAAGCGTTAACGCTTGCTGTAATCCCTTTGCTGTACCACTTAAATCATTATTTTTAATCAGATAAACTAAAAGCTAATTATAATAAGCCTAGTGAACCGACCGCGCCAAGAACGACACCGCCAACGGTTGCAAAAAGCATGATCCAAATAATAACTTTCGTCAACTTTGTAAATGTACTGGTTTCTTTTTTCATTTAGGTCCCACCTCATAGCTTAATTTTACCAACAGTTTAACGTGTTTAGCCCTAGAATGCAATCGATTAAAAGAAATTTCGCTTTCGTAGCCAATAGCCTGATAGCCAGCAAATGATTAAGGTAATCAGCATGATTAGGCTAAAGGCATGGGCAAAGGCGGCACCAGGAAGTTTAACGTTCATCCCATAAATACCACCGATTATTGTTGGAATTGTTAAGATAATTGTGATTGATGTTAAAACTTTCATAATAATATTGAGGTTATTGGAGACAACAGATGATACCATATTATTGTATTCATCGAGAATGGATTTTTGACGGAAAGTCATCGTTTGGGCCTGATCGCTTTCAATCATAACGTCTTGGAGCAACTCTGAAAATGGATCACTTTCAAAATAGAAATTGGTTGTTTGTAGTTCATTTAATAAATGTTGATTACGTTTTAAGGCAATTTGAAATTGAATTAGACTCTTTTGCATGGCGGTTAGCTGGTAAAGCTCATTGTTACCACTGGCAACTGATAGAGATTTTTCAAGGTGCGCCATTTCACTGCCAATTTGTTCTAAGTAACTAACGTAACTGTGACAGATATACCATAACAAATGTAGCGCAAAGTTTTCGTGTTCATTAGTATTAACGTGGTACGCCTTACGAACAATAAAGTCCTGGACAAATAACGCTGGACGATTAGTTACGGTAATTAGTGCTTGCGGCGTTAAAATGATTGCAAAAGGGTAGGTTGTTAGTTCACGGTAGCCTAAAGGGCTAATTGTTTCGTGGGGAAAATGGAGTAAGATTAAGGCTGGTTTTTCATCAGTTGCTTGGTCAATTCCCTCAGCACGGGGATTTTCACGGTCATCCAAAACGGCGGTTAAGTAATCGCGGGGGACGGAAAAGTGGTCAACTAAGCTTTCAACTTCTGCAGGTGTTGGCGCCTCAACGTGTAGCCAGCAGTTTTTTTGTAAAGTGGTGGTTGGTCTTAACGTGCCATCAGTGGCTGTATAAAAACGTTCAATCATTGGTAACCCTCCTTGGTTCTTTTTACCATTATAACTAACTATTCAAGAAAAGACTTTACGTTAAGAAAAACAACGGTAAAATTATAGCTAGAAAGTAGGTTGATGATGGTAACAATAATTATTCTCATTTTGCCGGAAGTTGCCTTAATGTTCGGCTTGGTCGTTCACCACTTATTACCACAGGTACGGCTTAATCCGATTGATTTAATGACACCTTTCTTGTTAATAGCCTGTGAGCGAGTGATTAAGTTGCAACTAAATTACGCCGCCACTAGTTTAATTGTCATCTTGGTCATGTTGGTCGGCATTTTTGCGGCAATCTTTTTGGCTGTCCAGCGAGGCGAAATTATTTACCGAACTTTTTTTAAATTTTGGTGGCGCCTAGTGTTCGTTTTCGGTCTCATCGGCTATTTAGGTTGTCTAGTGTTATTACTAATAAGGTAAAACGTATTCAAATAAGATTCCCCGTGTTTTCAGCGGGGGTCTTATTTTTTTAGGTTATTGAAAAGGCCAGTAAATGCTTTTTAGGCGTTTGTTAGTGGTGGGGGCAATGATTAAGTTTGCTAATTATTGCTTAAATTTGTTTAAAAAGAAGTTTTTATTTGGCCAAAAATGAGTGTTAGGCCCTATTAACAGTGGATTTAACAATTTTAGGTATGGGTATGGTAGAAAGTGGGGGGATGTGGTAGACTAAATTTGTGCACAAATAGAGGTGAAGGCAATGTTCATGGGCGAATTTCATCATACGATTGATCAAAAGGGACGATTAATTATTCCAGCGAAATTTCGTGATGGTTTAGGGACAAATTTCATTCTTACACGTGGTATGGATGGTTGCCTATTTGGGTACCCAATGAATGAGTGGCAAATTTTAGAAGGAAAATTAGGAAAATTGCCATTAACTAAGAAAGATGCCCGTGCCTTTGTCCGTTTCCTCTATTCTGCAGCAACGGAATGTACACTTGATAAACAAGGCCGAATTAATATTCCGCAGGCGCTAACCAAGCATGCGGGCCTAACTAAGCAATGTGTTCTAATTGGAGTTTCTAACCGAATCGAAGTTTGGGATGAAACTAAGTGGGAACAGTTTAGTGATGACGCCGAAGAGAATTTTGATGATATTGCCGAGAATTTATTGGATTTTGACTTTTAATTTTTAGGAGTAATTAGAATGGCCTTTACGCATGAAACAGTTTTATTAAATGAAACGGTTGCTAGCCTGCAGCTTAAGCCCAATGGTGTTTACGTTGATGCAACGTTGGGCGGTGGCGGACACAGTGAATTGATTCTTTCTAAGTTAGCTAAGAACGGTCATTTATTTGCTTTTGATCAAGATGAAGAGGCCATTACCAATGGAAAAGAACGGTTGGCACCTTACGTTACCAGCGGTCAAGTAACTTTTATTAAGGATAATTTTCGTAATTTAGGTCCGGCCCTGGCCCAACATCAAGTAAAGCGGATTGATGGTATTATTTATGATTTAGGTGTTTCTTCACCACAATTTGATGAAGCTGCGCGGGGGTTTAGTTATAAGCTAACGGCGCCGTTAGATATGCGCATGGACCAAAGTGCCGCTTTAACGGCCCGCGAGATTGTTAATGATTGGCCTTACGCTGACTTAGAGCGAATCCTTTATCGTTACGGTGAGGACAAGTTTGCTAAGCGGGTTGCACGAGCAATTGAACGTGATCGTACAGAGACGCCCATTGAAACAACCACTCAGCTGGCAGAAATTGTGAAACACGCAATTCCAGCCGCTGCTCGGCGAAAGGGTGGTCATCCAGCTAAGCGAACGTTTCAGGCAATCCGCATTGCTGTTAATGATGAGTTAGGTGCTGCTGAAGAATCACTTGAGGCAGCAATTAATCTGTTAAACGTTAATGGCCGGATTGCGGTTATTACGTTCCAATCATTAGAAGATCGTTTGGTTAGAACCATTTTTCGTGATCATGCGCGGACACCAGAAATTCCTCGTGGCTTGCCAATTATGGGTGCCGGGGAACAGGCCGAACTTAAAATCATTGCCAAAAAGCCAATCTTACCAACGGCCACGGAAATAGAAAAGAATCGGCGTTCAAGAAGTGCACAGTTGCGTGTAGCAGAAAAACAAGTACAAAAATAAACGAATTTGAATCAAGGATGTGGATGAGTATGGCAGATGAAAGTGCAGCAAGAGATTTCTCTTCATTAGCGGACCCGGTAGCCCCAAGTGTGACCCAACCAGATATACATATACAAGAAACACCACAGGTACAGCCAGTTGCCACGCCAGCGAGTCACGTCGCCATTTCCGCTTTTGAGCGGACTTTGATGGTTACGTTAGGCATCGTCTTGGTATCGCTTTGTACAATGATTGTTTCTAGTAAAATTGCAGTGTCTACAGCACAACAGCACTTGCAAGATATTGGTCAGTCGGTTACGGCACTCCAATTACAAAATACAAATTATAAGCAAGAAATTAATGAGTTAATGCAGTCTAATCATTTAAATGATGTTGCTGCACGTGATGGTTTGTCCTTAAATGAAGCAAATATAAGGAATGTTAAATAGATGAAGTCTTCCAAAAATAAACGATTGATAAATAAAAGGAATCCACGCCGTAACCGCCAAATCATTGGTGGTGCGTTTCTTTTCGCCGTGGTAGGCATCTTCCTTTTATTTATCTTTCGTTTTTCTTATATCGTAGCAAACGGCAAAATTGATGATCAAAATTTGACCAAAAAGGCTGAGGCGCTTTACCAAGATGACAGTGTCCTCAAGGCAAATCGCGGGACTATTTTTGATGCCATGGGTAACCCGATTGCGGAGGATTCAACCTCTTATTCCATTTATGCTGTTATTGATCACCGGTATACGGGGTCAAATGATAAGAAGTTGTATGTAACCAATAAGAATAAAGTAGCAACTGTTTTAAGCCAGTACTTGCCCATGAGTAAAAAAGATATTTTAAAAACTTTGAATCCACAAAATAAAAAAACGTTCCAAGTGGAGTTTGGGACCGCGGGTCAGGGGTTATCCTTGGCTATTAAGCAAGAAATTGAAAATCATAACTTGCGGGGTGTCTATTTTACCGAAACACCGGCACGCTTATACCCTAATGGTACCTTTGCGTCGCACCAAATTGGATTGGCACAGCAAAGTACGACCACTAAAGCAGGATCCAGTACAACTGCGTTAACGGGTGTAATGGGAATCGAAAAAAGTTATAATAAAATTCTTAGTGGTACGAATGGGGTTAAGCAAGTTAAGAAAGATTCTTACGGTTACCAGCTACCCAATACTAAGGTTAAACAAAAGGCCGCCAAAAATGGTAGTGATGTTTATTTAACGATCGATTCGCGCTTGCAATCATATTTGGAAACACTATTGACTAAGGCCCAAACTAAATATGATGCTAAAGGGTTTAACGCCATTTTAATGAATCCCAAAACTGGTCAGATTCTGGCCGCTTCCCAACGACCAACGTTTAATCCGCAAACTGGCGCTAGTCTCGGAAGTTTTTGGCGGGATACACTTACTGAAGATGCTTACGAACCTGGTTCAGTTATGAAGGTCTTTACGTTGGCATCGATTATTGATGCTGGTAAGTACCCACCTAATTCGTACTATACTTCTGGTCAAGTGCAAGTTGGTGGAAGTACCATACATGATTGGAACACAACTGGTTGGGGCTCAATTCCTTATTCCCAAGCATTTCCACGTTCAAGTAACGTTGGTTTTGTCCATCTAGAACAAATTCTTGGAGAAAAAGAGTGGTTGGAGTACATCAAAAAATTCAAATTCTTACAATCAACCAATTCTGGTTTGTCAGGTGAATCTTCAGGGAGCATTCAGTTTAAGAGCGCTTCTGATCAAGCAATCACGTCATTTGGTCAAGGAATTAATGTAACAGCGATGCAAATGATGCAAGGCTATTCAGCAATTGCTAATAATGGTAAAGAGATGAAGCCACAGATAATCGATAAGGTTGTTAATCCGGCAACTGGTAAAACGACAAAGTATAAGCCAGTGACGGTGGGCCATCCAGTTAAAAAGAGTACCACGAAGCAAGTTTTACAAGATATGCAGGATGTTGTTTATAAAAATTATGGGACTGGTGCAGTTTATAAAATACCTGGTTACCGAATTGCAGCAAAAACTGGGACCGCCCAGATTAGCGCTGGTAACGGTGGGGGTTACCTAACGGGAGATAATAACTACATCTTTTCTGTTGTTGGAATGGCACCGGCAAAGAATCCGCAATATGTACTTTACATTACGATGAAACAGCCGCAAAATATGACAGAGTCGCCTGAAAAAATCTTGTCGGAAATTTTTAATCCAATGATGAAGCGAGCACTGGAATATAATCAAGGCAAGACAACTAAAACGGACCAGGCAACCATGCCGAAGGTTAGCGGTGAAACCGTAAGTACTAGTGTATCTGCTTTGACCAAGGCCCAGTTAAAACTTGTTCAGATTGGGACTGGAAATACAGTTGTGCAACAATTACCACAAGCTGGTGAAAAGGTTTTGAGCAATCAACATGTTTTTGTCATGACTAATGGTGCCATGACGATGCCAGACATGACTGGTTGGTCTAAAAGCGATGTTCTAAAATTTGCGGAAATTACGGGTAAATCGGTAAAAATCAGTGGAACAGGCTACGTTACCAAACAAGATCTAGCTGCAAAAAGTCTACTAGATTCGACTAAGGAAATTACAGTTACACTACAACCATGATAAATTAGGGAGTTTTAAAACGTATGCAATTTACAAAGATGTTAATACCAGTTGTCAGTAGTTTTGCGTTAACTTTCATTGTAATGCCGTTATTTATTGGCTATTTTAGAATGAAAAAAGAGGGTCAAGTTATTCGGGAAGAGGGCCCCTCTTGGCACGAAAAGAAATCAGGGACACCAACTATGGGTGGCCTTGTTTTCTTAATTGCAAGTGTTATCTCAACAATTTGGGTTAGTTTATGGCAGCATCAAATGACCTTGAGCAGTTGGATTACCTTGTTTATTCTTGTTTTATATGGCAGTCTGGGTTTTATGGACGATTCAATTAAGCTTTTTGAAAAGCGTAATTTAGGGTTGCGCGCTTGGCAAAAATTGTTGGGACAGATTATTGGCGGCGTTATTTTTCTGATTGTCTATGTTCACGAAGGCTTTCCACTATCGATAAACGTTCTTGGACTTGGATCATTACACTTAGGGGTCTTATATTTACTCTTCGTCCTATTTTGGTTAGTCGGATTTTCTAACGCGGTTAATTTAACTGATGGTCTAGATGGCTTAGTGGCAGGGACAGCGGCGATTGCCTTTGCAACCTACGCAATTATCGCACAGCATGAGGGCCGAACCGATATTCTTATTTTCTGTTTAACAATTTTAGGCGGTTTAATTGCGTTTTTCTGGTTTAATCATAAACCGGCCAAAATATTTATGGGGGATGTTGGCTCGCTTGCATTAGGTGGCGCGCTTGCTGCTGTATCAATCCTGTTACACCGCGAATTGTCCTTATTACTTATTGGCCTGATTTTTGTGATTGAAACGGCTAGCGTCATGATTCAAGTCTCAGTCTTTCACTTAACGGGTAAGCGTGTCTTTAAAATGACGCCAATTCATCATCATTTTGAAATGTTAGGTTGGTCAGAATGGCGTGTTGTTTTAACGTTCTGGGCTTTTAGTCTCGTTTGTTCAATTCTGTACTTAAGTTTGTTCTTATAATTAAAATGTAAAAAGGGAGTCTTAATTTTGAAACGTGTAACGGACTATCAAAACAAAAAAGTCCTTGTCTTAGGATTGGCCAAAAGTGGGGTTAATGCAGCACGCTTGTTAGCCAAACTAGGCGCGTTAGTCACCGTTAATGATAAAAAGAAGTTTGATGACAATCCTGATGCCCAATCCCTGTTAGCAGAAGGAATTCGGGTTATCACGGGCAGTCATCCATTAGCCTTACTAGATGAAGACTTCGTATTGATGGTAAAAAATCCTGGTATTCCGTACACCAACCCGTTAGTTGCTGGTGCTATTAAAAAAGGAATTCCAATTATTACTGAACCTGAACTTGCCTATGAAGTATCTGAAGCGCCATTAATTGGTGTTACCGGGACAAATGGTAAAACAACAACAACAACAATGATTTCATTGATGTTAAATTACGGCCGCCAAAAAGGACAGGCCTATGTTGCCGGCAATATTGGTGTTCCAGCAAGTGCGGTTGCGCAAAAAGTGACGCCAGATGATGTGATGGTGACCGAGCTTTCAAGCTTTATGCTCATGGGAATTACTAAATTACGGCCGCAGATTGCTGTTTTGACTAATATTTATACTGCCCACATTGATTATCACGGTAGCCGTGCGAACTACGTTAAAGCAAAAATGCGGATTGTAATGAACCAAACAAGTGAAGACTTCTTTGTTGTCAATTGGGATAATTCAGAGTGGCGGGAATTAAGCAAACAAACAAAGGCACAAGTAGTTCCATTTTCACGTCAGGATCTTAGTGAAGATGGTGCTTATGAAAAGAACGGGGTACTTTATTTTCGCGGCGAGGCAATCTTAAAGGCCAGTGAAATTAAGGTCCCTGGTGAGCACAATGTTGAAAATGCCCTAGCTTCCTTGGCCGTTGCTAAGTTGAGGGGCCAAAGTAACGAGGCAATTGCTGAAGTTTTACGAACCTTTAGTGGTGTTAAGCATCGTTTACAATTTTTGACTGAATGGCAGGGCCGTCGTTTCTATAACGATTCTAAAGCAACTGATATTGAGGCTACCCAGATGGCCTTAAATGGTTTTAAGCAGCCCGTTGTGTTGTTGGCTGGTGGACTTGACCGTGGCTTTAGCTTTGATCGATTAGTTCCTGAACTTAAAAAGCACGTTAAAGCAATGGTTCTTTTTGGTGAAACAGCGGAATTACTAAAAGCGGCCGGTGAGCAAGCGGGAATTACAAATATTAAATTAGTTCACGATGTTGAAACTGCACTGCCAGTTGCTTATGCGCAGAGTCAACCTGGTGACATCGTGTTGCTTTCTCCAGCTAATGCTAGTTGGGACCAATACCCTAACTTTGAGGTACGCGGACAACTATTTATAGACGGTGTGACTAAATTAATTAAAGAAAATGGAGGACACTAAGATGCGAGTTATTTTCTCTGGTGGTGGTACAGGTGGCCACATCTATCCTGCCCTGGCCGTCATTGAGCGAATGAAAGAACGTCATTTAATTGATGAATTATTATACGTTGGTACAAAAAAGGGCTTAGAAAGTAAAATTGTACCTCAAAAAGGAATCCCCTTTACAGCAATTGAATTACAAGGTTTTAAACGTTCTTTGTCACTAGATAATATAAAAACAATTACTTTATTTTTAAAGAGTGTTCGGACGGCAAAAAAGCTTATTCGCCAGTTTAAGCCCGATGTGGTTGTTGGGACTGGTGGTTACGTGTCAAGTGCTGTCTTGTATGCGGCGGCGCGGTTACATATTCCGACGGTTATTAATGAGCAAAATAGTGTTGCTGGTATTACTAATCGCTTTTTAGGTCACTTTGTTGATAAAGTATCCATTTCATTTCAGGCAGTTGCTGATCAATTTCCGGCTACCAAGATTGTATTGACGGGTAATCCGCGGGGGCAACAAGTTGCTGGTATTAAGCCCAATGATCGTTTGAAAGATTTTGGCCTGCAACAAGCACCAACGCTACTTATTTTTGGTGGTAGTCGCGGTGCCGCCCGAATCAACCAGGCGTTTTTAAATGCCTTACCACAGTTGAATGAAAAAAAATATCAAGTGCTATTTGTTTCTGGACAAGTACATTTTGCTAAAATTCAGGCAAGCTTGAAGGATCAACAGGTCAATTCCAATATTGCAATTGTTCCTTACATTGATGATATGCCAACTATTTTGCCTGATGTGGCAGTGATACTTGGTCGGGCAGGAGCAACTTCACTTGCCGAAATTACGGCACTTGGTATTCCTTCAATTTTAGTTCCAAGTCCTTATGTGACAAATGATCACCAGACAAAAAATGCTCAAAGTCTAGTTGATAAAAATGCCGCACGCCTGGTGACGGAAGAACAATTAACGGGAGAAACATTAGTAACGGTTAGTGATGACTTAATGCAAAATGAAACCAAACGTCAAGAAATGGGCCAAAACGCTAAGGCGATTGGTGTACCAGATGCGGCCGATCGTTTTATTAAAGTTATGCAAGATTTAATTTAAGGATGTGATGCAGATGAGGAAAAAATGGCTGAAAAAAAATAAGCAAAAAAAGATACCAGATGATCCAGCGTCTGCATTAACGCCCTGGGAAACCTACCAAAAAAAGCAGAAACAGCAATCTAAGAAAACAAATACAATTGAAAGTAAACTACCACGATTGAAAGAGCTGCGGCACCATCATCTAGTTAATCGTTTAGTAATATTACTTGTGACTTTTGTTATTATCATATTGGTTGCGGGCTATTTTGTATCACCGATAAGTAAAGTTGGCAATGTCCAAGTTGCTAATAATGGTAAAACAACACTTTCAACGCAAAGTGTTATTGATGCAAGTGGCATCAAAGCAAGTGATCTCGTTATTAGCACCATGCTCCACCAAACTAAAATTAGTCAACGGGCCAAGCAGGCAGAACCAAAAATAAAGCAATTCAGTTTGTCAATATCTGGTCTTCACAGCGTGACGCTGCACGTTACAGAATACAAAACAGTTGGGATTTTATTGAAGAACAATCGGTATTACCCCATCTTGGCGAATGGTCGTGTAACAAGTTCAGGAAGTGGCCATCAGATTGCTGGTAATTACTCCGTCTATAGTAATTTTAAACGTCAGCAAACTTTACAAAAAATGGTTCAGCAATATAATCAATTGCCAAGTGATGTTCAAAATGGAATTTCCGAAATTCATTTTGCCCCAACTAAGTTAAATCCAAAACGAATTCATTTATACATGAACGATGGTAATCAGGTTTATGCGACCTTAGAAAGTTTCAGTAAAAAAATGCGCTATTATCCTTCAATTGCAAAGCAAATGAAGAAAAAGGGTGTTGTTAATTTAGAGGTCGGTGCATATTCTTACCCGTTTAAATAAAGAAACGTTTTAACACGCATGCTAACGCGAAATAGGACTTTTAAAAAGCGGTTTAAATGTGTTAATGTTTAACTATATAGTATAAATTAAATAAATTTGAAAGTAACTAATTTCAAGGAGGTTCCACAACTTATGGGAAACACTGGCATATATGTTGGGCTTGACATTGGAACCACCTCAATAAAGGTCATTGTCGCAGAGTATATTAAAGGGCAAATGAATGTTATTGGTGTGGGGAGTGAACGCTCCGAAGGCTTGAGTCGAGGTGTTGTAGTAGACATCGATAAGGCCGTAACCGCCATTCAAAAAGCTGTAAAGCAAGCCGAACAAAAAGCAAATATTGATATTCATGAAGTAACGGCTGGTATTCCAGCTAATTTATTGGAGATTGAACCCTGTCAAGGCATGATTGCAGTGGCAGATGAATCAAAAGAGATTAACGATAGTGACGTTAAAAATGTAGCAGCTGCTGCATTAGTTCGTAACCTACCACCTGAACGTGAGATTCTGACTGTTTTACCAGATGAATTTGTGGTTGACGGTTTTGATGGAATTAAGGATCCACGGGGAATGCTAGGCGTGCGGTTAGAAATGCATGGTATGTTATTAACGGCACCAAAGACCGTTATACATAATATGCGTAAATGTATCGAACGAGCTGGTTTAACGCTGGTACAGTTAGTTGTTAACCCACTGAGTTTGGGCCGGTTGGCACTTAGTGATGGTGAACAAGATTTTGGAACGGTCTTAGTTGATCTTGGTGGCGGTCAAAGTACAGCCGCTGTTATTCATGATCACAAGTTAAAATATACTTATGTTGATCAAGAAGGCGGCGACTACATTACCAAAGATATTTCGGTCGTTTTAAATACTTCCTTTGATAGTGCCGAAAAAATCAAACGGGATTATGGTTATGCAGATTCATTGCAGGCTTCTGAAGCAGAATCATTTCCGGTTGAAGTTGTTGGTCAGGATGCACCAGTTACGATAAGTGAAAAATATTTGGCAGAAATTGTTGAGGCTCGTTTGACTCAGGTTTTTGAGCGAATGAATAAGGCGCTAGAAAAGATTGGCGCGTTTGATTTGCCTGGGGGTATTGTTATGACTGGCGGTGTTACGGCGTTACCAGGCATCGCTGAATTGGCTAGCGATATTTTTAAGCATAACGTTAAACTCTATATTCCTGATGAGATGGGGTTACGCCATCCTTCTTTCGCACAGGCTTTAAGTCTGATTAGTTATACGGCAAACCTCGGTGAAATTGATTTGCTTGCACAAAGTGCTTTAGGTGGTAATCTAAAGACAGTACCCAAAGCAACAGTGAAAAAACAGGAAGAGCCGGTTGTGGAAGCAACAACTGAAAAACAAACGACGGAAAAGAAGGAAAGTTTTTCCGGTATTCGTAAGTTTTTAAGCAATTTCTTTGAGTAGATGACAGCAGAACCTTATAGGAGGAACAATTTATGGAATTTTCTTTAGATTCAAATCAAAATACAGGCGCCATAATTAAAGTCATTGGTGTTGGTGGTGCCGGTGGCAATGCTGTCAACCGGATGATCTCAGAGGATGTCAAGGGCGTTGAATTCATTACGGCTAATACTGATGTTCAGGCGTTGGATAGTGCCGATGCAGAAACAAAAATTCAATTAGGACCGAAGTTAACGCGGGGACTTGGCGCAGGCTCAACACCTGAAATCGGCCAAAAGGCTGCCGAAGAAAGTGAAGAATCATTAGCAGAGGCTTTAAAAGGTGCAGATATGATTTTTGTTACTGCTGGCATGGGTGGTGGTACCGGAACGGGCGCGGCACCAATTATTGCCAAAACGGCTAAGGATTTAGGTGCTTTAACAGTTGGTGTTGTAACCCGGCCATTTAGTTTTGAAGGACCAAAGCGGGCCAAAAATGCTGCCGAGGGCATTGCTGAAATGAAGCAGCATGTTGATACGTTAGTCATTATTTCTAATAATCGGTTACTAGAAATTGTTGATAAAAAGACACCTATGTTGGAAGCCTTCCATGAAGCAGATAATGTACTGCGTCAGGGTGTTCAAGGTATTTCTGATTTAATCACATCGCCTGGCTACGTTAACTTGGATTTTGCTGATGTTAAAACAGTTATGCAAAATCAAGGATCTGCGTTGATGGGAATTGGTTCTGCTACTGGTGAAAATCGTACGGCCGAAGCAACTAAAAAAGCTATTTCATCACCATTATTGGAAGTTTCAATTGATGGCGCAGAACAAGTATTATTAAATATTACCGGTGGCCCAGATTTATCATTATTTGAGGCGCAGGATGCTTCCGATATTGTTTCACAGGCTTCAACAAGTGACGTCAATATCATTTTTGGGACTTCAATTAATGAAAATCTTGGTGATGAGGTCGTAGTTACTGTCATTGCAACTGGGATTGATACGAATAAAATTCAAGGTAACCGTCGTGGAGAACAGCGGTCTGAACAGGCTTTACGGTCAACGAATAATTCAACTGATAAACAGACCCCACCAGAACATAATAAGACCCAAACAACTCGAAGTCGTCAAACATCAAGTAAAAGTGATGATCCGTTTGGTAACTGGGATATTCGTCAGGAACCGACACGGCGGCAGTCAACTAATAATGATGACAGTCTAAATGATGCACAAAAACCAGATTTTGATGTTTTCCGGCGGACGGATACAGCAAATGACGATCAAGACAATTCTAAGGATGATGGTAATGGCTTAGATACACCACCATTCTTCAAACGGCGTCGTAATTAGATAAAATCCGGATTATTTAAGGCTTAACCAGATTCAGGTTTGCTCTCATTAAATAAGGGATGAGTTTCATGACAATTGGCAAAAATATTGCTGTAGTTAAAAAATCGATTGATCAGGCAATGGTGACGGCCAACCGGCAAGATCAAGTCACTTTAATTGGTGTAACAAAATATCATTCGGTTGGTGAGGCCCAGCAGGTAGTCGCTGCTGGAGTAACTAATCTTGCTGAAAATCGGCCGGAAGGTTTGGCTGAAAAGCAATTGGCCTTTAAAGAAAACCACGATTTAAAATGGCACTTCATTGGTTCATTACAAAAACGTAAGGTTAAAAAAGTCATTAACCAGATTGATTATTTGCATTCCCTTGACCGAGTAGAATTGGCAACAGAAATTCAGAAGCGAGCAAACCAGCCCGTAAAATGTTTTATTGAGGTCAATGTATCCGGGGAAGAGAGTAAATCTGGTGTTTCGTTGGCTAACGTTGTACCATTAGTGCAGGAAGTCAAGCCAGATGACAAGGTTCTAGTTGTCGGCTTAATGACAATGGCCCCTAGAGATGCAAATGATGAGCAGTTACATCGGCTTTTTCATCAACTTAAGTTAAAACGGGATGAGGTACAAGCTTTAGAATTACCAACTGCACCTTGTCGTGAGTTAAGTATGGGGATGAGCCATGATTATCAGATTGCAATTCTTGAGGGTGCAACTTTTGTCCGTGTTGGGACGGCTTTATTTGATGCCTAAGCTCACTATTAACTAAAATTGGGGAGGAACCGTGATGGCTAGTAAATTTAATTTAAGTAAGTTTTTTGGAATGACGGATGATGCAGATGATTATATTGCACCAGCACCCAAAACGACTGTTAGTACAAAAACTAATCAGGCACTTCAACCCCAAACACCAAATTTACGAACAACTAATAAGCAAAAGGTCGTTCCAATCACTGCTGGACCGGCTAAGGCAAGTAAAATAGTTATTTTTGAACCCCGAATTTATTCGGATGTTAAGGAAGTTGCAACACATTTAATGAGCAATCGAGCAGTCGTACTTAATTTTAAACGAATTGATCAAGCACAAGCAAAACGGATTGTTGATTTCTTGAATGGAACTGTATTTGCAATTAACGGTGAAATCGAGCGAGTTGGTGAAGAAATTTTTCTTTGTACGCCAGCTAATTTTGAAGTTGATGGCAATCTGTCCGATGTGTTACGCCAAGATGGTTTAAGTTAGTATGCTCCTCAGGCTAAATTAAAGGAGGAACAGAATTGGTAGCTTTCATTAGCGGACTTTATTATATCTTGGATCGGGCAATTTACCTGTACATGATACTTTTAATGATTTATGTTTTAATGTCTTGGTTTCCAGGCGCTTATCAATCACGGTTGGGTCAACTAATGGGGCGAATATGTGAGCCCTTTTTAAATATTTTTTACCGTATTATTCCGTCAATTGGTGGGATTAGCTTTGCACCTTGGGCCGCGTTCATCGTACTTTGGTTGGTCCAACGTGGGTTATATTTTTTGGCTGTTGTTTTGATGCGGCTTTTCACGTAAGAGAAGGGGTTGAAAAAGATGGATAGCGTGGTCTATCAGCATTTTCGTAAAGAAGAGGCACCATTCATTGACCAGGTTGCTAGTTGGGTGCAAGACGTTGAAGATCAATACCGGCCCTATTTATCAAATTTTTTAGACCCGCGGCAACAATTTATTGTTGAGTCGCTAATTAGTGCCAAAAGTGATTTACGTTACCAATTTGGGGGTGGCTACACTGATGCTGAGCGAAAGCGAGTGTTAATTTTTCCGGATTATTTTGAACCCGTAAGTGATGATTTTGAAATTCAATTATTTGAAATTCGTTATCCACAAAAATTCACACAGCTCTCTCACGCTAAGATATTAGGAACCTTAGTTAATGCCGGTATCAGTCGTGATGTTTTCGGTGATATTATGACGGATGGTAATCGGTGGCAGTTTTTTGTTGAAAAGAGTATGGTTGATTACGTGACTCTTCAGATTACTAAGATTGGGCGCGTAACTGTTCATCTAGAAACCGAGGATTATACGGAATTATTGATTCCTAAGGATGCTTGGCAAATTGAACAAGTAACAACTAGTTCTTTACGAATTGATGCTTTAATTTCGTCAGTTTATAATATTTCGCGACAGCGTTCGAAAGAATTAGTGGAAAATGGTAAAATAAAACTGAATTGGCAAGCCTTTGAACGGCCTGATTTTGAACTTGGTTTACTAGATATTATTTCCGTGCGCGGATTTGGACGAATTCAACTGCGCGAGATTGAAGGTAAAACTAAAAAGGAGAAATACCGTTTACAACTTGGCATTTTAAGAAAATAGTTTTTTGGAGGTATTTTTATGGCATTAACCCCGTTAGATATTCATAATAAAGAATTCAATGTTAAAATGCGCGGCTACGATCAAGATCAAGTTAATGATTTTCTTGATCAAATTATTAAAGATTATGAGGCAGCGTTGAAGCAAAAGGACGATCTTGAAACTGCTTTAAAGGCTAGTGAAGAGAAGGTTACTTACTTCAATCAGTTAAAAGATGCCTTGAATCAATCAATTATTGTTGCACAAGAAGCAGCGGATAAAGTTAAAACGAATGCGCAAAAAGAAGCCGACATTATTAATCAAGAAGCGCAAAAAAATTCGCAAAATCTACTTAATGAATCGACAGAAAAATCTAACCGGATTTTGGCCGATGCCTCACAAAAAGCTAAGCAGATTACGGCAGAAACTGAAGATCTTAAGAAACAAACTCGTGTATTCCGACAACGGCTACAAGTTATGCTGGAATCCCAGTTGGAGATCGTTAAGAGTAAGGATTGGGACGAGTTATTGGCACATGATGATATGCCAGTACGTAACACACGCGTAAATGCACAACAACCTGCGCTTGACAAAAAACAGGCTAGTAGCGTAAACTCAAATCATTCACAAAAAGCAGTTACTAGTGATGTACCAGCGTCTGCGGTTAAACAACAAGATTCTGGAGAAACAATGATTATTTTTCCTAATGATGAAAAGCGACCAGTCGCTAAAGACGGTGCACCAGCTTTAAATACAACCGTAGCTGAGGCAACTAAGCAAAAGAATACAGATAAATAATATTTTTTATTGAGAACAGCAAGTTTATTAACAACACAAAAGCGAGTTAGTGGTAGGTGAAAGGCTAGCAGTGCACTATTAATAAACAGATCATCTCAATTTCAGCACCTCTGAATATCCAGTAAGAGGCGTCGGTTTTATGACCGTTATCATAAGTTGAGGAGAACACTGTTTCTCGAAACTGGGTGGTACCACGACGACTTCGTCCCAATAGGAACGAGGTCTTTTTTTGTACTCATTTTTATGGCTTAATTGAGTTTGTAAATAATAAAAAAGGAAGTGCTGGATAGATGCGAGTTAAAGATACTTTAAATTTAGGAAAAACAAAGTTTCCAATGCGAGGTAATTTACCAGTTCGTGAAGCACAATGGCAAAAGGCTTGGGAAGACAATAAACTATATGAAAAACGACAGGAGTTAAATGAAGGTAAACCAACCTTTATTTTACATGATGGGCCACCATACGCAAATGGTAATATTCATATTGGGCATGCGCTAAACAAAATTAGTAAGGATATTATTGTGCGTTTTAAATCAATGTCAGGTTACCGTGCGCCCTACGTACCTGGTTGGGATACACATGGTCTCCCAATTGAACAGCAATTAACGAAGCAAGGTTATGATCGTAAAAAAATGTCAACGACCGAATTTCGTGAATTATGTCGAAAATATGCGTTAGAACAGGTTGAAAAACAAAAGACTGACTTTAAAAGGTTAGGCGTTTCAGGTGAGTGGGATAATCCTTACGTAACACTAGCGCCAGAATTTGAAGCGCAAGAGGTACGTGTTTTCGGCGAAATGGCTAAAAAAGGCTATATTTATCGTGGCAACAAACCAATTCACTGGTCACCATCATCTGAGTCTGCTTTGGCTGAGGCGGAGTTAGAGTATAAGGATATTGAATCACCTTCGGCCTACTTTGCTGAACAAATTATTGACGGTAAGGGACTTTTGGATAACAATACTTATTTTGTCGTTTGGACAACCACGCCATGGACCATTCCAGCCAGTGAAGGTGTTGTTGTTGCTGCTGACTATGATTATTCAGTTGTTCAACCCGCTGGCGAAACACGCCAATTTGTTGTTGCCACAGAGTTAGTGGCAACAGTTGCTGAAAAAGCTGGCTGGGAAGACGTTCAAACGGTTAAAACCATTAAGGGTAAGGATATGGAACGGATGACTGCCCGCCATCCATTTTATGATCGTGAATTACTGGTTATGTTAGGTGATTACGTCACTTTAGATTCTGGTACCGGTTTAGTTCATACTGCACCTGGATTAGGGGATGATGACTACAATACTGGTAAGCGTTACGGACTTGATATCTTGTCGCCAGTTGATGCTCAAGGTAAGCTAACTGCTGAAGCACCTGGTTTCGAAGGCTTATTTTACGAAGAGGCCAACAAATTAGCACTTAAAAAGGTTAGTGATGCCGGTTTGCTTTTAAAACAAGAGCCTTATTTGCATAGTTACCCAATGGATTGGCGGACTAAAAAACCAGTTATTTTCCGTTCAACACCACAGTGGTTTGCTTCCGTAGATGCTTTCCGGGATCAAATCTTGGCCGCAATTAAAGAGGTTAGGTTCCTGCCCGGTTGGGGTGAAACACGACTTTATAACATGATTCGCGATCGTGGCGACTGGGTTATTTCCCGGCAGCGTGTTTGGGGCGTGCCGTTACCAATTTTCTATGCCGAAGACGGAACGGCAATTATTACGCCAGAAACAACTAACCACGTCGCTGATTTATTTGCTAAATATGGGTCCAACATTTGGTTTGACCGTGAAGCTAAAGATCTATTACCAGAAGGATTTAGCAATGAACATTCACCTAATGGTCAGTTTACCAAGGAAACTGATATTATGGATGTCTGGTTTGATTCAGGCTCATCCCATCAAGGCGTTTTAGCCGAGCGTGACTATTTAACTTATCCTGCTGATCTTTACTTAGAGGGCTCCGATCAGTATCGTGGATGGTTTAATTCTAGTTTAATTACAAGTGTGGCCGTTTCTGGACACGCACCGTATAAACAAGTTATTTCGCAAGGCTTTACCATGGATAAAAATGGTAAAAAGATGAGCAAATCACTTGGTAACGTTATTTCACCAGAAAAAGTCATTAAACAAATGGGTGCTGAAATTATCCGTTTGTGGGTATCAACCGTTGATACTTCTGCTGATGTGCGGGTTTCAATGGATGGTTTTAAGCAGGTTTCGGATAGTTACCGTAAGATTCGTAATACGTTACGTTTTATGTTAGCTAATACGACTGATTACGATCCAAAAGCAAATGAAGTTGCTTACAAGGACCTACAATCCGTTGATAAGTACCTCTTGGTTCGCCTGAATCAATTAAAAGCAACCGTTTTGAAGGCGTACAATAACTATGACTTTGCAACTGTTTATAAGGTTGTCAGTGGTTTTATTATTGCTGATTTATCAGCCTTTTACTTGGATTTTGCAAAGGATGTTATCTATATTGAGGCTGAAGATGATCCTAAACGGCGTTCAATGCAAACTGTAATGTATCAGGTTTTAGTTGTACTCGCTAAATTATTAACACCAATTTTGCCGCATACAACTGAAGAGGTCTGGTCATACCTAAAAGAAAATGATGAGTACGTGCAGCTAGCAGAAATGCCCGAAGTTGATCATTTTCCGAATGAGACCGAGTTATTAGACCGTTGGGAAAGCTTTATGACGGTTCGATCGGACGTTTTAAAGGCATTAGAAGAGGCCCGGGATGCTAAGGTGATTGGTAAGTCCCTAGAGGCCCAGGTTACCTTATACCCAACAGAACCAGTCAAGGCGTTGTTAAATGAATTGGACGCTAATATTATGCAGATCTTGATCGTTTCTGGTCTAGAGATTAAGGGTGACAAATCAACTGCACCAACTGATGCTGCAGTCTTTGATGATGTAGCTGTCGTTGTGGCGCACGCGCCAGGTGAGGTCTGCCCACGTTGTCGAATGACACGAACAGATATTGGGGTTGACGCCAAATTACCTCGTTTCTGTGGTCGTTGTGCTAAAATTGTTGAAACTCATTATCCTGAAGCAGTTAGTGAAGGGTTTGACGATTAACAAAATAATACTATTAAGAATCGTAATGGTCTTAGGGCTATTACGATTTTTTGTAGGCTTTGTTAATAGTTTTCTCAGAGAAATTGTGCTAAACTATAATTTAAATTTAACGATGGGTGGCAGAAAAATGAACGTAACTCTAACCAAAGTACACGGCTCAGAAAATGACTTTTTTATTCTTGACCAAACACAACTTGATCGGCAACTAACTGAAAATGAATTAAAACAAGTGACCCAAAATGTTGCTAAGCGCTCAGAAGGTTTAGTTGGTGGTGCTGATGGTGTTCTATCAGTTACGCAATCTGAGCATCCTGGTGTGGCTGGAAAGATGCGCGTTATTAACGCGGACGGTAGCGAGGCGTCAATGTGCGGTAACGGTATTCGGACAGTTGCTCGTTATTTAGGGGAAAAGCAACAACAAGAAACTTTTAAAATTGAAACGATGTACGCTGATTTAAAAGTTAAGCACGCACCTAGCTTAGCCCCAGGAATTGCGACTTATCAGGCAGAGATTTCACCAGTTAGTTTTGCTGCAACCGATTTAAAGATGCATGTGGCAGATCTTTCTGAATTACACCATAAAAAAATACCGGCCCTTTCCCAGCAGCTTTATTTTACTGCAGTTGCGGTGCCTAATCCTCATTTAATCAGTTTTGTTGATCACACTACTTTACTTGGACCAGAATTAGGCAGAATTGCCAGTTATTTAAACGATGGGGCCAATCCTTATTTTCCAGATGGAGTGAACGTTAGTTTTGTTGAAGTATTGGGGCAAAATCGTATTTTTGTACGAACCTACGAACGCGGAGTAGGGTTTACCAATGCCTGTGGAACGGGAATGTCGGCGGCTAGTTTAATTACTGTATTGGAACAAGGTGCTGATTTTGAAAGTCCAATTACAGTTCGCAATCCAGGTGGTGTCGTTAAAACTTTGGTCCATGACCGATCAGCGGAGCAAAATTATTGGATGGAACTTATTGGTAATGCAACCTTTACCGGGGTGGTGACACTTTCCTTAGCTGATTTATTAGCGGCTAATTTTGCGGACGTTGAGTTACAAAAAACGGATGAGCAAACGGCCTATCGAAATTTTGTTGCCAGTTTATAAGTGATTTAGTTATTTAAGTTCCACATAAAAGGTAGTTAATGACAAAGTGAGCCCTTGTCATTAGCTACTTTTTACGTGAAATTAAACACGTAATTGATTTTTAGCCGATTAAAGGAATAAGGTGCTTTCAGAAAACAGAGTAGGGATTTATCCAAATATTTACTTTAGCTGATTAAAAGAAGATTAAAAATCGCAAAGGCTACGGTAGTTTTATTTAGTCAAAATCCAACTGTTTCAATTTATTTGATTGTTATTTACGGGATGCATGTTAGTTTCCTGATAACATTAATTATTTGTTTAATGGCGACGTTGATGGGTTACTGGTTGTTTAAACAGCAGCGAGTAGTCTCAAAAAATGTAATCTAATTTAATAAAGCGCGACAAAAAATAAGAGGCCTAGACAAAAGTCCTAGTCTCTTATTGTTGTCGAACATTATGCTAGAGCGTGTGCCAAAAGTCTGGATACGCAGTAAACCCAAATCGACTTTTGTCCCACTCACTTCTTGCGCTTAGTCAGGCATCAGGATTTTGATGTTGATTGGTTAACGCGAGGAGTTGATCACGTAAATTGTTCTCCATGGTAGATAATTCTAATTCGGCGTTTTGTCGTTTTTCACGGCCTTCTTGCTGAATTTTAAGTGTTTCTTGTAAGGTTTCAACAAGGTCATTTTGTGTCTTTTGTAAGGTTTCAATGTCAACGACGCCACGTTCATTTTCCTTAGCTGTTTCGATTGAAGAAACTTTCAGCATTTCGCTATTCTTTTTAAGTAGATCGTTGGTTGTTTCTGAAACCTGCCGCTGAGCCGTCACCGCATCACGTTGCCGGAGTAAGGTGAGTGCAACTGCCACCTGATTTTTCCAAAGTGGAATAGCTGTATTAATTGAAGACTGTATTTTTTCAGCCAAAACTTGATTGGTATTTTGAATTAAACGAATTTGTGGTGCTTGTTGAATCGTAATTTCCCGGGCCAACTTGAGGTCGTAAATTCGCTTATCCAAGCGTTCATCAAATTGAGTGAGATCATTGACCGCCTGAACGTCCATTTGGTTTCCACTTGTTTGTGCCTTTTTATTTGCGGCAGGGAGTAAGGTGGTTTTGGTTTCGTTTAATTTAAGCTCGCCAGCAGCAATATAAATATTTAGCGCGTCAAAATAATCCTTATTTTTTGTGTAAAGCTGTTCTAATAGGCGGTTATCGTTAGTGAGATTGTTTTTTTGTTTATCTAGTTTAACGGCGATTTGATCAATCTGGGCACCAATTTTTTGATATTTAGCCTGTGTTTCGTAGATTGATTTTTTGACGCGGCCAAACATACGTTTAAAAACGTTGCTATCGCCAGATTTTAATTCTTCCGGGCTTGATTCATTTAGACGGTACATCAGGTCGCTCAGTGCATCACCAATTGCACCAGTATCTTGGCTTTGAACTTTGCTCAGCATGCCCTGTGAAAATTCGCCGAGCTTCTTTTGGGCCTGAGCGCCATAATTCATAATTGATTGCGCGTCATCTACACTAATTTGTTGGGCTAACTTTTGGGCTTCTTGTTGTTGTTCTTCAGGTAGCCGATCAACTAATTGATTGGCTTGTTCAGGTTGTGCCTGACTAACTTCATTAGTTGGTGTTTCTAAAGGGTTCTGCAGTAAATTCTCAAGGAGATCAGTTTTCTCGACCTTGTTGGTAGGCTTTTTTTCTATATCACTCATCTAAGTTGGATTCCTTTCCCGCGGTCTTTGCTTTTTCTAAGGTCTTCTTAGCTAGGCTCATATCGACGTCCAGATCTTCCAGGTCGTCGGCTACAATCGCTGCGTAGTCTTTTTTTAATTGTTGCGCTAAATCAGTAATGAGAGCGGCACTTTTATCCAAAACGACATAGGTATCTTTGTCTTTCACTTCATGTTGACTAATTTGAATATATTTAGTGGTGAGATCGACTAAAGTTGGTAAATGCCGATAAAGAAAGTCGGCCGCCAAGTGAAGTTTTGCCGGTTTAGCAACTAACGCCTTAAATGTTGCCTGACTAACTTTAACTGGCTCATCATGTAGTTCAATTGCTTTAAGTTTTGGAACACGTTGCATGTTTTTTTCAAGCTGATCGATTTGCACTTTGGCGTCTGCCATTGTTCCCCGGAAGAAGTCGATATCCCGTTCTGACATTCCGGTTTTTTTGTAATGTGCCATCAATTGATCACTAGGAACACTTTTGTAGCTTATTTTTCGAGGGTGTTTTGGTTGCAGTGACACAATGATTGCTGTGATGAGTAGTGCACCAATTAAACTAATCCAACTCTTAAAGTTAAGTAGTTCATTTAATAAAAAATAACTGCCAATTAGGCTAAAAAAATCAATTAGTAACCAGAAATAGCGGGTGCTTTTCTTTTGATTCTTCATAGTAGGTCAACTCCATTCATGGATCACTTTTGTAGCTTTATTTTAACACATCAGAATTTACTGTTGCTAAGTCTAAAGGTTGAATTTTAAGTAATCCTAACTATTGACTAAATAAATGTCAATTGAAATTCATCCGAAATGTCAGTATGATTAAATAAATAACTTGAATGGGAGTCGCTAAATGAAATTTGAAGAAAAAGTTTTGACAACTAAAAAGTTGTTTCATGGTGTGATGCTTGATTTGGAAATCGAAGAAGTACAGTTACCTAACCAACAAAAGGCAACTCGGGAGATTATTCGACACCCTGGTGCGGCTGCGATTATGCCGGTTACTAATGATGGCCGAATGATTTTCGTGGAACAGTGGCGTGAACCATTACGACAAGTCACGTATGAAATTCCGGCAGGTAAATTAGATCAGCGTGATGCAACGCCTGAAGATGCTGCTTGGCGCGAATTAAATGAAGAAACTGGTTTTACTTCCGATCAATTAACGCTGGTTTGCCAATTCTTTTCCTCACCAGGTTTTGCGGATGAACAATTATGGCTTTACCGAGCAGATAATATTTGGCCGGTAGAAAAGCAATTACCACAAGATCAGGATGAATTTTTACAGCTACACCCATTGACGTTGCAAGAGGCCAAAGTCAAACAACAAGAAGGAAAGATTTGTGATGCGAAAACGGTTATCGCGTTACAGCAGTGGGAACTCGCGGTAACAAATAATAAATAGAAGGAAGCGAATTTATGGCGGATAATAAGCAACCACAAAGTCGTGAAGCATACCGTAGACAACAAACTAAACCAGTTGAGCAACCAGAACAGAGCGCGGCCCCTAAAAGTAGAAGTAAACGGCAACCAGAAGGTGATCAACGAGTTGGACGTTTAAAACATCGCTTAAACTGGGCAATTATTATTGTCTTAATCTTGATCATTCTCACTTATTTAGTCTTATTTTTTGTTTAAATATAATTAGTTAGAAGGAGTTTTTGTAATGAAGATTGGAATTATTGGCGCTATGGAGGAAGAAGTTAAGCTATTACAAAGCAAAATGAGCAATTTAACACACCGTACGATTGCCGGGGTTGACTTTTATAATGGTATTATTGCCGACCAAACAGTTATTCTTGTTCGTTCAGGAATTGGTAAAGTTCAAGCAGGTATGACCACTGGTTTATTGTTGGACCACTACACGCCAGATGTTGTTATTAATACTGGTTCTGCCGGTGGAATTGGCAGTGGGCTTAAGATTGGGGACGTCGTTATCTCCAGTGAATTGGCTTACCATGATGTCGATGCTACGGCCTTTGGTTATGCGATTGGACAATTACCCCAACAAGCAGCTCGGTTTACTGCGGACAAAGCATGGGTTCAGCGCGTGGTAGCAGCGGCCAAACAAGTGGCTTTAACGACGCACGTTGGTTTGATTGTTTCGGGAGATCAATTTATTGCCGGTAAGGCAGCAACGGATAAAATTCTGGCTAATTTTCCTGATGCACTAGCAGGTGAAATGGAAGGTGCAGCAATTGCTCAAGTGGCAACTCAGTTTAAGGTCCCATTTGTTGTCATTCGAGCGATGAGTGACGTTGGTGATGAAAATGCTGGCGTTAATTTTGATGATTTTATTATTGATGCTGGTAAGCAGTCTGCCCAGATGGTACTAGCTTTAATTGATCAGGTCGCCGGTGTTTAAGGGCTGGTTTCTTGCTTGTTACCGAAAGTATGCTAAACTTTAATCTGCTTACTTTTGAAAAGGAGATTGAAATTAAAATGAAACACGTTTATTTAGATAATGCCGCGACAACACCAATGGCGCCTGAGGTTATCCAGGTAATGACGGAGCAAATGCAGCAGAATTTTGGTAATGCTTCTAACATTCATTACTTTGGCCGCGCCGCGCGAAAGGTTTTGGATGATAGTCGACAAATTTTTGCCAAAAGTATCAATGCTAACGAAAACGAAATTATGTTAACGAGCGGGGGTACTGAAAGCGATAATACGGCCGTGATGCAAACTGCTTTTAAACGGCAGAATCTAGGCAAACACATTATTACGACGGCAATTGAACATGAGGCAATTTTAAAGCCACTGCAGTTTTTGGAAACACAAGGTTTTGAAGTGACTTATTTACCCGTTGATGAGGCCGGCCAGATTTCTTTAACCGATTTTAAGCAGGCCTTACGTCCAGATACCATTTTAGTGACAATTATGACCGGAAATAATGAGGTTGGTAGTCATATGCCAATTCACGAAATTGGTGAAATCTTAAAAGATCATCAGGCTTGGTTCCATACAGATGCAGTTCAGGCCTATGGACTATTAGATATTGACGTTCAACGTGATCACATTGACTTACTTTCAGTTTCGGCTCATAAGCTTAATGGGCCGAAGTTATTAGGTTTCTTGTACCGGCGGGAGGGCGTTAATTTCCCTAGTTTTATTAAGGGTGGCGATCAAGAAGATAAACGCCGGGCCGGTACTGAAAATATTCCGGCCATTGCAGGCTTTGCGAAGGCCGTCCAGTTAGATACAACAACTGAAAAACAAAAACGCCAGAAGCGCTATGCTGGCTTTAAACAACAGATTATTACCGGGCTAAAGCAGAACCAAGTAGCATTTGCTGTCAATGGTGGCCTGGAGCCAACAAATTTACAACACGTTTTAAATTTATGGATTAAGGGCGTTTCAACTTACGTTTTACAAATGAACCTGGATCTTGCAGGTTTTGCCATTTCTGGTGGCTCAGCTTGTACTGCCGGCAGCCTTGAACCATCCCATGTTTTAACGGCGATGTATGGTAAAGCGAGTCCGCGGGTTGAAGAATCGATTCGAATTAGCTTTGGTAAGGACAATACAGCTGCAGAAATTGATGCATTTGTTACAACCTTAGTTAAAATTATTGCGCGGGTAAAGCAAGAACCAAAGGTAGCAACAAATTAGCGGTAAGGATCATTTTATTCTTAGGACGCAAAAAAGAACTTTGGAGAGCCTAGTAAGTGTTATGTTTGTTGGTACAAATTTTCACACGCGGATAATTTGCCATTATCTGTAAATTAGATTTTGGGGTTTACGAAAAAATATCATTGTGAACTTAGGAGGTTATTTAAAATGGCTTTTTTGAAAACTGATAGCGTAAAGGGCGACTCAACCGTTTATGAGTTAAGCTCAGAAGTAAAACGCTATACATTAAGAGACGTTGGTTTCATGGAAAAAAAGAATGGCAGCTTCACTTTTGCCCGGCCGTTAGATCCAACGGCGCCGGTTAAACAAGCAATTAAGTTGAAAATCACTGTGGCCAAGGATTTGAGTGGTTTTACGATGTCCGTTACCACTGCCAATGGTTTGCAGCCAGTTGACATTTTTAAACGTCAGGATAGCGCGGAAAAAGTAGAACAATTCAATTTTATTGTTGCCGATTTAATTGAACGTAAAGTCATTCAGAAAAAAATTTAACCAATTATTTCAAGTGTAAGTAGTCACTGGTGATGAGCAAAAATAGTTCTCACTAGTAATTACTTATTTTTTGTTAGTTTCTTGCAATCTAATGGTGGGTTGTTATAATAAAAGTTACTGAATTAAGCGACCTTCAAATCGTGGATTTTCAGAATCTATTTGAAATGATGGTGATCTAATGAGCGAAAACGCAAACGCTAATACGCGCGTTGTCGTCGGTTTATCTGGCGGTGTCGACTCCTCAGTAGCTGCACTCCTTTTAAAGGAGCAAGGCTATGACGTTGTTGGTGTCTTTATGAAAAATTGGGACGATACCGATGAAAATGGTGTCTGTACTGCTACCGAAGATTACAAGGATGTCACCAAAGTAGCTAACGAGATTGGAATTCCGTACTACTCCGTTAATTTTGAGAAGGAGTACTGGGATCGGGTCTTTGAATATTTCTTGGATGAGTATCGGCATGGACGAACACCAAATCCAGACGTTATTTGTAATAAAGAAATTAAGTTCAAGGCATTCTTAGATTATGCTTTAGAATTAGGTGCAGACTATATTGCGACTGGGCATTACGCTCGGGTAACAAAGGATGCTAATGGGACCGTGCATATGTTGCGCGGCGTTGATGGCAATAAGGATCAAACTTACTTTTTAAGTCAACTTTCCCAGGATCAGCTACAGAAGGTTATGTTTCCGCTTGGTGAGATGACAAAGCCAGAGGTTCGGAAGGTAGCCGCTAAGTACGGTCTGGCTACAGCCGAAAAGAAAGATTCGATGGGAATTTGCTTTATTGGCGAGAAGAACTTCAAGCAGTTCTTAGGTCAATATTTACCAGCCCAACCAGGTAAGATGATGACGGTTGATGGGGAAGTTAAGGGTACTCATGACGGTCTAATGTACTATACAATTGGTCAGCGCCAAGGTTTAGGTATTGGTGGCAACGGTAAGAGCAATGACCCTTGGTTCGTTATTGGTAAGGATTTAAAGACCAATACACTTTACGTTGGTCAAGGTTTTCACAACGAGCACTTGTACGCAACCCATTTAGAGGCATCTAAGTTTGCTTTTACGTCTAAGCTTGATCGGGGGACTACTTTCCACGTAACAGCTAAGTTCCGTTATCGGCAGAAGGATACTGGGGTTACTGTCCATTTAAACGCTGATCAGACGGCCTTAATTGAGTTTGATGAGCCAGTTCGGGCAATTACACCAGGACAAGCAGTTGTACTCTATGATGGCGATGAGTGCTTAGGCAGTGGTACCATTAATGCCGCCTATAATGATGATCGTGTTTTGCAGTACGTTTAATTTGCGGAAGAGTTGGGACTAAATGCCCTGCTCTTTTTTATTTTGCAAACGGACTTCCCCTTGAATTTACTGGTCTAATTAAGCATAATGTAGGAAAGGTAGTTAAGGAGTCCGAAAAATTGACTAAATTATATTTTATTCGTCATGGCAAAACGCAGTGGAATTTAGAAGGACGTTACCAAGGGGCGCACGGCGATTCGCCTTTACTCAAAGAAAGTTATACTGGGATTAAGGATTTGGCGGGATTTCTAGCCCCCCTTCATTTCAATCGAATTTATAGTAGTCCGTTGTTACGTGCAAAAACAACGGCCTTAGAACTTGATCGTCTTTTGCCAGGTAATATTCCAGTTACGATAGACGATCGGTTACGTGAATTTAATTTAGGCCAAATGGAAGGGATGCAGTTTACGGAAGTTGAAAAGAATTTTCCCCAAGAACTACATGCATTTCGGTATGCACCGGCAGACTATAATCCTAAAAATATTGCCGGCGAGAATTTTCCTGATTTGATTAAACGAATGCAACCAGCTATTCGCGAAATTGTTGCCCAAGATAATGGGCACGGGCAATATCTTATTGTCAGTCACGGAGCTGCTTTAACGGCGTTGATTCAATCATTATTAGGAACGCCAATTGCCGATATGCGTAAAAATGGCGGTTTATCAAACACTAGCGTCACAACAATTGAAACAACGGATAGTGGTGAGTCTTACCAGTTGCTTAAATGGAATGATACACACTATCTTCAAAAGAAATTAGATCCGACCGATACAATTTAGGTGATTAAATGAATAAAAAAATTAAAGCATTATGGCAAAAAGGAGACCAACAAGGGGCGGTTAAGGCTCTTGTTGTGGCAATTGATCATGATCCGACCAACGTTGATAATTATTTACAGTTGGCCGCTTTTTTGGTTGTTTTAAAAGATTATACGCAGGCCGAAAAATTAATTTTAACTGCTCTGCAACGTTTTCCAGATAATCAAGATCTAAAATATAGTTTAGGGACCATTTATTATTCTGCGGGTAAGTACGACCAAGCACTGGAGCAGTTTCAACACTTAACTTTGAAGCGTCTAAAGAACGATCAGTTGTATATGTTGGCGTCAACTTATCAGGCGAAACAGGATTATGCTCGGGCGTTGGCATTTGCTCTAACGGCGCAGCAGGCGCAACCAAGGCAAAAGGATGCCAATCTGTTAGTTGGTGATTTATGGCTGGCTTTAGGCAAATTTAAGCAGGCTGAAACCTACTATAAAAAGGCGCTGGCAAGTGCACCAGAAGATGCTGCCGCTAATTTTAAGAGCGGTTTGGCGGCATTAGCGCTTGGTGATTCGGAGAATAATGCTTATTTTATTAAGGCTAAAGAATTAGACGCCACTTATTTTGCAAAAGAAAAGCATCAATTAATTGATATTGAACGTTATTTAACCGCAGATAAAGAACACAAATAGTAGGAGGCAGTATGGCTGAGGAGTTAGCACTTTTTGATGAAGATGAAAAACCGAATATTGTTGGTAAGGTGAGTGCCATCTTTTTCCAAAATGCCACGAATTTTTTCAAGGTTTTACTAGTCAAGGTAACTGAGGCTAATTTTGATTGGCACGAGGATGAAATTGTCGTAACTGGTAGTTTTGGTGAAATTAAAGAGGAAGAAACTTACCAATTTTTTGGAAAGTTAGTGACCCACCCGAAGTACGGCCAACAATTTCAGGCAGAAAATTACCAATTGAATAAGCCCACAACTACAGAAGGACTGATTGCCTATTTGTCTAGTGATCACTTTGCGGGTATTGGTAAAAAAACGGCTGAAAAAATTGTCACAACATTGGGGACTGACGCAATTAACAAGATTTTACAGGATAGTTCAGTGTTGGCACCCTTAGGTCTGAACCAAAAGAAAATCACTGCATTAGTGACCGAATTATCCGAAAATAACGGGATGGATCAGATTATTATTGGCCTGAATGGCTATGGCTTTGGAAGTCAGCTGGCTTACTCAATTTATGAACGTTACCAGCAAGATACTCTGAAAATTATTACGGAAAATCCATATCAATTAGTTGCGGATATTGCTGGAATCGGTTTTAAAAAAGCGGACAACATTGCTGCTAAACAAGGGTTTGCGGCGGATGCGCCTGAACGTATTCAAGCGGCCATTTTACAGGAAATTACAGAATTGGCACAAACTAATGGTGATACCTATACGACCGCAAAGCCACTATTAACGGCCAGCTTGCGGTTACTTGAAGAGAGTCGTAATCAATCGATCGATCCTGAGACAATCGCCCAACAGTTGGTTGAATTGGCTAATCAGGGGAAAATTGTTGGTGAAGAAAATCGAATTTATTTAAAATCACTTTACAACGCCGAGTGGCAAATTGCAGAACATTTATTAAAACTTGAGAAGAAACAAGACCCAATTAGCTACCCCGGTCGTGATTTAGATAAAGAAATTCGCCGGATTGAAAAATTATTTGGAATTCAGTATGGTGCGTCACAGATTGCAACGATAAAAATGGCGCTAACCAACCGTGTCTTTTTACTAACTGGCGGCCCTGGAACGGGTAAAACAACCATTATTAATGCGATTGTAACGCTATTTGGTGAGCTAAACGGCTTGTCGCTAGATCAGGCTGATTATAAGGATAAGCCGTTTCCCGTTTTATTGGCGGCTCCAACTGGGCGTGCCGCCAAAAGAATGAGTGAAACAACTGATCTGCCGGCCAGCACAATTCATCGTTTATTAGGCCTAAATGGGCGTGAAACCAATCCAGATATCGCAACTAAGGATTTAGAAGGTGGGTTATTAATTATTGACGAAATGTCAATGGTGGACACCTATCTTTTTCGAATGTTGATTCATGCTGTTCCTAGTACGATGCAGGTTATTTTGGTTGGTGATAAAGATCAGTTACCTTCAGTTGGTCCAGGACAAGTTTTCTATGATTTATTGACTAGTGGCGTTTTACCAGAAAATGAATTAACCGAAATTTACCGGCAAGATGATCAGTCTTCGATTATACCTTTGGCCCACGCTATTAAAGAAGGTAAGTTGCCCGCTGATTTTTCTGAAAATAAAGTTGATCGTTCTTTCATTGCTTGTAATGCTTATCAAGTTGATTCAGTAATTTCACAAGTTGTTACTCGGGCGAAAACTAAGGGCTTTACAACTAAGGACATTCAAGTTCTGGCACCGATGTACCGTGGGGCTGCCGGAATTAATAAATTAAATATTGATGTTCAAAAGATCTTAAATCCAATGACCAAAAATCATAAAAAAGAAGTTAGCTTTCGTGATCAAACTTTTCGAATTGGAGATAAGGTTTTACACTTAGTCAATAGCCCGGAACAAAATGTTTTTAATGGTGATATTGGTGAGGTCGTTAGTATTCAATACGCTAAAGATAAAGGTAATGAAGATAAGACTGATAAGATGACGATTCAGTTTGATGCAACGGAGGTGACGTATGGTCGCAACGACTGGAGTAAATTGACCTTGGCCTTTTGTACATCAATTCATAAGGCGCAAGGTAGTGAATTCACCATGGTTATTTTACCAATGGTTCACCAGTACCAGCGGATGTTACAGCGTAACTTACTGTATACAGCAGTTACGCGGGCAGAAAAGCTATTAATTTTGGTGGGGGAAAAGCAGGCTTTTTTAGATAGTGTCGCTCATGAATCAATTAATCGAAAGACGACACTAGCTAACCGACTAAAAGTTACGTTTGAGGGTACTGAAGTACCTTACGCTAAGGCCAACCTCATTAAGGATCAATCAACTGATTATCAACATGAGGTTTCAACTGATCAAGCAACAGTTTCTGAACCAGTAACAACTAAGTTACCGCAGGCAAAAGTACCAGCGGCCGATTATCATTTAACGCCACAGTTAGTTGCGAGTGGCCAGATTGACCCAATGATTGGGATGAATGATGTGACACCGAAAATGTTTATGGATAATTAACGATATAAAAAGCGTTGATGGCGGACATCGAAAGTAATATCAAACGCACGCTTACCCATATTTTCACCATCGGCCTGTCCAAATTCGGCGCTGGCAGTCTGAATACGTAATTTTTCTGCTTTAAAATGGTGTACTGCCTTAAAATGCGTGTGTAAATGAAGAAACATCATGATGAATAAAAAGATGAAGTAAAGGGTGTTTACGCGCTCCATAACAACGAGGTCTAATTTATGATCGTGCATTGAAGCGGAAGGCATAATTGGAACCCCGCCTCCAAAGTAAGGATGATTAGTCGTTGTGACTAAAAATGCTCGTTTAAATTCGGTGGTTGTTTGCTGACTGGTGATTTTAACTGGAAAAGCTTGTTGCCGAAAAAAGGTACCAACAAGGGAAACAATGTAGGCTAATGAACCTAAATGATATTTATTTAGGTAACGTTTTGAAGGGGCCCGATTAGTTGCGTGAACAACAGCTGCATCAAAACCGATTCCAATATTATTCATGAAAAAGCCATGTTCATGCGCTAAATCTTCCTGATAATGACCAACATCAAACGTACGTGGGTGCTGTACCTTTAGTAGTTGTTCTAATGCATGCAGTGGCTGGCGGGAAATACCGGCACCACGAGCAAAATCATTCCCAGAACCACAAGGAATGTAGGCCAAAATGATTGTATTCTCAGGGATCCGTTGAAGACCGTTGAGTGCTTCATGAAGGGTACCGTCGCCGCCAACCACAATTAGAATTGTGTCAGCAGGAGCTTCTTGTGCCAATTTATAAGCCAGTTTGGTTGCGTGGCCAGGATATTCAGTTCGGTATAATTGGTAATTAATTAAATGTTGATTTAAACGTTGCGCAAGCTTCGGCCAGGCTTCTTTACTTTGACCGCCACCAGCAAATTCATTCAATAAAACAACGTAATTTTTCGTGCTGGGCACTACGAATCACTCCTTAATAAGCAATAAGTCTATTATATCGGTGTTATTCAAATTGACAAGCAAAAGTTGTGTGTTTACTCAAAGTTATTTTTTTAACGGAAAAAAGGACAAAAAAAGTGTGGTGCGCGGGATAATTAGTCTCATCCCGCGCACCACACTTTTAGTTTAGACAGTAACCAACATAGGTAAAATCATTGGGTGTCGCTCAGTCTTTTCAAATAAGAATTCTTGCAAATCATCTGTAATGGCTTCGCGAAGCATATTTTCAGTAACAGTATCGTTATTATTAAAAACGTTCTTCATTACGTGAAAAATACGCTTTTGGCCTTGATTGATCAATTCACCAGATTCACGCATATAGACGAAACCACGTGATAGGATATCCGGACCAGCCAAAATCTCTTGTTTCTTTAGATTAATTGTCGCAACAACAATCACAATGCCTTCTTCCGAGAGCACTTGCCGATCGTGTAAAACAACATTGCCAATATCACCAACGCCACTACCATCAACGTAAACGTCACCGGCATTAAAGTGACCAGCAATTCGCGCCGAATCGCTAGTTAGCGCAAGCACATCACCATTTTGAAGGATGTAAGTATGATCCTTAGGGACGTGTGTTTGTTGAGCTAGTTCGGTGTGGATTTTTTGCATTCGGTATTCACCGTGGACTGGCATAAAGAATTTCGGTTTCATGAGCCGTAGCATTAATTTCTGATCTTCCTGGCCACCATGACCAGAAGTATGAACATTATTAACCTTGCCGTGGATAACAGTAGCGCCAGCCTCAGACAATTCGTTAATAACGTGATTGACGCTAAGTGTGTTACCAGGAATTGGATTACTAGAAAAGACGACTGTATCACCAGGTTGAATGGAGATTTGCCGGTGGGTACCGTTAGCAATTCGACTTAAAGCGGCCATTGGTTCACCTTGCGAGCCGGTGCAAAGAATCATAAGTTCGCTGGCAGGTAGTTGGTTGATTTGGTTACCTTCAACGAGAACATCATCAGGAATATCTAAATAACCAAGATCAGTTCCGTTGACAATGGCATTTTGCATTGAACGGCCAAAAACAGCAATTTTCCGACCATTTTTCATGGCGGCATCTGCTGCTTCTTTAATTCGTGAAATATTTGAAGCAAAAGTAGCAAATATAATTCGGCCATCAATTTGATCAAAAATGTGCCGAATTGATGTTTCTACAAACCGTTCAGATTTGGTAAAGCTAGGAACTTCAGCGTTGGTGCTGTCAGACATTAAACACAAAACACCATCGCCACCAAGTTTAGCCATCTTTTGAAAATTTGGTGCAGGCTGATCGCCAACTGGTGTTAGATCAAACTTGAAATCACCAGTTTCAACAATTGTTCCTTGCGGTGTTTTGACTGCAACCCCAAGTGTATCGGGAATTGAATGTGTTGTCCGGAAGAAAGAAACACTTGTTTTGCGGAATTTTAGAACAGTGTCTTCATTAATTTCGTGTAGATCTGCGTCCTTCAATAAGCCACGTTCTTCCAATTTACCCCGAATTAAGGCAAGTGCCAATGGTCCAGCATAAATTGGGACGTTGATTTGTTGTAACAAGAAGGGAATACCACCAATATGATCTTCGTGACCATGGGTGATGACTAATGCCTTAATTTTGGGTAAATTAGCGATAGCATACGAAAAATCAGGAATAACGTAATCAATTCCTAATAATTCATCTTCCGGAAATTTGATACCACAATCAACTAAAATAATTTCGTCTTGAAATTGAATACCGTACATGTTTTTACCAATTTCGCCTAGGCCCCCCATGGCAAAAACGGCGGTTTCATTATTCTTGACGTTCAGTTTTTTCATTTACAGAAAACTCCGTTAATTTATAATTAGCACTTTTTTGTTCGTAATCTAAATGATTACCATTGAGTTCCTGAATGAATTCAATGTTGTAGGGGGTATTACGTTCAATAATTGCACGTGCAGCAACAGCGCTATCGGCCTCTAAGTACAGTGTTTCTGTGCTTTCACGGCGCGGTGCGATGTCTTTGTCCTTCTGATACAATACTTTGTAAATCATAGAAATGATTCGCTCCTTTAAAATGTATTGGCTCTATTAAAAAGCCCACATTGCGGTGGGATTTTTAACGGCGATTTAATTGTCAAAATGACCGAACAAATGGTTGTAGAAACAACATGTGACCTAAGTTTAGCATAATTCACTTTATAAGTATACAAACCACGCACGTCGATTTTTTAGCGGACTTGTTTGTGGTAAAGTAACTATAATAACTAAACTAATGAAAGAGGTCTCGTAAATGAATATTATCGTTATAGTAGTTTTTATTGTGCTTATCCTATTACTAGGCGGTGGACTCTTTGTATTACGTCGTTTGCGTCGAAATCGTGCATTACGAATACTGCAAGCAAATGGTCAGCAAACAACTGATGAGGTTGTTACGGTTAGTTTAGCGCAGTTACAAAGTAAAGAACAAGTGGCACTTCAATTTGATCCCCAAACGCAACGGGCCAGTTCGGAGCTTGCGGCCGATATTTGGGGTCGAGGTGTTCTTTTATTTGAGTATCATTTTGAAGTGGCACAACTAAAGAAAGATCAATTGGCCTCAATTAGCGATCAGTTTGAGGCTGATTTAAACGAAATTGCTCAGGCGGAAGGATTAAAGGCCATTGATACACGGTATCCCGTTTTTGTTGTATCCGATATGTGGTTATTTAAAGGGCAATTACATTTTGATATTGCCTATTTGATTAATCAGGGAACCGTGAACTACATTAAGGATATGCGTAAACTAAGTGTTGAAAAAGGGACTAATTAGCAGTTGTTTAAAGCAAGGAAAAATAAAAGCGAGGCCGTGCCATAATTTACTTATGGCAGCAGTCGCGCTTTTATTTAATCGTAAGAACCAATCGGTGTGATTGGTAATCTTAAAAGTTAGTATAGCGAAGTTTAGTTATTCGATGATTAAATCATCATCTTCCATTGAGAATGGCTCCTGTTTGTTAATGTGATCATAAAAAAGTGTTCCGTGAAGATGATCAATTTCATGTTGACAAACAATTGCGGGATAATTTTTTAGACGAATTTTATGTTGCTCACCATTGGTATCAAAATAACGCAGTGTAATGCGATCATGGCGAACAACATAGCCGGGGACATCCCGATCAACGGAAAGGCAGCCTTCGCCCTCAGATAAAGCGGCACCCTGAACGGAGTGGCTAATAATTACTGGATTAATAATAACGTCTTTAAAACTAGGATCCTCACCTTCAGGACCAGGAACCAAAACGGCGGCCATGTTAAGCGGAACATCAACTTGTGGTGCGGCAAGACCGACACCAGCACGTAAATGGTACTTTTCGGCAATCTTTTGGTCTTGGCTATTTTCAAGGAAAGTCATCATATCCTGGGCCAATTTTTTGTTATCTGCTGATAACGGAAAGGCGACATCTTTTGATTGAGAACGCAGTGTGTCGTTGCCCTCCCGGATAATATTTTTCATGGTAATCAATTTACTATTCCTCCGCTTCACGCAATTTATGAGAATAGTTTAGCATATTTTTTTAGTAAAAAGAATACGGTAAGATGGCAACTTTTAAACTTAACCTTTTATTTTCGCTACTGACAGGCTTAAAATAGAACCAATTAAGTTGTTTTTTGGGGGGACTTATTTTTGAAAAAACGGATTGTGGTATGTGGTGGTATGAACAGTGTCTACGAAACGGTATTTTCTTGCTTATTGGCTAACTTTCCAATTGAAATCGCTTTGATTAAGGATGATTTGTTTGATCAGGCTACTTTTGACCAGCTGGCTAGTGCGGCTGATTTACAAACACATGTCGATTTGATAAGCGGTGATGCAAGCCTATTAAAGACCGCGGACCTGCTAATACTCACTGACATTATGCCACAGCAGGAAAAACAATCTAAGGCAGATTATGTGGCGGCAACTTTACCGCATTTTCGGGCTTTAATTGGTACGGCTATGAGTCAAGGATTCGCGGGTAAGTTATGTTTACTTCAAACTTATGATGATATTTTTACTTATTTGGCTTGGAAGTTTTCTGGTTTACCAAAGGCCAACATTTTTGGCCTAGGAACCTTTACTGATACTTTAATTTTGGAGCGCTTATTACAGAAACGGCTACGAGTAGGCCGCCATGATGTGCGGGCTTACGTGGTGGGTAATTCAGAGCATAAAATTATTGCCTGGAGTCGGGCGTATCTGGGTGCATCACCGCTTTTAAGCTTGGTGGCCAGTGATACGACTGATTTTGATGCTGATCAAATGCAACAATTAGAACAACAGCTGACGCTAATTGCTAATTCCAAACAAATGGCAACCCGGACTCTTAGTTTACAGTTAATTATTCGGGCGTTATTTTTTGAGGATGGCCTTATTTCAACTTTTACTGCTTTACACCATTTTGATGATAAACAACAAGTTGCTTATAGTACGCCGATCTACCTTAGTGACACTGGCGTTAGAATGTTGACTTCAGTCTCATTGGCTGAAGATGAGGCCAGTGAGTTGACAATTGTTAAGCAAGCGACCCGTGATTTTTTAACCAAAATTGAAACGGGACAGATAGGAGCTTAGATGAAACAGAATTATCAGTACCCACTTGATGACCAGTGGACAACGGCGGAGATTATTAGTGTGACAAATTTTTTTCGCCAAGTAGAAGATGCCTATGAAAAGGGAACTAATCGAACGGAATTCTTAAAAACCTACGCAGCATTTAAAGAGATTGTCCCCGCAATGGCGGAGGAAAAGCGTCTGGGCCGAGAGTTTGAGGCGGCAACAGATTATTCGCTATATCAGGCCGTGAAGTTAGCTCGGTCCTTACAAACAAAACGCTTTAAGATGACGTCAAAGTAGAGGTGTTTTAAAATGGAAGAAAAAGCAGTTCGGGCAGTTAATGCTTTAGCACTCAAATGGATGAACGAGGCTGCCACTAACATTAAGCAGCATATGAATGAACAGTTAAACATCCAAACTAAATCAGGGCGGACTGATTTAGTCACTAATTTGGATAAGGAGACCGAGCGTTTTCTGGTTAGTCAGATTCAGGCAACTTTTCCAACTGATCAGATTATTAGTGAGGAAGGATTTGGCGATCAAGTTACTTCGATGACTGGACGTGTTTGGTTTGTTGATCCAATTGACGGCACAATTAACTTTGTTAAACAACGGGATAATTTTGCAATGATGTTGGCGTTATATGAAGATGGAAAGCCAGTTTATGGTAATATCTTAGCAGTTATGGCTAATCGGTTTATTTTTGGTGGGCCCCAAATGGGTGTTTATCTGAATGAACACTTGTTAGCGGCACCAGGTGCACAACCTTTGGCCAAAGGGTTATTCGGTGTTAATGGGCCAATGTTTGCCAAAAATATTGATCATGTACAGGAGATTGGACTCGCAAGCTCTGGTACGCGAATACTTGGAAGTGCTGGTATTGAGTTTCAACAAGTACTTTTGGGAAATGAAGTGGGTTATATTTCGCATTTAGCGCCATGGGATATGGCAGCCGGGCGAGTATTAGCAGAAAGTTTGAATTTATTGGTTACGAGAATTGACGGCAGTCCGGTTGATATGTTAAAATCTGGAACAGTGTTAGTAACGAATAAGAATGCGTTACAAACGATTGAAGAATTTCAAAACAATTAATGAAGCTGAAGTTTCAAAACTGTGGCGAGCGTCACAGTTTTTTTATGCCGTGAGTTTTCTGAAAAAGTTCACGCATAGTTTGTATTTTCTGTTATAATTAACAGCTGAGTGCAATTTTACCTGAAACCTTGACTTTGAAAGGAAGAGTACAGTGAATCGTAGAGATGATATTCGCAATATTGCCATTATTGCCCACGTCGATCATGGTAAGACCACATTGGTCAACGAAATGTTAAAACAGTCTGATACTTTAGATGAACATATTAATTTGGAGGATCGGGCGATGGATACTAATCCCATCGAAAGAGAACGTGGGATTACAATCTTATCTAAGAATACGGCCGTTGATTATCAAGGGACTAAAATTAATATTTTAGATACACCAGGACACGCGGACTTCGGTGGCGAAGTTGAACGAATTATGAAGATGGTCGATGGTGTGTTACTTGTTGTCGATGCTTTTGAAGGAACAATGCCACAAACGCGGTTCGTTCTTAAAAAAGCGTTGGAACAACATTTGACACCAATCGTTGTCATTAATAAAATTGATCGTCCCGGTGCTCGTCCTGAAGAGGTTGTTGATGAAGTACTTGATTTATTCATCGAACTTGGTGCCGATGACGACCAATTAGAATTTCCAGTTGTTTATGCTAGTGCAATCAACGGAACTTCTAGTTTGGAATCAGATCCAGAAGCCCAAAAACACACAATGAATCCTTTATTTGATACCATTGTTAAAACAATTCCAGCACCAATTGATAACTCTGACGAACCATTACAATTCCAAGTTGCTTTGTTGGATTATAATGAATACGTTGGCCGAATTGGTATTGGTCGTGTTTTCCGCGGAAAAATAAAAGTTGGCGATCAAGTTTCAGTTATGAAGCTGGATGGTTCAGTTAAGAATTTCCGTGTAACTAAGCTTTTTGGTTTCTTCGGTTTAAAGCGAGTTGAAATTGACGAAGCTAAGGCCGGCGATTTAATTGCTGTTTCCGGGATGGAAGATATTTTCGTTGGTGAAACAGTTACACCAATTGATCACCAAGAAGCTTTACCCATTTTACGGATTGATGAACCAACTTTGCAGATGCAATTTGTTGCCAATGATTCTCCATTTGCGGGTAAAGAAGGTAAATTTGTTACCGCACGTAAATTGGAAGATCGTTTAAAAACACAACTGCATACAGATGTTTCATTGCGGGTAGAAGATACTGATTCAGCAAGTGCTTGGACTGTGTCTGGACGTGGTGAATTACATTTATCAATTTTGGTTGAATCATTACGTCGTGAAGGTTATGAATTACAATTATCACGGCCACAAGTTATTTACCGTAAAGTTGACGATGTAATGTGTGAACCTTTTGAATCTGTTGTGATTGACACACCTGAACAATATACGGGTACGATTATTGATTCACTTTCACAACGTAAAGGCGAGATGCAAAATATGGAAAGTGAAGGCAATGGCCAAACCCGCCTAACTTTCTTAGCACCTTCACGTGGTTTAATTGGTTATTCATCTGAATTCTTATCCCAAACTGGTGGCTATGGCATCATGAACCATACTTACGCAAAGTATTTACCAGTTATTAAGAATTGGGAACCAGGTCGTCGTAATGGCGCCTTAGTTTCAATCAATGCTGGTAAAACAACCACTTATAGCCTTGAAGGTATTGAAAGCCGTGGTGAATTATTCTTGGGTGCGGCAGTTGATATCTATGAAGGTCAAATTGTTGGTCAAAGTAATCGTGAGACTGATATTTCAGTTAACGTAACTAGGGGTAAAAAGCAAACCAATACACGTGCTTCTGGTAAGGATCATTCATCTGCCATTGCTATTCCACGCAAAATGACACTTGAAGAATCAATCGAATTTTTAAACGAAGATGAATACTGTGAAGTAACACCAAAAAGTATTCGTTTGCGTAAGAAGATTTTAGATACTAGTGAACGTGAACGGACTGCAAAACACAAAAAAATTGCCTCAAAAAAGGCATAATTAAACACTGAACAGGGTAATCCAAGCCATTTGGATTACCCTGTTTTTAGTTAGTTAAATTTTTAAAAATGGTAAAGCTTCAATTTTGGTTTTGTCCCCGCTTCATTTTTATTGTAAACTAGAAAAAGCAGCGTACGGTTTCTGCCAATCTAACTGGCCTGCTATGCTATAATAAAGTATTAAAAAGGGGGTACAGTGAATGGCCGATTTATCTGAGCGCCAGAACGCGCGCAAAGCACTGGAAGATGATGCTGAGAATATTATTCGGCTTGTTGGTAAACAACAGGTTTCACTTTGCTTGAGTCAATGTCCAGCGTTTGAAGAGGTTGTGGATACACAGATGTTTGGTTACTCCAAGGAAGTTACCTTTGCTATTCGGACGAGCATGGTCGACTCAAAGACCGGGCATAATTTAGTTCGTGACTTAGAGAAACGGCTAAATGAGATTTATAATGAAAGCTTTGAAAAGCAAAGGCCAAAGAAATGACAGGAAGCAGGATCTTAAGTGCGAAAAAAGTTACAGTTAATTGATTATTATATTTTAATCCCTTACCTACTGCTTTGTGGTGTAGGTGTGGTTATGGTTTATAGTGCTAGTTCCAATTTGGTTGGTCAAAATCCATTATCCTATTTAGTTAAGCAGATTAGTTGGACCATCGTTGGGCTGATATTGGCCGCGTTCGTTTACGCGATGAAACTAAAAGTGCTCCGAAATCGGCGTTTAATTATGCTAGCATTAATTGTCGTTTTCCTTATGTTAGGTTATTTAATTTTTTTCGGCCACTCTGTTAATGGGGCTGCTGCGTGGATTAACATCGGGCCAATAAATATTCAACCTGGTGAATTTGCTAAATTAGTGTTGATTTGGTATTTTGCATACATACTTAGTCGGCGTGAGCGAAGAATGGTCGAACCTAAGCTTAGTGAAGTTGTTCGTGCCTTAGTCGGGCCAATTTTCATTGCTGCCGTTATGATGTGGATGGTGCTTGTTTCCCCAGATATGGGCGGCATGGCTATTCTTTTATCCATTGCAATAATGTTAATTTTAACTAGTGGTTTATCTTACCGAATTGGGCTAACGCTCATTGCACTATTAGGGACTAGTGTTGGGGGCTTGTTTTATTTTTTAACCCATCACATAATAAAATCACTAGAAAATAATTATCAATATCAACGAATTCTGTCCTTTATTAATCCTTTTGAGTTGGCCAATAAAGGTGGTAAACAATTGGTTAATTCTTACTACGCAATTAATAATGGCGGTTGGTTTGGCGTTGGTCTAGGAAATAGTATTCAAAAACGTGGTTATTTACCAGAACCGAATACTGACTTTATTATTTCGATAACGGCTGAGGAGCTAGGCTTTGTTATGGTTGCCATATTGATCTTTTTGATCTTTTTTTTGGCAGCAAGAATTATTTTAGTTGGCGTTCGATCTAAGGATCCTTTCAGTGCGTTGTTATGTATTGGAATTGGCACCATGATTGTTGTTCAAACGTCGTTTAATCTTGGCGGGGTTTGCGGAATATTGCCAATAACTGGGGTCACATTTCCGTTTATCAGTTATGGTGGTTCATCCATGTTGGTTTTGGCACTTTCAATGGGAGTTGCCCTAAACATCAGTGCAACGGAAAAGAAAACTAGTTTAGTTAAAAGCAAGTAGTTTTGGTTATTTAATTGATTTGAAAATGAGAAAGGTGCTGAGAGCATGAAAAAAGTATTAATCGCAAATCGCGGGGAGATTGCGGTCCGAATTATTCGTGCATGTCAAGAACTAGGTTTGAAAACGGTAGGAATTTATGCTAAAGAGGATGAATATTCAATTCATCGTTTTAGGGCTGATGAGGCCTACGTTGTTGGTAAGGGGAAACAACCAATTGCGGCTTATTTAGACATTGAAGATATTATTCGTGTGGCGAAAATGAGTGGGGCCGATGCAATTCACCCTGGTTATGGCTTTTTGTCAGAAAATGCACAATTTGCTCGACGCTGTCAAGAAGAAGGAATTACTTTTGTTGGACCAACACCGGAGTTACTAGAAATGTTTGGTGATAAAGTGGCTGCTAAACGTGCGGCCAAAGAGGCCCACGTTCAGGCAATTCCAGGAGTAGATGAACCAATTAAAGATCTAGCCGAATTACAAGCCTTTGGTGAGAAATATGGTTATCCATTGATGATCAAGGCGGCTATGGGTGGTGGCGGCCGCGGAATGCGTGTTGTTTCTCGTCCTGAGGATTTGTCCGAAAGTTATGATCGTGCTCGAAGTGAATCCATGCAGTCTTTTGGTAGTGATGAAATTTACGTTGAGCGTTTTATTAAATCGGCCAAACATATTGAAGTCCAAGTACTAGCGGATCAACACGGCAATGTTGTCCATCTTTTTGAACGGGATTGTTCAGTGCAACGCCGTAACCAAAAGGTAATCGAGGTTGCTCCGTGCGTTATTTTAACGACAGAACAGCGGGAACGAGTCACGAGTGCGGCAGTTCGTTTTATGGCACACGTTAATTATCAGAACGCCGCAACAGTTGAATTCTTATTCGAGCCAGAACAAGATCAATTTTACTTTATTGAAGTAAATCCACGAGTTCAGGTTGAACATACTATTACCGAGATGATTACAGGAATTGATATTGTTCAAACGCAGTTAAAGATCGCACAAGGCTTAGATTTATTTAAGGATATTGGTTTACCACAACAAAAGGACATTAAATTTCACGGTGCTGCCCTACAGTGTCGGGTAACAACTGAAGATCCGTTGAATAATTTTATGCCAGATACAGGCACCATCGAAACTTACCGTTCTCCAGGTGGTAATGGTGTCCGGTTGGATGGTGGTAATGCATATGCCGGTGCTGTAATCACACCTTATTTTGATTCCTTATTAGTTAAGGTTTGTACGCACGCTTATACATTTGAAAAGGCCGTAAAAAAGATGCAACGTGTACTTCATGAATTTAAAATTCGCGGTGTAAAAACAAATATTGCCTTTATGGAAAATGTTATTCAACACCCAACTTTCCTTTCTGGAGAAGCAGAAACAACCTTTATTGATCACACACCTGCTCTTTTTCAGGTTGCTAAACGAGTTGATAATAGTTCGCAAAAAATGCAATATATTGGTGATATTACGGTTAATGGTTACGATGATGTGGAAAGTCACGAGAAAAAATATTATCCTGAAGGCCATTACCGTGAACAATTCAAACCTTTCCCTAAGAAGCTAGTTACGGCCAAGACAATATTGGATTCAAAGGGACCGCTAGCAGTTAATGATTGGTTAAAGCAACAGTCGGAGGTTTTATTAACCGATACAACGTTACGCGATGCCCACCAAAGCCTTTTTGCAACCCGGATGCGAACGCATGATATGGTTAAGATTGCGGATTCAATGCAACAGGCAATGCCTAATCTATTTTCTTATGAGATGTGGGGTGGCGCGACTTTTGATGTTGCCTATCGCTTCTTGGTTGAGGACCCTTGGACCCGGTTAAAGTTATTGCGGCAAAAAATGCCCCATACGCTATTACAAATGTTGTTCCGGGGCAGTAATGCCGTTGGGTACAAAAACTATCCGGATAACATGCTGGTTGCCTTCATTAAACAGGCTGCAACCGATGGGATTGATGTTTTTCGAATTTTTGATAGTTTAAATTGGGTGCCCCAGCTTGAAAAGAGCATCCAGGCCGTCCGTGATAATAATAAGATTGCTGAAGCGGCCATTTGTTATACCGGTGATATTCTTGATCCCGATAAGCAAAAATATAATTTGAAATACTACTTAGATTTGGCCAAAGAACTTCAAGCCGCTGGTGCAACGATCATTGGCATTAAAGATATGGCCGGTCTATTAAAGCCTGAAGCTGCCTATGAATTGGTTAGTTCTTTAAAAGATAAGGTTGATTTACCAATTCATTTACACACGCATGATACAACTGGTAATGGGGTTATGACCTATCAACGTGCGATTGCTGCGGGAGTTGACGTTGTTGATGTGGCGCAAAGTGCGTTGTCTGGAACAACAAGTCAGCCAAGTATGCAAAGCCTATATTATGCGTTAGATGGTAATGTACGCCAACCTCAATTAGATGTTAAGGCAACGGAACGGCTGAATCACTACTTTGAAGGCATTCGCCCATTCTATGATGACTTTGCTAATGGTTTAAATGCGCCTTTACCAGATAACTATTCCGCGCAAATGCCAGGTGGCCAGTACTCCAATTTACGACAACAGGCTCACGCAATGGGTCTGGGCAATCGCTGGGAAGAAGTTAAATTAATGTACGCGACGGTTAACAGTATGTTTGGTGACATTGTTAAGGTAACACCGTCTTCAAAGGTTGTTGGTGATATGGCCTTATTTATGGTCCAACATGATTTAACGGAAGAAGACGTTTACCATGATGGCGCAACAATTGATTTCCCTGATTCGGTCATTAATTTCTTCATGGGTGATTTAGGCCAACCAGTTGGCGGATTTCCAAAGAAGTTACAACAAATTATTTTAAAGGGAAAGACGCCTTTAACCGTTAGACCCGGAAGCTTGGCAAAGCCGGTTGACTTCACGGCAGTTAAGCAAGAACTAGCCGCTAAGATGAATTCTGAACCAACGCAAGAGGATGTTTTAAGTTACATTTTGTATCCGGATGTCTTTTTAGACTATACACGTCGTGAGTCTGAGTACGGCAACATTTCAATGCTTGATACACCGACCTTCTTCCAAGGAATGCGATTAGGTGAACGGGTTGAAGTACAATTGCGACCAGGTAAAATTCTAATTTTAATCTTAAATGAGGTTGGCGAACCTGATATTGAAGGTAACCGAACGCTTTACTTTACGGTTAATGGGCAACGAAGCGAAGTTGTTGTTAAGGATAAAAATGCTAAACAGTCTGATGTCGTCAGTCAGAAGGCAGAGCCAACAAATCAAGAACAGATCGGCGCTTCAATGACGGGGACCGTTTTAAATGTCTTGGTTGAAACGGATCAAGTCGTCCAACAAGGTGATCCGTTGTTGGTTACAGAAGCCATGAAGATGGAAACAACGATTCAGGCACCCTTTACTGGTCGTATTAGTCATCTTTACGTTCAAGAGGGCGATCGGGTTGACACCAACGATTTATTGTTAGAATTAAAACCAGAATGATGACTGGGGTTTTATAATTGATAATTACTGAAAATTTACTAGAAGTTACGGATCAAGTTGATACGTTAATCGCTTCGTTAAAGCAAAGTGACGCTTATAAAACTTATTTGGCCGCTAAAGTAAACTTAGCGGTGGATAAAGTGGCGGAAAAAAAGATCCAGAGTTTTCAGGAAGCAACTGAAAAATTTGACCTAATTAAAGATTATGGGTCCTACGCGCCTGATTTTAAAAGGCTTCGGCGAACAGCCCGTCACGCTAAGCGTCAAGTTGATTTGGATCCGACCGTAGCGCATTTTCGGCGTTCAGAAATGGATTTACAAACTATTTTGGACGAAATTGGACTTGCAATTGCAAATAGTGTTTCCAAGGACGTTAAGGTGGCGACTGGTAATCCATTTTTTACCACTGGTCGCCCGGGAAAGCATTGCCAAGTGAAAGGATGACATTATGGCATTTGAAGTAACGCCACGCCAAGGAATTGTGGTTTGGTTATACAGTATGAAGCAGATCAAACAATTACGTCGTTTCGGTATTATTTACTACAGTTCGCGAAAAATGAAGTATGTTTATTTATATGTTGATCAGGCAGTGGCTGAACAAACGTTACAGCAATTAAGAAAGTTACATTTTGTTAAACGGGTTGAAGTTTCACACCGACCAGAATTAGATATGAATTTTGGTGATCGCGTTGGTAAATTGGATGATTTCGAGAATAATAACCAGGAAATAAACGAAACCCGAGTTTTATTGACAACACAAGATTTACGTAAAGAAAATAAGATTTAAAAGAGGATATTAGTTAATGCGAATTATTTCTGGCAATTTTGGTGGTCGAAAATTGAAGGCAGTACCCGGTCGAGCTACACGGCCAACAACGGATAAAGTAAAGGAGTCAATCTTCAATATGATTGGGCCTTACTTTGCTGGTGGCAATTGTTTGGACTTGTTTTCTGGCAGCGGTGCACTGGGAATTGAGGCCGTTTCCCGAGGGATGACCAGTGCAACTTTAGTTGATCGTCAATTTGCGGCAATTAAGGTTATTCACGAAAATATTGAGTTAACTAAGGCCGAAAAACAATTTACTGTTTTAAAAATGAGTGCGCAGAATGCTCTCCAAAAATTGGCGGTTCAGCACTGTAAATTTAATTTAATTTTGTTAGATCCACCGTACGCAAAGCAGCAAATTATTTCTGATTTACGCGCAATGACTGAGCTAGGTTTAATTGAAAATGAGGCCGTAATTGTTTGCGAAACGGATAGTACTACCGTCTTACCAGAAAAATTAACTAATTTTAAGCAAACACGACGCCAAACGTACGGCTTAACTGCTGTTACGCTATACCATTATCAGGAGGCAGCAGAAGTATGACACAGCGAATTGCGATTTTCCCTGGGAGTTTTGATCCGTTTACTAACGGGCATTTAGAAACAGTTAGGCGAGCGAGCCATTTATTTGATAAATTAATTATCGCTGTCATGACTAACACCTCCAAACAACCGTTGTTTACTAATGATGAAAAATTAACTTTGATTAGGGCTGCAGTCGCTGAACTACCCAATGTTAGCGTTGTCGCTCAAGATGCTAAATTAACTGTCCGTTTTGCCGAAAAATTGGGAGCACAATTTATACTGCGCGGTATTCGAAATGTTCGTGATTTTGAATATGAAGAGGACATTGCGGCGATGAATAAAATTCAAGCACCACAAATTGAGACTGTGTTTTTATTGGCCGCAAAGAAGTATGCTTTTCTTTCATCTAGTCTGATCAAAGAGGTTGCCAAGTTTGGTGGCAATATTGAAGATCTGGTACCACCAGCAGTTGCGCGTGAATTAGGTCAGAAATATAAGGCGAAAGAAGGCTAACTATGAAAAAACGCTGGTCTAAATGGCTAGTTTTAGTTGGTGTTTTGGTCCTTATCATTGGGTTGTTTTTGCCGCTGCCTTTTTATCTGGAAACCCCTGGAACGGCAGAAAACTTAAATAGTTTTGTTAGGGTTGACCACAAAAAAGATCAGCGGGCCGGCAAATATATGCTGACAACAGTGGCTTTACAGCAAGCACGACCGATAACGTATTTGTGGAGTAAAACCCAGCCGTTTTCAGAAACAATCAGCAAAAATGATTTGATGGGTAATGATAGCAGTGAAACGTTTAATCAATTACAAACTTTCGAAATGCAATCAGCAATTAACGATGCAATTCAGGTTGCCTATAAAAAGGCAGGGCATAGTTACCAGCGCAAGTATTTGGGTATTTATGTGATGTCGTTGATGAAACGATCACAGTTTAATGGGAAACTGGCGATTGGCGATACTGTAACGATGATTGATGGTCATCATTTTAAAAGCTCTACCGCATTTATTAATTACGTCAAGGATAAGCCAGTCGGCACAAAAGTAACGGTCACTTATCGGCATAAAGGCCAGGCCCGGAAAACAACGCAGCGTTTAATTCATTTACCAAATACAAAGCGATCTGGTTTGGGTATTACTTTAGTGGATCATTCGACGATTAAAACGAAAATTCCGGTTAAGGTAACCGTTAGTGATATCGGTGGTCCTTCTGCAGGGTTAATGTTCACGACGGCCATTTATGACCAGTTAACCGGTGGTCACTTACGCAGAGGACGCAAAGTAGCTGGAACAGGTACGATGGCCGCTAACGGAACTGTTGGTCCAATCGGTGGGATAGATAAAAAAGTTGTGGCCGCTAACCATGAAGGAGCAACGATTTTCTTTGCACCTGATATTCCGGCAACGGCCGCGATGAAGAAAGCTGATCCAGGTTATCAAAATAACTATCAAGTTGCTAAAAAGGCGGCCAAAAGGATTCATAGTCATATGAAGATTGTGCCAGTTAAGAATTTTACGGATGTCGTAAATTATCTGGCTAAGTAATAAGTGCCAACTAATACTGAGGGGCTACTAATTTTAAAATTAGTAACTTTTCAAAAGTATTAGTTGGCTTTTTTTGCGGATTTTATTAATGTGGCGAAAGGAGGAATGGGGGATGTCAACTGATTGGTTGGGCCTGATTAAACGTTATTGGTATTGTGGTGTGATTGGTCTGTTGCTTGTCATTATAGGTATCGTTAGTTATCAGGCGATATTTCAACGGCCGGCAACTAAAAATGAGGCCGTTTTTTCAAGTTCAAGTGTTATTCAAGATGGTTCAACTAGTGCACAATACCAGAATACAGCGACTGAGGCACGACAAACTAGTCAACCGATGCAAAAGGGTTTTGTTGATGTTAAGGGGGCGGTAAAAAAACCAGGTATTTATGTGGTGACTGATAATACCCGGTTATTTGATGTTATTCGTAAGGCCGGTGGACTGGCTGATGATGCCGATCAAAAGCAAGTAAATCTTGCTCAACAGGTAAGTGATCAACAAATTATTTTTATTCCTAAAATTGGGGAAGAGGTTCCAGCTGAGTTAGGCCTAGCAGAGCAGGCGCCGCCGATGGCCGAAAGTGGCAGTACTGGCGCAACAACTAGTTCGACTGACGGGCAACAAGCAGCTGGCCAAACAAATTTAAATACAGCAACGGCAGAGGAGCTACAACAGTTAACGGGAATTGGGCAGAAGAAGGCCGAATTAATTATTAATTTTCGTAATGAACAAGGTGGGTTTAAACAGATTGAAGATTTAAAGAAGGTTTCGGGAATTGGTGAGAAAACCTTTGAAAGTTTAAAAGATAGCATTACAGTCTAACTTTTTACCTGTTTTAAATTCTGTTATACTGATAGGCAAATGATTTAAGGAAGTTGGGGTATTATGGAAAAAATAAAAACACAGCGTTTACCTTGGGATCAGTACTTTATGCTTCAGTCTGTTTTATTATCATTACGTAGTACCTGCCCAAGAGCAACTGTTGGTGCGGCAATAGTGCGTGACCAACGGGTAATTGCTGGAGGGTATAATGGTTCTGTTTCCGGGGATGATCATTGTATTGATGTTGGTTGTTATTTAGTTGATGGTCATTGTTTGCGGACGATTCATGCCGAGATGAATGCTATTTTGCAATGTGCTAAATTTGGTGTTGCAACAGCTGGTGCAGAGATTTATGTAACTCATTTTCCTTGTTTGCAATGTACGAAAATGTTAATTCAAGCCGGTATTAAAACAATTCATTATTTGAAAGATTACCGGGATGATGATTATGCTTTAAAATTGATTAAAAAATCGGGAGTTACGTTGGATCAAGTTAAATTAAACCCAGATTATTTTAATCAATTTAATCTGAAAGATTTGTTTAATCAGAATTTAGAGTAGTTAATTGACGCGATGAAAGATAGAGTGATTTTTGTCGCGTTAATTGTTGCAGCCCTTAGCTTTGCTGTTTTTATTGGTAATGTAATAAGTTGGTTATTTTTGATTGTTGCTATTGTGAGGTTGCTATGGACACGGCAATCTAAATTAATCTTAGGGACAGTTATCATTTGTTGTTTTGCAGGTTCATTTTTTATGGTTGTAAAACAACGATTAGTAAAAAAGCCGCCAGACTATCAACAAATATTAGTCTGGCCAGATGCTTTCAAACTAAACGGCGATTCGCTTCAATTTGAAGGAAAACTGACGGATAAAACACGTGTTTTAGCTGTTTATTATTTACAAACAAAAAAAGAACGAGCCTATTTTCAGCACCTGACGCATCCAGTTATTTTACAAGTTAGTGGGATCTGTAGTCGTCCGGAACACGCAACTAATCAAAATGAATTTGATTATGCAACTTACTTGAGGCAACAACGTCGGATTCATTATATTGTACAGATTGAACAAATCAAGCAAATTAAAGCCCAAAAGTGGTCACTAGTTGGTTGGTTGCATCACGTTCGCCAAGTACTGAGTTGCCGCGCTGATCGTTACCCACCGTTACTTAGACAGTATTTCAAATGCCTAGTTTTAGGTATTCAAACTAGCGCATTTCAGGATACAGCACAACAATTTAAACGTTTAGGATTAATTCATTTGTTTAGTCTATCTGGTCTACACGTTTTTTACTTTGTTGGGCTATTTTCCCAATTATTATTACGCTTACATTTGACAAAAGAAACCCGTGATTGGTTGCTGTTACTTCTCTTACCGGCCTACGTTATTTTTGCGGGCTCAAGTGTTAGTTTAATTCGTGCGGTTAGTCTGTGTTGGTTACGTGTTTTAAATCGACGTTTTAGTTTGCAAATATCGGCATTGGATTGTTTTGGCTGGGTTTTGTTATTTAATTTTGCACTTCAGCCATACGTTCTCTTTGGACTTGGCGGTCAATTATCTTATTTATTATCATTTTTATTATTGTTTTTAAGAGATAAGAATGCTGTTTTTAGAACGTTATGGTTAAATCTATTTAGTTTACCAATTTTACTACATCACGTTTATGAATGGCACTATTTACTGGTCTTGCTTAATTTATTGGTAATGCCGTTGTTTTCTTACGCCGTTTTACCATTAACGTTAATTGGGGCAGGGTGTTTTTCATTTCTACCAGGGCTTAGTTGGTTAATTAATTGGGGATTAACCGTTTTTCAAACGAGTCTTCTTTGCTTGGCCAGGCCCCAATGGATGATTGTCTTTGGTCGGTTAACTGGAACGGTGACCCTAATCTTACTTATTTTAACCGCGGTTATGCTAACTGTACCTAAAAGGTATCGCATTTCGACGGGGGCTTTTTTAGGTAGTATCTATCTAGTGGCCTTTTTACTGATTCATTATCCATTGGTCGACCGGGTTATTTTTTTTGATATTGGTCAAGGTGATAGTATTTTAATCGAAAGTCGGCTACATAAACAGATAACATTAATTGATACGGGAGGACGGCTAACGTTTAACCAGGCCGGGTGGCGTAAGCAACAGCGAAGTGCTCGAGCGGAGCGAGTAACAATCAATTACTTGAAAAGTCGGGGAATAAAAAGAATTGATCGAATTTGTCTCAGCCACCAGGATGCTGATCATATTGGTGATTTAACTGTTTTATTAGAAGCGATGACCGTTAAAGAAGTCGCTTTTCCGGTTGGAATGGAAAATAATCCGCAGTTTCGGCAGCGAATTTGGCCCTACAGACAACAACTTAAGTGGCGCTCCCTACAGGCAGGAGCAAAAATTCAAGTCACACCACAGGAAGAGTTACAGGTGTTGCACCCAGAAAGGCCTGGCTTGGGAACTAATGAAGATTCCTTAGTTCTCTATGGTCGAATAGGGGGGAAGACGTGGCTGTTTACAGGAGATCTTGATGCGGCCAATGAGGTTTCACTTTGTGAGCGGCAACGATTAAAGGCAGATTTTTTAAAGGCCGGCCATCATGGTAGTCGAACTGCTTCAGCACAGACATTTATAGAAACCGTTCAACCTGAGCGTATTTTGATCTCCTCTGGTCGGAACAATCGATACGGCCATCCTCATCCGGATGTCATTCAACGTTATCGGGATTTACGGATTCCATTTTATAATACAGCCGAAAATGGCATGCTGCTCTGGTCATCGACTGACGGGTGGCAGACTTTTCGACACAAGGAGTAATGATATGGATGTAGCAACATTGCAGAAACAATTAAAACATGGGAAAATTGCCCCAGTCTATTTGGTTCAGGGTCAAGAGGCTTATTTAGTTGCACAAGTAAAAAGGGCCTTCCGCCAATTATTATCTGAGGAAGAATTAACAATGAATTTTGGTGCTTACGATATGACGGTGACTCCTTTAGCGGTTGCACTAAATGATGCCATGTCGGCACCGTTCTTTGGTGAGCGGCGGGTAGTATTTATCGAAAATAGTATTTTTTTGACCGCCGATGCAAAGAAAGCAAAGGTAGAACATGATGTTGCCAGTCTTTTAACTTATCTGGGTAACCCGCTTGATTCGACCCAGTTAGTTATTTTTGCGCCATACGCTAAATTAGATGAGCGGAAAAAAGTGACCAAACAATTAAAGCGAGTTGCCCAGCAAGTTGACGTTAAGCCGTTGACGCAACAACGTGCACAAAGTTATGTAACTGATTATTTAAAGCGGCAACAGTTAACGATGGCACCACAAGCAATGACACTATTTTTACAACGAACAGAAGCTAATTTATCGATTATGATGGATGAATTACCTAAGCTGCGGCTTTATGCACTTGAAGATCATGAAATTTCACAAACAGCCGTGGATCAACTGGTTGCCCAGAGTTTAGAACAAAACGTTTTTTCATTAGTAGACGCGGTGATGGCGCAAAATGTCGCTCAGGCCGTTCAATTATATAGTGATTTATTATTGCAAAAAGAAGAACCGCTTAAAATTAACGCTATTTTGTTAGGTCAATTTCGTTTATTACTACAAATTAAGATTTTACAAAAAAATGGTTACAGCCAGGGAAGTTTGGCACAAGTTTTAAAAGTCCACCCGTATCGAGTAAAGTTGGCAATTGGTCAGGCGCGTCATTTTCAGCAGGCGTCGTTACGCGCGGCTTATTTGGGCCTAGTGGACATGGAATATAAAATGAAATCAACGCAAGAAAAACCAGAATTACTTTTCCAATTATTTGTCATGCAGTTCGTTGATAAGGCTATTGTTAGCTAAGTGTAATTGGTTAACTATTGTGGACATAAAAAAGAGCGCTAAGGCCTTTGCCTTAACGCTCTTTTTAGAAATAAACTTATTTAGCCAATAATTTGGATAAGCGTGATTTATCTCGAGCAGCCTTGTTTGCGTGAACAAGACCCTTTGATTTAGCCATGTCGATTGAACGAACAGCAGCGCGGTATAGATCTTCTGAGTTATCAGCGCCACCAGCAGCTTGTGCTTTTTCAAATTGTTTAACAGTTGAACGCATTGCACTGATTTGTGAAACATTATGTGCATTGGCTTTTTCGTTATTACGAGCACGTTTGATTGCGGATTTTAAGTTAGGCATTGAATTTCACCTCCAAGTTAAGCAAATTAAATAAATTGCTATTTGTTTTCAACGTTGTTTATTATACAGAAGACCTAGAAACATTGCAATAAAAACTTGTAAAGCTATTTTGCTTGATAGTCTGCACGTCTGATTTATTATTATTAGATAGGTCTTGCAATTTATAAAAGAATCACGTAAAGTAATAGTTGTGCTTAAGCACGAACCTGTCACTTGGTTTAGCGAATCACCAACGTTTTACTCAGTCACAGGCACTTTAAGATAGTGGAAGGGTGTGAAATATTTTGGCAATTTCTAAAGAACGTAAAAATGAAGTCATTAAAGACTTTGCACGTCAAGATGGAGATACTGGTTCAACTGAAGTACAAGTTGCAGTATTAACGGAAGAGATTAACCTTTTAAATGAACATATTCGTGTTCATAAAAAAGATTATCATTCATATCGTGGTTTAATGAAAAAGATTGGTCATCGTCGTAACTTACTTGCTTACCTACGTAAGACGGATATTAAACGTTACCGTGACCTTATTCAACGCTTAGGTTTACGTCGTTAATGACGTTAAAAAGATGTGATTCTTTTGAATCACATCTTTTTTTACGGTCAATTTTTGGCTTTTTACAGTTATATGTTAAAGCCTATTTTTTTGTGGTATCATAAAATAAAGTAGAAACCTTAAGCAGTTAATTAGCCAATGTTTGTATTAGCTTTTATTTAAGGGTACGGATGAGTTTTTGAATAAATTTAATACAGGAGGGGCTTCATGAGTTTCTTAAATAATGTTTCCTTAGTCACAGCAATGGTGACACCCTTTGATGATTCTGGCCAAGTCAGTTATGAACGATTAACAAAACTGATTGACCACTTATTGGCGACTGGGACTGAAGCTATTTTGGTTGGTGGGACAACTGGCGAAGGTCCGACGCTATCGGCTTCAGAAAAACTTAATCTATTTAAAGAGACGGTTAAGTTAGTTGCTGGACGTGTACCAATTATTGCGAATACTGGTTCCAACAATACAGCGCAAACCATTGAATTTACACAACAGGTGGCTAAAATTCAGGGTATCGCCGCTGCATTAATCGTTGTACCTTATTACAATAAGCCCGATCAGCGAGGGATGTACGCACACTACAAACTAGTAAGTGAACAGGCTGGATTACCAATTATAATTTATAATATACCTGGTCGAACTGGTGTGACAATGTTAGTTAAAACTGCCATTCAGTTATCTTTGTTACCGAATATTATTGGAATAAAGGATTGTACTGGCGCAAGTAATTTAGGGCAAATTGTTGAAGGTACAAAGGAAAATGATTTTGCCGTTTTCACAGGCGAAGATGAAGATGCTTTTGCCGCGAAAACAATTGGTGCGCAAGGAGTGATTTCTGTTAGCAGCCATTTGTTTGGCCAACAGATTAAAAAAATGTACCAATTGATTGACGAGAATAAGCTGGCTGAGGCCGCGGAAATTATGCGGCAATTAACACCAAAGGGGAAACAACTTTTCGCACAACCATCCCCCGGGCCAGTAAAGGTTGCGTTAAAACAAATTGGCATTCCGGTTGGCGGTGTTCGTTTGCCATTATTGATGCCAACAAAGGCAGAGACAGAGTTATTATTAAATATTCTTGATCTTTAAGAAAAAGAGGTGAATTAAGTGAGTAGTCGAATTAAAATAATGCCATTAGGTGGCGTTCGTGAAAATGGAAAAAACATGTACGTTGTTGAAGTGGATGATGAAATTTATATTTTAGATTGTGGTTTAATGTACCCAGAAAACGAACTGTTAGGTATTGATATTGTAATTCCTGATTTTACTTACTTGGAAGAAAATATTGATCGAGTTGTCGGGGTGTTTTTAACGCATGGTCATGCTGATGCTATTGGTGCTTTGCCTTATTTTGTTAGCAAATTTGATGTTCCGGTTTTTGGTTCAGAACTGACGATTGCATTAGCTAAATTAAGCGTAAATGGTTACACAGCATCCAAAAAGTTTAAGGATTTTCACGTCATTAATAAGGATACTGAGATTGATTTTAATCACGCAACGGTTTCCTTCTTTAAGACAACCCATTCAATTCCCGATTCATTAGGAATTGTTTTGAAGACTGATGCAGGACAAATTGTTTATACTGGTGATTTTAAGTTTGACCAATCGGCAACGCCAGAGTATCAGACTGATTTTGCACGTTTAGCAGAAATTGGCCAAAAAGGTGTCTTAGCGTTGATTAGTGATTCGGCCAATGCAGAATCACCATATACAATGGCCAGTGAGCGAGCAATTGCGGCCTACATTTTGGATACCTTCAAATATCATGAGGGTCGCATTATTGTTGCGTCCGTTGCGTCAAATATTGCGCGGGTACAACAAGTTATTGATGCTGCTTATCGTTCAGGACGTAAGGTTGTTTTAACTGGTCGCGATCTTGAAAAAATTGTCCGAACAGCAATGCGCTTAAATCGGTTGACCTTACCTAGTGAAGATATTTTAGTTGCCACTAAGGATCTCAAGACATTAAAGCCTGAAGAGACGGTTATTTTAGAGACCGGTAAGATGGGTGAACCGATTAAGGCTTTGCAGCGAATGGCAACGAGTCGTCACCGGTTGATTAGTATTAAAGAGGGTGATCTTGTCTTTATTACGACAACACCATCTCACGCCATGGAAACAACAGTTGCTAAAACAAAAGATATGATCTATCGTGCTGGTGGCGAAGTTAAGGCTGTTGGTGACGATATTCACGCTTCAGGGCACGGCAATAAGAATGATTTGCAATTGATGATTAATTTAATCAAGCCGCAATACTTTATTCCAGTTCAAGGGGAATACCGTTTATTAGCTGCCCACGCTGATATTGCCCACGAAACGGGAATCTCTTACGAAAACATCTTTATCACCGGTAAGGGTGACGTTTTGGAGTACCAAAATAAGCGGATGCGAATGGCTAATCAGGTTGAAGTTGGCAATACCATGATTGATGGAATTGGTGTCGGCGATATTGGTAATATTGTTTTACGTGATCGGAAGGTTTTGTCTGAGGATGGCATCTTCATTGCTGTTGTCACAATTAATCGCAAAAAGCGAATGATCGTTTCACGACCAAAAATCACGACCCGCGGTTTTGTTTACGTTAAGGCTAGTCGTGATTTAATGCATGAAAGTGCTGATATTGTGACTAAAACGGTTCAAAATAATTTAGATAATAAAGAATTTGATTGGGGCCACTTAAAACAAGATATTCGCGAGGGTTTAAGTGGGTATCTATTTGAGCAAACCAAACGTCGTCCGGTTATCTTGCCAGTTATTATGGAAGTTAATCAAAATCGGCGACATAGTTAATTAGTACTGTTGATTGAGGAAGTTAGGCCCGTAGCCTAGCTTCTTTTTTTAAATAAAGGTTTCCGTACGTGATTATTTGAAAACTAAAGGTTTAATCGTTAAAATAGAATTAATTTTGAAGTGGTAAAGGAGGCGTGAACTGGTGGGTGAGCAAATTCCCTTTCCAAAAAATTTTGATCGTTTTATCCTACTTGGAAAGACGGCGGCCAAGAAAGAAGACTGGAAAGTAGCAGCAGAAAATTTTTCTGCCGCGTACCAAATTAAACAAGATTTTAATACTAATTTGTTATTGGCAACTGCGTTAATGGAGTCAGGGCAATACTCGTTGGCCCGTCAAGTTGCTGGTGAGTATGAAAATGATTATCAGGCATCATTGAGCTTGATTTCGTTTTATATTTCACTTTTGTTAACGGCGCATGATTTTGTTAAAGCAACGCAAATTTGTGATCAGCATTTAGCAACAGCGGCTGACGTTCATTTCTGGACGGAAACTCAAAAGCATATCAAAAGCGCCGAAAACAAGTACCGCCACGAGGAAGGCGCACACTTAAAGGAGCTACAAAAGGCGTTATATAATTTAAGTGATCGTTCCATTTATGAACAAATGGATCTTTTGAAACAGGCAAATCAGTTGCCGAAAGAAGAATTTACAGTAACAGCCAAGTGGCTTTTACGAAATCCATTTGTTCACCCGTTATTAAAGGCGAACGTTCTTGCGGATCTTCAAAAAATGCGGGTTAGTGATAAACTATCTTTGCTATGGTTAGATAATAAAGAATATCAGGTTATACCTGAGCGCTTATTGCCCATTATGGCATATAAAAGTATCATCACTCTGAAACAATTACTGGCAGAAAAGGTTGGTAATGATGATCCAATTGTCTACCAAAACTTAACTGAAGAAATTAATTTGCATGCGGCCTATCTTTACCCGTTTGCTGATGAAGTTATTAATGATCCGGCTTTATGGTTAGCTGTTTATTTGGATTTTTACACAACAGATAAATTGAATAAGAAGCAAATTGATAGTGAAAATTTAACCCGGATTCAGCAATGGCAGGAAAAGCTTAGGGAAACGACTAATATTTTAACCTGATAGGTTTTAAATATTTTTTTGAAAAATGGGTAAATATTTGTGCAAAGCTATTTACAAAGCTCACAGAAGTCTATATAATATCTAAATGGATTCTTCCTTGGTTGAGAACAGGTACTGTGCTTGGCATTTAGCTAGGGAAGTTGTATAATAACTAGTAAAGGATTGCTGGCATTAGCTTTGTCTAATTGCTGGATTATTCTTGCGAAAAATACAGGAGGTTTCATTTAATGGCAAAAGAACATTATGAACGAACAAAACCCCATGTTAATATTGGTACGATCGGCCATATTGATCACGGGAAAACAACTTTAACAGCAGCAATTACAAAGGTATTAGCTGCTAAGGGCTTAGCTAAAGCCGAAGATTACGCAACAATTGATTCAGCTCCCGAAGAACGTGAACGTGGTATTACTATCAACACTGCTCACGTTGAATACGAAACTGAAAAACGTCATTATGCTCATATCGATGCTCCAGGACATGCTGATTACATCAAGAACATGATCACTGGTGCCGCTCAAATGGATGGTGCTATCTTAGTTGTTGCTGCAACAGATGGTCCTATGCCTCAGACACGTGAACATATCTTACTTGCTCGCCAGGTTGGTGTTGAATACATCGTTGTTTTCTTAAACAAGACTGATTTAGTTGATGATCCAGAATTAACTGATTTAGTTGAAATGGAAACACGTGAATTATTATCAGAATACGATTATCCTGGTGATGATATTCCATTTATCCGTGGTTCTGCTTTGAAGGCTCTTGAAGGCGACAAAGACGAAGAAGCACACATTATGGAATTATTGGATGCTGTCGATGATTATATCCCAACTCCAGAACGTAATAATGAATTACCATTCTTAATGCCCGTTGAAGATGTATTTACGATCACTGGTCGTGGTACAGTTGCTTCTGGTCGTATCGATCGTGGTATGGTTAAAATTGGTGATGAAGTTGAAATCCTTGGCTTAGAACCAGAAGTTCTTAAGTCTACTGTTACGGGTCTTGAAATGTTCCGTAAGACATTGGATTATGGTGAAGCTGGCGATAACGTTGGTGTCTTGCTTCGTGGTGTTAACCGTGAACAAGTTGTCCGTGGTCAAGTATTAGCTAAACCAGGTTCAATCAAGGTCCATGATAAATTTAAGGGCCAAGCTTATATCTTAAGCAAAGAAGAAGGCGGCCGTCATACACCGTTCTTCTCAAACTATCGTCCTCAGTTCTATTTCCATACAACCGATGTTACTGGTGTTATTACTTTGCCAGAAAACGTTGAGATGGTTATGCCTGGCGATAACGTTGAATTCTCAGTTGATTTAATTGCACCAGTTGCAGTTGAAAAAGGTACTAAGTTTACTGTTCGTGAAGGCGGACGTACTGTTGGTGCCGGTGTCGTAACTGAAATCGACGAATAAATTTCAAATTTTTGGCACGGGAATTTTTTCCGTGTCTTTTTTTTATCAAAAAATAAGTAAATTAGCGATAAAACAGTGCTTTTTTGGTTAGAATGATTTACAAGACTGGTGAATTACGTTAAAATCATAGAGTATGCAATTGATAGCTAATTGTGAAAATAAGAATTTCGGAGGAAAACTAATGGCAGCAAAATGGGAAAAAAAGGACGCCACTACTGGCGAATTAACTTTTGAAATTGATCAAGAAAAAATTAACGAAGGTCTAAATAAGGCATTTGATCGCGTTAAGAAAAATTTAAACGTACCTGGCTTCCGTAAAGGCAAAGTATCACGCCAAGTCTTTAACCATATGTATGGTGAAGCAGCCTTATATGAGGATGCTTTGAACATCTTATTACCTGATGTTTATCAACAGGCCGTTGACGAAGCGAAGATCGAACCAGTTGATCAACCAAAAGTTGACGTTAAGAGTATGGATAAAGGTAAGCCTTGGGTAATTACCGCTCAAGTAACTGTTAAACCAGAAGTTACTTTAGGCAACTACAAAGGTTTAGCTGTTCCAGAACAGGACCGGACAGTAACTGATGATGATGTTGAAAAGGATCTTGAAAGTAAGCAACAACAACAGGCTGAATTAGTCTTAAAAGAAGATAAGCCAGCTGAATCAGGTGATACGGTTGTTATTGATTATAAAGGGACTGTTGCTGGCGAGGCATTTGACGGTGGTTCGGCCGATAACTATTCTTTAGAATTAGGTTCTAACTCGTTCATCCCTGGCTTCGAAGATCAATTAGTTGGTCATAAAGCTGGCGAAGACGTTGAAGTTAAGGTCACTTTCCCTAAAGACTATCAAGCAAAAGATCTTGCCGGCAAGGATGCAATCTTTGCAACTAAGCTTCATGAAGTTAAGGCAAAAGAATTACCTGCACTTGATGACGAATTTGCCAAGGATGTTGACGAAGACGTTGATACTTTAGATGAATTAAAGGCAAAAATCAAGAAGGATTTACAAGAAAAGAAGGATGATTCTGCTACTGAGGCCATTCAGGATGCGGCTATTAAGCAAGCTGTTGATAATTCTGAAATCCAGGATGTCCCTGAAGCAATGGTTAATGAAGAGGTTCAACGTCAAATGGATCAGTATCTTAGCAATATGCAACGCCAGGGAATCGACCCTAAAATGTACTATCAATTGACTGGTACTTCTGAAGACGATCTAAAGAAACAATTTAGTTCAGATGCTGAAGAACGAGTTAAAACTAATCTTGTTCTTGAAGCAGTCGTTGCGGCTGAGAAGATTGAACCAACCGAAGATCAAATTAACGACGAAATTAAAGATTTGGCTAGTGAATACAGTATGGAAGAAAAACAAGTTCGTAGTTCTTTAACTGATGATATGCTCAAACACGATATCGCAGTTAAACAAGCAATCGAATTGATCACTGATTCTGCTAAGGAATCAAAAGATGTTAAAGCACCAGTTGATGATGAAAAGGCAGATAAATAGGTTTTAGTTGAAAGCGGGGCTTGCCCCGCTTTTTATTAACAGTAATATTTTAGGGCCAGGTAGTAGGCAAGACCGAGAATATTTGAGTAATCCAAACAAAGGAGAACTCGAAGTAAGCTATTTTCTTTACCCTTGGCCTGGATTATGCTAAAGTTTACCAGTGTTCAGCGAATAATTTTATTCGTGAATGTTGCGTTAAAATATGAATAGAAACGAATAGGGGTTGATAAATGTGTTTGATAATACAGAAACTGAAGGCCCTGTTAATTGCTCTTTTTGTGGAAAATCACAAGACCAAGTTAAAAAAATTGTAGCGGGTCCAGGTGTCTATATTTGTAACGAGTGTATTGATTTATGTAAAGAAATTATTGATGAGGAATTTCAGGATGAGGCTTATAGCGATCTACTTGAGGTTCCAAAACCAGTTGAAATTTTGTCTATTTTAAATCAATATGTTATTGGTCAAAATGAAGCAAAAAAAGCCTTAGCAGTTGCTGTTTATAATCACTACAAGCGGGTTAACCAAATGGAAGTTGCTGAAGAAGGCGATACTGAATTACAAAAGAGTAATATTTCCCTCATTGGACCAACTGGTTCTGGTAAAACTTTCTTGGCCCAAACATTGGCTAAGATCTTAAATGTTCCTTTTGCAATTGCTGATGCAACGACATTAACTGAAGCTGGCTATGTAGGTGAAGATGTTGAGAACATTTTATTGAAACTTTTGCAGAATGCTGATTATGATGTTGATAAAGCACAAAAAGGAATCATCTATATTGATGAAATCGATAAAATAGCTAAAAAGTCTGAGAATGTTTCAATTACCCGGGATGTTTCTGGTGAAGGTGTGCAGCAAGCACTCCTGAAGATTCTTGAGGGTACAATTGCAAACGTTCCACCGCAGGGCGGTCGAAAGCACCCACAACAAGAATTTATTCAGGTTGATACAACCAATATTTTATTTATAGTTGGTGGCGCCTTTGACGGAATTGAAAATATCGTTAAGGAACGTTTAGGTGATAAAGTAATTGGTTTCAGCGGTCAGGATGCACAAAACTTTGATGAATCAAAGAGTTTGATGCAACAAGTTATTCCTGAGGATTTAATGAAATTTGGATTAATTCCTGAATTTATTGGTCGAATTCCAATTATGGCGGCCTTAGAGAAGTTAACTGAAAATGATTTAGTTAAAATCCTAACCGAACCAAAGAACGCTTTAGTTAAGCAATACACTAAGCTATTGTCGTTAGATAAAGTTCAGTTAGAATTTAAGCCCGATGCCTTACACGCAATTGCTCATGAGGCGATTGAACGTAATACTGGCGCACGGGGATTACGCTCAATTATTGAAGAGGTCATGATGGATATCATGTTTGACCTACCTAGTCGTGATGACGTTTCTAAAGTCATTATTACTAAAGACACGGTTAATGGTTCGGGAAAACCGCAATTGGTTTTAGCGGATGATCAAAAGGCCTCTTAATGCTAATTAGGACGTGTTTTAAAGGACAATTAGTGCTTGAAATAGTACATTAATGTCGTCAATTGAACATTGTCTGAGTGGTTATATAACGGGCACTAGCAAAAATGTAGTCCAAAGACTAATTTTATGGGTAGTATGTCTTATTGATTAGACAACACCAATAGAGTTCTAAAGTCTTTTGGACTGCTTTTTTTTCGACTCTATTTTGTGTTAGAATTAAAGGCAGTGTTTTAGAAAGCGAGGGGTTATCATGCACGTTCAAGACGTAGAATTGGTAATTAGTGCGGTAGCGCAGAGCCAGTATCCAGACGATACATTACCTGAAATTGCATTAACGGGACGATCGAATGTGGGTAAGTCGTCATTAATCAATAAATTAATTAATCGCCGCAAAATGGCGCGAACTTCTGGGACACCAGGTAAAACACAGACCCTAAACTTTTATCGCTTAGATGAAAAGTTATATTTTGTTGATCTTCCAGGTTATGGATACGCAAAGGTATCAAAAAAAGATCGTGAAAAATTTAGTCACATCATTGAAACTTATTTACAAACGCGTACTAAATTAAAAGGGGTTATTTCGCTGATTGATGTTCGCCACGAACCATCTGAGGATGATAAGGCAATGTACAACTACCTTAAATATTATGGTATTCCAGTTTTAGTTGTGGCAACTAAAGGAGATAAGGTTTCGCGCGGTAAGTGGAATCAGCGGGAGAGTCAGCTAAAAAGGGCACTTGATTTAAATCAAACTGATGATTTTGTTATTTTTTCTAGTCAGACGGGGATTGGATCCGATAAAATTTGGCAATGGGTCGGCGAACAGACGGAAGTGGAGGTAGACTAATGGAGTTTAATGAATACCAAAAACTAGCTAATCGGACATTACTTGGTAATGAACAGGTCCTAACTAATTGTGCTTTAGGGTTGGCCAGTGAGAGTGGTGAAGTGATTGATTTAATCAAACAATATACCTTTCATGGTGAAGAATTAAATCAAGAAGAGTTAGTCAAAGAGATGGGTGACGTTTTATGGTACTTGTCACAAATTGCTCAGTGGGCAGATATTCCCTTTGAGGATATTGCTAAGGATAATATTACTAAACTAAACGATCGCTATAAAAAAGATTGATTGATCGTAGTTAGGCACAGAATCTAGACTTTTGGCGCACGTTCTAGAATAATGATCGGAAATAGAAATAGGCTAGGACTTCTGTCCTAGCCTATTTCTTTATTTTTCTAGCCAGCCGCCATCAATCGGAATAACTGTACCATGGATATAATCGGCTTCAGGGCTGGCCAAGAAGCGACTTAAATTGGCAACTTCTTCCGGCTTGGCCCAACGTTTTGCTGGTGTTTGTTCGGCCACTGATTTGGCCATGGTACCAGCACCAGTAAAGTCGGCTTGGTTCATTGGCGTATCAATTGCTCCTGGAGCGATACAATTAGCCTGAATGCCTGCAGCCGCGTAATTATAATCTAATTGTTTAGTGTAACCAATAATAGCGTGTTTGGCGGCCGTATAAGCGGCACCACCGCCACCAGCGACTAGACCAGCAATTGAGGCCATGTTTACGAAAACACCAAATTGATGTTTCAACATTTGCGGTAGTACTTGGTTAGTTAATAGAAACTGACTTTTCAGATTAGTTAACATGACGTTATCCCAATCCTGGCTTGTTGTTGCTAGTGTTGTGGCATAGTGATCTAAAATTCCCGCAGTGTTAAACAGGCTGTCGATATAACCAGTCCGTAGTATTTGTTGAACTGTTCGCTGTAGCTCACTTTCAAGCCGCAGATCGCAACGGTAGTAGGTCAACTGTTGTGGACATTTGTGTTGCAATGATTGGAATGACGCATTATCCTGTTGGTCAATGGCGTAGACGTGGACGCCAAGTTTTAATAGTAGCTTAACTTGGGCCAAACCAATTCCGGAAGCGGCCCCAGTAACGATAATGTGACGTTGAGTCCAATCTGGGTAAGTCCTCATTCGACTAATTGCCAATCATCAGCCAAAACATCGCAAGAAGTTGGTTGGAACATTGAAAGTGTAGGGGCCTCATTTGTTTTAATTAATAAGTAAGGATTAATTTCTTCACCTTGATATTGATCGTGACTCACCTCAAAAATATATAATTCCGAACCACCCCAGCCCGTACGGATTGCCTTTTTACCTTGTTTAATTTTGGGCAAAATTTCTTCAAATGTCATGTTTTACCTCCAAATAAAATTGCTAAAAATAGTGCGGGATTAAGGTTGACGTAAATTACCTTTAATCCCGCACTAATTATATCATTATAGATTTTAATACAACTAAGTTTTTATATTGAGACCAAATTATTTTTTAGAAGTTGGTTTTTTTGGCTTATCTTTTTTTGTCGGTTTTGGCTTATCTTCAACGGGTACTTTGGGATCAATAGCAAATTTATCGAAAAGTTCATTTAGACTATTATCTTGCTTAATGGTTAAACCCATGAACATCATCCTTTCTGATTTATACTCATTGTAACAAATTTTACCGAAAATACTACTATTTAGCTAAGATACAAAACTAGATTGAATATATTAATATTTTTATGCACTAATTAGATTATTTTGGTAAAAGTATTGCATAAAAAATCATTTGTGGTTATAATCGAATCATTGATTAAAAAGATTGGAAGAGGAGCGCGTATGAAAAAATTTTTTGTTTGGCTTGGCCTTGTGCTGGGACTCGTCGTAACTCTGGCCGGAATTAGTGCCCAGCCTGCTCAAGCGGCTGATAATTCACTGGCTCGGGTTAAAGAAAAGGGAACCTTAGTGATGGGGACTAGTCCTGATTACCCACCTTATGAATTTTTAGTTAATCGTAACGGCAAGGAACGTGTTGTTGGGATGGACGTTGACATTGCCAAAAAGATTGCTAAGGATTTGGGTGTGAAGCTAGTCATCAAACAAATGAGTTTTGACTCATTGTTAGTTGCCCTAGAAACAAATAAAGTTGACATGGTTGTCTCAGGAATGTCACCAACACCCGCTCGGGAAAAGAGTGTTGATTTTTCTAAAGTTTATTATAAAGGCGGTCAATCCATTTTAATTAATAAAACGGATAAAGGACTTTACCACGACAAGAATTCATTTATCAATAAGGCCGTTGGTGCACAAACCGGGAGTATTCAATATAGCCTTGGTAAAAAACAAATTAAGAACTCAACAGTTAAGGGTCTCGACAAGATTAGTGATTTAATTCTGGCCTTAAAGAGTCATAAAGTTGAAGGGGTTATTATGGAAAAGCCTTCAGCTCAGGCCTACGTTGATAATGATAAGAGCCTCACCATGATTAACGGGAATTTCAACCTTGGCAAAGGCGAAAATGATACTGCAATTGGTTTCCGCAAGGGATCAACATCATTAGTTAATGAAGTTAATAAATCCGTTGATCAAATTGATAAACAAGGCTTAACCAAGGATTATTTAAAAGACGCCGGTTCTTACATGAAGACCAATACCCATAACACAACTATGTGGCATTATGCTGGTTACTTTGCTAAAGGGGTTGGCTACACATTACTTATCACTGTAATTAGTGTCTTCTTTGGTATTTTACTGGGAATAATCTTTGCTTTAATGCGTTTAAGCAAAAATAAGTTGTTACATGGTTTAGGGGTTGCCTACATTGAATTCGTTCGGGGCACACCATTAATGATTCAGGTTATGTTCGTTTACTTTGGGATTGGCTTGTTTATTAATATTCCGGCTTTGACTTCTGGTATTATTGCCGTATCGTTAAATTCAGCGGCCTACGTTGCCGAAATTATTCGGGGCGGGATTAATTCTGTTGCCAAGGGGCAAACTGAAGCCGCTCGTAGTTTAGGGCTTAGTAACACCCAGACTTTCCGGAGTGTTGTCTTCCCCCAAGCATTGAAGAATATCTGGCCTGCATTAGGTAATGAGTTTGTTTCGCTAATTAAGGAAAGTTCGATTGTTTCTATTATTGGGGTTACCGATTTAATTTATCAATTAAAGGCCGTTCAAACTGCTACCTATAAGGGTGTTGCACCAATTATTGTCGCAATGATCTTATACTTCATTATGACCTTTAGTTTATCGAAAGTACTGAACCATTACGAGAGGAGTATGCGTCATGACTGATATGATAAAAATTGAGGACTTGAGCAAGAAATTTGGTGATACCGAGGTTTTAAAGGGCCTTAACGGTAGCGTCAGTAAAGGCCAGGTAATTTGTGTCATTGGGCCATCTGGTGGCGGTAAAAGTACCTTTCTCCGGTGCCTGAACTTATTGGAAAAACCAACTAGTGGCAAAGTTACTTTTGAAAGTAATGAATTAACTGCTTTAAATGAAGGCCAATTAAATGAATTACGAGAAAAAATGGGAATGGTTTTCCAAAGCTTTAACCTATTTGCTAATATGACAGTTATTGAAAACGTTAAGTTAGCACCAGTTAAGGTTAAAAATATGAGTGATGATGAGGCAAATAAGTTGGCGTTAAGCCTTCTGGATCAAGTTGGTTTACAGGAAAAGGCGGATGCTTACCCGGCAAGCCTATCCGGTGGTCAACAGCAGCGGGTAGCAATTGCGCGTGCCTTGGCAATGAATCCTGATGTAATGCTTTTCGATGAACCGACTTCCGCGCTTGATCCAGAAATGGTTGGCGAAGTTCTGAAGGTTATGCAGGATTTAGCCAACGATGGGATGACGATGGTTGTAGTGACCCATGAAATGGGTTTTGCTAAAAATGTTGCTGATCAAGTTTGGTTCATGGATGGCGGTGTTTTTGCCGAAAAGGGAACACCAGATGAAATTTTTGAACATCCTAAAAATGAACGGACTAAAGATTTTTTGGCAAAAATATTAGAGGCTTAAAGCAGCAAGTAACTGGAACAGAAGTCGTTTTTGGCACACGTTCTAGCGTAACGATCGGAAATAGCAAGCGGCCAGGACAAAAGTCCTGGCTTCTTTTTGTTTCCGAACATTACGCTAGAATGTGCGCCAAAAGTCTGGATTCACGTGCCTAACTACAGCCAATTCAATAACCATAGTACGGTTATTGAATTGGCTTACGTTACGCAGTAAATCCAAAAGCGACCTTTGTCCCACTCCCTTGCTATTTTGGTTAAAATTAAATTAAGGACGTTTTTTAGGCCAGTAACTTGCAAAATACGTTAATCGCGCTAAACTATTATAGCGAACATCTGTGCGAAATTAATGCGGAATAAATAGAAAGGATGTTTTGGATGGCTTCAGAATATCTTGAACATAAATTGGCGTTATTGCCGCCGTTACCGGGTTGCTACTTAATGAAAGATGAGGACGGCCATATTATTTACGTTGGTAAGGCCAAAAATTTAAAGAATCGTGTTCGTTCTTATTTTAAAAGCAGCCATGAGGGTAAAACGGCACGTTTGGTTGAAACAATTCGTGATTTTGAAACGATTATTACCTCAACGGATAAAGAGGCCTTTTTACTTGAAATTACCTTAATTCAAAAACATCAGCCTTACTTTAATATTAAATTAAAAAGAGGGACGGGCTACCCGTACATTAAAATTACAAACGAACGCGACCCCCATATGCTGATTACTGGCGAAATTAAAAAAGATGGCGGTTATTATTTTGGACCGTACCCCAATGTTTATGCTGCTGACGAAACGTTACATTTTTTGCAAAAGGTCTATCCATTGCGGCGTTGTTCTGGCCGCCAAAAACGCCCTTGTCTGTACTATCATATGGGCCAGTGTCTTGGTGCCTGTTTTCGGGAAGTACCTGTGGAAGAATACAAGGCGCAAATTAAGCGAATTAAAAGCTTCTTAAACGGCAATGTTGCAACGGTAAAACGTGAGCTACAACAGCAAATGACTGCTGCTGCCACTGAGCTAAAGTTTGAACGGGCGGCGGAATTACGGGATCAGCTAAAATATATTGAAGCAACGGTGGAAAAGCAGAAAATTATTTCCAATGATAATACACCTCGGGATATTTTTGGGTATTACATGGATAAAGGTTGGTTGTCGGTTCAAGTCTTCTTCATTCGGCAGGCACGCCTAATGAAACGGGAGAAGCGTTTATTTCCTTGCGTTAACACACCTGAAGAAGAATTAGAAAGCTTCATACTGCAGTTCTATAATCGAAAAAATAAAGTACTGCCGCGAGAAATATTAGTTCCTAAGGGCATTAACCAAAAGGTATTGGCCGATATCCTAAAAGTTCCGGTACGAACGCCGCAGCGTGGTCAGAAGCGTGATTTAATGGATATGGCCAACAATAATAGTCGTTTGGTTTTAGAAGAAAAATTTCGTTTAATGGAATTAGACAATTCACATTCAGTTGGTGCCGTTCAGGAGTTAGTGGATGTCTTGCACATTGAATCGGCCCACCGAATTGAGGCCTTTGATCATTCGCATATTCAAGGCACTGATCCAGTTTCGGCAATGGTTTGTTACATTGATGGTAAGCCAGCCAAAAAAGAGTACCGTAAATACAAATTGAAAAATGGTGATGGCGGTAACGAGGCCGAGAATACCCAAGAAGTGATTCGCCGGCGTTATAGTCGCTTATTAAAAGAGGGCCGTGATTTACCGGACCTTATTCTAATGGACGGTGGTGAAATTGAATTACACGCTGCTAAGGAAGTTTTAGAGGATGAACTTGATATTGATATTCCAATTGCTGGGATGGTAAAAAACCAACACCATAAAACGGCCTCGTTAATGTTTGGTCCGCAGGATAAAAAACTTGATCTTGATCCTAAAAGTGAAGGCTTTTATCTATTACAACGGATTCAAGATGAGGTCCACCGCTTTGCAATTACTTTTCACCGCCAATTACGTGGAAAACATTCTTTGAGCTCGCAGCTCGATGTTATTCAAGGTGTTGGACCAAAAACGCGAACTAAGTTACTTAAAGAATTTGGGTCGTTGAAAAAAATCAAGTTGGCAACGGTGCCGGAATTGCAAAAAATTGGCATTTCAAAAACGGTTGCCCAGACAATTAAACTATCGCTACAGTAATCGGGAAAGTGGTTGATCAACAGTGTTTAAACAAGTGATATTAACAGTTGGGTTAAATTGTTTATTAGTAATTATTGTCCCAACGATTTTTGCAATGATATTAACTTTCTTTAATCGTAGTAGTAAGCAAATGTTGGTTAGTCGATTTGGTTTTCGTAGTCAAATTTATTTTGGTTGGCTTGGAATTATTAGCCATGAGTTAAGCCATTTGTTAGTGGCCAAACTATTTCATCATCAAATTATTAGTGTCAAACTGGTTAGTTTACGGCCAACAGATGCAACTTTGGGCCACGTGGAGCACCAATATAATGCCAAAAGTTGGTACCAAAATTTAGGTAACTTTTTTATTGGAATTGCGCCAATCTATGGTTGTAGTTTAATTTTACTAGGTCTTGCTAGTCTCATTTATCCAGAGCTTTGGTCGTTATTGCGACTTGACTGGCCGGCATTAGATTTTACTCAACTGCACCAATTATTATGGCAAATTATTAGTCACGGACAGTATGCGCCTTGGAAATTACTTGTTTATTTTTTATTGGCGACGCAAATTGTATTTGGTGGTTTTGACCTTAGTCACCAGGATTTTCAAGGAAGCTTGCGGGGCATATTACCCTTGGTTCTTGTTCTTAGTTTGTTAGCTCTTGGAGCAGTGCTGGTTCAACTGCCGCTTGTTGCGATTTTAACTACGGTAACGTTAATTTTTGGAACTTTACTAGGCTATGCCGTCATTCTAAGCTTTTTCTATTGGCTGCTTTTACGGTTGATTACGCGGTAAAGTGACATTGGTTAAAATATTTGGCGCACAAAAAAAGTTGGAAAATTTATTTTTCCAACTTTTTTTATATTTAGGCTTAATCATTTTTTTTAACTGGTTTCCATAAGCCAAGGATAATACCAGCAACAATAGCACCAATGGCTACTGATAGCAGGTAGAAAACCCAGTGACTAGCTAATGGTGTTACCCACAGACCACCGTGGGGAGCAGGAACACTGACGTGCCATAATTGGCTGAGGCCACCGCCAAGTGCGGCACCGATGACGCTAGAAGTAATAACGTGCAAGGGATCTGAGGCAGCAAACGGAATTGCACCTTCAGTGATAAAGGAAATACCAAGAACGTAATTAGAAATACCGGCCTTACGTTCGTCTGGTGTAAATTTGTCACCCCAGAAGGTGGTTGCAATGGCCGTTGCTAGTGGTGGCACCATTCCGCCAACCATAACGGCAGCCATCATCTTACCGTCACCAGTGGCACTATAAACACCGATTGCAGTTGTATAAGCAGCTTTATTAAATGGGCCCCCCATATCAATTGCCATCATACCACCGAGAACAGCACCGAGAACAACGGCGTTACCAGTTCCCATACTCTTTAAGAAACTAGTTAAAGCATGATTAATGACTGCAAAGACTGGATCAACCGCGAAGAACATGATGGCACCAACAATTAGAAGCCCAAGAATCGGGTAAAGAATCATTGGTTTTAAACCATCCAGCGACTTTGGCATATTCCGAAAAACGTGTTTTAACCAAACAATAACGTAGCCGGCAATAAAACCAGCAGCAATCCCACCTAAGAAGCCGGCAACACTTGTTGTTTTAACAACACTAGCGGCAGCGGTATTGGCCATGAAACCACCAACAAACCCGGGCATTAAGGCTGGCCGATCACCAATTGACTCAGCAATGTATGCGGCCAAAACTGGTACCAAGAAGCCAAAGGCCCAAGTACCAATCCCATTTAGAAAAGTGAAGGTCACGGATTTTGGGCCAACGGATTGTTCAACCATAAAGGAAATGGCCATTAAAATCCCACCGCCAACGACGAACGGTAACATATTTGAAATACCATTCATCAAACTAGCGTAGATCATGCTCCAAGCTGATTTGCCCTCACCGGAATCGTCATTACTAGCTTCAGTGTTTCCGCTAGCGTGGAAAATTGCTCCTTTATCAGCAAGTGTCTCGTTAATCAATTCCTCGGGCTTTTTAATGCCGTCAATAACCGGTCGATTTAATAAATGTTTGCCATCAAAACGATCCATGGCAACTTTTTTGTCGGCAGTAATAATAACACCCTTAGCACGTTCAATATCATTAGTTGTTAGGCGATGTTTAACACCTTCAGAGCCATTGGTTTCAACCTTGATATCAACGCCCATTGCCTCGGCTTGCTTCTTTAAAGCGGCTTCGGCCATATAAGTGTGGGCGATACCCGTTGGACAAGCAGAAACAGCAACGATAAATGGTCGTTCACTAGTAGAAGTTGTTGGTTGAACTTGCGTTGTCTTTTGGGCCTCTGCATCAGCTTCTTGTTTATCCTTTGCTTCTTTTGCAGTTTGAGCATCCGCAAATAATTTTTGTACGTCATCTGGTGTTTGGGCTTTTTTCAAAGCCGCAACTAAATCGGGATTAATCAATAAACTGGATAGGGCGGCTAGGGCCTGCAAATGAGTATTATTTGCGCCTTCAGGGGCAGCAATCATAAAGAATAATTGAACTGGTTGACCATCTAAGGCGTCAAAATCAATTCCCGCATTACTTTTTGCAAATAAAACCGTTGCTCGGGTAACGGCCTTATTCTTAGCGTGGGGCATTGCGATACCATCGCCAATCCCCGTGGTTGATTCGGCTTCGCGCTTTAAAATATCTTGTTTATACAGTTTTTCATCCGTAATAATACCGTGTTCGTAGTACTGATGAACCATTTCATTAATGGCTTCAACTTTTGTTGTTGCCTTCAGGTCCATTATCATGACATCTTTTAGTAAAAGTTCACGAATATCCATGTTTGGCACTCCTTTTTAGTCGTCACTAATTGGTGGCGTAATTATCTAGCTTTTGTTTTATAAGTTAATTGTTGAATTATAAGGATTGGTCCGATGTGAAATGGGCTAAGCATAAGGGGTAATCTTAATTGTTTGCTTAACTTCGCTAATTTTAGCCTGATCGGCCAAATCTTCAGAAAAGGCCGTTGCGCTCCCACAAGCCAAACCAGTTTTGAAACTGGCCAAGGGATCTTGTGTCTGACTGTAGGTACCAACAAAACCGGCAATCATCGAATCACCGGCGCCAACCGAGTTTTTAACGGTTCCTTTCAGTGCAGTTGATTTATAAACGGCCTGGGTCGTGATTAGAAAAGCACCTGCACCAGCCATTGAAATTAAAACATTCTGGGCACCCAGCGTGAGTAATTTGCGCCCGTACTTAACAATGGCCTCATCATCATCTAAGCTCACGTTGAAAAGTGCGGCCAATTCATGATGATTAGGTTTAACCACTAAAGGATGTGCGGCTAATGTGTCTAATAAGGCCTGTCCTGTGGTATCAATCACAAATTCGGCACCCTGTTGTTGAATTAGCGGAATCAGATCACGATAAAAACTAACGGGAAGACTGGGAACTAGGCTGCCTGACATTACAACAACGTCACTAGGTTTTAATTGTTGAAATTGGGCCTTAAAACTAGTAACGGCTGCTGGCGAAATAGCTGGTCCTTGACCGTTTATCTCGGTTTCTTCCGCAGCCTTAATTTTGACGTTGATCCGGGTGTCATCGCTAACGGAAGTAAAGTCAGTCTGTAATTTTTCATGGGCAAGGTAATGTTTAACAAAATCGCCGGTAAAACCACCTAGAAAGCCCCAGGCCACATTAGGAATATTAAGTTGTTGTAAAATCCGCGAAACGTTAATTCCTTTGCCGCCGGGCAATTTGGTGTCGTAGGACATTCGATTTACCTGGCCTAATGTGACCTTAGGTAATTGAACGATGTAATCAATTGATGGATTCACCGTAATGGTATAAATCATTTTGTAACCTCCTGTACGGTTGTTTGTTTTTCGAAATTCAGACGATCCTTTTGGCTAATATGATCAGTGATGATGGTACCCTGAGCTAAATTAGAAATTTTAGCGAAGGAAACTTGGTTGAATTTAGTGTGATCCGCTAGAAAAAAGGTACTAGCTGCCTGCTGTAATGCCGTGCGTTTAACGGCGGCCTCGTCAGGATCTGGTGTTGTGTAGCCAAAACGAAGGTGAATGCCGTTGGTACCAAGGAAGGCCTTATTGAAGCGGTATTCCTTTAAGGCAGCGACACTTTCAGAGCCAATCACCGCTTTGGTGACATTTTTAAGTTGGCCACCTAAGAGAAAACAGCGAATATCATAATCAGCCAACAATGACGCGTGGTTAACACCGTTAGTCACAACGGTTAAATTTAAACTCTTTTTTAGGTAAGGGATCATTGCTAAAGTTGTCGTGCCGGCATCTATAAAAATAACGTCCCGCGGTGCCAGAGAGTTTGTTGCCAAACGAGCTATTTGATCTTTTTCGTGAACGCTTTGGTTGGATTTTTCACTGACCGCAAGTTCAGTTTGTAATGTTGCCGCACGCTTGGCACCACCATGAACACGCACTAAAAAGCCAGCTTGTTCCAAAATTTGTAGATCACGACGAATGGTTGACTCGGATGCAGACGTTTGGATCATTAAGTCCTGTGATTTAACAATATCATGTTGTCTTAACGTCATTAAAATATATTGGTGCCGTTCCTCTGTAAGCATTTTCTCACCCCTGCAGAACTTAATTTACCACCAAAATCATTCAAAATCAATCTTTTTTATTCATAAACGTTCAAAAGCGTTTAAAGCGGTCAATAACGAAGCGTACATATGTTTCGTTTTCTATGGACAAATAGCCGTATTTTCTTTACAATGGGAAAGATACAAACACAGGAAGGGAGGGGCTATAACTTGTTTATTGATCAAGTTAAGATTACAGCGCGCGCCGGTAAAGGCGGCGATGGTATGGTAGCTTTTCGACGGGAAAAATTTGTACCACTTGGCGGACCTGCCGGTGGTGATGGTGGTCGCGGCGGTAATATTACTTTGCGCGTTGATGAAGGTTTACGAACCTTAATGGATTTTCGATATAAACATATTTTTAAGGCTCAAAATGGTGAGCGAGGTATGAACAAAGGAATGACTGGCCGTGGTGCTAAAGATACCTTTATTAGCGTGCCGCCGGGTACAACTGTTCGGGATGTTGAAACGGACGCTCTTTTAGCCGATCTCACTGAGAATGGACAAGAGGTCATTATTGCCAAAGGTGGCCGTGGTGGCCGCGGAAATATCCATTTTGCCTCACCAAAAAATCCGGCACCAGAAATTTCTGAAAATGGCGAACCAGGCATTGAGCGCCAGGTTAGTTTAGAATTGAAAGTGTTAGCCGATGTTGGTTTAATTGGCTTTCCTTCAGTTGGCAAATCAACTTTATTGTCAGTCATTACTAGCGCGAAACCCAAGATTGGTGCCTATCAGTTTACAACTTTGGTTCCAAATTTAGGAATGGTTAGTTTAGATGACGATCGGAGCTTTGCAGTAGCGGATATGCCTGGTTTAATTGAAGGAGCTTCAAATGGCGTTGGACTTGGAATTGAATTCTTACGCCACATTGAACGTACCCGCGTTTTACTTCATTTAGTTGATATGAGTGGTGTAGATGAACAAGATCCATTTGCGGATTTTGGTAAAATTAACCGTGAATTAGAAAAGTATGATCCTAGCTTATTAAAACGACCACAATTAATTGTGGCAACTAAAATGGATATGCCAGATAGTGCCGAAAATTTAGAAAATTTCAAGCGTAAATTGGCAGAAACAACAGCTAAAGATACAGCAATTTTTCCAATTTCGGCACTCACACACCAAGGATTAACCCCATTACTACAACAGGCGGCAGATTTACTAGATGAGACTCCAAGCTTTCCACTGTATCAGGACGAAGAACCGGCAGCCGAGAAATTATATGAATATAAAGCGGATCAACCTGATTTTACGGTTACTAAGGATGAGGAAGGTACCTTTGTTGTGGCCGGCGAACGTGTTGAACGGCTTTATAAGATGACTAATTTAGATCGTGATGAGAGCCTTATGCGTTTTGCCCGGCAGATACGTGGGATGGGTGTTGATGACGCACTACGACAAAATGGCGCTAAAAATGGTGATTTAGTATCAATTCTTGATTTTACATTTGAGTTTGTTGAATAATTATTATTAGTTGAATGATGAAAGAGAATTGGAACGAAAGGGGCGGCGCTAGTGGTCGTCAAATGTTGAATTTTTAAGTTTGTAACAGCAATCTGAATTTTTCCTTTTCAGCGTTAATTCATGCTGTTATATATAAGATTGCTTATGCTAGCAGGCTTAGATTTAACGGCCTTTTATTTCCTACTATTGACTATTTGATGTATATGATTAATTGAGGCTTATAAATAAATGGAACATAAAAAGAGACTGGCAAATAGTCGCTATATTACCGGACTTAGTGGTTTGCGTACCTTAGCAGTGGTGGGCGTTATTTTATATCATTTAATTCCCTTTACTGTTCCAGGTGGCTACCTAGGCGTTGTAATTTTTCTTGTTTTAACCGGTTATTTAATTACTGATCTTCTAATCCAAGAGTGGGAACAAAATGGCAAAATTGATTTATTAGGTTTTTATCGGCGGCGAATAACGCGGCTTTATCCGGCATTAGTTGCCATGTTGTTTTCAACGGCGGCTTATATAACTTTATTTCAGCGCCAGTTATTGAATAACTTACGAGGCATTATGGTTAGTAATCTTGGTTACTTTTATAATTGGTGGCAGATTACGCATGGCCAATCCTATTTTGAACGGTTTGCTAACAATGAATCTCCCTTTACGCATTTATGGACGTTATCAATTGAAGGTCAGTTTTATTTAATTTGGCCTTTTATTATTGTTGGACTGATCCTCTTTGTTAAGAAGCGGCGTAAAATGGCCGGATGGTTATTCGGCCTTAGTCTACTTTCTGCGGGCCTAATGGCATTTCTATTTGTGCCGGGACATGATCCCAGTCGAGTTTATTATGGAACTGATACTCGTTTTTTTGCGATTTTAGTTGGTGCAGCACTGGCTGTTATTTGGCCTAGCACTCACCTTAAGGCTGAGGTGGCACGAGCACAGCGCCTATTACTGGATGCTATCGGAATTGTGACATCAATTTTAGTGATTGTTCTATTTTTTACGCTGCCAGCACAAAGTACTTTTCTTTATCGTGGTGGTATGTATTTGTTCACAATTGTTATTGCTTTATTGACGGCAGTAATTGTTAATCCAGCGGCTGATCTAAATCGTTTTTATACGAATCGAGTGTTTACTTGGGTCGGTCAACGTAGTTATGGAATCTATTTGTATCAATTTCCAGTGATGATTTTCTACGAGAATCAGGTTAAAGATATCGCGAATTCTCCTGTGCTTCATGGTGTGATTCAGTTAATTTTAATTCTTTTAATCAGTGAATTATCTTATCGATTAATTGAACGACCGTTTAGTCACTTTAAGTACCGGCACTTTTTAAGTTTCATACGTGAATTTTTCCAGCGACGTTCAATTTATGGTCGGCGTAGGTTGCTTATTATTCCGGCAATTGCAATTTTTGGGGTTGGGATGATCGGGTTTGTTGTTGCGCCAAGTGGTGCGGCTAAAACATCAAATCAGTTAACAAAGAATATCAAGCACAATGAAATCGCGAATTCAAAGAAACGGTCATCTCTACTGGCAGAAGCACAGAAAGCGAAAAGTGGGTCATCCTCTGGCCCGACCCAGTCGTCAACTGAGTCTGCAAAAAGTATTGATACAAAATTGGCGGCAAATTTAACGCAAAAACAAGTTAGTCAGGCGCAAGATTTAAACGTAACGGCTATTGGTGATTCAGTTATGTTGGACGGTGGTGATACCTTACAGCAGATTTTTCCTAAGATGCTTCTGGATGCCTCAGTTGGTCGTCAAGCCGATACTGCTGTAAGTCTCCTTCAAAGTTACGCGGCAAAGGGTGTCTTAGGTAATATTGTTTTAATTGGTTTGGGAACGAATGGCCCATTTACCGACCAGCAGTTAGATCAAATTATGCGAACGTGTGGTGCCAAACGCCAGGTTTACTGGATCAATGTTCGCGTACCGACCAGAAGTTGGCAAAATTCGGTTAATAGATCTTTAACTGCAGCCAGTGGGCGCTGGCCTAATTTGAAGATTATTGATTGGTATAAGGAAAGCAATCAGCACAGTGATTGGTTTTATGATGATCAAGTCCACCCGAACGCGACGGGAAAGGAACACTACGCTAATTTTGTGGCTCGTTCGATTATGCAATCAAATGGACAACACTAACGATTGGGCAACAGATTTCAAGACGTACATGATTAAAATATTTGAAGGTGTAGCTGGGAGTTATGGCAAAATTTACTTTTTTTGTCACAACTCCTTAGCTATTTAGTGCGGTTGTTTAAAATAAAAGAATTGCAGGAAGTTATAAAATTGCCTACAATGAACGTAATATAAAGAAATGGATGAACAAATCATGGAATTAGAATTTCTAGGAACAGGCGCTGGGTCTCCGGCCAAATTTCGTAATGTTACGAGCTTGGCCCTTAAGCTATTAGATGAGCGAAATGCTGTCTGGTTATTTGACGTTGGCGAGGGCACACAGCAACAAATTTTACGAACAACAATTCGACCACGTAAGGTTGAAAAAATTTTTATTACTCACTTACATGGTGACCATATTTTTGGTTTGCCTGGTTTTTTAAGTAGCCGTTCCTTTCAGGGTGGTGAGAGTACCCTAACAATCTATGGTCCCCGGGGAATTCGTGATTACGTCATGACGAGTTTACGTGTTTCCGAAACTCATTTAAGCTATCCACTTAATTTCGTTGAAATCACTAAAGAAGGAACACTTTTTGATGACGCAACTTTTCGCGTGGAGTGTCTGCGCTTAGATCATCGAATTGCAAGCTATGGTTACCGGGTAGTTGAAAAGGATCATCCAGGTGAATTATTAGTTGCAAAATTAAAAGAATTGGGTGTGCCAGCAGGGCCGCTTTATGGTCAGTTAAAAGCGCGGAAAGATATTACTCTGGCTGATGGCACTTTGTTACACGGGCCAGACTTTATTGGAGCTGCACAAAAGGGTCGCATAATCGCCATTTTAGGTGATACGCGCCTGACCAAAAATAGTTATAAATTAGCCAAGGATGCTGATGTATTAGTACATGAAAGTACTTTTAGTAAAGCTGAGGCCAAGATGGCAACAAACTACTATCATTCAACCAGTGCTCAGGCTGCTGATGTTGCAAAAAAATCTGGCGTTCAGCAATTATTATTGACCCATATTTCGGCGCGTTACGTTGGTAAAATGGCTTTGAATCTTCAAGAAGAGGCCCGAAAGACTTTTTCGAATACGCGTGTGGTTAAAGATTTCGATCAAATTAAAGTACCCCTGCGAAATTAGAGGTGGTAGAAATGAAAAAAAACTTGTTAAATCAGGTTATTTTAATAACAGGAGCATCAACTGGGCTAGGTGAGCAACTCGTTTATTGTGCGGCTCAGCGTGGAGCAACTATTGTGGCCTGTGCGCGTAATCAGGCTCGTTTAAGCCAGGTGATTAAAAGGGCTCATCAACTGTCAGGTCGACCGGCCTTTAGTTACGCGGTAGATTTAAGTGATCCTGAACAGATCGAACAATTAGTTGCGACAGTAACAAAAAAAGTTGGACCGATTACTGTTTTGATCAATAATGCTGGGATTGGTCAATTTGAAAATGCACTAGATATTAAATTGTCCATTATGGAAAAGATGTTCCGAGTTAATACTTTAGGTGCAATCTATTTAACCCAATTAGTTGCTCTACAGATGGTTGCTTACCACCAGGGAACAATTATTAACGTTGCTTCACAGGCAGGAAAAATTGCGACACCCAAGGCCAGCGTTTACGCGGCTTCGAAAGCGGCCTTAATTGCTTACAGTAATTCATTACGTTTAGAGCTACGACCGCGGAATATTTGGGTAACAACGGTTAATCCAGGTCCGATGGCGACTGATTTTATAAAGAAAGCAGATCGGTCAGGAAAATATGCGCAGTCCGTAGCAAAAATTATGCTTGATCCAGAGCGTTTTGCCCGCCGGATTATTGCTAGTATTGGCCGTGGAACCAGAGAAATTAACGCACCCGCGCCTATGGAAGTTGCTGCGCGTCTTTATCCGTTGTTTCCAGAGTTAGGTGACTGGCTTGTTTCTCGGCCAGTGTTTAATCGAAAATAGGTTGATACTTTTTCTAACTAATTAGTAAAGGGAGGTAGTAAGATGAAAAATCAATGGCGGTTAATCTTAATTTTACTGCTCGTTCTTATTATTGTTAGTTTTGCCGTTTTAAACGTAGCTCCAGTGGTTGTTAACTTTGGTTTTGGCACAACTAAATGGCCGTTAATCTTGGTTATTATAGTTGCACTATTGTTAGGTGCGTTGATTACAGTTCTGGTTTCAACAACTAATTCATTAGGCGTTCGGCGCCAACATAAGGCCTTGACGAAGGAAAATGCTGAATTAAAACAATCAGTGCAAAAACAAGTTGCGGCTAAAACTAAAGATTTTAAAGATCAATTGGTTCAAAAAGATAATCAAATTAAAACGCTAAAGGCGCAAATTGCTGAGACTGAAGCAACCGATTTAGCGGCCAGTGAAAGTAAACCAACCGATAAAATTCAGTAACTATTTAGTAACTAAGGTGTGGTTAGGGTTAGCTGTTAATTTTAGCTAATCGCTAATCATTTTTTTTGCTCTTTTATTCGTGGGCGAGTTTGCTATAATAGTCTGGTTGGGAGTGTGAACGAATGATAAAATCCAGTTACCAGTGGCAATTGCGCCCTGAGCCGGATGCAACAGCGGTAAAACAAGTTGCTGCAGAGAATCAATTAGATGAGCGCCTCGCAAAATTATTAGTTAGTCGTGGATTAACTAAGGCAACTGAAATTAAACAATTTTTAGAACCAAGTTTAGAACAATTAAACGATCCGTTGGCCTTAGGTGAGATGCCAAAGGCCATTGAACGAATTCAGCAGGCCATTATGGCTAATGAAAAAATCACGGTTTATGGTGACTATGACGCAGATGGTGTTACCAGTACTAGTTTAATGCTAGAAACATTGGAGTCCTTAGGAGCTAACGTAACGATCTATATACCAGATCGCTTTAAAGAGGGTTATGGCCCTCATGTTGCTGCATTTGAAGCGTTAGCGGATGGCGGAACCAAGTTAATTATTACAGTTGATAATGGGATTAGCGGAGTGGATAGCATTGCTGCCGCTAAGGCCAAGGGTGTGGATGTCATTGTTACTGATCACCATGAGTTACCGCCTAAGTTACCTGATGCCTATGCGATCGTCCACCCGCGGTTACCAGGTAGTCATTATCCTTTTCCAGACTTGGCGGGTGTCGGCGTAGCCTTTAAGGTTGCGACGGCCCTACTAGAGGAAGTCCCAGTTGAAAGTCTTGATTTGGCAGCAATTGGAACGGTTTGTGATATTGTTTCCTTAACTGGAGAGAACCGTGTCTTGGTGGCATTAGGCTTACAACAATTACAACAGTCACCACGGCCGGGTATTTCGGCACTTTGCGAGGTTGCAAAATTAAAACAAACGACATTGGATGAGCAATCAATCGGGTTTGGGATTGGACCGCGTTTAAATGCTTTGGGTCGTCTAGGAGACGCTAAGGATGGTGTTAAGCTATTAACAACGTTTGATCCAGATGAAGCGGCGCAATTAGCTAAATTTGTTCAATCACAAAATGAGCGCCGCCAAAATTACGTTAAAGTTATTTATGATGAAGCAATTAAATTGGCCACGACGCCTGAAAATACGGTGAAACAAACTTTAGTCTTGGCACACGAAAATTGGCATGAAGGTGTCTTAGGTATTGTAGCTAGCCGAATTGTTGAAAAAACGGGTAAGCCCACTTTAGTATTGAATATTGAAAATGAACAAACCGTCAAAGGATCTGGCCGTAGCGTGGCGGGTTTTGATCTATTTGCGGCACTTAATACCAATCGTGAACAAATGACAACCTTTGGCGGTCACCAAATGGCTGCTGGGTTAACCCTGCCAAAGTCTGCTCTGGCAACCGTCAGTGCCGGTTTAGAAGCGGCGGCCGTGAAGCAGGATTTAGCTCACCAGGGGGCTGCAGATTTAACAGTTGATCTCAAACTAACAGTTGATGAAGTAACATCAGATTTATTGGCCGGTTTTAAAAAATTGGCACCTTTTGGGACGGATAATCCAACGCCATTACTTGAATTAACACCGGAAAAGCTAAGCGATGTTCGGGCAATAGGTGCGGATAAAACGCATTTAAAATTAAAACTTTGTGGTGCAAATAATCAGTTAGATGCGATTGCTTTTAGAATGGGCGGTTACGTTGATGATCTTGTGGCGGCCGATCAAGTCACAGTCGTTGGTGAATTAGGGGAAAACGAATGGCAAGGTAATGTTAATTTACAGCTAATGGTTAAGGATTTGGCCAGTGCGGGTATTGAAATTATTGATAAGCGAACCTCGCACTTAACTACGCAGTTATTTAGTTATCAGGGGACCTATGTTTTCTTTAATACCAAGTATAGTCAACGTTTGAAGCCTTATATTGAACCGACTAATCAGATTGTATTAGCTAGCGAAGCGACTACGATAACAGATGATACCCTTATTTTAGTTGATGCGCCGGTTAATTTGGCCGATTTAACAACATTACTCAAAAGGGCACATTGCACACGAATTATTGCGCTTTTTTACACACAACGGCCAGTTTATTTGGATGGCATGCCAACTCATCAACAGTTTGGCCGGTTATTTAAGTTTGTATTGAGCCACAAGAATGTTGCTATTCGCACTGAATTAAAGGCCATTGCGCGCCATTTGCAATTAAAAGAGGCAATGTTAATTTTTATGATTCAAGTGTTTTTTGAATTAGGATTTGTTAAAATAGATGATGGCGTTATGAATGGTGTTGCGCATCCAGATAAGCATGCGTTAACGGAAGCACCTAGCTATCAACAACGTGAACAAAAAATGAAATCTGAATCCGTTCTGATTTATAGTAACTACCCAGATCTGAAAAGCTGGTTTAAGCAGCAACAAGATCTTGTTTAAGGAGCGAAAAGAATGTCAGTGAATTTACGGGACTATATTGCGAGTGTTAATGATTTTCCGGAAAAAGGTGTCGTTTATCGTGACATATCGCCATTGATGGCCGATGGTGTCGCGTATGCGCAAGCAACGGACCAGATTGCGGCGTACGCAAAGGACAAAGGTGTCGAAATGATTGTTGGACCAGAGGCCCGGGGGTTTATTGTGGGCTGTCCAGTGGCTTATAAACTTGGGATTGGTTTTGCGCCGGCCCGAAAAAAGGGTAAGTTACCTCGACCAACAATTTCGGCCAGTTATGGTTTAGAGTATGGTCGTTCAACTTTATACTTACACACGGATGCCATTAAGCCAGGGCAACGAGTTTTAGTGACCGATGACTTATTGGCAACGGGCGGTACAATTGCGGCAACAATTCAGCTAGTTGAAAAGTTAGGCGGTATTGTAGTCGGAACGGCCTTTTTAATCGAATTAAAGGACTTAAAAGGCCGTGAAAAGATTAAAGATTATGATATGTTGGCCTTGATGGATTTCTAAATAATAAAGATTCGGGCGAACGATACTTGTTTATTACAAACCAGTGATTGGGAAAAATTAGTATTACTGGTCTTAGTGAGCTTGTTTAGAAGATAATAGAATGGCCACCGTCAATAGTTAAAGTTGACGGTGGCCATTCTATTTTTTTAAAATTAAACAATGTTTGCTGGGAGGATACAAATACGAGTAAGGTATTGAAACTGATTACTTAGTTGTTACGCGGTATTGACGTTGATGATTAGCAATACCCGCTAAATAATAAGTTGCTTGCTCATAAGCGGTATCGAGCTCAACGGAGGAACCATTCGTTGGCAACTGGGTGTTAAACAGCCGTTCATAGGTTGCCAAATCCACTTCTTGCCGCTTATTTAATGCCTGTCGTTCGGATTCTTTTAGTAGAGCGTCCTTAAAGTTGCCTTGTAAGATACCCGTGAAAAATTCGCTGACAGCACCTGAACCATAGCTGAATAGACCAATTCGGTCACCTGAGTGGAGCGTTGTTGTATTTTCTAAAAGGGAGAGCAAACTGAGATAAAGCGATCCCGTATAAAGATTGCCAACGTCCTGGTTGTAGCCGCGTGAATCTTCGAAATTGGCCTTTAGTTGTTCTTGTTGTGCCTCACTGGCTTCAGGCAAGATAGTTCGCAAGGCTTTCAGACCCATTTTAGTGTAAGGTAAATGAAACGCAAAGGCCTGAAAGTTGGCAATCGTCATGCCCGTTTGTGTTTTGAAACGATTAAAAACATCTTGGAAAAAATCGACGTAGACGTTACCGGAGTAATGCCCATCTACCATTGCTTCAGTGGCATAATTTGGTCGCCAAAAATCCATGACGTCTTCGGTCATAACCGTACTGGTGTCTTCTAAGGCCAGAATACGGGGATTGGCACTGACAATAAAAGCGGCAGCACCGCCACCTTGAGTTGGTTCACCAGGAGTATGCAATCCATAGCGGGCAATATCACTAGCGGTGACCAAAACTTTTTTATCAGGGTGTAAGGCAACGAAACCACGTGCAAATTGAAGGGCGGCTGTTGCTGAATAACAAGCCTGTTTAACTTCAAAGGCGCGAACACTTTTCGGTAACTTGAGTAATCGTTGTAAGTAGACTGCTCCTGATTTAGATTGGTCAATTCCTGATTCTGTTGCAAAAATAATTGTATCAATTTGTTGCCTAATTTCTGGTGTTAGTAGCTTGGCCGCAGCGTTGGCCGCCAAAGTGACACTATCTTGGGTCGGCGGGATGACTGCCATTTTACGTTGGCCAATCCCGATTAAATATTTATTTGGATCCTCGTTGCGGGCTTTAGCTAATTTAGCCATGTCAATAAAATAATTAGTTGTATAAAAACTGAGTTGATCGATACCAATTTTCATAACGCAACTCCTTTAGTGTTTTTTTGTTTGCTTCGTTTTTTGTTGCTTAGCCTGATTGTGCTGGGCCGTTTGTAGCGTTAAATAAATCACAATGATGAGTAAAATTAAGGGAATCAAAGTATGGTAGGGAAGCAACCACAACATAAAAAAAGCGGCGATTCCTAAGATATTGGCTAACATCATTGCCGGTATTTGTAGGGCGTGAAAATAGGAGTTAAGGTGTAGCAGAATACCTAACCAACAAAGCCAAACTAATTTACTAGTCATTTCCGTTAAGCCCGCGTTAAAAGTGGCGAAGCCTAGTAGATGTTGTAAGGGCGAAATAATTATCGTTAGGCTTGCAATGATGATTTCTAATAATAAAAGGCAAACAATTAAACAGTCATATAAACCTGGTAGTTTTAACGGGGAAATTTTCATGCGGTCGAACTCCTTATTGGACTTAACTAATGATGAACTATTTTTAGTATAACCAAATTTGAGTGTGTTCGCAGTATTTCTAATTAAAATTAAAGGAATTATGACTTTTAAAATTTAATTGGTTGGTTGGAAAGGGTATAAACAACCGGTAAATTAGTTTTGGGAAGGTTCTTGTAAAAATGGCTTCAAGATATAACCCGACAATCATCAAGTTTAATTACTGGATTGTTTTTAGCCAAGCGGTGAGTAGTTGTGCAATTTTTGTTTGTTGTGTGGCGTTTGAAATTGTGGCGGTGCCATCGTGTTTTTGTTTACCGTAATTGCCAAAGCCGGCGTGATTACCACCTTTAATTTGGCCAAAAACGGCCGCCTGGGGTAAGTATTGCTTGGCAACCCGGTAGTTTTTCCAATTTAAAACCTGATCATGGCTTGCAGTGATGGATAGACTTGTTATTTTTTTGTGGGCTAAGCTTCCTTTTTTATCTGGGTAGCTTGCTAGAAAGAAAACGCCGCGCAGGTTTGAAGTCGTTGCTTTGGCAGCAAAGCGACTGGCAACGACACCTCCCAAAGAATGGCCACCAACAACATAAGTTTGCTTAGGCCGTTTTTGAACAATTAGTTTGGCCTGATTTGGGGCCAAAATGACCAGATCAAGGGGGGACTTCAATAAATAAACATTGTAGCCGTTAGTGGCCAATTTTAGGGCCAACGAACTGTAACTAGCTGCGTCAACTAGGGCACCTTGATAAAAAATAACGGTTGGTTTATTTTCTTTTGGGTGGTGCGCCTTGAAATAGAGGTAGCTATTCGTTTCTTTTGTAGCCTGTTTTGCCGCGGCTAGTGCTATTTTCTGTGGATGGTGAAGCTGACTTTTCGTGTAGAGATAGCCGCCACCTACGAGGAGTAGTATCAAAGCTAATAAGATAATTAAAGTGTTTTTTAGTTTTTTCATAAATGCCTTTCAAATTGCATAATTAAAATTAATTTCATAGTTTGATCTTGATGGGCAGCGTTAAAGATGATTTTTTCAGGCCTATTTAGGCGATAACTATTTGCTTCTAATATTATACTTGCCGGGTTCTAATCAATGTATAAATTCAAGTTATTTAACTCGTACATATTCACTAAAAAAGAAGATAGACCAGGCAAAAAAATAGCAACATTCCAACACAAATGTGTTTAGGAATGTTGCTGGATCAATGATTGGATTAAGGAGAGTACAGGATTTGAACCTGCGCGCCGGTATAAGCCGGTTCGGCGGATTTCGAGTCCGTTGCATTACCACTCTGCCAACTCTCCAGAAAAGCACTCAATAAGTATACCAAAAATCTGGTCGGTTGGCAAAAAGCAATTTTTCCTTTCGAAATTCAACTATCAATTTATTCGGCTCATAACTAGTTTGATTTCAAGAAATCTTCTTGGATAATAAAAATCACTGCCGATTTAGTCGACAGTGATTGATTTAATGTCAGAAAGGTTTAATCCCATGACAAGATCAGTACCGTGGAAGAAGACGTAGCGTTTTACATCCTTAACATCCAAAAATTCGCTTAGCTCGTATGAATGGGTACCGTTTGTGCGCGTATAAACAATGACTTGAGTAATATTATCTAAATTATATTCCTTATCATTATTTGTTTGGATAGTGATCAATTTTATCACCTCAATGATTCCAATTCTAACATGTTTCTCAAAATAAAGATATCTTTCCAGTGTCATACTGGAATTGGAGTGCTGTTATTGTTAAAAAGCAACTATTTCTTGCATGTTTCACAGGATATGTTATATTGAATGGATAGCTTAACTAATTAAATAAGTGTGAGGTGATTTGAATGGCTATTCTGATCGGTATTTTTCTACTTTCAGTCTGGATTGCTGGCTATAACCGAACACACGTTAATACTAATGTTAAGCGGCGAGCTAGCCATCCAACCATTAAACTATAATGGTGTAATAAGTGTTTTGAGCATAAATTATTATTGCTCAGGACACTTATTTTTTGTGTTAAACTAAGTGAAATTGAGGTGCGTAGATGACAATCGTTGGTGTAATAGCAACAAAAAAACAAATTGTGGTTGGTTCTGATTCACGCTTGACAACAATTAATAACCATAGCCGTTTGATAACCACCGATCACGCTCAAAAACTTTTTTGGCTTGCGAATCCAGGTTGTATTATTGCCACTGCAGGAAAGTTTAGTTTGCAGCTTAATCACCACTGGGCACGGTTGAATGAACTAATTGTTTTATTTAAACAGCAAATATCAACTCGGGCGACGTTTAATGAAGTAGTGCAGGCTTTTCAAGAACTTATACATCAGTATAAATTAGATGAAAATGATTTTATTTTAGCGGGTTTAGTTGATGACCAGCCACAATTAATCCATCTAATTAATGGTCGTTTAAAAATACTGGCTTTAGGCACTGAGCAATTGCCTAAGTCCTATTTTTTTGGCCAACCAGAATTGGTTACAGCCTTAACTACCGCGACTAAGCAGCAACTGATTAAAGCGGAATCGATCGAACCAACTGTTAAAATAAAAATTCTATTGAGTGATACGGTTAAGAAGGCCCAGAGTGAAGTTCAGGTTGCAACTGTTGGTGGTCCAATTCAGCTATTAGAATTAAAAAAATCTCAGTAGGACAGATTGTTGATGAATTTGCGCCACTGAGACGAAAGGGCTGGCCGCTTACTATTTCCGATTGTTACTCTAGAACGTGCGCCAAAAAAATTTGGATTGGCCTACCGTTATGTAGTGAACTCAAAATCAACTTTTGTCCCACTTCCGTAAATAAAAATTTTTATTCAGAGTTTAATTTGATTAGGGCTGTTAGGGTTTGGAAAAAGTTTCAAATGAGCTGCTAAGCACACTAGCAGGGTTAGTCGACATAATTGTTGGATAGTTTACTTTTTGTGAATTTTTTGTTAAACTATTTCTTTGTTTGGATTGCACTGAGATTGAAATAGGGGGAATATGTTGTGAATCACTGGATTTTTGTGGTTTATTTTGCTGATTATACAGCTGACGAATCAAGCTTTGAAATATTGCGTGCTTTTACAACAGAAAAGCGGGCTAAGGAGTTTGTAACGATGCTAACGGCTGCACCATTTGAGCGGCACTCCCTGAACTCCGGTGCTTACCACTATAAAAAGGTTACTTTAATATAAAATAGATTTACGCAGTTGGATCCGCACCATTTTTAACCAGGCGAACAACAGGTTAAAGGTGACGCGGATAAATAAAAAGATTGACGCCAAACTAAAGAGTTTGTTGTCAATCTTAAAGTTAGTTAAATATGACTTCTGTACAGGCCCACAACTTTACCCAGAATAGTAACATTTTGTAAAATGATTGGGACAAACGTGTCGTTTTCTGGCTGAAGGCGAATGTGATCGGATTCTTTAAAGAATCGTTTACAAGTTGCTTCATTTTCTGCGGTCATTGCAATAACGATCTCGCCGTTATCAGCATTGGCTTGTTTGCGAACAATGACGTTATCCCCATCAAGAATTCCGGCATTAATCATGCTTTCGCCGCGAATGGTCAACATGAATAAGTCGCGGTCATCGTCATCCATATCTGGTGGAATTGGGAAAAAGTCAGTTGCTTCTTCAACGGCTAAGATAGGTTCACCAGCAGTTACAGTTCCTAAAACAGGAATTTTTGCCGGTGTAATCCCTAATGCGGCCAAGCCGTCAGGTGTGAGCTCAATTGCCCGCGGTTTTGTTGGATCCTTTTGTAAGTAGCCTTTTTTCTCTAAACGAGCTAGGTGTCCGTGCACCGTAGACGTTGAAGAAAGAGAGACGGCCGCTCCAATTTCGCGAACGGTGGGCGGATAGCCTTTTTCATTGACTCGTTCGTGAATGAAACGGAGCACCTCTAATTGCTTTGTTTCATGGGCTTTTATCATGATTGACACCTCAATCTATTTAATATGTTTAGTTTAGCATAGAAAAATGGGCTTTTCAAACAAATGTTCGCGTTTAAATGGTTGATTATCCGCATTTTTTTGTTAAAATAGTCTACAAAATGAGGGAGTCGATTAAAATGGCAATTACTAAACGACTAAAACGAATTAACGAGCTGGCTGCAAAGGCGAAAAAGTCCGAACTAACAGCAGATGAAAAGCAAGAGCAACAGCAATTACGTAAGGAATACATTGCTAGTTTTAGAGAAAATTTACGTCAACAAATTGAAACAACGCAACTCTTTGATAAAAAAGGTAAGGAAATCACACCAGATAAGGTTCAACGAATTCAACGGGAAAAAGGTTGGCGAAAAGACTAAAAAGCCAAAAGCAGCCTTTTCTTTTAGCCGTGAGTTGTGTAGAATTATGTGTGAGTTTAACTATGAAGGGAGAAACACGACGTGGGAATGTTAATTTTGGTCTTTGTTATTGGGGCGGCACTTGGTGTTATTGGTGGCTTCTTTGGAGCCCGGCAGTATATGAAACGCTATTTAGCTGACAATCCACCCATTTCAGAGGATATGATGCGCCAAATGATGATGCAGATGGGTCAAAAACCATCAGAGAAAAAACTAAATCAAATGATGTCTTCAATGAAAGCTCAATCAAAAAAAGCAGCTAAGTCAAAATAATAACCGTTAATTTATTTCGGGAGTTGCTTTTAAATTGTTTTTGTAAGTACTCGATAATGAATTAAATTAAAAGGGTTTAGGAAAGTTAAATCTGAGCCACCTTTAAGTAAAAAATTTGATCGGTCTTGCAATCATTGAATTGTAATTAATATCAATAAAAAAAAGAACTGACCATCGTCAGTTCTTTTTTTGTGTTGGATTATATTCGAAATTCGGGTTAATTTCTTGATCTAATTGGTTAAATGCAGTTTGCATTTGGTCATCGATTTTTGCTATGCCAGCCTTATCCGTTTTTGTTTTCTTGCTCACGTAGATTGGTTCGCCAAAACGAACCGTAATCCGTTTCCGGCTAAATAACTGCTTGAACGAAAGTGGTCCTTGATAAACGGTGGGGACGAGGGGCACATCACTCATTTTAGCGATGATTAGTGCACCACCTTTGAGTTCCTTAGAGTGCCGCGTGCCGGAAGGAAACATAATTAAAGATAATTTTCCTTGACGCAAGATTTTAACGGGGCGCTTAATTGCTGATGGACCTGGATGTGCTCGGTTAACTGGAAAGGCATTTGCGTGAACCAAAATAAAACGAATAATTGGATTTTTAAATAATTCTTCTTTAGCCATAAATGAAAATTTCATTGGACTGGCGGCCAAGGCAAAATAAATGGGATCAAACCAAGTACGGTGGGGCCCAACTAAGATATAAGCACCTTTCGGCAATTGTTCTTTATTTTCGTAATGTGCATTGCCGTTAATTAAGAAAACTAGTATACGCACTACTATACGTGCAAATGAATAAAACATAACAGCATTCCCTTCCGGAATTAATTCAGACATCATTATACCAGATTTTCTTCTGTTGTGAATGTCACTTTTGTTTGTTTCAATTAAATAATTGCCGTATAATTTTGACATTAATAGGTGGAGGAATCGACATGCTTGAACCTGGAGAACGAATTGATCAACTTTATAGTCAAAATATTAAAATCATCCAAAGCTCAGATGTCTTTTCGTTTTCATTGGATGCAGTCCTATTAGCTGATTTTGCAATTTTGCACCAGCATAGTCAAATCGTTGACTTATGTGCAGGTAATGGTGCGGTGGGCCTTTTTTTAACGCAGAAAACGGCGGGATCAATTAGTGCAATTGAATTACAACCACGCCTTGCCGACATGGCACGCCGCTCGGTTCGTTTAAATCATTTAGAACGACAGGTTAACGTTTTTGAGCGAGATTTAGCGACAACTTTTGAAGTGATTCCTAAAGATAGTGTTGATGTCGTCACTTGTAACCCGCCGTACTTCTCTCATTTACCAACTAGTAAAAAGAACCCCAATCCGTATTTAGCGATTGCCCGGCATGAATTAAAAACCAACTTAGACAGCATCTTAACGATCACTAGTGGGTTACTTAAGATGAACGGTAAGGCCTATTTTGTCTACCGGCCCGAACGATTTGTTGAATTAGTGACTAAAGCCCAGCAGCACCGATTAATTGCTAAGCGAATCCGTTTGGTACATCCCATGATCCAACGAGAAGCGAATATGGTGTTAGTCGAATTTATTAAAGATGGTAAATTAGGTGGTCAGCGCTTCTTACCACCGCTAGTCGTTTACGATAAGGATGGAAATTATTCACCCGAAGTTCACAAATTATTATATGGGGAGACGGTAACGGGTGACTAAGTTTTATTTTTACGTCTTACTTTGTGCAGACAACACGCTTTATGGTGGTTTTTCAACGGATGTTACAAAACGAGTAGCAACGCATAATTCTGGTAAGGGAGCAAAATATACGCGTCTAAAAAAGCGCCGCCCAGTAAAATTAATTTATCAACAGGAATTCTTAACTAAATCGGCCGCCTTGAAGGCAGAATACGCTTTTAAACACCAATTGCGTTCAAAAAAGCTTCTTTTTTTACTGGTTAAAGGAGCTATCTTCTGAAAAAAATTGAATTGGCCCTTTACCAAAATTAAACTGGTGCTTATAATGTTAATGTTAGAGAAGGGAGAATTACTATTATTATGAAATATATTGTTTATGGTGTTCGTAAGGACGAAGAAGGCTATGCCAATGCTTGGTCAAAAGAACATAATGCAGAAGTAAAACTTGTTTCTGAGTTGTTAGACAAAAATACGGTTAAGCAGGCTAAGGGCTATGATGCCATTGTCGCTTACCAACAATTGCCTTATGATGAAGAAATCTTTCCAGCAATGAAGGAATTTGGTATTAAAGACCTATCAATCCGTAACGTCGGTGTTGATAACATTCCTACAGATGTTGCTAAGGCTAATGGCGTTCGAGTAACCAATGTACCAAGTTATTCACCAAGTGCTATTGCTGAACTTGCAATCACAGGTTTAATGCAATTACTTCGTCGGACACCAGAATTCAACGAAAAAACTGCAAAAGGTGATTTCCGTTGGGAACCAGATATTGCTAAAGAATTACACACAATGACCGTTGGTGTTGTTGGTACTGGACGTATTGGCCAGGCCGGAATCAACATCTATAAAGGTTTTGGTGCTAAAGTCATCGGCTATGATGTTTACCATAATCCAGCCCTTGAAGCAACTGGTATGTACGTTGACACAATGGACGAATTATTGGCCCAATCTGATGTCATTACATTACATGCTCCAGCTACAAAAGAAAATTATCATATGATTAACAAAGACTCCATTGCTAAAATGAAGGACGGCGTTTATATCATTAACACTGCCCGTGGCGACTTGTTGGATGCTAACGACTTACTTGCTGGTTATAAATCAGGCAAGGTTGCTGGTGCCGTACTTGACGTTTACGAAAACGAAGTTGGTATCTTCAACAACGACTTTACTGGCAAAGAAGTACCAGATGCAACTTTACGTGACTTATTGGCACAACGTGATATCTTAGTTACACCTCACGTTGCTTTCTATACAGAAACTGCCGTTAAGAACATGGTTGATGTTGCCTTAGATTCAGCAACAGAAATGGTCGAAAAGGGTGAAAGTAAGAACGAAGTTAAGTTCTAAACTTGCTTTATTGGCTAGGGCTCACGAGGATAGTATCCTTGTGGGCTTTTTTTGTTGGCTGACCGGCAAAATATCACAGTTAATAAAAATAGTTGCGGACTGGTTTGTTTTGGGGTATGATATTAACCGGTGTTAAATAACATCAATTCACACCTTGCGTGATAATAAGCGTGGTGCTTTTTTCAAAGTTCACTTATTACTTGATCGCTGGGGAGGAAAAACCAAGGAGGAATTTATCATGGCAGTAATTACAATGAAACAATTGCTTGAAGCTGGGGTTCATTTTGGTCACCAAACACGTCGGTGGAATCCAAAAATGAAACCATACATTTTTACAGAACGGAATGGCATCTACATTATTGACTTACAAAAGACTGTTAAGTTAGTTGATAATGCCTATGACTTCATGAAGAACACTGCTGCTGACGGTGGCGTCATTCTTTTTGTTGGTACTAAAAAGCAAGCACAAGACTCTATTCAAGAAGAAGCAACTCGTGCGGGCCAATATTACGTTAACCATCGTTGGTTAGGTGGTACTTTAACTAACTGGCAGACAATTCAAAAACGAATTGCGCATTTAAAAGAAATCAAACAAATGGGTGAAGATGGTACCTTTGATAAGTTACCTAAGAAAGAAGTTTCTCAATTAAACAAGCAACGTGAGAAGCTTGAAAAGTTCTTAGGCGGGATTGAAGATATGCCACGGATTCCCGATGTTTTATTCATCGTTGACCCACGCAAAGAAAAGATTGCTGTTCAAGAAGCTCATAAATTGAACATTCCGATCGTTGCAATGGTTGATACTAATACTGATCCAGATGATATCGACGTTATTATTCCATCCAACGATGACGCAATCCGGGCTGTCCGTTTAATCACTTCTAAGATGGCTGACGCAATTGTTGAAGGCCGTCAAGGTGAAGAACAAGAAGTCAATGAAAAGACTTTTGCTGCTGAAGATAAGAAGGAAGATAGCGCTGCTGCGGATTCAGAAACACCAAGCAACGAAAGCTTAGCTGATCTACAAAAAGCAGTTGAAGGTAAAAATCGTAATAATTAAGCGTGTTTTGAAACGCGATTTTGTTAAAGGTTATAACAAAATAAGTTCAAATGTGTCTAAAAGGCACCTTTCTGGACTTAACAACGATTGATAAGTAGGTGTATTACGTGAATTATTTACTAATCGCGGTTGTTATTCAGAATTCGGACGCTTTTTAGAAGCTCTTTCAATTTAAACTAAACATTTTTTGAGGCTGTCTTAAAGGTAGGCACAGTAATGCAAGCCTTATATCTAAGGCAGTCTCTTTTTAAATTAAATAAGGAGGTCGTATTATGGCGACTAAAATTACTGCTGCACAAGTAAAGGAATTACGTGAAAAATCTGGCGCTGGCATGATGGCTGCTAAAAAGGCTTTAGTAGCATCAGACGGTGACATGAATAAAGCAATGGAAGCACTGCGCGAAAAAGGTGTTAAGACTGCTGAAAAGAAGAGTGGTCGGGTAGCTGCCGAAGGATTAGCTGATGTTTCAATCAAGGGCAACGTTGCGGCAATCGTTGAAGTTAACTCCGAAACGGATTTTGTTGCGAACAACAAAGATTTCCAAAAATTAGTTCAAGATATTGCAGATGCAATGGCAGAAAATAAACCTACCGATCAAAAGGCTGCTGAGGCAACCAAGTTGGCCGATGGAACAACGGTTGCTGCCGCTGTTATTAACGCAACAGCAACAATCGGTGAAAAAATTAGTTTCCGCCGCTTTACTGTTCTTGAAAAAACTGATAATGGTCATTTTGGTTCTTACCGGCACATGGGCGGCCGAATTGCCGCTTTAACAGTTGTTGAAGGTGCTGATGACGCAACTGCTAAAGATGTTGCTATGCACGTTGCAGCTATCAATCCACAATATGTTTCCCGTGAACAAGTACCAGCTGACATTATGGCTAAAGAAAAGGCTAATCTTACTGAAGAAGCAAAAACTGAAGGTAAGCCAGAAAAAATTGTTGAAAAGATTGTTGAAGGTCGCTTAAACAAGTTTTTAGCTGAAATTAGTTTAGACGATCAAGAATTTGTTAAGGATTCTGACCAAACCGTTGCTCACTACGTTGGTTCTAAAAACGGTAAAGTTAAACATTTTGTTCGTTATGAAGTTGGCGAAGGTATCGAAAAAGAAGAAAAAGACTTTGCTGCTGAAGTACAAAGCGAAATGAATCGTTAATTCATTTTAAGTAAGGGAACGCAGAATCCTGCGCTCCTTTTTTTTGGATAACTTACTCGCTAGTTAGTCAGGTATGCTAAAATGAAGAAGAAAACATTACGGAGGTTAGTCATAAGATGGCAGATATTAAGTATAAACGTATCGTTTTAAAAATTAGTGGCGAAGCTTTGGCCGGTGAAAAGGGTTTCGGTATTAATCCGCCAGTTATTCAAGATGTGGCAAAAGAACTTAAAGAAGTTTATAAACTTGGTGTCCAAATTGCGATCGTCGTTGGCGGCGGTAATATTTGGCGCGGTCAAACTGGTGCCGAAATGGGAATGGAACGTGCTCAGGCCGATTATATGGGAATGCTTGCAACTGTCATGAATGCTTTAGCGTTACAAGATAATTTGGAACAACAAGGTGTCCCAACTCGAGTTCAGACCTCGATTGAAATGCGCCAAATTGCTGAACCTTATATTCGGCGGAAAGCAATTCGCCATTTAGAAAAGGATCGCGTTGTTATTTTTGCTGCTGGAACGGGTAATCCGTATTTCTCGACGGACACTACGGCTGCTTTACGGGCTGCTGAAATTGATGCGGATGTCATTTTAATGGCTAAAAATAATGTTGATGGTGTTTATTCTGCTGATCCAAATAAGGATAAAAATGCGGTTAAGTACGAAGAACTAACGCATTTAGATATTATTGATAAAGGCCTACAAGTAATGGATACAACGGCAAGCTCACTTTCAATGGACAATGATATTCCGCTGGTTGTTTTTAACCTGAACGAGACTGGCAATATTAAGCGGGTAGTTGAAGGCGAACAAATTGGAACAACAATTAGGGGGAAAGAATAATGGCAAGTGATCCAGCTTTAGTAGAAGCACAAAAAAAGATGAAGAACGCAGAAGAAGCACTACAGCGGGAGCTTGGAACAATTCGGGCAGGTCGTGCTAATGCAGGTATTTTAAGTCGAGTTATGGTTGACTATTATGGGGTTCCAACACCACTTAATCAAGTTGCTACAATTACGATTCCAGAAGCCCGCGTATTGATGGTAACACCATACGATAAATCGAGTTTAAAGGATATTGAACATGCTATTTTGGTTTCTGATTTAGGTATTTCACCAGCTAATGATGGGACAGCCATTCGTTTAGTTATTCCGCAGCTTACGCAAGATCGACGTGCAGAATTGGCTAAAGATGTTAAGAAACAGGCTGAAAATTCAAAAATTGTAGTCCGCAATGCCCGTCGTGATGCAATGGAGGACTTACGTAAACGTGAAAAGGCTAATGAGTTAACTGAAGATGACTTACATGGTTTAGAAGATCAGGCGCAGAAGCTAACTAATGAATCAACCAAACGAGTTGATCAGATCGCTGCTGACAAAGAAAAAGAAATCATAAGTGATTAATTTATTTGGCTCTCTGTCAAATCCTGTTGATAGCCAATTTTACAGCGTTAGAAGTTAGGCAACTTCTAATGCTGTTTTTTTATTTGGTTTGGTGCGCATTTGTTGTAGTTTGATCCGTGAAACTAAATGGTGATAGTTACGAAAACCAAAAGCCGTTCGCTGGATCTGTTTGATCATACGATTGATGCCCTCGATGGGACCGTTCGAATACTTTGATTCACTGGCATTGAGGATGATCTCTAGGTTCTTCTTGAAGGTGATTAGCGTGGC
>NZ_RHNP01000040.1 GCF_003950295.1 Loigolactobacillus iwatensis
GTAACCATAATCGAAAAAAATGACATTTGGGTCTTTAATACTGAGCGCAAATTTTATATGATTGTCTATAGGGTTCACGGTTTTCTCATATCCTTTCAAATGATACTGTAGTGGGTGGATTTTTTGGATGAGGGCTGTGAGCTCTTTTTCTGTCCTTAAATTGTAAATTCAAAGGCACAAAAAATCCTGTTAATAGTTTACCATTTGTAAACTATCAACAGGAAAAAGTATAGAGCCCTTTTTCTTGGTCATAAAAACACAATCCTTCCTATTATGGAATTATACTAAATCGTGTCCATGATTTCATACTACCTTCAACTAAACGCATTTCGATGAATAAAAATGGTCTGATCTCAGTAAAGTACTGAGATCAGACCATTAATTAAAACTAAATATAATTTTTCTAACTTAGTTGTTGCACTTAAACTACTGCATACTCATTTTTCAGTCTTACTTAATCTGCCTCGATGATAAATTTTCTTTTGGATTAAGTATTGATCCTGATCTTGAGTAATAAATAACGGAGAACTTTCTTCTATGACATTGCTAAACTCCAAACCATACCATGAAATAGGTGAGGCCGTAATTTTCTGCAAATAGATGCGCCCGCCAATCAATCTTCTATCTGACGAGCTTAACTTATCATTGACAATTAAATCTGCTGGTTGTTCCTTTATAATAACAAACTTAAAGTCGCCGACTTTCCGTTGTCGCTCTGTTGAATACGTGGGTATTTGTGGTTCTAAAATACCTTGTTCCACTAGATGATTTACAACTTGATGTAAATAGACACTAACGGATTGAGATTTCCTAAACCCTAAGTAAAATTGAACGTTAACAACATTATGCGTCTCAAGTAAATCAACTGTATAATTACTTTCATAAGGTGCATTGGTTTCATTGACTGTAACAAACCAATAAACTTTAGCTCTTTTAGGTTGTCTGTCGAGAATAGAATACATGGTACTACGCTTAATTTGGTAATCACCCTTAATTTTAGTCATATACACTAAGTTAGTCGTGAACAAAGGTACTGTATTGTCTGCGCTTAATTTAGAGAGTTGATCACGATAGTCAAGAAGTGAAACATACTCGCTTTCTTTCTCATAATGGTCTCTTCGTTTATTTCCAAAGTACCAAAGCCACATAATATAAAGAATGCCCAACATGATTGTTAACGTAACATAACCGCCATGAATAAACTTAACCAAACTTGAAATTAGAAAGATTAACTCAATAAAACCAAAAAACAAGGCAATTATAAGTGCTGTTCCCTTAGCCAGGTGTTTCTTTAAGAATTCATGCAAAAGCACAGTAGTCATAAGCATGGTAATAGTGATCGCTAAACCATACGCGGCCTCCATTTTTTGTGAACTACCAAAGAACCAGACTACACTAATTGTTATTATACATAGCATCCAGTTAACAGTTGCAATATAAATTTGATTTTTTATATTACTTGGATGTCTAATAACCATTCTAGGTAAAAATTTTAAGCCAATTGCTTCATCGACTAAAGTGTAAGAACCCGTAATCAACGCTTGAGAGGCAATAATTGCAGCGAGTGTGGCTAGCAAAATGCCAACTAGGCGCCAAGTTCCGGGGAGCATTTCATAAAAGGGATTTAAGTTCGATAAGTTCCTGTAAGCAGTATCACCTGCATGTCTAATTATCCAAGCACCCTGACCTAAGTAATTTAAAAATAGGGTACTATATACTAGTGGCCATGTTACATAAATATTCTGCTTGCCAACGTGACCCATATCGGAATATAAAGCCTCTGCTCCTGTGGTTGCCAAAAAGATACTTCCAAGTATAAAGATTCCCACTTTGTTAACTGGACTGAATAGTACCCTAATTGCATAATAAGGAGAAATAGCCTTCAATATCATTGGATAATTGATTAGATTAACGATTCCAAAGACAGCCAAAAAGCCAAACCATAAAATCATCACTGGTCCAAAGGATTTCCCAATCACACCTGTTCCAAAACGTTGAATCATAAATAATACGAGTAGAACAACTGTTGTGATAATCAAGACGTTATGTTGAGAATTACTAAACACCACAGGGCCAAGGTGTTGTTTTTTTAATCCCTCAATGGCTGAAGTCACAGTTACTGCAGGAGTTAATGTTCCATCGGCCAAAATGGCCGCCCCACCAATCAAGGCTGGCCAAATTAACCATTTTGAATTTTTTCGAACCAATGCATATAAAGCAAAAATTCCGCCCTCACGCTTATTATCGGCTTGCATTGCAATGACAACATACTTCAACGTTGTAATGATCATTAATGTCCAAAAAATCAACGAGATCGATCCAATCACGTAATTGGGAGAAATATTTCCCATTTTACCGGCGTCACCAATCAATGCATTCATAACATACAATGGTGAAGTGCCAATATCACCGTACACAATTCCTAAAGTAACAAGTGCCCCCGCAAAAGAAACACGTTCTAGTTGCTTATTCATATTTGCTTGCCCCCAACGCTAATTATTGAAATATAGCACTGCAAAATAGTAAGCCTAAACACGAAGAAAAGCAACTATGCCAGCAGTGGCTTAGTTACTTTTTATCTAATAAAAGATCGTCCGCAACCGGCCAAAGTAAAGTGCTCCATAATTGTTAGACAAGAAATCTAACAGTTATGGAGCACTTTAGTCAGGGTGTCATTCTTGTATGACATCTCGTCGATGGTTTAATAAACACGGAATCAGATTCCAAGAAAAAAACTTTAGTAAACACCCTCCAAAACTATAAGTAAAGAAAATAGGGTCCCTATTTTCTTTTAATACCGTATTTCACACGGTATCGAATAAAGGTCGTCCGTTTAATACCTGTATTTCGGGACACATCAATGTCACTCATGCCAGCTCGATAAAGCTTAAAAGCATGTTGCAAACGGGGATCATCTTTGGCATATTGGGGTTTGCGCCCATGATATTTACCCTGCTGCTTAGCTAAGGCAATCCCTTGTTGCTGGCGCTCAATGATTCGCTTACGTTCACTTTCGGCCTGATACTTATAGAGTTCAATAATCAAGTTGGTCATCAGTTGACGTAAATTTGGGTCAGCAATCCCTGTCATGGACGGCAAATTTAACACATCTAGGGTGGCACCCTTATTTTGAATGGAGTTCATGATCTTAGTCAAATCATGGTTGTTTCTGCCTAAGCGATCTAATTCAGTGACCATTACAATATCACCCTCACGAATATAGGCCAGCATTTTTTGCAGTTCTGGCCGATTAGTGTTAGCCCCACTTAATTTATCCGTAAATAATTTATCAACGTCTTTTAAAGCCGCTAACTGTCGATCTAAATGTTGCTCCTTGGAACTCACACGCGCATAACCGATTTTAGCCATTTCCAATTCTCCTTTTGGACAGTTCTAATGAACATTTGTAATTCCTAGTATAGCACAGAATCAAAAACGGCCACTAGGGTATACCCTAGTGGCAAGATGCAGTTTACAGAGAATGGTCTGAAAAACAGTTAGACCAGTAAAACCCCTGAGTTTGGATTTACTCCAACTCAGGGGTTTGCTTTACTTATTAATCTAATAAATCTTTTCGTTTGGTGCTCAATCACTACTTATTTGATGCACACCAGGTAACTGGGTCAAGGTAAAATTAATTTTTCAGTTGGCAAATTACAAGTTTAATCCGAACAAGCCCGGAATCTTTCAATGGCAGTCTGTTGATGATGTATTTTTAATGGTCGTTGATTAATTAGTTCAAGTGCTGCTAGGATCTCATCAGTCGTTACTTGGCTAAAATTGGTCTTTTTCGGGAAGAACCAGCGTAACCGTCTATTAAAATATTCATTGGAACCTCGCTCCCATGGTGAATATGGATGGCAAAAATAAACTTTGATCTGATAATCCTGTTCTAAGGCCTGATAATTGGCAAACTCTTTACCATGATCAACAGTAATGGATTTTACTTGGGGACCGAAGGCCCCCATAAACTTGCCAAAGGCGGTGTTTAGAGCCTTAGCCGTTCTATTAGGGGCTTTGATGGCCCATAGAAGTCGGGTCTTACGTTCTACGAATGTAACCAGACATGATCGTGGCTCACTTCGACTAGAAAGCACCGTATCTACTTCCCAATGACCAAAAGCTAACCGTTGATTAACAGTTGTTGGCCGTTGTTCGATGGAAGTCCCACTTGTAAATTTCCCACGATTTTCGCTCACTCGGTGCTGGCGGACATTCCGATTGGGTAGATCAGTCAATTTGAAGGGGAGCCAGCCACGATTAAGCCAATTATAAATTGACGCAGTGCTCAAGTTATAAGCGGCCGCAATGGTTTCTGGTGACCAGGTTAATCGTAAGTGATTGGTAATTAAAGTCGCTAATGCTGCCGTCAGCATCGAACGACGACCGCAATTCCGCCTTTTGCGATCTGCATCTTGCTGAGCTAATTCTGGATCATAAGGTTTAACCCGGTCCAACTCATAGCTAATCGTAGCTTTGGCGACGCCTAAGGCGTCAGCCATTACTTGGTAAGATTTATTTCCCTCATTGACCAGTTGTGCTAGTGCGCCACGTTGAAAACGTGATAAAGTAGATGTACCCAAAGTAATCACTCCCTATATTGGTTGGAATTAGCTACTACCATTGTAAGTGATTGCTTTGGGCTTTTTAATTTCTGTTCGGATTAATTATAGAATTTGCCTTTTTCAAACAGCTAGACGATACTATAGCTCTTCATCAGCGTAAGCTTGAAAAACTCCAGGAACTCAAAAAAGGGTATCTACAAAAGATGTTTTGCTGATTCTTAATTTGATCAAATTTAGGATCCCATGAAACTCCATGATCTATTTTTATTGTGCTTGGTCAATACTTAATTCACCTGTATAATAGATTACGCAGGAAGGTTTAAGGGCGGTGGCTGTCTTTTCCCTTGTGAGGTGAGGCCCATGGGAACATGGAATAATCTTCAGGAAGGTTTCACAGTCAATGAGCGTCTTCCAGGCACTCTCGTTGATGTTGCTGTTTGGCACGTTTTTAATCGCGCTACTCAGCTATATCGACAAGCACCACAAATAAAAAAGCCGCCCTGCGTAACTTTGGTAGGTTACAGGGTAGCTTAATGCTGTCTTATTAACTTCGCCACCGCCTTTGAAGCGGCTTGCGTAGGAAGTCTTGTTAGCGCAAGGCTTCCTTTTCTGTCTACATTATAGCATGACTATGAAAAATTGGGTAGCAAGGCATTTTCGGCATATTATTTATCTTTGTATTTTTCAAAATAGGTTCAACTAATTCTGTTTCAGCGTTTTTCGTACTTCACCGTATTTGTATATAGTTTTCCAATATGTTTATGTCTGCCAACGGACCCACTTAATCTGATACCTACCATTATGATAAACCAATTTACCTATTAACTTAGTCTTGGTGCTTTTTTTCTAAGGTTGCTAATAATGCATCAATCCGTTGTTTAACTTGGGGTCGTTGGGTTGTATCAGTTAACAGTACTAACGTATCACCTTCATGAATCAAGGTGTCACCATGTGGAATCACTTCTTGTTCGCCACGCCGGATTCCAATGAGCAGTGCTTCTTTAGGCCATGGCATGTCTCGGACCATTTTGCCGTTTAAGGGACTGCCAAAGAAAACCGGTATTTCCAAATGATCAGGTCGATGAAGTTGCTGAACAGTTTTAGGCATTGTCATCTGCTTAAGCAATGCTTCATAGATTGGTGCACCGCCTAATAAATCAACAACAAGGTAAGCAGTTAACGATATGACTGCTAATGGCATTAAATGTGTTAAATTGCCAACCATTTCTGTTACCAGCAAGATAGCTGTGAAGGGAGCTTTTCCGATTCCAGCAAAGTAACCGGCCATGGAAAAAATGATTAGGTTCATGATATAGACATGCGATAATAATCCTAATTGATTCATTAAGACGCCATAAACCGCACCAATCACAGCACCTAAAGAAAGAATCGGCAAGAAAATACCGCCAGGTAATCCGGAACCATATGAAATCATTGAAAAGACGAATCGTATAATAAAAATTGCAATTAGTACAAACAAAGGTGGAACATGCTGGCCAAATCCCAAAATTAAGCCATTACCACCACCGAGTAAATTTGGCGAAAAGTAACCAACTAAAATTACCAGCAGAAATGGTACGATACCTTGTATTGGGCGTGGCAAATGTGTCAATTGATGATACCACCTAGGCATAACTAACAAGACCCGTTGATATAAGTAACCAAATAATCCCAAAACAATGCCGAGTAAAATTAAGTGCCAATAATTTGATACTGGTAAACTACGCGAATAACTTAAATGTAACACGGGAACAAGTCCGAAAACATTCAGCGAAATAAAATTTGAACCAATTGCTCCGGCTAATGCTGTTAACCAAACCAGCGGTGAAAAATTATGGTAAATCTCTTCTAAGACAAATAGAGTTCCAGCAATGGGGGCATTAAACGCTGCTGCTAATCCAGCAGCGGCGCCTGATGCAATTAGTAGTCGGCGATCAGTTCCTGATAACTTAAACTCAGAAGCGAAACCTTGACCAACTGACGCACTTAATTGAATCGCTGGTCCTTCTCGTCCGAGAAATAATCCAGGTCCCAATGCCAGAATACCACCGATAAATTTTCGCCAAAGAATTGACCACCAGTGCATTTCCAATTCACCAGCCAATTGACCTTCAACTTGCGGAATTCCAGAACCAGCGATATAAGGTTCTCTCTTGAGAAGTCGAGCCACAATTAACGCTAAACCAAGGTTGATGCCTATCAACAATGCCCATTCCCACCAAACAAACGGCGCGATTCGTAAGTATCTATATACCAATCGACTATAGTGCAGCCCTATCTCAATACAATAGCGAAATAAGCTAACAACGGTGCCACTCATTAAACCCACAAGCAGGCCGAGTAAAACAAATCGCAAACGAGTAACGTCAAATTTTTCTTTTACAAGCTGTATCAAATAACTAATCCTCCATTATAACCAATATTATATAATTTAGTACTTAATTAAACTAGGCAATATCTCGATGAAATCTAGTAGTTATTTTTCACAGAGAAGGGGTGTCATACCGCTAAAATGTTTTAGTAGTTTATATGACGAGCCGCATGTTTGAGTAGTAATGGTGCTAATAACGTTGTTAGGATAATGGCAGTGATAATTGCCGAATAGTAATCATCACTGATTAGTTTGGATTGGTAGCCTATTTGAGCGATAATCAAGGCCATTTCCCCACGCGAGACCATCCCTGCACCAACGAGGTAAGCTTCATTCGAACTGAATCCGGCCCATTTAGCCCCACTCCCCGCTCCTAATAGTTTCGTCAGTGTTGCCACAATTGTCAATACGATAATTAATAACAAATCGTGTTCTATGCCAGCTAGTGACATACTTAAACCAATTGAAACGAAGAATACAGGAATGAAAATCGCATAACCGATTGGTTCGATACTTTGATCAACTTCATGAGCTACATGAGTTTGTGCAATCGCAATTCCTGCAAAAAAGGCCCCAATTACTGCACTCAGTCCAATCAGATTTGCAATATATGCCATACCAAAACACAAAATCATCGCCATTATAGTAGGTCCCACTGGATTCAATAATTTGGTGCCTAGTCTAGCGAGGAGAGGGGCGATAAAACGCATCACGAAATAAATTGCGGCAAAGTAAATTAGCTGCTCTAAAAAAGTCAGAGCTAGCGGTATCTGGGTATCCGTACCAGCCTTTGTACCTATTAAGCTTACCATAATGCTAAGTAAAACGACAGCTAGCACATCGTCAACCACCGCGGCACCGAGGACTGTTGAACCGCTCTTACTATCAAGTAAATTTAGTTCTTTCATGACAGCAACTGAAATTGAAACCGACGTTGCGGCAAAAATAACGCTCAAAAACAAGCTTTCAAATTGTGTCAAGCCAAAAACAATACCAACTGGATAGATCAGTACCATCGGAATCAAAACTCCTAACAACGCGACAATTATGCTAGGACGCAAATATTTTTTAAGCAATGTAAGATCACTCTCAAGTCCGGCGATAAACATTAAGATGATAACCCCAATCTCTGAAAAAATATGGATGAAATCATTGGCGTGAACCCAATTCAACAACGCAGGGCCAAGAATAATTCCAACAAATAATTGACCGATCACTGCTGGGATACCAACCCTAGAGGCTAGATGGCCAAATAGACTAGTTGTAATCAAGATGATCACCAAGGTACCTAAAAATTCCAAACAAAAACCTCCTCATACAAAAAACGTAAACCCAGATACCTCTTACACACCCCTGAAAGAGAACACCTTGAGCTTACGTCAACTGATTTATTTATTCATGTTTTAATAATACTCCTTATATGCTAGCAAACTAATCAAAAATATTCAAGTAACGATAAGTTGTCACATTTAGTTACTTATTCGAAACACAGACACCGCCAACTTTAAAAGTGATTTCTGAATTTTCTTTATCTATTTTAAATATCTGGATCGTTTTCTCCAGCTATAAATCATGCTGGATACATAACCGAGCTAAAAAGACACCGTAGGTATATTATCAGGTCCAAGGAATCCAAACTAGCAGCGACCAAAACATCATTGATTTCTTGTTTGAGGCTAGTGTAATTCTTCTTTTCTATGATGAACCTTAGAAGCTGATCTTTTGTCTAGTATAACCTATTCCGAACGAATTAAAATCGAAACCTTTTGTGAACTAGGGCTGTCCAATATCCAAATGGGCGTTCGGCTGAACCGATCACCGTCAACAATTTCTTATGAATTATCTCGATGTCAACCTTATCAGGCTGAATTAGCACAAGCGGATGCCGAATACCAGCGGTCACGATGTGGCCGAAAGACTAAATTGAATGACAAATTAAGGCAAATAATTCTCAACCATTTACGTCTAAGCTGGTCACCAGGAATGATTGCTCACGAATTTAAACTAGCGACTAAATCAATTTATAATTGGTTAAATCAAGGGAAAATTGAGTTTTCTTTAAATGATTTGCCTGAACATGGCGTGCGCCAACGGCGTAACCTTGACCAACGTTCTAAATATAATCAATCATTAGGACGGTCAATTGAACAGCGACCCATCGTGGTTAATCGACGTAATCGCATCGGTGATTTTGAATTAGATACAATTGTTGGCCCCCGTGGGCATAGTAAGGCAGTTTTATTAACCTTAATCGATCGCAAATCACGGTTCCTTTGGGCCTACCGATTAAAAAACCGGACAGCAGTAACTGTTAATGAAGCCCTAAATAAGTTTCTAGCAACTTTTAATGGCCCGGTGCATAGTTTTACGGTGGACCGTGGCACTGAGTTTAGTGGGCTAGTATCACTTGAAGCACAATACGGTATTAAGACCTATTACTGCCATGCTTATACGCCAGCTGAGCGCGGCAGTAATGAACGATTTAATCGGAACTCACGCTATTTTTATCCTAAGGGGACTTATTTTGAGCACATTAGTGCTCAAGGCTTGAAAACCACCTTACTCGAAATTAATCAGAGACCACTTAAAATACTCGACTGGCAAACACCGTATCAGGTTATGCTGACAAATTTGTCCAAAAATTCGGATTAAATTTGCAATCTACCATAAGATAAAAAATTTAGATAAAAAAGAACAAGGTGAGAAACCAAAATTAGTTTCTCACCTTGTTCTTTGAGCACTCAGATTCCTGTACCAAACCATCCTATAACCAACGATAGTAACAATAAAGAGTAAGATTGTAAATGGTACTTAAATAAGGCTTTGTGATCTTGTTCGTTTGGTAGTAGGAAAGCTTGTTTTTCAATAGGCTGCTCATGCCAAATAGGTTGTTGTTTCCAAAAATGATATAGCTGTTGGGGAAGTGCTATCGTGGGTGGAATAGCAATCATAAAGCCAATGATTGCTGGTCGGATTTGGATGATACTATTTCCGAAAGCAACTATGTACCAGAGCCACATGAGCGAACCATAAAAGCAACCTCTAACAACTGTAAACTCTAGCCAGAAGAGTAGTTCGTTTTTTAGGGAACTTCTACGATACGTTTGAAGGACTTTTTTCTTGATCTGTTTCATCTTTTGACGGGAATCGCTTTTTTTTAGAAAGAGGCCCCAAAAATATAACTCGTCTGATCTTGTATAGTCCATAATTTTTTTTCGAATCTTACCAAGAAATATGAGTAAAACAAACTCAACTAATAAGATCAATAATGGTAACATCAATTTTGGGCCTCCTTAAAAAGGTACACTTATCCAGTCGCTGGTAGTTACTTATCGTGAATGTTAGAGTTATACTATTGCTGATTTTAACCACCGAAATTTTAATAGTTAATTCAGTGGGCGCCAACGTGGTATTTATTAATTTGGGCCACAATAGCCGACTACATCTATAAATGACATGGTATCATACTATTTATAGATGTAGGTTGCTAATGAATCTTTTAATCGATGGTTATGTTGGTTTTTCTCAAACAGTCCAACTTTAACCATGTAACAATTAATGAGATCATAGCAGCACTTGAACCTATTAATCAACGGCCATTGAAAACTATCGGACTTATTCGGATTAATTTTACAATCTGCCTATTGAAAAAAAAATATTCAAAAAATTATTCATTCTTTCCAACCTTCACTTTACTTAGTGAATTATCAGGTGTTTTACTGTAAACTATTAATTTCTCCATTAAATCAATGTATAATGTGTAGCTATTTGTTATTTTCTTTAATTTTTTCATGTAAAAACTTATGACGATCAGAAATTAGGCTAAGAAACTTTGCGAGGTCATCATCGGTAGGTAGTTGCTTAATAAAGTTACGTGCTACTGACCGCTTGTTAATATATTGTTTTTATCGTCCTATTTTTTATTGGCCCGTATTTGAGATTCAGTTAATTTAGACATGATATTTTCTCATTACTTATTTAAGTTAGATACATATTATATGTACGAAGGCATTTCATTTACACAAGATTCTTGACGCTACCTCGTACTCATACGGATCAGCAAACATCGCTAACGTCGTTTTTAAAACTAAGTCATAGACTTGATGCTGTATTTTAGGTAAGGTAGCTAATTGATCTTTAGTCGGGACGACTTTAGTCATGATAATGGCGTAGTGTTCTTCAACCTTTTTTCCATTAACATAGCGCTTATTTGGGGTGGTATTGGTTAAAGCGACTGGCTTAGAGACTAAACCCAGATACTTCGTCAGATTAGCCACTAAATAATCAAATTCTTCATCAGTGATGTAAGCACAATCGGTGCGGGGATAACTAAGGTACTTGGCTTCGTATAAACTCTGAATGGCCGCTAAGGTTTGACTGGCGCTGGCGTGATAACGTTTATTCATGGCACTTTGCAGACTGGATAGCGAGAATAGTTGGGGACTAGCACGTTTTTTAGCCTGGTTTTGAACGCCCTTGATTAAACCAGCCTGTGAGCCTTTCTGAACGTGTTTAGCTTGCATGAATGTCGTTAGCCCTGCTTTGTCTTTAAATCGCTGATAGGGGGCTAATTTCGCGACGAATTTTTGCTGATTAGCTACAATTTCCGCATTTAGTTCAAAATAGGGTTCCGGCTTAAAGTTTTTGATTGCCTGGTCTCTTTGATAGACCATACACAAGGCTGGCAGCTATGGGTAACTAATCGAGCACGCTCTACGTACCAAATTTTTATCAATATAAAATACATTATGGGCTACCATTCATACCAATTAACCAGTCGCTAATTTTGTGATTACAAGTGCATGCCCCCATCTTCATGCCGGTTTCGAGTTTGGTGTTGCCGTTGCTTTTTCGTCATTTCCCACTCAGTCTCCTTTAAACCTTGCGCCTGTTTTTGCCGTTCGTAATCTTCATCACGGGCATATAAGGCGGTCATGATTGCGTTACTAAAGGCCGTCTTTAAGTAGTAGCTTGGACTAACTGGCTTGTAATTTAGCGGTTGATAATGTCCAATATTTACTTTTCTATACTGGTCGTCCTTGGCTTGTTGCCCTTTTAACTGCTTTTGGATTTTCTCAATCTGACTGTTCTTAATCATTGGATCGACTTTGCATTCACCCAAAAAGAGTTGTTTAGTGCCATCATGCTTTAAAACCCGTTGTAAGTGATGATTTTCTAACTGATCTAAGCTAAGTTGTCCCGATAAATAAGCTAGTCCTTGTTGATGTTCTTGGGGACTGAACACCTGTGGTGGATTTGCTTGCCACTGTTCAATTGTTTCAGCCTGACATGGCTTTAAAACAGGATCATAGTACATCACGGCTGTATAGGCTTGTTCCTGTTTAATCATTGGTAATTCATTAAAATTGCCGTTAGGAAAGGCTCTTCTTAAAACTTCCTGGTATTGGGTTTGAATAACTTGCTTAACAGCCATGATTGTTCGCAAATCTTTGACTGCGCGAGTAATCTTTTGCTGCTCGGTTGGTGAATACTTTTCTAGTAGACCTTGATCAACGTGTTCTAGACTTTCTAAGCTATCATCATGAATCATCAGCGTATATTTAAGCTCGATTTTGACTTCCTTTTCTTGTTGCATTAATAACTTCCAGCCAACGTATGGCCGTTTGGTAAAGGTCAATAATTGTCGGATCAATAAATCATCACGAATATTCATTAAACGTTCGTTTAATTCACTGCCTTTGAAAATCGTTTGTTCACTATTAGTTTCTTTAATCAATTCCTGTCGTTCAGCCGCGGTTGTCTGTTCAAAATCAAGCTCTGGATAAAGTTTTTTAGTCGTGCGATCAACTACTTTATTTAAGAGCTCATCTGCTTTTTTTAGTGAACTTTCTTGTTGGTTAATTGTCAATAATTGCTTAGTGACATCTTCACCAACAGCGTGCTTAATTAAGGTACTGTTTTTCCAATTAAATAGCATGCGCCGCTTATCATCTAAACTTTCCAAACTAATATAAGTTTTCAGTTCGTGGCTTAACTCTTTGACCACTTTTTTCTCGTTAAACGAGAAGTGTTTACTTAGGCTATCCAAGTGGCCTTGATTAACTACTTTCTCCTGCATATTTTTATAGCCAGCTTGGGACTTACGATAGTTCTTAACTTGTTGATTAAATGCCTTTCTTTCATGCCGTTTGCTATTGATTCCCTCGTGTTGCATTGGTGTGTCAGCTATTCCCTGTTCCACAAATGATTTTTCACTGATCCGATCAGGAATGCTTTTTTGCTCTAAAGCCTGATTGACACTTGCCGCCCAATTGTGCCGCCATTCAGTTATTTTTTCTTTTTTATCCCAATCAACCAACCAAATTTTTCGGTTTCTCACATTCCCTGCAGGGGTCTTAGTTTTATTACCATGACTATCTAAAATGTATTTGGGTTTTGTTTTCTGTCCCCAAGTACCATCGGGGTTAAATGGGCGATTGGTTAACATCACGTGTGCGTGTGGATTATCTGGGTGATCACGATGAATCGCTACATCGGCTACCATGCCTTGATCAACAAAGTTTTCTTGCACGTATTTAGTTAATAATGTTTTTTGTTCATCTTCACTTAACTCAATTGGTAAAGCCACGTTAAACTCTTTTGCATACCGTGAGTTTGATTTACGATCTTTCTTTTCAACTTCATTCCATAATTGTTCTCGATTACTGGCCCATGCTGGTGCATTTTTTGGCGTCAAAATAAAGCTTTCTGGCATAACCGAGCGGGCATAAAAATAGTGGCGACCTTCCTTATCATCAAATAGCTTTTCACCACTTCGATAAGCGGCACTGGCAATCGCACTTCGTCCTTTACCAGCACTAATATTACTAAAACTCATGTGAAAAATTGCCATGTCGGTCACCACCTTTCTTTGGGTTTATGGGTTTGACTTTGTTGTCGCCATCGGCGACTTCTAATACAGGTTTTAATGGGTTTAGCACAACGTCATCAAAGATGACGTGTAAGTGCGCATTGACCTCGTTTCACTCGGTCTTCTGATTCCCCTAAATTTACTTATAGTGTATGACTTCCGCTTCGCTATTTCAACTTTCATACTTTGACTTAACGTTCTCTGTATGATATAGTGTCGGTGATTATTTTTAATACGATTGGAGGGATCATTATGCCTCAAAGTAACTTAGAAAAACAAGAAGCCAAATTAAAAGCCCTTAATCAAAAAATTAAGGACGAAAAAAATAAGATTGAACAACGGCTAGGTAAACAAATCATCAGTCAAGCCAATTTAGATTATGCTAATTTATCTAATGACAATATCAAGTCCCTATCAAAAAAAGTATCCGAGTTTTTAAAGGAAAAGTCCGTAGATCATTAGTCATAGGAGATGGGGAATTCCATGCCTAATCAATATGAAAAACTAATTGAACAACAAGCGCGTTTAAAACAAAAAATTGAGCGGGAAGATTTTAAGTTACGCCAATCTAAGTATTATGAAAATCGACAATCACGAAAAGCCCGTTCTCGCCGATTAATTCAAAAAGGGGCTTTATTAGAAAAGTATTTTCAAGCTAATAACCTCTCGGTCGAACAAACCGAAGAACTTTTAAAAACATTCGCTGACTATGTTAACGCCCATAAACCGGATAAATTAAAAAACGATCAACCTAATAACTAGGCCGACCGTTTTTATTTTCAGGATTGTTTTTTGGCTTAATTTCTAGATTGTGTTTAGCAAAGTCTTTTAACTGTTTTTGAATTCTTTGTGTAAGCTCTGCTTTACTTTCTTTGTGCTTCCTTTTACTTGATCGCTGTTGAATTATCTTTTGACCCTTGCCTCTTCTTTTTGATTTTAGGTCAAGCGTAAAATCTGAAATTTTATTTTGATCTAGCTTACTTAAATGACCGATTTCTTTAAAGTTTAAACCGGCTTTGGGAAAGCGATAAATATTACCAAGATCGACCCAGGAAGGTTTCTTCAACCCAGCGGATTGCCAATCTTGAATCGGATAATATTGTTGCTTGATATAAGCCGACTTCTTTTCATACTGACTAGTAATTTTAAAAGCCTCGACCGTCTGTTCTGATACCCGACGAATTAAAACTGGTCGAGACTTGCCACCGTTAGTTTCTACAAAACTAACGTATAGGCTGACTAAGTCATTAGTCCTCATCTGGATCGTTGAGCCAATCAGCGACCTCTTTAGCGTCTTTGAACTCGGTGACTGGTGTCCCTTCGGTCGCCTTTAAAAAGCGTAAATTAGCTCTTTCTTCTTCGCTTAAAGACACATTAAAAGGTAAAGCACCATTAGCAACAATCCGCTTGTAAAACATGTTAATGGCCGTGGTTGGATTTAAGCCCAATTCGCTTAAAACTGCTTCGGTATCATCGGCCAAATCTTTATCAATCTTGACTTGGACCCGTTTCTTTTCCTTAACTGCCATGATTGTCTCATCTCCTTTCTTTTGCTACTACCATTATACTACCTTTTGAGTACCTTATCAATAGATAAAGCCCTGGCCTCAAATCACTTGAGCTTGGCGTTGATCTAAAGGCTGAACTTTTGAGCTGGTTAGCTCTGGCGCTCATTTAAAAGCCCCTATTCTTCTGTTTAAGCCATTTAAATCTAACTTAAGTATAAAGGGTTAGTAAGTCTTAAAACCGCTTAGAAAGGATTTTGTAGCCTTTTAGGACTAGTAGTACAACCCACTGTTATCGTTGTCGGCCGACTTTTCTTCTTCGGGGTGTTTGGCCGCATATTCTCTAGCCGCTTGTTTATTCCACCAAACGCCAAATAGGTTTTGCATGGTGCCGTATAAGTAGTTCTCAACATTCTTGATGTGCTTCTCATTGCTTCTCAGGGCGTTAAAGTAGCGTCTCAAGGCTTTAGTCATTAAAGGTTTCAGTTCCTCATCATCAAGTGGGATTATGACACCAATATCTTTGTGATCTTTCTCAACTCGGTACTTAGCATTTAAGATAATGCCAATGAAGCGCCGCATTTGTTGTGGGGTACGGCACCAAAAACTAAGTAGTTGCACAGCTTCGGGTTCTAAGAAAACCGGTAAGCCACTGTCTTCATCAGTTAAGAAGTCATTAGCATGATTTATGAGATCATGGTTTTGCTTTTCTAGTTCTGCTGGTGAGAATTGGGCTGTGGAAAAGTCCAACTTTTGAGTATCTATATTATATCTATTAGTATCTAAATTATTAGTATAGTCTAGATTGTGACTCTTTTTGACACTTTCGCGTGTATCAAGGGTTTGTGGTGTATCTTTAACGAACTTCCGCGAAGGTTCCGTTTTGACACTTTCGCGTGTATCAAGGGTTTTAACGAACTTCCGCGAAGGTTCCGTTTTGACACTTTCACGTGTACCAAGGGCTCGTGGCTCTTGTTGCCGAGATTTTGTATAAATGTCTGTTGCGGTAACTTCTAAATCTGCTAAATACAATCTATTTGGTTCATTTTTACCAGTTTTGGGATTAAAGTGCATGGCTTTCTGAAATAATAATCCTTGGTTTTCAAGTTCATTTTTTACCCTAATCACTTTCTTTTTTGACCAGCCCATAAGATCTGTTAGTTCTTGATTTGTAAAAATGAAATAAACCCTGTTATCTTCATCAACCCAGTTGTTTTTCAATGAATAATCTAGTCTATCGTGTAAAATCATATATCCTAATTTTGCACTATCACTTAATGTCTTATATTGAGATCCATAAATTAAAACCTGTGGGAATTGGAAAAAACGAGTTGCATAAGCTTTTTCCGACTCAATAAAATTGAAATTAGTTTGATTCATTATAAAACTTCCCTTCTCAACTGACACACACTGTCTCGAAAGAGAGTTGCTAAAACATTAGATTTGCTTTAAAATACAAATCTGATATGCTTTAACTAAATTACAAAGCATTCATTTAGCCGTGAGGGCTTTGTAATTTACCAGCATGTGCCTATTCTTGGTTGCCCATTCGGCAACTTTTTTAATTTCTAACAACAAAAAATGGACTAAATAGCTTCGGTTAGCTACTTAGTCCATTGGCTTTGATTTGTTTTTAACTATCCTTCACTTGTCCTCTAGGACTGGTTTGCGGTATAATTAACCTACAAATTAAGAACAATGTTCAGTCGATTTTCACCGCCAAGTTAAAATCGACTGAATCTAAGTAGCTGTCTGATAGCTACTTGCTAAACCAAAAGTCCCTGATTCCCCGTGAATCAAGGACTTTTTCTGTTTAGCTTTATCTTCTATTCGGTTGTTAAATTAGTTTTAGTCTAGCATAGCGCTTATCTTCCAGCAACATTATTTGATCTTGTATACTTTACCAGCTCTTAGTTTGGAACCAACAAGCGATTGAATATACTAGCAAATATTATTCAATCGATGTTTTAATTAAATTAACCAAAAAATGTAACATTTATTGTAGTTGCTGTTGTACTTATGCATTTTCTGGCTGATCATAATTATAGATTGAACTCTTTTTTCAATAGCTGTTCTAAATATCTGGAAGCTGTTAACTCTTTTCCTTTGGCACGTCTGGCCAATTCATTAGCAACGTTTTGTTTTAAAGTATAAGACTTTGAAACTCTAGGTGTAGGAGGTTCATTTGTTATTGGATTGCTGTTCATACTGTTTTTTAATTGGTCCATTTTATCTTCAAATGCCATGATGTTGATCCTTTCGATAGCATATCACACTATGTCATAGCATGATATGATTATTGCTTAGTAAACGTATCAAATATTTTGTCAATTTTCTCAAAAAATTCCCTTGCTTTTGGAGTTGAGCTTTTGCCTTTTTCCATGTTGATCAGCGGTTCATGATTAAGAGTTGTTTTATTGAATACTTCCCTTTCAGGAATTAAGGCAATGGTTCTGGGATCTTTTTTCATTTGTTCCACAAATTCATGTGAGGATTTAGTATTATGTTTTATTCTATTTCCAATAAATTTTAGTTCTGCTGTGATAAAGCTTTTACGACTTTCAACATTAATTACTTCTTGTTTTAATTGTTCCATTCTTAATTCCAAATTACTTTTGGAAATAAAACCGTATTCACTTGGTTCAATCGGACTAAATACTAAATCTGAAATTACAATCATATTTTGCGTGATTGTCGAAAAATCCGGATGTGTGTCTATTAATACATAGTCAAATTTTTTCAGTTTGTCATAATTGTCTGAGAACCACATGTACATTAGTAATTCTTTGTTGGCTCTCGTTTGAAGATCATTGTTGACCATATCTAAATTCATAGAAGCAGGAATAATTGATAAGTTTTTGTGCAATTCAATAATTTCTACTTTTTCACTATCTTTTGTAAAAATGTTAGCTAAGGTGCCATGGTCTTTATAAATATCATAGGTTTGGGTCAGACTGCATTGGTGGTCGCTATCAATCAGCAAAACGTTATAGCCTTTGCTAGACAGCCATTCACTATAATTGAAAGTTAAGGTTGTTTTTCCAACCCCTCCCTTAATAGCAGAAAAAGTAATTATTTTCATAGGGCGCCTCCTTGTTTACAGTTAAAGCATATCATAGCATGATATGATATGCAATGACTGAATATAGCACAGCATGTTTTTTCTTTGTTGTGTATGTTTGCTAATGTCCGTCTTTCTAGTAGCTTCTGGTCGGTTGTGGTCTCACCGAAATGATTTAAATAAGTAAATGGCCAATTGTTAGGTAGTAATGGTTGATATTCAAAAGGATAAAGCGATGAGTGGTGATAGAAACAAGCTTAATTAGAGGTTGTGTGTCCTAAATCTGCTTAGTTGTTATTCAAACTATCAGCTAATTGTTGGGCAGCCAACAACATTAAATCCTTAATTTGTTCTGGTGGCTCAGGCTGATCTTGGCCTAACCAGACGCGTAGAATATTGGTAAAACCACCTAGTTGAAAAGCCATCACATAATTCACTTGGGTAGGAGTGCCCTGAACATGCTAGGGAGCCGCAAACTGTTGATAACGGGGGATTGCTTTTTGCTGCCAAATTTCATTCGTGTGATCAAATAAGCCTTGTCGGATCAATAATTGAATTAAATCTCGTTTTTGCCACCAAAAATTTTAAAAAATGTCAAAAGTAGTTTTTAGCATCATTTCACCTACCTGCGGTTTCTGTTGTCTGTCTCAATAGTAAAACTATAAAATTTGAATCCTGGCCGTTTTCACATATATTATTGTTCAATACCCAACTGCTCTACGTGATCAAAACAACAATTTTCTAATCAGTGACTAGTAGATTATAGGCGTTTTTTCATATTAAAACGTCTATTAATTTTTATTCTTTACTGTGCTGCCAATTAACATGGTATCTTTTGCGTTGATAACTAAAGCCCTCTCCAATCACTTCATGGGCATCCAGTACCGTCACAAATGCCCGTTCATCAATCGCTTTAATTAATTGCTTCAATTGTGGAATTTCCCGCGGTTGAACCACCAAATAAATCACTTGCTTTTGATCATGCTGATAACCACCTTCAGCTTGCAAATATGTCAATCCTCTATTTAAAGAAACATCAATTAATTGGGAAATTTTTTGGCTTTTATCTGACACAATGAATAATACCTTAGCACGATTGGGCCCTTCTTGGACTATATCAATTACTTTAGATAATACGAAACTAACAATTAGCGAGTACGCGATGTGATACAGATCTAAGTATGATAGTGATAGCCCTAATACTACGTAGTCAATAATCAAAATTCCTTTTCCCGAAGAAAATCCAAAACTTCTCTGGCCAACCCGAGCAATAATATCACTACCACCAGTAGTTCCGTTATAACGAAAAACCAGACCAATTCCCAACCCTGATAATACCCCTGCAACCAGTGATGACAATAATAAATCATTTCTCAATGGTAGTGGTTGAATCAGAGCCTGCTGTGACCATATTATTAGAAATAGTGATAAACAAATGGTGCCATAAATAGTGTAAGCCATCATGTGCTTGCCTAAGTAGCGCAACCCAATTAGTATCAATGGAATATTCAGAAATAAAGTACTAATTCCCAAGTTAATATGAAAGAAATGACGAATAATCAGAGTTATTCCGCTCAGACCGCCGTCTGCCAAGCCACTTGGAATAGAGACTAAATCTAGACTGAACGCATAAATGCTACATCCCAACGTAATCATAACTAATTCGAAACTATTGTATTTTGTCCAATCTTTAAAAAACATAGTTCATCTCCAAAATGTTTTATCAATGTAAGTGCTTTATTATTTGACCGATGGTCCCTAAAAAACACTAACTTGTCCTGTAGGCCCTAGCTATTCACTTCCCTTTTGGGAGTGCCTAAGTCGCCAACTTTTAAAGCATATTCTTTAATACGATAAATTTGTCGTCGTTGTACGCCAGTACTCCTTGCAATTTGTGCAATATTCGTTCCATCCCTGAGCATTTGAACTACCCTTTTATATAGGTAGCGTTTTGATCCATGTGGACTATATTGCCGCCTTCTTCCTTTATACTCCCCGCGCTCCTTAGCTAATTGGATCCCCTGATTCTGCCTAGCATGAATTTTGTTGCGCTCTTCTTCAGCTGTATATTTGTATATTTCAAAAACCAAATTGGTTAATAAACCACGTAAGTTAACATCTTGTATATCAGTGAAACTCGGTAAACTTAAAACATCTAGTGTGGCTTCCTTTTGTTGAATCAAGTTAATGGTGTCAGTAATGTCCTGAGCATTTCTACCAAGTCGATCTAAATCCAAAACAGTGACAATATCTTTTTCACGAATGAACTCTAACATTTTTTGCAATTCAGGGCGATTTTGAACTGATTTTCCGGAAACTTTTTCCTGAAATATTTTCTCTACACCAGACTTTTTTAGAGCTTCAATCTGCCGAGCTAAATTCTGATTTTCAGACGACACCCTAGCATAACCAATTTTCATATATTTGCCTTCTTATCATATTAATTCTGACGTCAGTTTCTGGGCAACTACTCAACTAGTTGATCTGATTAAGATTTAAAAGTTACTGTGTCACACTCTAATGTCTCACACGTTTGATCTATTATACCACAGCTCAGGAAGGAGACATTAGGGTACATCGTAACGTAACGGATTGGGGGATTCGAGATAACTTCTTAACTGGACGGGTTCAATATTGGTATAACCAGCATCATCAAAGTATTGGTAGTACCAAAATATTATCTAATCTCAGAAAAGACCCGGCCGTCACCGAACAGGTGACGTTAAAGCAAGTTAAGCGGATTATGAGCAAGCTAGGCATTCGTTGCCAGGTTCATCAGAAAAAGCATTCACGAATCAAACAACAGGAGCAATACTTACAAGATAATGTTTTAAATCAGCGTTTTGGCGTTAACCAACCAAACCAGGTTTGGTTAGCTGATTCAACGGAATTGACCTATGGTGTTAACGGTCAGTATAAAGTGCGTTTGAGTGGCGCGCTGGATCTTTACGGTCGCCATCTAATTGCCCATAAATTAAGTGAAACTGAAACTTCGAAGGCAAAAGTTCAGGTTTTTCAACGGGCCTTTAATTTTGCGGGTGACGTCCACCCTGTAGTGCATACTGACCGAGATTCGGCATGCACATCAGGAACATTCAATAACTTTTTGGCGCAACATGAAGTCACCCGTAGTATGTCACGACCAGGGACGCCGTATGATAACGCACCAATGGAACGTTGGTGGAACGAGTTCAAATTGCGCTGGATTGATCGACACGCTAAACCAGTTACCTATAAAGAATTAGTGGCCTTGGTCGAAGAAGGCATCAACTATTTTAATCAACTAGATCGTTCACCAGCAAGAAACGACCTCACCCCAGCGGAATACTGGAATGAGGCCGTTTAAGCAAAGCAAAACTTATATTATTTCAAATGACAACTTGACAGGGACTAGTACAACTCAGGGGGCTTTACTTTAATATTTCCTGTAGATATTAGCCTTTTTTTAATTTTAATTATGCCTAGAAGCCTATGTTAGAAGTCATAGTCGCCGCTACTCATAGCTTCAGCATTACCCATTAGATAGCCAGCACCAACTTGTGAAAAGAAATCATGATTGGCCGTTTCGGTTGAAATTCCGTTCATTACGATTGGGTTGATATCTTTAATCTCAGCATTGGGGAAGCGGGATTCAAAGCCCATATTTTGGAGCGCCTTGTTGGCGTTGTAGTGAACGAATTGTTTAACGTCTTCCGCTAACCCAATCGGCGCGTAAACTTCTTCGGTGAACGCAAACTCGTTCTCAAGGAGATCGTCGAGCAACTCATCCATCCACTTTTTGAATATTTTTTGTTCAGTCGCCGATAGCTCTTTATATCCCAATTGAAATTTGTAGCCAAGGTAGGTACCATGAACAGATTCATCGCGGATCACCAGTTTGATAACTTCAGAAAGATTTGCCAGCTTATTGTTACCACGGTACCAAAGTGGGGTAAAAAAGTTGGTGTAGTACAAAATTCCTTCAAGAAAGACGCTTGCAACTTTCTTTTCAAGGTTGTTTCCCGTTTGATAAATATCATTGATCCGTTTGGCTTTGTATTGCATTCTGGGATTATTGTTCATCCATTTGAATACTTCGTCAACAGTGGCTTGATCGTTCAAAGATGTCAAAATAGTGCCGTAGCTTTTGGCATGAATTGACTCCATCATCAAAAAGTCATTGAGGACTGCTGCTTCTTTTCGTGTCCGAACGTCGGGCCGCATCACGTCGACTCCTTCTTCAGATTGGAGTGTGTCCAGCAAGGCTAATCCACCCACAACCCGATTGATAACCGATTTTTCGGTGCCAGAGAGTGTCCGCCAGTCCCGTAAATCATTAGAAACAGGTACTCGCGTATCCAGCCAGTATTGTGCCGTTGCTTTATCCCATACATATTCGTCAAGTTCGTCTTCGATGATGTCCCAATTAATTGTTTTATAGCTCATTAGTTGAATACTCCTTAAAAGTCGTAGTCGTCATCGGTCATTTTTTCAGTGTCCGATTCATTGTTTGCAGCCGTTACCTGTTGCAAAAATTGATTTTGGTCAATCATCAGTTCTTTGAGTTGCGCCACTAGTGAAGACGGTTGAACTTCGTAGACAGCGTTAAAGCCAAGTGACATTAATGCATGATTGGCACCATAGGAGGCCAGATTGATGGCTTCGGTGGCATCGTCAAGGTTAGCTTCTAAGAAGTCTTTTTCAGTTTGCATGAGTTGATCAAACTGTGTATTAATCCAATACTGCAGTTCGGTTTGATCACTTACAGTGAGTTCTTCAAATCTGAGGCGAAATTTGTAACCAATATAAGCACTAAAAAGGGCGCTACCGCGGAGAATATTAGCCAACATTTGGTAAGTATTGAAGAGAGCCTGTGTTTGAAGTATTGTCCAGTATTTACCAAACGAGAGCCCAGTTTCAGTCAGAATAAAAAGGGCTTTTTTCTGTAAGGCCATATCGCTAGTGCTCATTTGGGCTAGTTGGTCAATTTCAGCTTGCAGATTGGCATTATCATCTGCCCAAGTAAAACTTTCACCGCCGTTACCCGGAATCAGAGCCCGGAAAATGGTCGTACAGCTTTTGGCATGGACTGATTTCATAAAGGTAATGGTGTTTAATACGGATTCTTCTTGTTGAGTTCGCCGATCGTGGCGAATAGCAGGGGTGCCAACTTCTGATTGGTAGACGGCTAACATTGATGTACCTGCCAACATACGAGTAATGGCCTGTTGTTGAGTATCTGATAGCTGTTGCCAAGCCGTTTGATCATTCGTGATGGGAATCCGAATGTCCAACCAAAAGTTAGTGGTGAGTCGTTCCCACATGTATTTATCGAAATTATCTTTAATATCATCCCAGTTAATTGCTTTGTAGTATAAGTAGTCCATCGTTATTTGTTCGTCTCCTTAATTAGGATTCATGGGTATATGGGTCTTGTGACCCAATAACGTATGCCGGTGTGTTAAACGGACGGTAAGACCCCAAGTAAATTTCCTAGATCATGCATGATTCACATTCATTTGCCGTTTTAATTTCATCGTCTTCTGTAAACGTTCGAATGTAATAAAGTGACTTAATGCCTTTTGTCCAGGCGTAATTCCGTAACCGGTTAAGGTCTCGGGTTGTCATCTTTAAATTGTTATTGTCCTTCCACTCGTAAAGGTCAGGTTTCAAAACTGAACGCATAAATAGTGTCAGACTCATGCCTTGATCAATGTGCTTTTGAGCTACGGCATAGGTGTCAATAATTTTTCGTTGATCAATATCATATGCGGGTGTGTAGTAAGGCAAAGTTTCGTTAGACAGGTAAGGTGCTGGATAGAAGATTGAGCCTACCTTATTTTCCTGACGTTGTTCTACTAATTGTGTGATTGGATGAAGTGATGCACTTGTTTCATTGACGTACGAAATTGATCCGTTCGGTGCCACAGCGAGTCTATTACGATGATAAAGGCCGCCAGTAATCACAGCTTGCTTGAGTGCCTTCCAATCTGTAACAGATGGTAATTTAATATTTTTGAAGATTTTTGCAACTTTGGTACTCTTAAATTTAAAGTCTGCGTTCAAGTATTGATCGAAGTAACTGCCATCAGCGTACTTTGATTGGTCAAATTTAGCGAAGGTTTCGTGGCGTTCACGGGCAATTCGATTGCTCGTAACGAGTGAATAGTAGTTTAAAGCTAGGAAGTAGGCATCAGTAAATTCAAGGGCCTCTGGTGAGCCATACTCAATTTGGTGGCGTGCAAGGGCAGTATGCAGACCCATAGCCCCTAATCCAATCGTGTGGTAAAGTTCGTTACCATGTTTAACAGTCGGTACTTCCTTAACGTCGGTTGTGTCAGTTACGAGGGTGAGCGCACGAACAGCAACCTCAACTGAGTGACCGAAGTCCGGCGAGTCAATCATATTCATGATATTAGTTGATCCGAGATTACATGAAATATCGGTGCCAATTGTCTTGTACGATAGGTCATCATCAAGTTTTGACGGTTCTTGAGGCTGTAAGATCTCACTACAAAGGTTACTCATAATAATTTTGCCATCGACAGGGTTAGTTTGGTTGGCCGTATCAATGTTCAAGATGTAAGGATAACCAGATTCTTGTTGGAGTTGAGAAATCTTTTGTTCTAGTTTCCGCGCGTTAAAAACTGACTTCTTAATATTGGGGTTAGCGACCATGTTGTTATATTCTTTGGTGATATCGATGTAAGCAAATGGCGTACGATATTCACGTTCGGCATCATAGGGGCTAAAAAGATACATTGGTTCGTTAGTCTTGAGTAATTCATAATACTTATCAGGAACAATCAAACCGAGGGACAAGGTCTTCACCCGAATTTTTTCGTCCGCATTTTCCTTTTTGGTATCCAGAAAATGTAAGATGTCAGGATGGAAGACGTTGAGATAAACCACTCCGGCGCCGTTCCGTTGCCCAAGTTGGTTACTGTAGCTAAATGAGTCTTCAAGTAACTTCATCACTGGTACAACGCCAGACGAGGCGTTGGAAATCTGCTTAATAGGATCACCTGAGGCGCGCAAGTTTGACAGGTTAACGCCGACGCCCCCACCGATTCGAGATAGTTGAAGGGCAGAATTAACGCCGCGTCCAATTGAGAGCATGGAGTCGGCCACATCGATTAAAAAACATGATACCATTTCACCGCGCCGTTTTTTACCCGCGTTGAGAAACGTGGGGGTGGCAGGCTGATAACGTTGTGAAATCAATTCATCGGCAACGTCATTGGCAAGTTGTTCATCACCATTAGCGAGATAGAGGGCATTGAAGACGACGCGATCGACAAAGTCTTCCAAAAATTGCTGGCCATCATTAGTTTTCATGGCATATTGTGTGTAGAACTTGTAGGCACCGAGAAAGCTGCGAAAACGAAAGTGATGGTCTCTCATTTGGTCGAACAAGGACTGCACAAACTTGTGAGAGTATTGTTCCAGGATACTTGGATCGATATAATCTTCGTCAACCAAGTAATTTAACTTGGCATTTAACGAATCAAATTGCTTGGTCTTCGGTTTAACTGTCTCTTCGAAATAAGCCTTTAGGGCTTCTTGATCATAATGTAGCGGAATTTCTCCGTTGCTTGGGATATTTACGAGGTTATTTAAGTAAAAATAGGTATTTTCCATTTCTGGGGTGCTAGTTACCATTAGGGATTACTCCTTCGTTGTTTGAAAACAAAATTGATTGCGATAGGTTAAGATGGCATCGGCAATGCGAGGAATGTCGTGTGCGGTGCCACGTAGCTCAAAATCGGTAATGTAAGGAAAATCGAAGCGTTTAGCATATTGTTTAGCCGTGAGTGCAAACTGCTTATTAAAATTACGATTACCGCTACCGATAATACCGTAGCAATGCTGGTAATTGCCTTCGTACGCGAGGTAATCTCCCAAAATAGTGGTTAATATTTCAGTATAACCGTTATTAACCCCATTACCACCTTTAAGAAAGGCTGGTAGGAAGGTAACAAACGGCTGGTCAAGAGTGGTGAATTCAGGGTGTTCTTTAACATTAATTGAACTAACCCGAACATGACGTTCTTTCTCAAAGTATGTTGTCAGTCTGCTAATAAAATATTTCGTGTTGCCGCTCAAACTGATGTAGAGAATATTTATGGTTTCCGTAACTAATCATCGCCCTTTTTCTATATATAGTGGTTAGGCGATCATTATAGCACTATATATGGTGTCTATGCAAATTGGTGGACGATCTGATTGATCTACAAATTGTGTTGAATATAAAGATTCATGCGAGGTGGCTAAAATGGGCCTACCGTTGGTATTTTAAGCTGCACTAAGAGACGATAAACGGGACTTTTAATGAATGGAAGCAAGCTCCCAGGACCCAGCTCACAGTTTGCACCAAAGGCCTTGTTATCAATTGAGAAGAGCACACTGTACGGTTCATGATCAAAAAATATTTTGATTATGTCTACTAGTTTTTACCTTTGTTTTAGTACAAAAAAACGTGCGTCCTCTAGAACTATTAGAAAGTTAATTTAAAATAGTCGAAGGATAATTAAAGGCATGCTATAATGCGGGGAAGAAAAAGAAGCCCTGCGTGAACGGAGCTTCTCAGACAAGCCGCTTTAAAGGCGGTGGTCTAGATTACAAAATACATTGTCGCCTTGTAACCGACCAAAGTTACGCAGGGCGGGTTTTTATTTGGGGTGCTTGTCGATATAGCTGAGGAGCGCGATTAAAAACGGGCCAAACAGCAATATCAACGAGCGTGTCTGGAAGGCGCTCATTGGCTGTGAAACCTTCCTGAAGATTATTCCATGTTCACATGGCCTCACCTAGCAGGAGATCAGACTGTCCTTTATTAAAAAGTGCAGCGACTTTTTCGAAATACGATTTATCTAATAGATGCTCATTATGTTTCATCTTTTACACCTGTTTCCATTTGGAATTCAGATAAGAAATCACGCATATGCTTTGTTCGACGACTGGCTTCTTGCTTTCCCGTTCTGGTATTCATTGAACTTGCTAATTTCAGCAGCTTTTCATAAAAGTGATTGATGGTTGTACTTTTGTGATGGCGATAATCATCGTGTGTTTTGATTTTCTTCACTGATATTTTGGAATCATATATTTCCTGTCCAGCGTGCCCGCCGTAAGCAAATGCACGTGCTATGCCGATTGCACCTAGTGCATCAAGTCTATCAGCGTCCTGAACACATTTACCTTCGTTAGAAAGCTGATAATGGTGTTCAATGTTGTCAGCATATGACATATGTTGGATAATATCTAAAACGTCTTCTCTAGCCGGAGTTGTAATATTCTCATGGCTAAGTATAATTCGTACTCCTCTCAGTCTATTCTATCTGCAGTGACTTTTTAGTCTATGGTGTCATGCAAATAGCTAGCTGCTTTCACAACATACAGACCAATATCAGTTTCATTTTTTTTAAAATCTTCTATATATTTTTTTTGAGCTAGCTTAGCCACTCTTTGGGCATGAAGAAAATCATGCCCAGTTTGATCAAAGGCCATATTTTCTTTAGAAAATGATTTTATATACTATATTTAATCTATTTCGTTTAGTATCCTTTACTATATATAATAAGGAGGCCTCTAATGCTAGTTTTTCTGTCAACATCATTCATACCATCCACTACTTCCAATTTATTTTTCTGAACTCTGATAAATTTGTGCATAACAATTTTGCGTAAATGTTTCATTTTTTAATTTCATTCCCAATTAAAAAGGTGATTTCCGAGAATTTAATTTCCGACCACCGTTGAATTAGCGTCAACACTGTCGTCTGTTGATTGCGTATTTGCTGCACTTGTCCCAGTGGCATTTAGGTAGTTGTCATTACCAGTCCAATCAGTTTGATTTTGTGTCCCGGAATTAGAAGAATCATTTGGATCACTACCGGAACTGGTTGGTGTTGTTTGCTGCGATTGTGTCTGCGGGGTCTGCTGACTTTGTTGCGCCTGCTGTTGGGAGGTCTGAGTGGCTTGTTGACTACTTGCAATTGCGGCTTGTTCGGAACTATTGGCCGCAGCTGTCTGGGTAGAGCTATCGGCTGCTTGCTGCTGAGCAATGGAAGAAGATTGGGCGGCTGAGCTTTCATTTGCGGCCGCAGTCCTGATACTTGATTCCCAGGCGGCCTTAGCCTTACGTTTACTTTCCGCTTTGGCTTTGGCGCTGGCCTTCTGGGCTGAAGAACGTTTGGCCTTGGCCTCAGTTTTAGCCGTACGTTCTGCCTTAGCAGCAGTCTTTTTCTTGCTGCTTTGCTGCTTAGCCACACTTTCGGATTTAGCTTTTGCTAATGAACTACTTTTACTGGCCAAATTATTTCCACAAGCGGCCAGATTAATAGTGGCTAGGGCGATGATTCCCAAATTAACTAATTTTTTCATCATTTTTCCTCTAAATAAATTATCGATCTAAAATCTCCCAAAGGTAGAAGCCGCTTTAAAATAACGCTATTTGTTTCTTAAAAGTTTAACTAGATTCCCAATTTTACCCGATTTTGTAAATTCAGAAATATCCTCAGTGACTTCGATGCAGCCAATGTAATCCCCTGAATCATTATGTAAGGCGTAGAAGGCAATGTGTATTTGTTTACCTTTTGCCGGAACTGTCATTTGGATCGAATCGCGTTCACCGTTGTGCATTTCAGCGAGCACTTTTTT
>NZ_RHNP01000041.1 GCF_003950295.1 Loigolactobacillus iwatensis
TAAATTCAAGGGCCCAAAAAATCCTGTTAATAGTTTACCACTTTGTAAACGATCAACAGGAAAAAGTATAGAGCCAATTTTGTTTTAGTCCCTATTTGTTTTCTATTTATGATTTAATTGTCTGGATATGTTCATTAGGTTGCGGAGCCGCCAATCGCTGATTAGGTGCGGACAGGGCTGCTGCCAAGCCCAAAACAATACTTCCAAATAATTCCTCAACCAAACTTAATTCATTACCAATAATATTACTGGCCAGTAATATGAGTAAAAACAAACTCGCATCTGTGACCATTCGGAACCAATAATAACGACTATAGTGCGTGAAAAATGATTTTTTCATTCGTTTTCCATCCTATTTCTAAAGTGTCCTTTCATTTTAGCAAATCTCTCAGATTGACACAACTACTTAGTTACAGGATCTGCCCAGTAACACTTACCAAATAGAACGGATACTATTGTGCAATTCAGCAACACTATTTGCTAGTATTTAGATTCACCTATTCTTATTTAGGTAACGATCGATTAAATCTTACGCATGTAACTATGCTGTGTGCTCGGGAAAATATAAATCAGGCGTTGTAATTGGGCTTTGGTAACACCCAATTCCATATAATCTAGTAATCCATTAATCGTATCAACTGCCTCGTTACTGTACTCAGTGGCACCAACTAGGCGATCCGTTTTTCGGTCAAATACTAACGTTAAACTACCATCCGTTTCATTTTGGACTTGATGGAACCAATCATTCTCATAATCAACAACCTCAACACTGTAATCCTCAGGTTGCTTTTTAGCGATAGTTGGTGAAATTCCCGCCTGGGCAACACGTGGCGAAGTAAAGACTGTTGTCGCGATTGGTGGATAATTAATTGCTGCTTCCGTTTTTTGTGTAAATAGCGCTACCAAGTACTGGGCCTCAAAAATTGCCGTCGGCGTGATCTTCGGCAACTTTTTAGCAACAACATCTCCAGTTGCATAAACATCGGCAGCACTAGTCTCTAAATGATCATTAACAACAACACCATTCTCATTATAATCTATCCCAGCAGCGGCCAAATTTAGCTTTTCAACGTTAGGTACGCGTCCAGTTGCATCAACGATATAATCACTTTGCAAACTAAAACCAGCTGTACCTTGCAACTCTAACTGTGTTCCTTTTTTTACCACCGCCGTAATTGTTTCATCATAGTAAAATTTAATCCCACGATTGCGCATATTATTAATTAAACGTTGAACATAGGGTTGATAAAATTCACGTAGCGGCTGATGGCCACGTAAAACGACATCAACCTTGGCTCCAGCGGCATTGGCGATACTTGCAATTTCCATAGCAACGTAACCGGCCCCAATTAAAGTAACGTGCGCGGGCATTTCAGGTATTACAAGAAAATCAGTACTATTATGCGTCAATTCTTTTCCGGAAATTTCTAATTGATGTGGCCGTTGTCCAGAGACAATCACAATTTTTTTAGCAGTAAGTGTTCGTTCACCCACTTGAATAGTACGCACATCTTTAAAAGTACCATGACCTTCAATAACTTTGACACCCGCCGCTACTAATCGCTGCCGAATACCATCGGCTAGGCCATCAATTACTTCATGTTTATGGGCCATTAAATCAGGCCAATTAATCTTGGGTACAGTGTCAAAACCTCGGCCCTGCAACTGTTCAATTGTGTGCACCAATTCCACAGGCTTGTCCAAAGTGATTTTTGCGTTACAGCCCCGATTAGTACAAACACCGCCAAATCGATCTTCTTCAACTACCGCAACTTTTAATCCTGCTTTACCTAATGGAACAGCGGCATTCCAGGCTCCATGCCCACTACCAAGAAATAATACATCATACATTAAACATCAAGCTCCCTTCCGCGTACCGAAATTGGACTACATGTTCATTGTAAACAACCCGACTTAAGAATTCACGTTTAACGCACTCACTAAGAAATGCGCGTAGCCAGTATTAAAAATACACTGGTGTGTGTTTGAAAAAGCAAATTGGTCAGGAAAAGATAAGTAAAAGTATTTTTCAGACACCAACTGGGCACAACCAACACTATTTAACAAGTATTAGAATTCATGTACTCCAAGTAAGCGAAATTCTATTATTACTGCTGGCGCTCTAAATAACAAGCCGGCAGTTGCCCGTTTGTCATTTCATTCTAAATTTGCTATCATGAATGCGCGGGAACAAGCGTTTGCAATTAATTATTGTTCCTGACATTATCAAAGGATCTTTTACATATATGCGAAAAAAACGAAAAACCTCATTAACTCTAATAGCAGTTTTACTAATTGCTGGCTTCTTTGGCCTAAAACCACAGCAGGCGCACCAAGTTACTACAGTTGCCGAAAATATTGGCACGGCCGTTACACAGGCCAAAAATAAAACCAATCAGTCATCATCAACAACTAACACTAAAGCAACTAATTCTAGTCAGTTGGCCGCGCTTAATTATCAATCGGGTCAGGATCCAGTCGTCCAAGTCAACGGCGGTAAATCAACACTTAATCCGGCCGATTGGCACGCCAATCACGTTATTTATTCTTCACTGGATAGTTTAAATCGAACAAGCAGTGCAAACACTGCCTATTTGGAATCACGAAATGTCGCAAATGATGCACTTCGTGTCCGGCAAACTGTTCAACCTGCTGGCTGGCACCAAAAGTTTGCGGGTAAAACGGCGATTTTAAATCGTGGGCATTTAGTTGCCTATTCTTTATCAAAGGGGATTAGCCTTGATGGTAACTATGATCCTAGCCAGCAAAGCGGCGATCAAAACAACCTTAAAAATTTATTTACACAGACCGCCTTTAGTAATCAAAGAATCCAAACAATTTACGAAACTGAAGTTCGCGATGCACTGCGCGCTGGCAAACAAGTCATTTATCAGCCCCACGCAATCTTCCGCGGAAATGAGCTCATGCCCCGGGGCGTTCAGCTTCAGGCAATTAGTACCGATAAAACTCTGAATTTTAACGTTTATATTTTCAATGTCCAACCTAATTTTGTTTTCGATTATACAACTGGTCGTAGCGTTCAAGGCAGTATGGATGTCCCAACCCCGGCTAACGCACCAAGCTTTAACAATTAAATTTCAATTGGATCATCTTTCAACTAGTAATCTCTTTCGTTTATGTATTAAAAGATCTGAATTCAATTGTTAATAGCCTATTTTTAAACAAAATAAAAAACGGTAATTAATTTGATTTTTTAACCAAACTAATTACCGCTTTTAATTTATCGTTTATTTAAGTCTAGTACCAACCATTTGCTTGCCAGAAAGCTTGGGCACCAGTCCATGAGCCATAACGGGAAGTAACGTAGTTGTTAGCAACACGTTCTTGGTTAGCGGCTGAGTAATCACCATTTAAGTATGAAGAACTTAATTGGTACTTACCAACGTATTGGCCATTTTGGGCAGAGTAGCTACCGCCAGATTCTTTGTTAGCAATCCAAGCTTTAGCTGAAGCATCTGAGCCAGAAACAGAACTAGTTGTTTGTTGAGTCTGAGTTTGTTGAGCTGGAGCAGCTTGTTGTGCTTGAGCCTGTGTTGCTTGTTGCTGAACCTGAGCAACTTGTTGGTTCTGTGTTTGTTGGCTAGCAGCCTGAGTAGTTGTACTTTGCTGTGTTGCCTGGGTCGTACTCTGTTGTGCAGCAGTATTTTGCTGTGTTGTTGCGGCCTGTTGTGATGCACTATCAGGTACATTGTAGCTTTGACCAGCAAAGATCAAATGTGTATATGAATTAATGTTGTTAGCTTTTTCGATGGCATCAACAGTTGAGCCATATTGTTTAGCTAAGCCTGATACAGTATCGCCTGCCTTAGCAGTAACTGTAGCGGCATTAGCGGCCTGAACGCCACCAACCAATAAACCGGCTGCACCAGCAGTTGTTAATAATAAAGTTTTTGTCCGTTTTGTAAGTTTAATAATAAATCACTCCTGAAATTAGTTTTTTTAAATTGCTATGATTAATTCGTTTTTATAGTTACTTAAGTTGTTCCAATTGGTTCTGACAACAATGCCTATTATAGTAAGAAACTGTAACAAACAAATGCCTAAGAGGTTACAGTTTTCCCTAAATTCGCAACATTGTCATTTGGTCGTAATATTTCGTCATAATAATTTCATGATTTCTTCAAAAAGTGAGGTAATTTAAGAAATTTTTGGAGAAGCATTCACACCTTAGACACGTTTAGGTGAACTTGGTCAGGAATATTAGTAAGAACAATTTTCAAGACCAACCTAGTTCGTCTTTGTAAAATACTTTTACTAGTATTTTCTAGCTAATTTAGTGTAAACGTATTTGAAAAGACTCCGTTCCACCAAATTTTACTAAGACAATCACTAAACTTACCGTAAATTATGGCTTTATCGGTAAATATTCAGTAAGATAGAACCTAAGAGGCCTTTCTTCATAATTAAATTTCTGGCAATGACTAAAAACTACTTCATAATCATTTTTACCAGTCTTTAATTATGAATTAGCTTCTCGAAATGAGTTTGGGGGGACGGTAATGAAAAATTTGGTCAAACTGGTACTACTCTTGCTTTTACCGTTATTGCTCAATGGCTGCCACAAACAAAATACCGAATCACAAAACCAACCGCAAACAAAGAATTCCACTAAAATTAATCGAAAAAATTACGCATCTTCCAATGCAACTAAATCAACTAATGGTTTTAAAGCACACGAAGTTCCCGCTAGATCCAAACAGTCCGGTGATACTCACCGCGATAGCATTATCGTAGCGCAACGCCAAAATCCTGCCAATTATTTGCCTGACGTTCGTACTGCCATTACGGGTAGCGGCCTTCGTGCCAAATTAAGTACAACTGGATTTTCATTACAACCAGCGCAACCAACCACAATCACCGCAGTAAAAAGAGCGCTCAAAAACAATGATGAGGCTGGTTTTGTCACTAATCGTTTGGCCCCTTACGTTATTAAGGCCAGCCAGGCCGCTAACAGTACTTCCGTAACACTTTATAGCTCTAATAACCCCAAAAAACGTTTACTGACTGCAAAGGACGGTCAAATTACTTATAATCGTTTTTAGTTCTAAAAACAAAAAACGATCCAACCTTGAGTATATAGCTACACTCAAAGCTGGATCGTTTTTTATTCAACTTTTTGACGTTAAAAATTGAAATTACGCCGTTACTTTATTTTAAGCGGCGCTAACTGGGCTTCAATTTCAGCCAAATCAGTTTCCGCTTGAATCAGCGCAGCCGCCGTATAAGCACTCTCAATTAAAGCTGTATTATACAAATGGATTGTCTTATCACTTAAATCCATTGCCATTTCTAAATTCATTTTGGCACTACCCAAATCATAAAAGGCTAATAATTCATCGGCCGTATTTTCGGTAAACGCGCGTTGAATCTTGTTAATACTGGTTCCCACTTCATCATCATCTGTTCCACCAGCAATTGTGATGGAAACATCCGCCGCAACCTGAGTTAGCAATGTTTTAATGCCTGCCGCAATATCAGGAACGTGCGATACGATCACTACACCTAAACTCATTTAGCAGCTCCGGCTTCCAAAAGACTCGTGAACAAATAGCCACTTGAGACAGCCCCGGGATCTAAATGCCCAATCGAACTATCCCCGACGTAGGACGCACGCCCTTTCGTAGCCCGCATTGGCTTAGTTGCCGCAACGGCATCATCAATAATTTTCTGAGTTAATTGACCGCCCTTAGTTGCAATAACAACTGGCGCCCACACATCAATCATCGTTTTTTCACCTGTTGTTGCACCGCCACGTTTTTGTAAACCTGCCAAACCAGCGGCTAATAAATCGGCAGTCTTCGTCGTATCTCGACTTGTCTTGGCCATTTCTAAAAAGGCCGTACCGTACAATGCACCTGAAGCACCACCAACCTTACTGACTAATGCCATTGCAATGGCACGTAAAGCGGCAGTGGCATCTGCAGGTGTCTCCTTATTTAAAGCGGCCTCAATTGCCTCTGCACCACGGGCCAAGTTGTTACCGTGATCACCATCACCAATTGGTGTATCTAATTCACTTAAATAATCCTTTTTTTCACTAATCTTTTTATCGAAATTATGAATCCAAGTCAAAATAATATCAGTAGTTAACATAAAACTAACCTCCTCAATTCTTAAGGTCTATTTTTGCCAAGCGCAAAAATCCTTTTTTCGGATGATAACCATTCTCCTAGTGCTCACTGCGCACACTCGAAACATGGCCCTCCTCAATTCTTAAGGTCCATTTTTGCCAAGCGCAAAAATCCCTTTTTCGGATGATGACCATTCTCCTAGTGCTCACTGCGCACACTCGAAACATGGCCCTCCTCAATTCTTAAGGCCTATTTTTGCGTCCAAGCAATCGTATTAACCGGATAGTTTAAATTGTCTAACCATGAATCATCAGTCAATTTAAATAACGTTAAGGAAACACCAGCCATGTCTGAGGATGTCATATAATTGCCTACTTTAGTAAAGGCTACGTTGACACCCTCATCTTCCAACTGATTTAAAACATCGCGCATAAAAACGAATTGTTCCATGAGGGGAGTTGCACCCATACCGTTAACTAAAACCGCAAATTTATCTCCAGCCTGGTAATTAAATGCCGCCTTCAACTTACCTAACAATTCTTTAACTAAATCTTTCGATGGCCGCATCTTTTCTTTTCGGTAGCCTGGTTCCCCGTGAATGCCAACACCGTATTCCAGTTCATCATCGGCCAACGTAAAGCCTGGCTTACCAACTTCTGGAACTGTTGCGCCGCTTAAGGCAACGGCAATTGTTTTAATGTTTGGCAGTACTTTCTTCGCCAACGTTTCTAGCTCAGTTAGTGAGGCGCCCTGATCGGCAGCTGCACCAAGTACCTTATGCATAAAAATAGTCCCGGCAACACCGCGCCGTCCCTGCGTAAAGGTACTATTTTCAACCGCAATATCATCATCAACCGTAATCGACTTAACTTCAATACCATCTAAATCGGCCATGTCTTTGGCCATATCAAAATTCATGACATCACCAGAGTAGTTCTTGATGACCATAAAAACACCTTTCCCCTGATCGGCCGCTTTAATTGCGGCGTAAATTTGATCAGGTGTTGGCGATGTGAAAACTTGGCCGCAAACCGCAGCAGATAACATACCTTCACCGATAAAGCCGGCGTGCGTTGGCTCATGGCCACTACCACCACCGCTAATCAGACCAACTTTTCCCGTCATTGAGGACTTGTTGCTACGAACTAACGCTTCCGTCTCTGGCAACCTTTCAACAAATTGTGGGTAGGCACGAACCATGCCCTCAACCATTTCAGCAACAATATTCTTCGGATCATTCATGATTTTTTTCAACAAATACACACCTTTCTATTTGTCGTTCAACGTCATTATAGAGCATCGGAAGTCCATTCCACAACTTATAAACAAGCACTGCTTAAAGTAGAACCAACCAAGCGGTTCACTTAGTTAAGCATAATAAAGGAGAGCGGCTTTCGGCCCGCTCTCCTTTATAAATTCTAATTAAGATTACTAGTTTAATCCCCAAAAAATATTACCTTGATTTAGACAAATCAATTTTGAATTGATGCTGTTTGCGCAGGTGTATGTCGTTCTTGTTCAAAACGAACCTGATCAAAATCTACTTCGGCATCACGTTCCAAATTAACAGCCCACTTCTTTCGTCTTTGTACTGCCACTGTTTTATCTGTATAAACCATTTTGACAATTGAGCCCAAAAGTAACAGACAAACAAAAATAAGTGGGAAACCAGCCAGCGTACAAATAGTTTGAACGGTTTTAAAACCACCAACCATAACGATCCCAAAAGCAAATAGGATAAAAATTAATACCCAGATCATTCGGTTAAATCGACTTGGTTCTTCACTGGCCTTTAACTTCAAACTAGTCAATGAAGAAACTATGAAGGCGGATGATGAAATTGTTGTAGCTAAGAAGATAAAGCACGAAATACTGTAGAAGATAAGAACGAGTGATTTAAGTGGTAACGTTGAAATAACGCTCGCAATCACTGCGGCCTGTCCCTGCGTGTTTAAAATATGAGCTAAATTTAAGATACCAGCGTGCTGCAAATATAACGAATATCCACCTAAGATAGCGTAGAAGCTCATGCAGCCCAAGGCCCCAAATACGACCATGCCGACAATAACCTGACGAATTGTCCGGCCTTTGGAAATCCGAGCAATGAACAAACCTGTGAATGGCATGTAAGATAACCACCAGCCCCAGTAGAAAATCGTCTCACTCTTGGCAAATCCAGAACCAACATTAGATACCATGTTAGTACTTAAGGCCGCAAAATGAGTTCCTAAAATACCTAAGCTATGTCCTTCAGTAGTTAAAATGTAAAGGGTTGGTCCTACAATTAAAATAAACACTAAGAAGCCTAATGCAGTCCAGATATGAGCTGAACTCAAGCGATCAATACCGCCCTTTAATCCACCCATAACTGTTGTGGCAAATAACGCCAGTAAAATAACAAATAATGCAAGTGTCAGCCATAAGTTGTTTGGAATCCCAGTTGAGGAGCTAATTACCTTTGATAATACTGGAATTTCCATCCCAACTGAAGAACCAATGCCACCCATAATACCGACAACAACTAAGAAATCAATAAAAGTCCGTAAACTATGTTTTACTAGTCCGTCGCCATCAAGCAAGGTAATTGCCTCACTTAAACGCTGGATATTCCGGTGCTTAACGTACATTGCGTAGGCAATTGCGATAGTTGCTGAAGCAAACATCAACCAAGCCATGGGACCCCAATCAAATTGGCCAAACATACTAGCAAACGAGTAGGCCTTCTCTGAAAATGGTTTAATCCCAAATGCTGGGTGCTGTAAAAAACGAATTGGATCTACCATGCTCAACATTAAAATACTAGCATCAATGGCCGTCGCAAAGACCATACTGCCCCACTGAAAATTACTATATTCGGGTTTACCAGTTTTGGTTTTACCTAACTGAATCTTTCCGTAGTGGCTTGCGGCCAAATAAATAAAAAAGATAAAGTTAATCACGTAAACCGACAAATACAGCCAGCCCATATTATTCGTAATTGAAGCCATCAATGAGTTAATTCCCTGTTGCAGCGAACTACCACCAAGAATTAAAACGAGTGATGCAATAACAAACAAAATCGCTGTTGGTACAAAAACAACTTTATCAATATTTTTTCTCTTTAAAATAATTTTCCTATCACTAGCAATAGTCCAATTTACCAAATCAACATTTAACCTAACCATCATAATCACGTCACTGATTATCCTAGTTAAGTGAATAATTCAACTGGTAAGTAGAACTAAACCGAAGAGAATGTAACAAAACAGCTAAGCGATATTTACGTCAAATGATCAACATAATATTCACTAGCAAAGTTAAATCTAACGCTAAGGCCCTAAATTTAAGCCTAATTTGAGCGTTAAAACAAATACTGTTAATTATCTGTAAGATTTAACCAACTTTTGTTACACACTCCCTTTAAAGGTAGTGATAGCATTGCCTTCTTTCTTTAACAATCCATTCTTTCACATCAACGGTTATGCCGTGAATTCCGGCGAATTTCGGTTAATGGCGGACCAAATCTCAAATCGATTAAACTTAATTAATCTATCTAAAACTCAGCCGGTCGAGACATGGTTGTTTCCCCCTCTTTTATCTGAACTAAATTTACGCTAACCACTTTGTGAAATTGATTTTGTACAATTCAACCAGCTCAGTTAATTAGTTAATTTATTCTATTATCACAAATCCAGTATACACTTATCATCTAGATAGTAAACATGCTATCGGTTATAAATGCCTAGAATCAGGCTTATTTTTGCAAACAGTTAGCCTTTTCATAATTTAAATATTATTATTAACATAAATTATGCAAAATAAAAAGCACCACTATTTAACGCTGTAACCAGCGCTATAGTGGCACATAGCAATAATAAATTCACATGTAATTGAAGCTTTATTAAGTTGGTAGCCTAAATCTGTTTTTAAGTCGTCATTTTAGTTAAATTGGTGTTGTCCAGTACACAAAATTGGCCGCTACTTTATTGCCGCTTTTAAATTAGTGAACTATTTTTATCTTCAAACTACCCTAGTCTAGTACCAGTAAACCTAGTAACAATCATCAATTCAAGATTAGTTTAGAACATGCTAACTTAATCTTGCTTAATCTCCCGAATAATTCGAGCGGGATCACCCGCAATAACAACGTCATCCCCAAATGATTTAGTCACAACTGAGCCGGCCCCGACAACAACTCGATCACCCAAGGTCACTCCAGGTAAGACGGTTACTCGACCGCCAAACCAACAACTGTTACCAATCGTAATTGGTGCGCCCATCTCAACATCAGCGTTACGCTCTTTCGCGGTAATTGGGTGCACTGGTGTATACAAGCCAATGTTGGGCCCAAAATAACAATGATCACCAATTGTAATCGGACAAGTATCTAAGAATGTCATGTCATAATTACCATAAAAATGGTCACCAATATGAATATTGAAGCCGTAATCAAATTTAAAGCTGCTTTCAACGAAAAAATCGTCCCCAGTAGCAGCCAATAATTCTTTAAAACGTTGATTCCGATCATCGTTATCGGTAATTTGATTGACCTCTTGTAATTGTTGCCGCATAAATACACGACGTTTAATCAACTCTGGATCAAATTGTTTGTAAGGTTCGCCGGCGGTCATCTTTTCACGTTCTGTGCGATTTGTTTTCATTTCTTTTTTCATATTTCTAATGCTAACATAAACCTTAAAAAATGGTAAATCGGCATTTTAAAATTGTAGTAATAAATATCCAATCGTACCAAGTATGGTTAAAAACAGGCCATTGATAATGGTAAAGGTTCTGAGGAAATGATCATTAGGCGTATTCGTGTTAAGCCGGTACTGTTTATAGGCCAAAAGATTCGCTAAGGAAGCCAGAAGCGTTCCAATTCCGCCAATATTAACTCCTAAAAACAAAGCGTGAACTTGCTGTGTAAACTTGGCCAGCAAAACAACGGCTGGCACATTACTAATAGCTTGACTAGTTAAGAGTCCGCTTAAATAAACCAACCACTCTTTTCGCTCCAATACAGCAAAAAAGTGGGCAACCGGCGCAAACCGCCCAATATTCCCAACGGCAATAAAGAAACAGACAAAAGTTAACAATAATCCATAGTCCACTTCACTTAGTAACTTAGGTCGGTACAATAATGCGGCCAAAACAACTGCAAGGACGGCCACAAAACTTGGCACTAACGAAAAAACGGCTAAAAAAGTTAAAAGTGTCACTGGAATTAAGTACAACAGTGGTGATTTATCCACCTTGATTGTTTTCAATTTGGACAACGTTAGTGGTGTCTTTTTAAAAAATAACAACGTACTTAAAAGTAATAATAAACTAACAAGCATCAGCGGCGCCGACATGCGAAAAAAGGTACCAATTGACAGTCGATAATGCGAGAGTAGAAAAAGATTTTGCGGATTTCCAAACGGCGTAAAACTACTGCCTAAATTAGCTGCAATGGTAATTAAGGTAACTGGCACTGGTGTCGCAAATTTTAATTTAGTCGCTATCAATAATAATAGTGGTACAAAGGTAATGATCGCAACATCGTTGGTTAAAAACATCGCACTAAAAAAGGCCAACAAAATTAAGTATCCCTGCAATTGGCGAAAATGCCGACTTCGTTTAACTAAGTAAATTGCCCAATAATCTAAAACACGCATTGCCTGATAAATTTTAACCAACAATAACAATGAAAATAAAGTAAGCAGCATTGTGCTATTAATGTCCGACCACTTCGGCCGACTAAGTAATAGGCTGAGTAATGCAACAATCAGCGCACACATTAATAATTTGTCGTGCCGTAATCGACTTAACATCCTCCCACCTACTTTTACTTTACCTCTAGTCTGCCATGTGAAAGTTGCATAACGCAATTTTTATACAACACCAGGTCAACTGGCCAAGAAAATACTCGTAAAATTATTTTCCAAACAGACCTAAGCTCTAGCTCAGTTGACCCAATTCAATCCGTTTTATGAGAATCTAGATGGTTGACAGCCTGAAAAATGCGTGTATTATTAAAACCAAGTTAATATTTGGCTATGACGAGAAGAGTAAATCCAATTTATTTCACAGAGAGCTTCGGCAGCTGCAAAGAAGTAATTAAATTGGTTTGAAGATGATCTCCGAGCCTAGATGAGCTGGTCAATTGGCTAGAAATCCGTTAGCAAACGTTACATTGCCACAGTATAACCGCAACTTTAGTGTACTGTTTGAGGTTTAAATTACGAAATTTAAACAAAATTGGGTGGTAACACGACAAAACGTCCCAACATTGTGTCGACAATGTTGGGACGTTTTTGTTTTCTTAACGGTTAGCTTTTGGAGGTGTTTATATGAGTTGGACTGTGATCCAACAGAGTTTACCTATTTTTGAGAAGGCCTTCTGGCTCACACTGAAATTATCGTGCTACGGTATCATCGGTGCCAGTCTGCTCGGACTTTTCGCAAGTTTCATTCGTTATTTTCAAATACCAGTGGCCAAACAACTGGTAAATGTCTACATTGAATTATCCCGCAACACGCCTTTATTAATTCAATTATTTTTTATCTATTATGCGTTTCCCGAAATTGGACTAAAAATTCCGGCCGAGACTAGCGGTATTATTGGTCTCATATTTCTTGGTGGTAGTTATATGGCCGAGGCTTTTTCCGGTGGTTTAGATGGTGTTCCAAAGGTCCAGATTGAATCCGGTAAGGCAATTGGCCTTTCTAACCTTCAACTGGCCCGCTACGTTATTTTTCCACAAGGACTAGCTCTAAGTGTTCCCGCAATTGCAGCAAACGTCATCTTTTTAATTAAAGAAACATCAATTTTTACGGTGATTGCTATTCCGGAATTAACCAACACTGCCTTAGACCAGATTGGCATGTACTATCACACCGATGAATCACTGTTTGTTTTGGTGATTGGCTACGCGATTATCCTCATTCCACTGTCACTTATCTTAACTTGGTTGGAAAGGAGGGCTCGTTATGGCACATTCGGGCATTAATATTTTATTCGAAGGTCGTAATCTCACTCGCCTTCTAGGTGGACTTTGGATCTCCGCTAAAATCGCTTTTATTGCAATTGTGCTAGGCATTCTGCTTGGCATTATCTTAGGAATGCTGCGAACGTTAAAAAATCCGCTGCTACGTGTAATTTTGCGCCTTTACTTAGAATTTTTCAGAATTGTTCCAACCGTTGTTCTGTTATTCTTGTTCTATTATATTTTGCCACAAAATTTTCACATCAACTTAAACGCCGAAGTGGTTGCCACCTTAGTCTTCACTTTATGGGTCGCAGCTGAGATGAGCGACATTGTCCGGAGCGGATTAATTTCAGTCCCTAGGCACCAAGTTGACGCAGGTAAGGCAATTGGTTTAACAACCCCACAACTTTACCGTTACGTTTTATTACCACAATCAATTCAGTTAATGATTCCGGCAACCATTAATTTAACGACGCGGGTAATTAAAACAACTTCACTTCTATTATTAATTAGCGTTATGGACGTCATCAATGTTGGTCAACAAATTATTGAAGCCAATAACCAACACTATCAAAACGGTGCCTTTTGGATTTACGGTTTTATCTTTATTTTATATTTCATCCTATGTTACCCACTATCCGTTTGGGCCCGATATATTGAGCGAAAGGAGAAACTACGTAATAATGGTTGATACATTACTTAAAGTCGAACACTTAAATAAGGCTTACGGCACAAAACAAGTACTCCACGATATTAATTTTTCAGTAACTCCGGGTAGTGTAACGGTTCTACTCGGACCATCTGGTTCTGGTAAAAGTACACTGATTCGTTGTCTTAATGGCCTTGAAGAATTTCAAAGTGGGCAATTAAGCTTTGAAGACCAACCAATTAAACCAACACCTAAAACTTGGCAACAACTACGCCAGAAAATTGGAATGGTTTTTCAAAGTTACGATCTTTTTCCAAATTTAACAGTTATCGACAACATTTTACTAGGTCCCTTAAAGGTTCAAAAGCGTAGCAAAACCGAGGCCTTAAAACAAGCAACACAACTTTTAAAAGAAGTTGATTTAACTGATTACGCGGATGCCTTTCCCCGGCAATTATCCGGCGGGCAAAAACAGCGGATCGCAATTGTTCGCGCATTAGCGTTAAACCCTGAATTCATGTTGTTTGATGAAGTAACTGCTTCCCTTGATCCAGAAATGGTCCGTGGTGTCTTGGAAGTCATGTTAAATCTAGCAAAACGTAAAATGACCATGTTAGTTGTGACGCACGAAATGAACTTTGCACAACAAATTGCCGACAACGTCTTATTTTTAGAGGATGGTGCCATTCTGGAACAAACACCGGGAAAACAATTCTTTACGCAACCACAAACCGATCGTGCACGTGAATTTCTTGATAGTATGGCATTTTAAACTTAAGTCGTGTTTTGGAGTGGGACAAAGACACTAGTCTCTGACTAGATCATTACTCTAGAACGTGCGCTAAAAGTCTGAATAGTAAATTTAAAATTATTTTGGAGGTTGATTTTTTATGAAAAAAGGACGAATCTTAACCGGCCTACTCGCCGCAGCATCAGTTTTTGCATTAGCTTTTACAACACCGCAACCAACTAAGGCTGCTAGTAACCCTTCCAGCGTTAGCGCAATTAAGAAACGAGGCACAATTAAAGTTGCCGTCTTTGGCGATTTACCACCTTACGGCTGGGTTAATAAAGATGGCAAACGAACTGGTTACGATATTGCCTTAGCCAAACAAATTGGTAAAGATTTAAATACTAAGGTGAAATTTGTTCAGGTTAACGCTGACAGCCGTGTTGATGCCTTAAAATCAAACAAGGTTGATATTGTTCTGGCTAACTTCACTGTCACCCCTGAACGTAAACAGGTCGTTGCCTTTGCTAAGCCTTACATGAAGGTTTCAGTTGGTGTCGTTTCCCCTAAGAAGAAAGTAATTACAAAGGTTAGCCAGTTGAACGGTAAAAACTTAATCGTTACTAAGGGAACAACCGCTGAGAGTTACTTCACCCAAAAGCAGCCAAAAGTTCAATTACAAAAATACGATTCAAAAACACAGCAATTTAATGCTTTGAAGAATGGCCGTGCCGTTGCTCTTGCAGATGATAATTCATACCTTTATGCTTGGGTTAAAAATCACCCTAACTACAAAGTTGGCATCAAGCATTTAGGCCCTAACCAGTACATTGCTCCTGGGATCAAGAAAGGCAACACCAGCCTGTTGAATTGGACAAATAAAGAAATCAACAAATTAAACAAGAACGGTTTCTTCAAGACGGATTACAACCAAAACCTCAAACCATACTTTGGTTCTGATGTTTCAGCAAAAGATATTATTATCACTAAGTAAAGTTTATAAAACAACAAAAAGATCGCTCGAATTAGGTAAAAATCTAATTCGAGCGATCTTTTTTGTTGGGTATCATTTCGTAATTTTTCCGATCTCTTCAGTCCAAATAAATAGTAACAACCAGTTACGGCCAGATTTTTATTTCTGCATAAAAGATAGATAGTAACCAATTGCGGAAACTGTTTGGGCAGAGTGAATAACACCTTGCTGGACCAATTCTTTGACCTTTGTAAACGGCATTAATTGACTGTTAACAAACTCATCTTGATCAAAGTGTTTGGCGGCCAACATTTCCCGGGAAATATCAGCTAAAACTAAGGTAACCTTTTCATCCGTGAAGCCTTCTGATGACGTCACAGTTGTCATTTCACGCAGGTTAGTCGCAACATAGCCCGTTTCTTCTTGAAGTTCACGTTTGGCGGCTGCTAAAACTTCTTCACCTGGATTAATTAAACCAGCAGGCAAAGCTATATTCTCTGAATTAGTACCAGCCCGGTATTCGACATTAATCAAGACTTGCTGGTCAGCGGTCATTGCCAACATTGCCACTGCCGGCCGGTGCTGCACAACATCACGCTGAATGGTTAAATCATCAGGCGTTTTAATTTTCTGCTGAACTAGGCTGAAAATAGGTCCAACGTAGAGCACCTTTTCCGCTAAAATATTTCCCTGCCGGCCAATTTTTACTGTCATCTTTAATCCCCTCATTTCACGTTTACTCTTAGTATAAGGCACGTACGAAATTATAGTCGACCTAACTAAAAGATAGTGCCAGAAATTCAGTTAATGATTGAAATTCCCGGCACTATCTTTGTTAGTTATTTTAGTTTACTGAAGAATTTTGTAAATCAGCAGCAGGTACTTTTTTTGTCTTAGGTTGCAAATGTTTTAAACCTACACCAGTAAAACCGCTTAAGATCGATAATACTGGGCACAAAAGACTGAAGAAAACAAAGGGTAAGTAATGAATCGTTGGTACACCAAGCGTGTTTGCTAAGAAAACGCCACCAACGCCCCAAGGAACTAAGTAGTTAATGACTGTTCCACCATCTTCAAGCACACGTCCCAAAGCATCATTGGCCAAGCCACCATCGTTAAATGCCTTTTTAAATGCACGTCCGGGTAAAATGATTGATAAAAATTGTTCACCAACGAAAATATTAACCCCTAGGCAAGTAACAATTCCGGCGGTTACTAGCTTACCATCACTATTCAAATGCTTGGCCAAAGGCGTCATTACGGCACTAATCAAACCAAACTTCACTAATAAACCACCGAGTGACAAGGTCAAAACGATCAATGCAACTGTTGGCATCATGCTAACAATTCCACCACGGGATAATAATGTGTTCACCGTGGCATTGCCCGTTTTAGCTACAAAACCATCCGTAATGATTGACGCCAACTGTTTAATAGGTAGACTAGGCTGTTCGATAAAAATCATGGCGCTAGTCACAAGAACATTGAGTAACATCGTTGGGACGGCGGGCATTTTGAAACCGGCACAAACAAAAACTAGTAAAATCGGAATAATTGCCCAAAAGGAAATGTTAAAGTGCGTATTTAAAACGGCAACAGTTTGATTAATTTTGGCCAAACTCGTGGTCGCATCGTCGTGACCAATGATGGCAAATAGAATAAAAGTTAAAACACCGGCTGGCAACGTTGACCAAAGTAAATTCTTAATGTGTTGAAAAAGATCCGTATCGACTACAGCCGAAGCCAAATTATTTGTTTCGGAAAGTGGTGATAATTTATCGCCAAAAATTGCACCAGAAATAATTGCGCCAGCAACCATAGCTGGATTTAAATTCATCGTAATTCCCATCCCCATAAATGCAATTCCGACAGTTGATGAGACAGTGAAGGCACTCCCAACTGCCGCACCAACCAAGGTACAAACTACAAAAACTGAGGGTAAGAACCCGCGAACACTAATAATCTTAAAACCAAGAACCATTAAAGATGGAATCGTGCCTGAAGCAATCCACGTACTAATCATGGCGCCGATTAAAATAAAAATAAAAATCGGAATGATACCCTTTTCGATTCCTTCTTTAATCCCGCTATTCACACTTTCCCAGTCAAAATGGCGTAGTTTGGCCCACAAAATAACAACGCTCATCGCTAACATTACGGGAACTTGTGGCGACAGACCAAAACCAATGACACCAACACCCATAATTCCTAAAACGATGATTAAAATTAAGCCTGCTTCCATAACGTTTACGCTTTTAACTTTTTTCATTTTATTAACCTCTTTCAATTTTTTAAACTAACTTTGTCAAATTCGTTTAAAAAATCGGTAACGAGGCATTCCACCACAAGTTTTCAACATTTATAAGCACTCTTTTCCCAAAATTTTGACGATAAAAAAATCCCTACTGCAAATAATTGCAATAGGGACGATTTACCGTGGTACCACCCAGTTTGAAAGTAAGCCAAACTTACCTTCCACTCACTAGATGATAACGGAATCTAGTTATTAGCCGTTCAAAATTGAAACTCCGCCAAAGTATTTGGTCAAATTACCCTGATCGATTCGCAGCACCCACCGACTTCCTGACACCCAGATAATTAAACTACTTCAAATATGACGTTCAACGTTCGTTTATGAGATTAATAAGAGCTTATCACGCTAATTAATGAGTGTCAACTAATTTTTATCATTTATTTTTAATCTAAACTATATTAAGCAATTACTTTTGCCAGTGTTCTCCTGATTAATTTAGGATAAATCTACTTGAACAAACGACCTTTCAAACACTTTCTAAAGAGCTAATCTTTTAAACTTTAGCCTGCGCCTGCCACGCAATACTGACTAATCGCTTACTAGTCACCTGCCGTAAATAACTTACATCCAACCCAGCAAAACGAACACGGTCTAATGCATCCGCATCTTTAAAATAAGCCAGCAATCTATTTCGGCGTCCGGCAGCACGGTCATTATAAGCCGCTTTAAAATCGGCCGCTGCCTGTTGCTCGTCGCGACAATGATACGCAACTAAATCTAAAATTGTGTGCACATCGCTCTTGGTCAACTCAGGAATAGGCGCATGACTTGTGCTATTTAATGGGGCTAACACCTGCAAATTAAATGCCGTTGTCAAAGTCGTATAATTGGCCGTTTGCTTGGTCATGTCAAATAAGGCCAAAAGCTTTTCAACTGCCCGTTCCCCATGACTTGTTTCTGCCGTATTATCAAAGCGACTAATATCATGTAGTGCTGCGGTTAGTAAAAGAACAAGTGCATCCCGTTGCGATAATTGATCTAACTGCGCTAACAGTAAGCAATAATACATATCATGTTTAAAATGCGCCAGACCATGATCCGTCATTTGTTTTTTTTGCCAAAATTTTAATTTTGTTTTATCCGTTAGCAGGTTATCCAAAAAATCTTGGTACCACTGACCAAAGGAACTATTAAGGGCGGCACGTTGCGTAATTTCAAAATCAAATTGCGAAAACGTCCGTAAATTTTCAAGTTCCGTTTGCTTTAACGTAAACGGTGGTTGACCAATGACACCTTGTGTTTGTGCGGTTTGCCAAACGCCATCTAAGTGATCACGCAAATAATTTGCGGCATTTGTTCCATTTAAATCCCAACTTGTCGTTATTGTAGGGTCCACAGTACCACGATAAACATTTTTCACGTTATTTTTCTCCTTATAGTTGTTGATTTATATCAGATTAGTTATAAAATTTGCTTAACTGTTACTAGATCGTATTTGGAAAACACCTTTATTTAGTATTTTCCTGACTAATTTGGTGTGAAGAAAAATTGACAGAATTTCTAATCCTTCTTACCGGTCCTGATCACAGTATAAACCAAATATTCTCAATTATATTTACCATTTCACCAAATTAGTGTCAGTATTAGGTCAAGCATATCTTTACTTTTTAATACGTAAACTTGGTATGCTTTACTTGTTCTTACCGAAGAATCATTAGTTTAAATCGAAAGGATGATTTTATGAAGCTTGCTTTAACTATCTTACTATTAAATGCCGGATATATTACACTAAATACGCTGCGAACAATGTTGGTTGTTCGCCGTTCACGGTATCTCGCACCTTTACTTGCCGTTGTCGAGGAATTAGTTTACGTTATTGCCCTGGCAATTGCGTTGCAGAACATTGATAAGCCACTTAATGTCGCTGCTTATGCAATTGGTTTCGGGATTGGGATTTACCTCGGTATTTTATTGGAAGATCGTGTTGCCTTAGGTTACGTTAATTTCCAAGTTACCGTCCAAATTAACGATGACGCACCTAATTATCAACAAAATCACGATTTACCTGAAAAATTACGTGATCTCGGTTATGGTGTCACCGAAACTTGGGGCTACGGCCGTGATGGTGCCCGTTTAATTCTTAGTATTTTAGCACCGCGGAAGGCTGATAAGCGTTTAATGCAGTCGATCAAGGAATTATCGCCAGAGGCATTTGTCATGGTTGAAGAACCCACTGAATTTTCTGGTGGATTTTGGAGCAAGGAAGTTGATCATCGTTTTCGCAATGTCATGAAGAAAAAAAAGAAAGATTAAATTTAGAAGGTGGCCTAAGAAGTAGCCGAGTTCTAATCCTCAATTGAAAATTATTACTGGTCTCGCTAACGTTGTTGCTTGAATTTACCGATTTTCAGTAATGGCTGTGTTTAAAACAACTTCTATATAATGTTTTCTGACTAAACTGACGGAAACGTGTTTGAAAAAACACATTTACGCCAGTTTTTTATGAAATACTAACAAAAATAATTTCAGCACACTAGCAAAAATAGTTATTCTAATTATAGCTTAAATTAGAATAACTATTTATTTGTAATTTATCATTAATTAATCAGCAACTGAGTAAAAACGGCATTTCTAGTTGATAATGATTATTAAAAGAAAACTATACTATTAAACGTTTTCTTGCTATAATGGATTTGTACTAAATGAAATTTAGGAGGCTGATTTTTAATGAAGGTTATTGTTGTCGGTTCATCACATGGTGGTTATGAGGCAGTCCGTGAGACACTTTCCGATTATCCAGACGCAAAAATTCAGTGGTACGAAAAAGGTGATTTTCTCTCCTTCTTATCTTGTGGGATGCAACTCTACTTAGAGGGCGTTGTTAAGGACGTTAATAGCGTTCGCTACGCCACTCCTGAAGGTATGAAGGCCAAGGGTGTTGAAGTCTATACTCGTGAAGAAATCACTGCAGTCGATCCAAAAAAACATACCGTTCACGTTCAAAATCATAATGATGGTTCCGAACGCGACGAGAATTACGATAAATTAGTTCTTAGTCCTGGTGCCAATCCAGCACAACTCAAAGTTCCTGGCCGTGACCTAGACAATATCTATAGCATGCGTGGTCGTGATTGGGCAATTAAGCTCAAGCAAAAGACCGTTGATCCAGATGTCCAAAACGTTGTCGTGATTGGCTTTGGAATTGAGCTTGCTGAAATTTATTCACTTGCTGGCAAACACGTTACTTTCATTGACCAGCCTGATCGTTTATTCTCAGCATACTTAGACAAAGAATTCACCGATATTTTGACCGACGAAATGACCAAGCATAATATCACGCCTGCTCCTGGTCAAACTGTTCAGCGCTATGAAGGTCAAGCTGGAAAAGTCACTAAGGTTATTACTGACAAAGGTGAATATCCAGCTGATCTTGTTGTCGAAGCTACTGGTACAACCTACGCAACTGATTGGTTGAGCGATACGCTTGAATTAGACAAAAAAGGTCGAATCAAGACTAACGAATACTTGCAAACTAGCCAACCCGACATTTTTGCTGTTGGTGACGCAACAATGGTTAAGTTTGGTCCTGCTGGAAACGCACTTGCTCCTATTCCGTCAGCAACTAACGCTCGTCGTCAAGGCCGTTTTGCTGGTAAGAATTTAGTTAATGCTGATCAACCTGTTCCAAGTGTTAACGGTTCAGTGGCCTACTCATTATTTGACTATAAGTTTGCTTCAACTGGCGTTAAAGAAGCCACTGCTGGCTTCATGGGACTTGATGTTAAGGCAGTCTTGGTTAAAGATACTGCCCGCCCATCATTTGTTCCTGATGAAGCTGGTAACGCGCCTGTTTGGTTTAAGTTAATTTACGAACCAAAGACTCGTCGTGTTCTAGGCGGTCAAATTATGTCTACCTTAAATGAAACGGCTAATATTAACGCCATTTCCGTTGCAATTTCCGCTAAGTGGACAATTGATGACTTAGCTTACGCTGATTTCTTCTTTATGCCAAACTTTAATCGTCCGTGGAATATCATGAACGTTGCGGCACAAAATGCAATGGCAATTGAAGACGGTCACCAACAAATTACTGACTAATTAAATTTTTTAAAGTATTGTAAAGTAATCTTTTCTTACGTTATAGCTTTAATAAGAGGCGAGGCTGGGACAAAAAATCCTAGCCTCTTATTTTTTCGATCATTTAGTCTCGAGAGTGTCTGCAAAAGCGTTCGGGTTCCCGCGGTTAGCTACAACAGCCAATCCCAAAACCAATTTTTGTCCCACTTTCTTATTTTTCCGATCATTGGTCTAGAATGTGCGCCAAAAGTCTGGGTTCACGTGCCTCAATACCCATAGTGCGGTTATTGACTTAGCCTACATTACGCAGTAAACCCAAGCCGACTTTTGTCCCACTCCTACCTCGATTTAGTTACTTAATTTTATAGGGCCTAGAAATGGCCGGAAATCTAAAATTATCCGGCAATAATTTAAAATCGGTTCCACCAAAATTACAGTTACTTTCATTTTTTGGTAATAATCTTTAAAATTACACTAGGAATCATACTAAAGCAACATTAATCCTTTCCAAGCACTGCTCAAAAGCTGTAGAATAGGATTATAGAGAATAATTTTACGTTATAACAATTAACAGCTTTGGCGCAAAGCAACTGTTCTGGCGTTAATTAAATAAAAATTCGGGGAGTTTCGCTAATGGATACGGAAAAATGTTTAAACTACCAAAAGCAGTTTTTTATCGATTTTGCGCAGGCATGGCACGATCGTTCAGATTTAGAGCTCTATCGTAAAATAGACACAACGGCCTCATCTCTTCGCTTAGAGACCTCTGAGGTACCGGCTTATATTTTGGCTTACGATAAACAGGCTCAGGCCGAGCTTAAGGCCTATTTACAAAAAGGTCTCACCAAATGGTTACGCACTTATATTCCTTTCTTCGAAATTAACAGTGAAGGTGTTGTCATGTTTGGTGACTGGTACCACCGTCGTCAATTTGGCGTTTTAGATGTGTGGAATCGACAAATTATTCAAACGGATGAATTGCAACAACAAATTCTCCCTGAGCTTGAAGGTTACGAAAAAGATAATGATAACTACTTACAGAACCGTCTAGATCAATTACACGAGCAGCTTTATCAAGAGGCCAACGAATTACATGCCGATCTAGATCGGGCAACAGAAAACGCTGACTCGGCTGTAGCGCAGTCCCGCTTAAATCGTGATAAAGCACCACAGCAAAATAGTGGCCGCTTAAAAAATTTACTTAACTTTATGGATAGTAACTCTGGAAATGAAGAAACCAACGACTCTGAAGCGGCCACTCCTGCACCAAACACAGCAGAAATTGCCGATCTAAAGACTCGTTTTACTGCGGCCAAACAATTGGCCGACACACATTATGATGAGCAAAAGCGACAATTAGAAGTTGAAGTTGCTGTCATTCGCTATGAATATCAAGCAATTGTCAATCAGTACAGCTCGCTCACTCAGTTTGAAAATGCACTGGTTCATATCCAAGAAAGCTATTTAGATAATCTTCAGGTAGCGCCTAATCTAGCCAGCAAGGGAGATGACCAGCATGCTTAATTTTAACCGGCCACAACTAAGAGATCTAATTGCTGCGCCCGCTGACATTGGCCAAATTCAGCAAACAACGATGACGCTTTACCAAAAACAGCGCCAGTACGTTATTGATAAACAACAATGGATGCAAAATGATCAAGCACTATTAGAGTTAACTGCCAGTTATACACGTGTTTTTGCCGATAAAATCTGGGAAGCTTTTAATAATGATAAGTTAATCAGCCAGGCTGAGTTATTGGAACACATTTGGATGAACGTTGCATCAGATGCTAATCAACGACTGGCAATCAATCTTAACTACGCTAGTGACGACGGTCAAAATAACACAATTTTATTTTCAATCAATGAAGCACTAACGGCCAAAGCTTATTTAACGGCCCAACATTTGCCAACGCTACAACAAATCAAAGAAAACGCCTCTGAAGCTTACTTTATGGACGAGGAACAATTTCCTGCCCTTATGCAAATGATCAAGCTACTTTATGCGGCCAATATTCAGTTTCAAACACCACGGGAAACTGTCTTGCAACCCGTTGATAATCTCAATTTTAAAGTTATTTTCCCAGCAGACAAGAGCTTTTCAACTCGGACAATCGTTACCGATAACGTTCATGAACCGGCCAAGCTCAGTATAAATATTGGAAATTTTGATGTTCGACATTTTAAAGTTAACGATGATGAAAAAAATGACGTTACGGATCTAGGCCGTTCCAAGATATCCGACAGTGGTCTATTTACTTGGGAGGCCGAAACAATTCCCGATCTACTAAACCATGAATTAACCTTAACCATTTCGGCAGTTGAGGTTGATGCTTTACCTTGTCTTGAGGATCTTTTTGTGACATCTTCCAGTAACAATATTTTAATGAAAACTGGTAGTACAATTGGTACTTACAAGTTGGAATTACCAAATCAAAAGGAACTCGGACTAACAATTAACTCACAAAATGAGACCTTAAGCCTCCACTATCCCGATCCAGAAACCCAAATTTATGAATTGAATCACCTCTATCCTTTCTTTAGTAAATGGTTAGATCTTGCTATTCAAGCAAAATAAAAGGATACAAAAAAAGTCAAACTACCAAATCGCTTTTGCGACAACGTAGTTTGACTTTTTTTGTAATCTTTTATTGAAATTGATCCAAGTTGATAAAGTAATCTTGATACCAAATTAAAAATGTATAAATTACCCAAACTTCACGCCGGCCATTTAACTCCCCAGAATGTGTTTTGTCCAAGATATTCAAAATTTTATCTTGCTCAAAAAATTCTTGAACAAAATCCTGGGTAAATAAATCCCGAACCTTCTGGTAATACTTATCCTCGGCTAACCACTGCTTAATTGGAACCGGGAAACCTAACTTAGGCCGATCAGCCCAGCTCTTCGGTAAGTGCATTTCAGAAGCCTTACGGAATGCATACTTAGTGTCCTTGTTATTAAGTAGATACTTAGTGGGAATACTGTTGGCCAATTTAGCAACCTTAACATCCAAAAATGGCACCCGTAATTCCAAACTATGCGCCATTGATATTTTATCAGCCTTTTGTAAAATATCGTTATACATAAAGTGATGCAAATCAATGTACTGCATTTGTTTCACTTCATCAATATTGGCAACCTTTTTAAAGTCGTGGGTATAATTTCCTTTAATATCTAGCGTATTACGGTATTTTTCGGTCACCAAACCATTGGCCTGCTTGGCCGTAAAAATAGTTGGTTGTTCAAAATTATAAATGACTGATTGACCCACGTAATATTCACTTGGTTTTGCTAACGTAGTATACAAATGAACCTTACCGCGGAAATTACTGCCCTTTTTAATTCGTCGTGCTAAATGATAGCGGGTATTGCGGGGTAACTTTTTTAGTCCAGAGGCAAAGACTTTAATGACCTCATTATGCGTGTGCATCCCGTAGTTCACGTAACCAGCAAACATTTCATCGGCGCCTTCACCGGACAATACAACGGTAACATCCTTGGCGGCCAACTCACATAAAAACCAAAGTGGAATCAAACTTGGATTGCCATCTGGATCATCCATATGATATTGCATCAGCGGAAACTTATCAAAGGCTTCCTCGGCCGTCACAGTGGTTTGTTTGAATTCTAGACCCAGTTTATCGGATAACTCTTTGGCCCGCCCAGCTTCATTGTAGGCCTCGTCAAAGCCAACACTAAACACCTTTTGTGGTTTAAGGATACTGGTAACGTAGCTACTATCAACCCCTTCAGATAAGAAACTACCCACCGGAACATCCGCAATATTATGGTATTTAACTGATTCCTCAACCGACTTGTTAATTTCCTTAACCGTATCTTCAAAACTTAGGTTGTTTTGTGTATAGTCTGCATCCCAGTATTGCTCAACGTCCACTTTGCCGTCTTTCCAAATAAAATAATGGCCCGCAGGAAACTTAAAGACACCCTTAAAAAAGGTTTCGTCCAAGTCATTATACTGATTCATCAAGTAGGGTTTTAACGCCTCTTTGTTTAAACGCTTCTTGAATTTAGGGTGCTTCATAAACGTCTTTAATTCAGATGAAAACATAAAAGTACCGTCATCTAGATAAGTATAGTAAAGTGGTTTAATGCCGAAAAAGTCACGGGCGCCAAATAGCTCCTTCTTAACCGTGTCCCAAATAAAGAAAGTAAACATTCCCCGAACCTTCTTCAAAACATCAGGACCCCACGCTTCATAGCCGTGAAGGAGACTTTCAGTGTCAGTGTGCGTTTTGAAAACGTAGCCTAGACCTTCTAGTTCATCACGAACTTCCTGATAGTTATAAATCTCACCGTTAAAAACAATTAATTTTGAATTATCGGCATTATAGATTGGTTGTTTCCCATTAGTTAAATCAATAATTGATAGGCGCCGAAAGCCTAGTGCAACATCGTCATCAACAAAAGAGCCCTTATCGTTAGGACCCCGATGTTTAATAACTTCTACCTGTTTATCAAGGATTGTTTGCTTATCCTCAAGATTTAAAGCGCCGCCTGCAAAGCCGATGATGCCACACATGTGCATACCCTCCATTTTTAAATCAAAAGTAGTGCTTCGACTACCTTATTCCGAGTCATAATTATAAAAAGTGTCGCTGATTGGTTCTTAAGCTACAAATCGGTACAACCAGTCACACAATTCATCATGTTTGCTATTTTAACATAAAATGGGCCAATTTTTACAAACTTCGCTCAACTCTTAATGTAAGTTTAGCCCTTTTGAAGGCTTGAATTGTACCGGTAACGCTTTTATTATTAAAAGTACTAGAAAATTTTAATTGACTTTTCACTTCTCCTTTTCTTTAATAGACTTAACGTGGTTTCCACGTCAATGAAATAAGGGAAGTGGCACAATGCAATTTTTAACAGGTACACAAGGTACAGATGTTCACGAACATCTTTTAAATAGCGGCGGACAGCGAATCGGGCACCGCATCATCGCAAAAGGACAGATTACTGGCAATGGTAAACTTCACCCAGCACCAGCCCACGGCGTTGTTATTCCAGTCAAGGGCCGGATTGAATTTAAAACGGATGGTTACAGTGAAGAGATCTACCCTGGCAAAGTAGTCGTAATGGAAAAGGGAGAACTTCATTGCATGCACGGTCTTGAAGACAGCGAAATAATTGTTGTTTTGGATCTGCTTCGTTAACGATTACTTAAAAGTACTCATAGGCTTAATCAGAGAAACGTTTCGTGTTAATACGGTAGGAACTAGTTATTATCTGCCCGTTAAACAAGGCGTTTTTTTATTTTCCCGCTTAATTTCCGTCTCAAGGCGTATGGTACGGTCTTCTAAATGTGGTAGGCTTTGAAGTAAGTACAGAACTTGAGAGGAGCTTGTTTATGTCAAATTCATTCAAAAAAAATCGTGTACTACAAACCCTACTGGCCATTGTTGCCGGTGTTGCTTTAATTATTTGGCCCCACCCAATTTTTAAAATTGTCATTTATCTAATTGCCCTTTATTTAGTTTACCTAGGTGTTATTGCTTTGTGGGCCGCGCGCAAAGAATTTAAACAAAGTGGTCGTTACGGAAATCAGCGTACTTCTGGAATTGTCCTTTGCTTGGCCGCACTATTTGTTCTAATCTTTGCACCGGGCCTGGTTAGTATGTTGCCTTTCCTAATGGGAATTATCATTCTAATATATGGAATTAGCCATTTAATCGGCGTGCTCAATCACCGTCATTTTGTAAACGTTAGCCGTTTTCCAGAAATTATCTACAGCGCGGTTATCATTATTGTAGGTGGTTTCTTACTCTTCAATCCTTTCCGTAGTGTACTCTTCGGCCTTCAAATTTTCGGCGTTAGTCTCGTCGTTATTGGTTGCCGTGAATTAGTTGAAACCATTCGTAATCGCTAATGCAATCGATATAGTACAAAAGCGAATGCAATTAAAATAGGAGTTACAACAAAAAATGAATTGGCTCTCTGTCAAATCCTGTTGATAGCCAATTTTACAGCGTTAGAAGTTAGGCAACTTCTAATGCTGTTTTTTT
>NZ_RHNP01000042.1 GCF_003950295.1 Loigolactobacillus iwatensis
TGAGCTCTTTTTCTGCACAAAAATCCTGTTAATAGTTTACCATTTGTAAACTATCAACAGGAAAAAGTATAGAGCCATTTATTTCGGGGAATTCGTCGTTGGGCGTTTTCCTCTTTTTTTCTATTAGCAGATGATAGTCAGTCAGCAGGTTTTTTGTTACAATAAGGTTTGGCTTTTAAATTTCGACTGGAGGGATCCGTGTGTTTTCATTTCGAAAAAATAAAACATCAGAGTTAGGGTCACAACTTGATCCGCAGCGGATACCAGCACATGTTGCCATCATAATGGACGGAAACGGACGTTGGGCGCAAAAGAAACACCGACCACGACTTTTTGGTCATAAGGAAGGGATGGAAACAGTCAAGCTGATTACAAAGCATGCCAGTCGGCTTGGTGTTAAGGTGTTAACACTTTACGCGTTTTCGACAGAAAATTGGAAGCGGCCTGAAGATGAAGTGAGTTACTTAATGCAATTGCCGGTAGATTTTTTTGATACTTTCGTACCGGAATTGGTTGCTGAAAACGTTCAAGTCAATGTAATGGGGTACACAGATCGTTTGCCAAAGAAGACGCAAAAGGCGGCCGCTGATGCGATTGCCGACACAAAGGCTAATACAGGTATGATCCTTAATTTTGCACTTAATTATGGTGGTCGTTCTGAGATTGTAACGGCCGTTCAAAAGATTGCGGCCCAGGCAGCTAGTGGGCAGTTATTACCTGCTGATATCAATGAGAAAACCGTTGATCAAGCATTAATGACGGCCCCACTTGGTCGGTACGCGGATCCAGATTTATTAATTCGTACCAGTGGCGAAGAACGAATTTCCAATTTTCTTCTGTGGCAAATTGCTTATAGTGAGCTAGTTTTTACAGAAAAGCTTTGGCCGGATTTTGATGCAGCGGCTTTCGATGCTGCAATTGCAACTTATCAAGGCCGTGACCGCCGATTTGGCGGATTAAAAAAATAGAAAGAAGTGTTAGCTATATGCGCCAGCGTGTGATTACAGCAGTGGTTGCGTTGATTATTTTTATTCCCATCGTAATTATTGGTGGTCCAATTTTTGATATCATGGCAGTGGTCCTCGGACTAGTCGGTTTATCAGAAATTTTTATTATGCGAAAAAAAATTATTGTTTCGGTAGAGGCACTGCTTGGAGCCCTAACATTACTTGCAGTTATGGTTCCTGATAGTTGGCTACCGGCGAATATTAACCGGCTCTATTTTATTTATCTATTTGTTATGTTACTTCTTGTTAATATGGTATTTTCTAAAAATCGTTTGAATTTTGACGACGTTGGGGTCACGGCATTAGCGGCCTTATATATTGGTACCGGTTTTTACTATTTTATTGTGGCGCGTGAGACCAGTGTAATGATGCTTTTTTATATTATGTTTGTTATTTGGTCAACGGATATTGGAGCTTACCAAATTGGACGTAAGCTAGGAAAACATAAATTGGCACCGCTCATTAGTCCAAATAAAACCTGGGAAGGATCAATTGGTGGTACAATTTGTGCCTTAATTGTTGGGGGCGTCTTTACCTATTTTGTACCACAAATCCAGGTTTACGCTTGGCCAGTGATGTTGTTATTAACGTTAGTTTTTTCAATTGTCGGCCAATTGGGCGATTTAGTTGAATCGGCTTATAAACGTTACTATGGTGTTAAGGATTCGGGTAAGATCTTACCCGGACATGGTGGTATTCTTGATCGTTTTGATAGTTTGTTATTTGTTTTACCTATTTTGCACCTATTTTTATTAGTCTAAAGCGCATAAATCCTAGGTACCAGTTTTCAATTTATTGAGGAGGAAACTGTGTGGAAACACTTATTGTATTCATTCTAATCTTTGGTGCAATTGTTATTGTCCATGAATTTGGCCATTTTTATTTTGCCAAACGCTCCGGCATTTTAGTTCGGGAATTTTCGATTGGTATGGGGCCAAAGCTTTGGGCATCACGACGCAATGAAACGACCTATACTTTACGTCTACTACCAATTGGTGGTTATGTGCGAATGGCCGGGATTGCGGATGATGAGGATGATGAATTACAGCCTGGCACGTCGGTTCTCTTAACGTTAGATGAGCAACAGAAAGTAAGTCGGATCAACGTTAGTCAAAAAGTCACTTTAAATGAAGGAATTCCGTTTGAAATTGCTAAGAGTGATTTACAGGATGATTTATTTATTGAAGGCTATGAAAATGGTGATGAGACTGAACTACGCCGGTACAATGTTGATCACGATGCGACAATTATTGAAAAAAGTGGCACTGAAGTTCAGATTGCACCACGCGATGTACAATTCCAATCGGCCTCAATTCCCAAGCGATTATTAACTAATTTTGCTGGGATTTTGAATAATTTAATTTTAGGAATTATTGGTTTTATTTTGGTGGCGTTTTTAATGGGTGGCGTTGCTAAAACATCCAACGAATTAGGAACGATCCAAGATAATTCACCGGCCCAAGCAGTGGGATTAAAAGCAGGCGATCATATTACTGCTGTTAACGGTGTCAAAACGCCAACTTTTCAGGATGTTGCACAGCAGGTTAATCGTTATCCAAATAAAAAGATAACGCTAACGGTACGGCATAAAGGGACTTCTGAAAAAATTACTGCAACGCCAAAAGCACAAAAGACCAACGGTAAGAAAGTTGGTGTACTCGGTGTTGCAGTGGCACTTGATACGAGTTTCAGTGCTAAGATTGCCTATGGTTTTACGCAACCTTGGTTTATTGTTTCCCAGACCTTTAAGGTTATTGGTGGTATGTTTGTTCATGGCTTTAATCTGAATAATTTTGGTGGTCCAGTGGCCATGTACGCAATGACCTCGCAGGCCGCGCAAAGTGGTTTGCCAACGATTATCAATTTAATGGCCTATTTATCAATTAGTGTTGGGGTCATGAATTTATTACCAATTCCAGCTTTAGATGGTGGTAAAATTCTATTAAATCTAATTGAAGCGGTTAGAGGTAAACCGATTGATCCAGAAAAAGAAGGAATTATATCATTAATTGGTTTTGGGTTAATGTTACTATTAATGATTTTAGTGACGTGGAATGATGTTCAACGCTTTTTTATCCGGTGAGTACATGCTGACTAGCGATTGTTCCAAATAGCTATATGTTTGTGATTAAAAAGGAGACGACTTTATGAAACAATCGAAAATGTTCATTCCAACTTTAAAAGAAACCCCGAACGATGCAGAATCTAAAAGCCACCAGATGATGTTGCGGGCGGGTTATATTCGGCAGGTTTCGGCTGGTATTTATAGTTATTTACCTTTGGCCTATAAGGTCATTCAAAAAATTAACCGGATTATTGAAGAGGAAATGGACAAAATCGATGCCGTTGAAATGCTCATGCCGGAAGTGATTCCAGCAGAATTATGGCGCGAATCTGGCCGTTACGATACTTATGGTCCGGAATTATTTAAATTCAAGGATCGGCATGATCGTGATTTTATTTTAGGTCCAACGCACGAGGAGACTTTTACCGACCTAGTTCGGGATAACTTGAATTCTTATAAAAAGTTGCCCCAAGTTTTATACCAAATTCAGCCAAAATACCGTGATGAAAAGAGACCACGTTCTGGCCTTTTACGTGGTCGTGAGTTTATTATGAAGGACGCGTATTCATTTACAGCTAATTTGGCCGATTTGGATGCTGTTTTTCGTGACATGGCAGAGGCTTACAAGACTATTTTTGAACGCTGTGGTTTGAAATTTCGTTCGATCATTGGTGATGCTGGTGCGATGGGCGGCAAAGATTCGCTGGAATTCTCAGCAATGGCCGATATTGGTGAAGACACGATTGTTTATTCTGATGCAAGTGATTACGCCGCTAATTTAGATATGGCTACAAGTTTGAATTTAGCTAAAAAGTCCCATGAGGATTTACAACGCTTAGAAAAGATTGCAACGCCAGGTGCTAAAACAATTGATGAGGTAGCCGAATTTCTGAAGTTAGACCCTAAACAGACGGTAAAGAGCATGCTCTTTATGGCTGATGGTGAGCCGGTTATGGTCTTGGTTCAAGGCAACTACGAAATTAATCCAATTAAATTAAAAAATTATCTTGCTGCCGCATCCTTGGAGCTAGCAAGTGATGCCGATGCAGTGCAAGTTTTAGGTGCCAGCTTTGGCTCTTTGGGTCCAGTTGGCCTGCCGCAAAAGGTTCGTTTATTAGCAGACAATAGTGTTGAAAATCTTGTGAACGTTGTTGTTGGCGCTAATGAAGAGGGCCAACATTACCGTAATGCCAATTTGACCCGCGACTTTACACCAGAGGCATTTGCTGATTTACGTTATGTTACTGAGGGTGAAATGTCTCCTGATGGTGAAGGCGTTTTAAAATTTACCAAAGGAATTGAGATTGGTCATGTCTTTAAACTAGGTACACGTTATACTGAGGCCATGAACGCCAATTTTCTTGATGAGAATGGTCGAAGCAAACCAATTATCATGGGCTCTTACGGAATTGGTGTGAGTCGATTACTCACGGCGGTTGCGGAGCAGCGGTCTGATGATCGTGGTTTAGTTTGGCCGCGGGCAATAGCACCATTTGATATTCACGTTGTTCCAGTTAACGCAAAAAATGATGAGCAAATGGTCTTGGCCAAAGAGGCTGAGCAGTTATTAGAGTCTGCCAATTACAGTGTTTTACTAGATGATCGAAAAGAACGGGCCGGGGTTAAATTTGCCGATGCAGATTTAATTGGTTTACCAGTAAGAATTACCATTGGTAAGAAGGCCAGTGAGGGTATCGTTGAAGTTAAAATTCGCCAAACTAGTGAAACAATTGAAGTCCAGAAGTCTGAATTGGTGGATACAATCAGTATTTTATTGAAACAAGTGGAAGACTAATTAAGAAAGTGTGACGCAATTTTTTTGGCCAGTGTGATTTTGTTGATAACAACTGCCAAATATTTTTTGCGCCACTTTTTATTAACCGTGCGTGCTTTACAAGAAAGGATGGCCATAGTGAGTTTAAGCGAAAGTGAGTTGTTCAGTAAATTACTTGAACAGATTAAGCTTGATTTGCCAGATGAGCAAAGTCAATATTTTGAACAGGCCAAAGTCAAGAAAGTAATTGTCCATCAGCAATCTAAAGTTTGGCAATTTTATTTTGAATTTGCAGATATTTTACCATTTGGTCTATTTACTGAGTTAGGCCAACATTTACAACAGGCATTTGCCGATATTGCGCGAATAAAATTTTCTATTAGTAGTCGCAACGCCCAAGTTGATAATCAAAAGCTTGCCGATTATTGGCGTTACGCTGTAAAAACCAGCGGCATTACTTCGCCCTTCATTCAAGACTTATGTGAAAAAGGCCAACCGTATTTGAATGATCGGCGGGTTCTACTGTTGGCTGATAATGAAATTATTAAAAACTTTTTAGTGACTCAGGCCTTAGAACCAATTGAGACGGCCTATCAAACAGTTGGCTTTCCTAAATTATCCATTCACCCGATGATTGATGAATCGGCATCACAGCAAAAAATTGACGAGTTTAAGGCGCAAAAGGCCAAGCAGGATGCGGCCCTTGCCAAGCAGGCGGCCGTCAGTTTGCAAAAGGTGGCGGCCCAGAAAGAGAAAAAATCAACAGAGGCGGTTTCTGGACCAATTTTGATGGGGCGGCAAATTAATGCCAAAGAGGAAGTCCGCCGAATGATTGATTTGACCGAAGAAGAGAATTCAGTGGTGATTGAGGGCTACGTTTTTGACGTTGAAGTTCGTGTCTTACGATCAAAACGACAGCTGCTTATTTTTAAAATGACGGATTACACTTCTTCTTTTACTGTCAAAAAATTTTCCCGGACTGATGAAGATGAACAATTATTTGCGGCTATGAAACCCGGCATTTGGGTCAAAGTAAAAGGGAGTATTCAGGAAGATAATTTCATGCGTGATTTGGTCCTAAACGGGCGTGATATTCAACAAATTAAACACCAAGAGCGATTGGATCAGGCCCCTGCGGGTGAAAAACGGGTTGAGTTACACTTGCACACTAATATGAGCCAAATGGACGCGACAAACAATATTAGTGAGTATGTTGCTCAGGCGGCCAAATGGGGTCAGACGGCAGTGGCGGTTACAGATCATGCTGCCGTTCAGGCTTTCCCAGAAGCACATACAGCAGGATTGAAAAATAACGTTAAGATCCTTTATGGTGTTGAGGCCAATCTGGTTGATGACGGGGTTCCGATTGCTTATAATTTAAGTCATGCATCGTTAAAGGACACCGAGTATGTGGTTTTTGATACGGAAACAACAGGGTTATCCGCGGTTTACGATTCGATTATTGAACTTGCTGCTGTTAAAATGAAAAACGGCGAAGTAATTGACGAATTTGAGGCCTTTATTGATCCAGGACATCCATTATCGGAAACGACCATTAATTTGACAAGCATTACTGATGATATGGTCCGAGGAACTAATACTGAACAGGAGGCCTTCACAAAATTTCAGGCTTTTTATCAAGGTACCGTTTTGGTCGGGCATAACGTCACGTTTGATATTGGTTTTTTGAATGCAGGTTACGCGCGTCATGATATGGGTGAAGTAGAGGTTCCAATTGTTGATACGTTGGAACTCGCTCGCTTGCTTCATCCGGAATTTAAAAATCATAAATTGGATTCATTGGCAAAACGTTTTAAAGTTAACTTGGAACACCATCATCGGGCCAATGCGGATGCTGAGTCAACAGGACACTTGTTATTCATTTTCCTAAAAGACGCGGAAAAACGTTACAATATGCAGTACATTGATGATCTAAATTCGCATTTAGGTGAAAATGATGCCTATAAACAGGCCCGACCGTTTCACGCCGTTTTAATGGCCAAAACACAGGCCGGGTTGAAGAATTTATTTAAGTTAGTCTCGTTGTCGATGATTAGTTACTTTTATCGAATTCCGCGCTTGCCACGTAGTGTGGTAGAAAAGTACCGGGAAGGTATTATGATTGGCTCGGCCTGCTCTAGCGGTGAAGTTTTTACAACAATGATGCAAAAAGGTTACAATGAAGCACGCAAAAAAGCTAAATTTTACGATTATTTAGAGATTATGCCTAAAGCGGTTTATGCACCACTGCTGGAGCGCCAACTGATTAACAATAATGGCGATTTAGAAGAAATCATCCAGAATATTGTTAAAATTGGTGCGGAATTGGGCAAACCTGTTGTTGCAACTGGAGATGTGCATTACCTTGATCCTGTAGATAAAATTTACCGTAAAATTTTAATTAATTCTCAAGGTGGCGCTAATCCGCTGAACCGAATTAATTTACCTGATGTACATTTTAGGACGACAGATGAGATGCTAAAATCATTTCATTTCTTAGGGGAAGCAACCGCCAAAGAAGTGGTGGTTACTAATCCACAAAAGATTGCGGCAGAAATTGAAGTCATGTCACCGGTTAAAAATAAACTGTACACACCTAAAATGCCCGGTGCTGAAGATGACATTAAGACAATGACCTACACAACGGCTCATGAACTATATGGTGAAAAGCTACCTGAAATTGTTGATGACCGAATTTCTAAGGAACTGAAAAGTATTATTGGTAATGGATTTGCGGTGCATTATTTGATCGCGCAGAAATTAGTGCATAAAAGTAATAAGGATGGTTATTTAGTTGGCTCACGTGGATCCGTTGGTTCAAGTTTGGTGGCCTATTTGGCCGGAATTACCGAAATCAATGCCTTACCGCCACATTATCGTTGTAATAAGTGTCATTACACTAAGTTTTTTACTAAAGGTGAATACGGTTCTGGTTATGATTTACCCGACCAAAAATGTCCTGACTGTGGGAGCGACTTAGAAAAGGATGGCCATGATATTCCTTTTGAAACTTTTCTAGGTTTTCACGGTGACAAAGTGCCGGATATCGATCTTAATTTCTCCGGTGACTACCAGCCAATTGCCCATAATTATATGAAGGTTCTTTTTGGTGAAAATAACGTTTACCGTGCTGGTACCATTGGCACGGTAGCGGATAAAACTGGCTATGGCTACGTTAAGGCCTATGAACGGGATACTGGGCAAACATACCGCGGTGCAGAAATTGATCGCTTGGCAAAGGGCACAACAGGAGTTAAGCGAACCACAGGACAGCATCCGGCCGGTATTTTGATTGTGCCAGATTACATGGATATTTATGACTTTACGCCAATTCAATATCCGGCTGATGATCAGACTGCGCCTTGGAAGACGAGTCACTTCGATTTTCATTCAATTCACGATAATATTTTGAAAATGGATATTTTAGGCCATGATGATCCGACGATGATCCGTAAATTACAGGACCTGTCGGGAATTGAACCGAAATCAATCCCACCAGTTGATCCTAAGGTGATGTCCTTGTTTTCGAGTACCGATGCTTTAGATGTTACGCCGGAGCAAATTGGTTCAAAAACTGGGACGCTAGGAATTCCAGAATTTGGAACTCGTTTTGTCCGTGGAATGTTGGAAGAAACTCACCCAACCACTTTTTCTGAATTACTACAGATTTCTGGTTTGTCACACGGGACGGATGTTTGGTTGGGTAATGCTGAAGAACTAATTCAAAAGAACGTCGTCACTTTAAAGGATGTCATCGGTTGTCGGGATAACATTATGCTTGATTTAATACATTACGGGATGGATGCTTCGATGGCCTTCCAAATAATGGAACACGTGCGTAAAGGTCGCGGGATTCCTGATGAGTGGCAAAAGGCCATGCGCGAAAATGAAAATGTCCCCAATTGGTACATTGATTCCTGTTTAAAGATTAAGTACATGTTTCCTAAGGCACATGCGGCCGCTTATATTTTAATGGCGTTACGGGTTGCCTACTTTAAAGTTTATTATCCAATTCTTTATTACGCGGCCTACTTTACGGTTCGAGCTGAGGATTTCGATTTGGTTGCTATGGCCCACGGAAAAGATGCGGTTAAGGCGGCCATGAAGGAAATTACGGATAAGGGAATGGATGCTTCAGCGAAAGAGAAAAATCTTTTAACCGTTTTAGAGTTGGCTAACGAAATGCTTGAGCGTGGTTTTAAATTTGAAATGGTTAGTGTTGAGCGCTCGGATGCGGCAGAATTTATCATTGAAGATGATGGGAAAACACTTTTGGCGCCATTTAGAGCAGTTCCGAGTTTAGGCATGAACGTTGCTAAACAAATTGTTTCTGCCCGGGAAGAAAAGCCGTTTTTATCTAAAGAAGATTTGAGTAAGCGTGGTAAAGTATCTAAGACATTAATTGATTATTTGACTGAAAATCATGTTCTCGACGGGATGCCAGATGAAAATCAGTTATCCTTGTTTGATATGATGTAGTTAAGGTAGGGAAAGTTGCGCTAGCACAGGTTCTATGGTATTATATAAACAGTATTTTGATACCTTAGTTGGAGTGAGCAGCGATGCTCGCTCTTTTTATTGGTTAAATTCTAGACACACTTTAATCATGTAAAAAGTAATCGAATTTTTAAAGGAGGCGTCAGTGTGAGTAGCGTCATAGAAACAGTTCAGGATGTTGTAACGCCGATTGTGAGTGATCTTCATGTTGAATTGGTTGACATTGAATTTGTGAAGGAAGGAAAAAGCTGGTATTTACGCGTCTATATTGATAAACCTGGTGGCATTGATATCGAAGAGTGCGCACTTGTAAGTGAAAAGGTTAGCGAACAGCTTGATGCTATGGATCCTGATCCAATTCCGCAGGCCTATTTTCTTGAAGTTTCATCGCCTGGCGCAGAACGTCCTTTGAAAAAAGAGGCTGATTATCAAAGAGCAATTGGCGACTATATTCATATTTCCTTATACCAACCAGTTGCGGGTGCTAAAATCTATGAAGGTACCCTGAAATCAATTTCGGTGGATGAATTAACATTGGACATAAAAATTAAAACACGACATAAAGAAATGACTTTTGATCGTAAAAAAATTGCGCAGGCCAGATTGGCGATTGAATTTTAAGTTGAAGGGACCGAACAAAAATGAGCAAGGAAATGCTGAGCGCCCTAAATGCACTGGAAACGGAAAAGGGCGTCAAAAAAGAAGTTGTGATCGAAGCACTAGAAGCTGCCTTAGTATCAGCTTATAAACGTAACTACGGTCAGGCACAAAATGTAGAGGTTGAGTTTGATCAGGCCAAGGGTGATATTCACGTATACGCCGTTAAGGAAGTTACTGATGAAGTGTTTGATTCCCGCCTAGAAGTAAGCTTAAAAGATGCCTTAGTTATTAATGATGCTTATGAGGTTGGTGATGATATTCGTTTTGAGGTAACTCCGAAAGACTTCGGACGAATTGCGGCCCAAACAGCCAAGCAAGTTATTTTACAGCGTGTTCGTGAAGCAGAACGTAATATCATTTATGATCAGTACATTAAGTACGAAAATGAGATTATGCAAGGTGTCGTTGAACGTCGGGATAGCCGCTATATTTACGTTAGTTTGGGTAAAATTGAGGCTATTTTGGCTAAAAATGATCAAATGCCGAACGAACATTACGAACCCCATGATCGAATTAAGGTTTACGTAACTAAGGTTGAAAATACACCAAAGGGACCGCAAGTATATGTTAGTCGGACACACCCCGACCTGGTTAAACGATTATTTGAACAAGAAGTTCCAGAGATTTATGATGGAACGGTAGAGATTGTTTCAATTTCTCGTGAGGCTGGCGATCGAACTAAGATGGCAGTTCGTAGCAATGAAGAAAACGTTGATCCAGTTGGAACTTGTGTCGGTCCCCGGGGTCAACGTGTTCAAGCAATTGTCAATGAACTTTCTGGTGAAAATATGGACATCATTGAATGGATGGACGATCCGGCAGCATACATTGCCAACGCCCTAAATCCGGCCCAAGTGGTTGATGTCACCTTTGATCCGGAAAATGAAAAGGCCGTAACCGTTATTGTGCCTGATTATCAATTATCATTAGCAATCGGAAAACGTGGTCAAAACGCACGACTTGCTGCTAAGTTGACGGGTTATAAGATTGATATTAAATCCGAAACTGAGGCCGATGAACCTGAAGTATCAGAAGAACCTGATGAAGAAAAGCAACCAGAAACATCGGCAACAGAAGTAAATGATACGCCAGTTGACGACGATGACACCGACCAAACTAATCAAGAAGACTAATGGGGGTGACACACATGAAACAGCGAAAGATTCCCATGCGTAAAGATGTTGTCAGTAACGAAATGAAACCTAAAAAAGAAATGGTTCGGATCGTTCGTGATAAAGAAGGCGTTGTCACTATTGATTCAACTGGTAAAAAATCCGGACGAGGTGCGTATATTTCGCTTGAACCGGCAGCAGTTGAGGCAGCAGGTAACAAGCATATTTTAGATAAAGCTCTAAATGTTGCGGTGACTGATGATTTTTATGCAGAATTGTTAGCCTACGTTAAGCATCAAAAAGCACGCCAAGAACTTTTTGGCACTAAAGATGCTAAGTAATCAAAAAGCGTTGAATTTGCTGGGACTTAGTTTGCGAGCCGGGCAATTGGTGATGGGTGAGGGCCTCGTGATCAAGGCAATTCAACAGGAAAAGGCCAAATTAGTTTTGGTTGCGACTGACGCAAGTCAAGCAACTCAGGCTAAATTTGCTGCAAAAGGTGACACTTACAGTGTGCCCGTTTTAAACGCCTTCACCAAAGAAGCAATGAGTCAAGCATTAGGCCGACCACGAACAATCATCGCAGTGGTTGATCAAGGTTTTGCTAAGCGACTGATTGCGCTACTGAATACGCAAGGAGCGTGAAGATATGGCTAAAAAACGTATCTATGAACTAGCAAAGGAATTAAATGTCGAATCTAAAGTGATCTTGGATCACGCCAAAAAGACCGGAATTTCGGTTAAAAATCACATGTCTACTGTTGACGATAGTCAAGAAAAGACTTTACGGGCAACTTTTGGACCAAAAAAGGAGGAGAAAAAGCCAAACACACAAACTAAAAGTGTCGCAAGTAAAAAGCCGGCCCAACCGGCTAATCACGAACAACACTCGGCCAACAAGCCAGTAGCTCACAACATCCAAAGTACCCAAAATCATCAAAGCAATCAAAGTAGTCAAAGTCATACGAGTAGCCAGACGCAAGGACACCACACAACTACTCAGTCGCAAAATAATAATGACCACCGTCAGGGCCAACGGTTTAATAATAACCGTGGTAACCAACAGTATAATAATCATGGTCAATCAAATAATAATCACCAACATAATAATAACCATGCACGAATTAACGCGAACCAAAACGTTAACACACAGGCTAAATCACCTAACCGTGCGCCAATAAATGCTGCCAATCCACAAAATGTGACAAGTGGGCACACAACTCGGATTAACAACAGCAATCGCACCGGAGTTACTGGTGGGAATGGTAATAGTCGTAATAATAATCGTTTTGGTGGAACGCAGAACCGTTTTGGTGGTAACAATAACCGTGGCGGCAATCGTTTTGGCGGTAATAATCGTGGTCGCTTTAATAAAAAGAGGGGCCGCCGCTATAATCATTCAAGCAAACCCCAAGCACCAGCAACGCAACGGAAGGATCGTGCGTTGCCAGAAGTATTACAATATACTGAGGGTATGAACGTTCAGGATATTGCTAAATTAATTCATCGTGAACCAGCCGAAATCATTAAGAAATTATTTATGATGGGCACGATGGTTAACCAAAATCAATCCTTAGATAAGGACACGATCGAAATTCTTGCCGCTGATTACGGGATTAAGGCTGAAGAAAAGGTTACCGTTGATATTTCTGATTTAGATAAATTCTTTGAAGATGGTCAAACAAATACTGAACACCTTGAAAATCGGCCACCAGTTGTTACCATCATGGGGCACGTTGATCATGGTAAAACAACATTACTTGATAAACTCCGCCATACTAACGTCACTGAGGGTGAAGCAGGCGGAATTACACAGGCAATTGGTGCCTACCAAGTGAAATCAAATAATCGTTTAATTACTTTCTTGGATACACCAGGACACGCTGCCTTTACGGATATGCGTGCTCGAGGTGCAGATATTACCGATATTATTGTACTGGTTGTTGCCGCCGATGACGGGGTAATGCCACAGACAATTGAAGCAATTAATCATGCTAAGGCCGCCCACGCACCAATTATCGTTGCGGTTAACAAGATTGATAAACCTAACGCTAATCCTGATAATGTGATGAAGCAATTAACCGAATATGGTTTAATTCCTGAAGACTGGGGTGGCGATACCATTTTTGTTCCTATTTCCGCAAAATTTGGTAAAAACCTCGATCAATTACTCGAAATGATTTTACTTGAAGCCGATATGCTTGAATTAAAGGCTAATCCAGAACAAAAGGCCGCCGGAACTGTCATTGAGGCTCGCTTGGATAAGGGTAAAGGCGCAGTTGCCTCGCTACTTGTTCAACAAGGAACCTTACACATTGGCGATCCAATTGTTGTTGGGAATACCTTTGGACGTGTTCGGATCATGACCAGTGATCAAGGTCGCCGAGTTAAGGAAGCAACACCTTCAACCCCCGTTGAGATTACTGGTTTAAGTGATGTTCCAGAATCTGCCGATAAGTTTGTTGTCTTTGCAGATGAAAAAACGGCGCGTGCTGCTGGTGAAGAACGGGCTAAACGTGCTGTATTAGAACAACGTAATCATACTAAGCACGTTACCTTGGATAACTTGTTTGAAACAATGCAAGAAGGTCAACTTAAAGAAGTTGATGTTATTATCAAGGCTGACGTACAAGGTTCAGTTGAGGCTTTAGCTAACAGCTTACAAAAGATTGAGGTCGAAGGCGTTCGGGTTAATATTATCCATGAGGCCGTTGGTGCAATCAATGAAAGTGATGTTACTTTGGCCGCAGCAAGTAACGCGGTTATTATTGGCTTTAACGTTCGCCCAACTGCACGGGCAAAGGAACAGGCAGATTCAGAAGACGTTGATGTTCGTTTGCATAACGTTATTTATCAAGCAATTGATGAAGTTGAAACTGCAATGAAAGGTTTGCTTGAACCAACCTATCAAGAAAAAGTGATTGGGCAGCTTGAAGTTCGTGAAATCTACAAGGTTTCTAAAGTTGGGACCATTGCTGGTTTTTACGTTACAAGTGGCTTAGTTCAACGAGATTCAGGTGTTCGCTTAATTCGGGATGGGATTGTCGTTTATGATGGTAAAATTGCTAGTTTAAAGCATTTGAAGGACGACGTAAAAGAAGTTCGTCAGGGCTTTGAAGGCGGTTTGATGATTGAAAATTACAATGATGTCAAGATCGGTGACACAATTGAAGTTTATATCATGGAAGAAGTTCCGGTTAAGTAGTAGACCTTGGAGGTAAACTAATGGCACATTATCGGATTGGTCGTGTTTCACAGGAAATCCAAAAAGAAACAACGGATATTTTGATGAAACGAGTACGTGATCCACGTGTACAAGGCGTCACAATTACTGGTGTTGATGTAACTGGTGATTTACAACAGGCCACTATTTATTACAGTATTCTTTCTGATACTGCACATGATGGTGAAAAGGCACAACAAGGGTTAGAAAAAGCAAGCGGTCTGATTCGCAAAGAATTAGGGCAACGAATTCGTTTATATAAAATCCCTGAACTAACCTTTGAACGTGATGAATCAGTTCAATACGGCAATCGAATTGATCAATTAATTGATCAATTGCACCGACAAGAACGTGGATAACCTATGAGAGAGTGGGAGAAAGACGCTTACGATTGAATTTTGTAGTTTCGTAAAGGCGTTTTTCCACACTCTTTTTTGTTTGTTAAAATGATAGCGGCTTCTTTTGTGACTTAGCCGCTTTTTTGCTATAATAAATACGTCTAATTAAAAGTAAGCGTCAGTAAATAAAATTGAGTGGGGGATGTCAAATGGATGGTATTTTACCATTATATAAGCCTAGAGGAATGACAAGTCGACAATGTGATTCAAAAGTCCGTCATATTTTAAAAACGCGTAAAGTGGGTCATGGAGGAACGCTGGATCCTAACGTTGATGGTGTTTTACCAATTTGTATCGGCAAAGCAACCAAGGTCGTTGATTATTTAGTTGGGAGTGGTAAAGTTTATCAAGGTGAGGTAACCTTGGGCTTTGCGACGACAACTGAGGATCTGGATGGTGAGGTTATTGCCACAAAGGCAGTTGCAGCAGCACCCAGTAATGAAGTAATTGATCAAACCTTGCAACAATTCGTGGGTACCATTACCCAAATTCCGCCTATGTACTCAGCAATTAAGGTTAACGGTCGGCGACTTTATGATTACGCACGGGCAGGAGAAACCGTTGAACGACCTAAACGGCAGGTCACCATCACGGATTTTAAACGCTTAAATGAACCACAATATGATGAACAAGCTAAAACGGTCAAGTTTAAATTTGAGGTTAGTTGTTCAAAGGGGACCTATGTCCGCACTTTAGCCGTTGATGTGGGGGTTAAGCTGGGTTATCCGGCGGTAATGTCTGCTTTAACGAGAACATACAGCGGTGGTTTTGCACTCGCTGATACTATCAGTTTAGAAGCACTGACGGACCTAGTGGAAAAGCAACAATCGTTAACGGTTTTACGACCGTTGGATTATGCTTTGCGTCACTATCCCGCCGTAGATTTAACAATCGAGCAGTGGCACCAAGTTCAAAACGGCGCCTTTTTACCTGCAGAAATTTTCAGTATGGTTGCCAACGAAGCGTCGGTTGCCGTTCGTTTTGAAGGATCAATCAAGGCGTTGTACCACCAGTCACAATACCCAAATTTATATAAACCAGAAAAGATGTTTTCAGTTGAAAACTGATCTTTGAATTAAAGGAGTAATTGATATGGACGTCGTTCGAATTCACCACCCGTACTCAGTTAAACAAATTAAACCAGAACCGGTAGTCTTGACCTTGGGCTTTTTTGATGGCGTACACCGCGGGCATCAAGCGGTTATTGGGCGTGCCCGAGAGGAAGCAAGAAAACGTCATTTACGCTTGGCCGTAATGACTTTTAACCAACATCCATCGCTGGTCTTTCATCAATTGGATCGTCGTTCAGCGACTTACTTAACAACGATTCCAGAAAAGATAGACCGGATGGCAGAATTAGGAGTGGATCTTCTTTACATTGTTGATTTTACTTCAGCTTTTGCTAACTTAGCGCCGGAAAAATTTGTTAAACAGTACATTGTGGATTTGCATGCCCAGGTAGCGGTAGCAGGATTTGATTATACTTTTGGTCCACAACGTGCGGGAATGGCCGATTTACCACAATTCGCAAAGGGACGGTTTGACGTTATTCAGGTCGGCCAGTTGAATCAAAATGCAGAAAAAGTTAGTTCAACAAGAATTCGGCACGCAATTGATGTTGGTGATATTGATGAAGCGGATAGTTTATTAGGTTATCCGTACCACTTGCTTGGCACCGTGGTCCATGGTGAGGCACGGGGGCGGACAATTGGCTTTCCAACGGTTAATATTCGACCTGAACCTTATTCACGGGTGCCGGGAATTGGAATTTATGCGGTTCAAATTAAAATTTGTGACGTCTGGTATTTAGGCATGGCCTCGATTGGTCGTAATATTACTTTTGGTGATGACCGTGACGTGACAATCGAAATCTACATTCTGAATTTTGGCAAGATGGTTTACGGCGAACCGGTTGAAGTTGCTTGGTACAGTCGTTTACGTGGTGAAGTTAAGTTTGATAGTGCCGCTGGCTTGATTGACCAACTTAAAATTGATGAAGTGGCAACTCGCGATTACTTTACGCAATATAAGGGGGAACTGCTTTCATGACCGGGGCCTACTTACATATTCCCTTTTGTGAACATATTTGCTATTATTGTGATTTTAATAAGGTCTTCTTGGAGGGACAGCCAGTTGATGAATATATTGACCGTCTGATTACGGAAATGCGATTGGTAATGGCAACGCATCCTGCGGAAAAGATTAAAACAATTTACGTTGGTGGGGGGACACCCACCACATTAACGCCAAAACAGTTGGCCCATTTATTAGCGGGAATTCGCCGTTACTTGCCCTTTGAGGAGGGTGAATTCACGTTTGAGGCCAATCCCAATGATCTACTCACAATTGATAAATTGCAGGTGCTACGTGATTATGGGGTTAATCGGTTAAGCATTGGAGTTCAGTCTTTTAATGACGAGATTTTAAAAAAAATTGGTCGAATCCATACTAGTGCTAACGTTTATACGGCCATTAAAAATGCACGTAAAGTTGGCTTTGATAACATCAGTATTGATTTAATCTTTCGTCTACCAGGGCAAAGTATTGCCGATTTTACGGATAGTCTGGATCGGGCAATTGCCTTAGATTTGCCACACTACGCAACTTATTCGTTAATTCTTGAGCGTAAAACCGTTTTTTACAATATGATGCGTCAAGGAAAGCTGTTTTTACCAACGCAAGATACCGAGGCCGATATGTATGAACTAGCCATTGAAAAATTTGCTCAGGCAGGTCGTGCGCAGTATGAGATTAGTAATTTTGCGTTACCAGGGATGGAATCCCAGCATAATTTAATTTATTGGCGAAATGAGAAATATTTTGGCTTTGGTGCTGGCGCGCACGGTTATTTAGGAAAGGATCGTTACCAAAATTTCGGCCCAATTCAACAGTATTTACAGCCTTTACGGGCCAATAAATTACCTGTTTTTGAGCATCGCGTTTTATCTTTATCTGAACAGATTGAAGAGGAAATGTTTCTTGGCTTACGTAAGATGGAGGGTGTTTCCCAAAGTCGTTTTGAAGAAAAGTTTCATTTGACGATTGAGGCAGTTTACGGACAAACCGTTAATAACTTAATTAAGCGTGGTTTAATGAAACAACAAGGCGATCGTTTAAGCCTAACGAAGCGTGGTGAATTTTTGGGTAATGATGTTTTCCAAGAATTTTTGATTGATGAGGCAATTTAGAATAAGGCGACTAAAAATAATCTAATGAGTTAGACTATTTTGAAGTCGTTTTTAGTTTGCCTTAAATTAGGGCCTTACCAAACAATAAATTCAATTTTTGACGAAGTTTATACTTAGATACATGAATTTAATTAGGAATGTGCATAAAATTATTTATTTTTGACCGTGATCATCAAAACAATTCACGACATAATTACTTTGTTAGGTTAATGTGATGGGCTAAAATATCCTTTGAGACGTTTTTTGATTTTATAAAATAATATTTTTGTAAGAAAAAGGTTGTCCTGCCTTGACTTAATTCAAGGAAGTTGTTATATTAATAATTGTGTTAGCACTCATAGATGCTAAGTGCTAAAGAAGAGGTGGTTAGAATGCTGACCAAGCGGCAGTTACTCATCTTGAAAGAGATTGTTCGTTTGTATACTGAATATGGCCAGCCTGTCGGTTCGAAAAAGCTTCTTGAACAGTTGCCAATGCACGTCAGTTCTGCCACTGTCAGAAATGAAATGGTTCATTTAGAGGATATGGGGTTAATTGAAAAAACACACTTATCTTCCGGACGCATTCCATCGATGAAAGGGTATCGTTATTACCTTGATCATTTAGTCGAGCCTAGCAGTGTAGACGCAAATGATATGGCAGTTATTGAAACATCCTTTGACCAAAGCTATCATGAGATTGATCAAATTGTTGCGCAGTCCGCTAAAATCCTATCAAGTTTGACTAGTTATACTGCAATTTCTTTAGGACCAGAATTAAAGGAAGCACGTTTAACCGGTTTTCGTTTAGTACCACTGGACAATAACCAGGTGATGGCGATTTTAGTGACTGATAGCGGTGCGGTTGAAAACCAAATCTTTTCGATTCCTAATGGAATTGATAGTGATAGTTTAGAAAAGGTCATTCGAATTATAAACGATGAGTTGGTCGGCCTACCACTAACGAAAGTGATTAAGAAGTTGCATACAAGTATTCCGCAACTTTTAACGCACTACATGATTACACCATCTGGCTTCTTAGATATATTTGGTGGTGTTTTGAAGAAAGCGGCTCAAGAACGCTTTTATGTTGGCGGTAAGATGAATCTAATTAATACCAGTACCATTAAGGACGTTAACCAATTAAAATCACTTTACGCTATGATTGATAAAAACGATGATTTGGCTAAGCTACTAGGGGAACCAGCGGATCAGCCAATTGAAGTACGTTTAGGCGACGAAATGACGAACGACTTACTGAAAAATTTTAGTTTAATTACCGCAACTTATAATGTTAGTGAACATGGCCGAGGTATGATTGCACTCTTAGGACCGACCAGCATGCCATATTCACGAATGATTGGGTTATTAGACGTCTTTCGTGAGGAGTTAGCAAAAAAAATTACTGATTATTATGCTCACTTTGGGGATGAATAGTCACTGGAGGTGAATGATTTGGCTGATAAAAAGAAACCATCTACGAAACAACCGGAATTTCCATCCGAAAAAAATTTAGATCAAGAAACGACAGCCGCAACTACTGAAAAGGTAGTTAAAGGTGACAAAAAAGAGGCCACCGCTAAAAAAGAAACGGTTAGCGATGATGCGAATGTAACCAAGCAACATGAATTGGATCAGGCCGAAATCAAGAAATTACAGGCCTTGGTTGCTAGTAATGAAGATAAATATCTTCGTGCTGAAGCAGAAATTCAGAATATGAATAATCGTTTTAAAAAAGAACGGGAGCAATTAGCAAAATATGACGGTCAAGATTTGGCTAAGTCCGTTTTACCCGTTGTTGATAATTTAGAACGTGCTTTAGCAATTGATGTTTCAGATCCAATCGGACGGCAGTTAAAAAAGGGTATTCAAATGGTCTATGATCATCTAGAGAGTGCCTTAAAAGAACATAACGTTACCGAAATTGAAACTGAAAACAAGACTTTTGATCCGACTATTCACCAAGCAGTTCAAACTGTGCCAGTGGAGAGTGATCAAAAGCCTGAGACGATTGTTAAGGTTTTACAAAAGGGCTACTATTTGAAGGATCGCGTTTTGCGTCCGGCCATGGTAGTAGTTGCGCAATAAAAATAAATATTAAATAATAAAAGAGGTTATGAGTTATGGCAAAAGTTATTGGGATTGACCTTGGGACAACTAACTCTGCAGTTGCTGTTCTCGAAGGTAAAGAACCAAAAATTATTACAAATCCAGAAGGTAACCGGACAACACCATCTGTTGTCTCCTTCAAAAATGGTGAAACACAAGTTGGTGAAGTTGCAAAGCGTCAGGCAGTAACTAATCCAAACACGGTTGCTTCAATCAAGCGTCACATGGGCGAAGCAGGCTATAAAGTTGAAGTTGATGGTAAGTCTTACACACCTCAAGAAATTTCAGCGATGATTTTACAGTACATCAAGAAATTCTCTGAAGATTATTTAGGTGAAGAAGTAAAGGATGCCGTTATCACAGTACCTGCTTACTTTAATGATAGCCAACGACAAGCAACTAAGGATGCTGGTAAGATTGCTGGCCTTGATGTTAAGCGAATTATCAATGAACCAACAGCTTCCGCATTAGCTTATGGTCTTGATAAAGGTGATAAGGACGAAAAGATCTTAGTTTATGACCTTGGTGGTGGTACCTTTGATGTTTCTGTTCTAGAACTTGGCGATGGCGTTTTTGAAGTTCTCTCAACTAATGGTGATACTCGTTTAGGTGGGGATGACTTTGACCAAAAGATTATTGATTGGTTAGTTGATAGTTTTAAGGCTGATAATGGAATTGACTTGGCCAAGGACAAAATGGCCTTACAACGCTTAAAGGATGCTGCCGAAAAGGCTAAAAAGGATCTATCTGGTGTTAACGAAGCACAAATTAGTTTACCATTTATTTCTGCCGGTGATGCTGGACCATTACATTTGGAAAAGACATTGACCCGGGCCAAATTCGACGAAATGACGGCCGATCTTGTTGCTAAGACCAAAGGACCTTTCGATAACGCTTTAAAAGATGCCAAATTGTCTACCGGCGATATTGATAAAGTCATCTTAAATGGTGGTTCAACTCGTATTCCTGCTGTTCAAGAGGCTGTTAAACAGTGGACTGGTAAAGAACCCGATCATTCAATTAACCCTGATGAAGCAGTTGCTTTAGGTGCTGCAGTTCAAGGTGGTGTTATTACAGGTGATGTTAAGGACGTTGTTTTACTTGATGTTACGCCACTATCACTTGGTATTGAAACCATGGGTGGTGTTTTCACTAAGTTAATTGATCGCAATACAACTATTCCAACAAGTAAGTCACAGGTATTTTCAACGGCCGCTGATAATCAGCCAGCTGTAGATATTCATGTCTTACAAGGTGAACGACCAATGGCAGCAGACGATAAGACACTTGGCCGCTTCCAGTTGGCAGATATTCCATCAGCACCACGGGGTGTCCCTCAGATTGAAGTTAAATTTGATATCGATAAAAACGGGATTGTTAATGTATCTGCTAAAGATATGGGAACACAAAAAGAACAAAAGATTACCATTAAGAGTTCTTCTGGTTTATCTGATGAAGAAATCGAAAAGATGCAAAAAGAGGCTGAGGAAAATGCCGATGCTGATAAGAAGAAGAAAGATGAAGTTGATTTACGTAATGACGTTGAACAACTTATCTTTACAACTGATAAGACGTTGAAGGAGCTTAAGGGTAAGGTCACTGATGAAGAGATCAAGAAGGCCCAAGACGCTGAAGATGCTTTGAAGAAGGCTCAAAAAGACGATAATTTGGATGATATGAAGGCCAAACGTGATGATTTGAATAAAATTGTCCAAGATTTATCCGTTAAGATGTATGAACAAGCTGCCAAAGAACAACAAGCTAAAAGCGATGCCGGCCAAGGCAGTGATGCCAAGGGCGACGATAAAGGCGACAGTGATGGTGAAACCGTTGACGGTGACTTTGAAGAAGTCGATCCTGATAAGAAGAAAAAATAAATCTTATTGGCGCGTATCTTAATGAGTAACAGGAAGCCAGGGCCATTGCGGCTTTTGGCTTTTTGTTTAATTTATGGTATGCTTAATTCGATTTTCTGCAAAGAATATTATTGGTTTAATTTATTATTTCTAAGCAATTTAGATGAGATCTGCAGACAATAATTAAATCGTTATAAATTAGGAGGTTAAGCATGGCGGAAGAACAACGTGATCCCTATGAAGTTCTTGGGGTAGCAAAAGATGCGTCCCAGGATGAAATTAAACACGCCTACCGAAAGCTTTCAAAGAAGTATCATCCTGATCTTAATAAGGCGCCAGACGCTGAGGCAAAGTTTAAAGAAATATCGGCCGCATATGAAGTCATTGGTGATCCCGATAAGCGGGCTCAATATGATCAGTATGGTGCTGCGGGTCCGCAAGGTGGCTTTGGTGGCGGTAGTGGTGGCCAAGGTTTTGGCGGTTTTGATACAGGTGGTCAGAGCTTTGGCGGTTTTGATGATATCTTTAGCCAATTCTTTGGCGGCGGTGGTGGACAACAACAGTCTAACCCATCGGCACCTCGGCAAGGTTCTGATCTACAGTACCAAATGGATCTAAAGTTTGAGGAAGCCATTTTTGGTAAGGAAACAACAATTTCTTATACACGGGAGGCTATGTGTCATACTTGTAATGGGACTGGTGCGAAGCCTGGTACTTCACCAGTAACCTGTCATAAGTGTCATGGTGCTGGCTACATTCAAGTTACCCGTCAAACACCACTTGGCCGCATGCAAAGTCGTGAAGTTTGTGATGTTTGTCGTGGTACAGGTAAAGAAATTAAAGAAAAATGTGCAACTTGTCATGGCTCTGGTCACGAACAAGAACGCCACAGTGTTAAAGTTAAGGTTCCAGCTGGTGTTGAAGATGGTCAGCAAATGCGCTTATCTGGACAAGGTGAAGCAGGAACAAATAGTGGCCCTTATGGTGATTTATTCATCGTTTTCCGGGTTACACCAAGTGACAAATTTAAGCGTGATGGTGCTGAAATTTACATTGAAGTACCAATTAGTTTCGTGCAGGCCGCATTAGGCGATGACTTGCAAGTTGACACGGTTAACGGAAAAGTTAAGTTAAAGGTACCAGCCGGCACGCAAACTAACACAACGTTCCGTTTACGTGGACAAGGTGCACCACGATTACGCGGTAATAGCAAAGGTGACGAACACGTTACGGTGAAGGTAATAACGCCTAAACACTTAAGCAATGAGCAAAAGAATGCATTGAAGACCTTTGCTGTTGCTAGTGGCGATGAAGTGAGTCAAACCGAAGGTAGTTTATTCGATAAGATTCGTGAGACTTTTACGGGCGATAAAAAGAAATAAAGAACGATTAAAAGAGTGAGCATAATACTGGCAGTTGTATGGACTAGGTGATGGTATCCTAGTTTAGCGGCTAGGTTAGCTTGCTCTTTTTTGAGTTATTTTCAGTTAAAATTGCGTCGGCCTGATCAGCTTGTTATAATTTAAACTAGAAAGTAGGTTGACGAAATGGATGTTGAACAAATGCATCAGCGCCAAAAAAATATTCGTAATTTTTCGATTGTAGCGCATATTGATCACGGTAAATCAACACTGGCGGATCGAATCTTAGAGTTGACGCATACCGTGGCTAAGCGTGATATGGAAAATCAAATATTAGATACAATGGATTTAGAGCGTGAGCGTGGCATTACAATTAAGTTAAACGCCGTTGAATTAGAGTACCACGCAAAGAATGGTGAGAAATATATTTTTCATTTAATTGATACACCAGGTCACGTTGATTTCTCTTATGAAGTTTCACGTAGTCTAGCAGCCTGTGAAGGTGCAGTGTTGGTTGTTGATGCTGCTCAAGGAGTTGAAGCACAGACACTGGCTAACGTCTATTTGGCGATTGATAACGATCTTGAAATCATTCCGGTAATTAATAAGATTGATTTGCCTTCCGCTGACCCGGAACGAGTGCGATCTGAAATCGAAGATGATATTGGTATTGACGCCTCCGATGCAGTTTTAGCAAGTGCTAAAGAAGGTATCGGGATTGAAGATATTTTAGAGCACGTTGTTAGTGATGTACCGGCACCAAGTGGTGATGTTCAGAAACCCTTGAAGGCATTAATCTTTGATTCAGTTTATGATAATTATCGCGGCGTTGTGTTGAACGTTCGTATTTTTGACGGACTAGTTAAGCCAGGAGATACGATTCAACTGATGCAAAATGGCAAAACATTTGAAGTGACGGAAGTTGGTGTTATGTCGCCCAACGCTGTTTCTCGGGATCAATTAATGGTCGGGGATGTGGGTTATATTGCTGCCAGTATTAAGACCATTCAAGATACGCAGGTTGGTGATACTGTAACGCTGGCCAATAATCCGGCCACAACTGCCTTAAAGGGTTATCGAAAGATGAATCCGATGGTTTATTCAGGTTTATATCCGGTTGATACAGCGAAATATAACGATTTACGCGAATCCTTAGAAAAATTACAGTTAAACGATGCTGCTTTAACTTTTGAACCTGAGACTTCTGAAGCATTAGGTTTTGGTTTTCGATGTGGTTTTCTTGGTTTATTGCACATGGATGTTGTTCAGGAACGACTTGAGCGCGAATTTGGGATGGATTTAATTACCACAGCACCGTCAGTAACTTATCACATTAATTTAACCGATGGTACGCAGAAGATAGTTTCTAATCCCTCTGAGATGCCTGATCCAGCGGCAATTAAGTCAATCGAGGAGCCCTTTGTGCATGCCTCCATTATGGTACCCAATGATTATGTTGGCGCCGTCATGGAATTATCCCAGGATAAACGGGGAGAATTTGATACGATGGAGTACTTAGATAATAACCGAGTAAATGTTGTTTATCATTTACCACTATCAGAAATTATCTATGACTTTTTTGATCGCTTAAAATCCAGCACAAAGGGTTATGCCTCTCTCGATTACGATATTGAAGGTTACCGTGAGAGTAAATTAGTTAAAATGGATATTTTATTAAACGGAGAATCAGTTGATGCGTTGAGTATTATTGTTCATCAAGATTTTGCCTTTGGACGCGGTAAAGAAATTGTTGATAAACTAAAAACAATTATCCCACGCCAACAATTTGAGGTGCCTATTCAGGCCGCTATTGGAAATAAAATCATCGCGCGGACAAACATTAAAGCCTTACGTAAAAATGTTTTGGCCAAGTGTTATGGTGGGGACGTTTCCCGAAAACGCAAATTATTGGAGAAGCAAAAGCGTGGTAAAAAACGAATGAAGCAAATTGGTTCCGTGGAGGTTCCCCAGGAAGCCTTCATGGCTGTTTTACAAACTGGTGAAGAAGAAACGCATAAAAAATAAAGCCCTGTGGAGGCTTTATTTTTTTATGCGTAGATTACTGATAATCCGTTTTTGGTAGATCTATTTACCTAGAACGGATTTTTTAAAATGATCGATGTCATTACTTGGACGCTAAATAAGCGCGATATCTTCGTTAAGGGTTACGGATGAAACTTCATGGCGATTTAGGGCAGTATGGCCACAATCTGAAGTGATGACGTACTTATCTGCTTGACCAATATTGAAGAAATTTCGGGCCGTGGTATTGATTACGGCATCGTCAGTGATCACCTTAACGTTAGCAATCTGTTTTAGCGTGAGTGTTTTTCCAGAATTTAGGTTTACGGTTAATGTTTGTGCCATCTTTTTCAGCTCCAATTTAATTAAAAGTTATTATGATAATAAGATAACAATAATTAATGACTAAATGCAAAAATAACGCTTTATTTTTAGTAAAAGGAATAAAATGATCATTAATTTAATTTAACGAACTATTTGTGTCATTTAGTCGTGATAAGTAAAATCAGTGTAACATGATTGGCATGGGGTAAGCAAAAGAGCAGTGTACGCGGTAATTCTATTAAGTCGGTAAAAATTTACTGATCTAAGGCCGGTTTTCTGTTTTCATTATCATAGATAAAAAATGGGTCCAACTTTATGCTGCTTTCGTTGAAAATATGCCGTGGCCAGTGGCTTTGTTTGTTTTTTGTAGTTCTTTTTAACAAAATTAATTTGTCGAGTTTGTTTTGTTTTTTGATCATATTTAGTTAGGTGATAGGTAGCAATAATTTGATTAAGTTTCAAATTATATTTGGTATCCGTTGCGTAGCGGCCAGTTAAGAACCTAGTTGCTTGTTGGTAGTTTTTAGTGTTTTGTTTCCAAGTTCCGGCGTAGAAATTTGCCGTTGTTCCCGTTGTTAATAAATTTGTATAGTCAGTTAAGGAGGCCTTATAGGAATCGTAACGCTTGAAATTTGTTTTAATGGTAAATAGTTGGCCGAAGCCATTGTCTTCTTTGGTAGCCATCAGGGCGCTTTGACCAGCAAAACTGCCTTTAACCCCAAAGAGATTGTAATTTGGCGCGGTAGCCAGGCCACTGTTGCCCCAGCTACTTTCTAAGGCTGCCTGTGCAATCATAACTGAAGCGTAAATACCATGTTTATAAGCAATTTTCTGTGCGTTTTTTGAAAATAATTTGATAAATGCTTTGTGTGATGGAACGACGATTCCCGGCTGGCGCAAAACTTTTTCTTCGATCGTAGCGTTAGAGGTTGCAGTAACGACGGTCGGAAAGTCGGGTTTTGCACCCAGAATTGGAGTAGTGGCCTGATTTGATTTAGTTACTATTGAATCTTGTTGACTAACCGGCTCTTCTTGGCCAGCAGTAGCCTCATTAACGCTCTGAGGGTGGTCAACGTCACTGGTTACCGGCTTAGAACCGATTGAACTATTACTTGGAGCAGAATTAGTGGGAGCGGTCGTTTTTGAATCTTCTTTTCCGGTTGTTATTTGTTTTTTATCCGTTACGTGTTTATTCTTTTGTGTCAGCTCGTTTTGGTAATTTGTTTGACCACGCTGGTAGCCAAGTAGATAACCTGTCTGGTAAACTGGTCCAAATTGAGCTACCACAACGGCATCTTTTTCCTTTTGTTGATAGCCGGCACTATATCCGATGCGCTTACCTTTATTATAGAGCGCTTGAGCCAGTGAAAATTCGACTTCGTAGGCCTTAATGAAGTAAGGCGTGGCCGTTGTTGGTTTACTCGTATTTATTTGCTTAGCTAGTGTGACGTCCGAATCGGCAGCCTTTTTACCTTTGAGGTAATCCGTTTGGTCCTGCCAATATTCATTAAAATAAGTCTGGTCGTTACCATCAGTGGACACTAAGGAGGTTCCACGTGGTGCTGCAGCAAGTACATCTTTTTGTGCAGCTTGTTGTCTGGTTTGGGTATCTGTTTGGGACTGATTTTTGGTAATAGTTGTCGAACTAGCTGCTTGAACGCTTTTCAGATTAAAAAGACAATTTGTGGAACTCAATAATATACCAGTAGTACTCAAAATTGTTAGTTGTTTCAGCAATATTTGCTGGCCTAGTTTAACAGTTAACATTTTAATTAACCTCTTTTCCTTATTTTTGCTGCAGTATTTACCCTCCTATAGATAAATTACATGAAGTTGCAGCAATCTAGTTAAATTAGCTAGTTTTTAAAGAAAATGGTCTTATTTTTAGAAACAGTATTATTTTTTTCTAGCGTCATTTATTTTCATGGTGCGATGATCAAAAATTGCCTTACGTTCGAATTAATTTAAACGTTTTAGAAGGAAAATTTTGGGTACTTGGTAATCAGACTGTGCTAATATTTTTCAATTGCGGAATAGAATCTGGACGCTTTTCCAAACACTCCCTAGGCCATAAATGTTATAATAAATACGCGTGGTGCTAGTTCGTCATAAAATCAAAAAAGCCTAAATTGTATACCAATATCGTCAATTCAATCTTTAATT
>NZ_RHNP01000043.1 GCF_003950295.1 Loigolactobacillus iwatensis
TAAAAACGGTTCAACTGAAAACACGAATGTTTCCAGTTGAACCGTTTATTTTTGGAGACTTATGTCACAGCCTCTTTTTAATGCATAGAATTCGCTATAACTCATTGCTTATTACTACTATTTACTGAAAAATTTGGTAGAATAAATAGTAACCATCATTTACTAAGTTACTAATGTTATACATAAGGAGCGCAATTATGGTTTTTGGAATTGGCGTAGACATCACAGATATTGCAAGGATTAAGGCGGCCCGCCAAAAGAATCCAGGGTTTGTCCAGCGTGTTTTAACGGCAAATGAACAAGTTATCTTTAACACGCTCTCGACTAAACGTCAGGCGGAATTTTTAGCTGGCCGTTTTTCTGCTAAAGAATCCTTTGGTAAGGCCCTAGGATCGGGAATTGGAAAAACCAGTTTCCAAGATATTGAAATTTTAGATAATGCTATAGGTAAGCCAGAAATTACGTTAAATCCTTTTGATGGTAATGCGTTTGTTTCAATCTCGCATACTGATACGCTGGTCATGACCGAAGTTGTTTTAGAAAAGAGGTTAGAATAATGGTGATTGGAACACACCGGCCGACAAAATTAGTGATCGATCGCCAAGCAATTAAGACTAATATTCGGCAGGAAATGAAGCGTTTAAACGATGATACTGAACTTTGGGCGGTCGTAAAGGCTAACGGGTATGGTCATGGCATGGTAGAAGTTGCTACTGTAGCCCGGGCCGCCGGTGCAACTGGTTTTTGTGTGGCAATTCTTGATGAGGCGTTAGCACTGCGCGCGGCTGGATTTACTGAACCTATTTTGGTATTGGGTATTACTGAGCCACAAGTAGCAGAATTGGCGGCTAGCCAGCAGATTTCATTAACAGTCGGTTCTTTAGCTTGGCTGGAGACAGCAGCAACGGAATTACATCAAACAGTACTTCAAGTTCATTTTGCTTTAGATACAGGAATGGGCCGAATTGGGTTTCAAACACCTGCCCAACTTAAGGCGGCCGAGGCATACATAACTGAACACAGTAAATTTAATTTGGCCGGTATTTTTACGCACTTTGCAACTGCTGATGAGGCGGATACAGCTTATTTTGAAGGGCAAGTCAAGAAATTCAATACGTTAATGGCAAGTTTAAAAGAACGGCCGCATTACGTCCACGTGTCTAATTCGGCAACGAGTTTGTGGCATGCGGCCTGTAACGGTAATGTCATTCGTTTTGGCGTCGCAATGTACGGATTGAATCCCTCTGGCGGCGAATTAAGGCCACCTTATTCACTGCAACCAGCATTGCGGCTTGAATCTACATTGAATTTTGTCAAGCAAGTACACGCTGGTGATGGTATCAGTTATGGTGCAACCTATAAGGCGACTAAAGATGAATGGATTGGAACAATTCCAATTGGCTATGCCGACGGTTGGCCCCGGCGAATGCAAGGATTTCACGTTCTGATTAACGGTGAGTACTGTGAAATTGTGGGGCGTGTTTGTATGGATCAATTAATGGTGCGCTTGCCAAAAGAATTGGCAGTGGGAACCAAGGTTACTTTAGTTGGTCAAAATGGTTTACACGCTATTACATTACAAGATGTGGCTACTTACGCTGAAACAATTCATTACGAAATTGCTTGCGGTTTCGCAACAAGGGTACCAAGAACGTACCAGAATTAAAACGTAATATTGCTGTAACCTTATGCCCATTTAAATGTCTCCTAAAACATGTTAAGATTATGAAGATATGATGAATATCCCGTGAACTAATGTGATGGAGGTCATGACGATGGAATTAAAGACCAAAGAGTTCGTTGCGTTTGATGAACAAACGAAGAAAAAAATTGACGCATACTGTGAATATTATTCGGTGGATGAAAATGACTTAGTAAATGGTGCTATGATGGAATTCTTCAAAATCCACCAACAGAAACTTGACACTCTCATCAACGGCTATATTGAGATGGGACATTTAAACGCAGAGATTGCGCGTGAATTCAGTCCGTGCGAATGTGAGGCGGATCAGCTCATCCGTTAGGAGTGTCGTCGGGAGGCATCTATGGATCCAGTTGTAAAACGCGGGGATATTTTTTATGCAGATCTTTCACCAGTTGTTGGTTCAGAACAGGGTGGAATGCGACCAGTATTAGTGGTTCAAAATAATATTGGTAATCATTACAGCCCAACAGTCATTGTTGCGGCGATTACTGCCAAGATCCAAAAGCCCAAAATGCCCACGCATGTAGGTATAACGGCTAAACAGACTGGTATTGAAAAAGATTCAGTAATTTTGTTAGAACAAATTAGAACAATTGATAAACAGCGCCTGCGCGATAAGGTAGCACATTTGGCTGATGATTTAATGGCCAAGGTTGATAGTGCAGTTGCGGTAAGCGTTGGTCTTAAAAGTATTTAAATTGCTATTATTTATTTTTAGAGCGAGGCAAAAGGGTTACTTTTAGCGGCATAGTTTAATTCAGCGAAGGATCGAGCAATTGAATTGCTGAAGTTAACTTGTTGTGCGGTAGCTTTTTGACTCGTATTTTTTTGGTGAAATTAAAGGTTTGTGTGACATCATGTTTTTGCTGAATGGGAGATTGGGACGGTTTAAAGACTTATTGTAAACTTTCCGCCAAGAAGTTAACTTGAGTATTGTCAAACTAATATTCTAATCAATAATCTTAGTTAGTTGTAACTTTTAATTACGGAGTAAAATGAACGGTTTTTTGCAGTATTCTCTAAATAAAAAAAGTTGGCCAACGTACCCAACTTTTTGATGTTTATTAGCTATTCAGTTTGAAGATTTTCAACTTCTATTACTTCAAATCCCTTTCGCTGTAAGTGGTCAATAATTTTTTGCAGCGTGGTTTCAGAAGTGCCTTCAGGTAAAGTAAAAAGCGTCCGCCGAACTAAATCACCTTCTGTGGCGTCCAGTGTTAGGCAGTTGGCGATGGAGACGTAGCGCGTGATAATCCGTGACATGTCAGTTAATTCACCGCGTCCATCTGGAGAGGTGACCGTGATCACGTAACTACCAACCTTAACGTTCCAAGATTGAGAGAGCATACCTAGTAAATGGTTATGCGTTAAAATACCGTAAAAATAGCCGTGTTCATTCAAAACGGCTATGTAAGGTAAATCCTTAATTGTAAAAAAGACTTTAAAAAACGGAGCATCTAAATTAATGTACTTAGTTGCATTTTTCAGTAAATGAGTTACAGGTAAACTCATGTCTCCGCCACGTGATTTATGACGATAAATGTGCATTTTATAAATATTTCCACGGAAAATCTTACCTGATTCATCTAAAACAGGCACGCAGCGAAAGTTTGAATTTTCGAGAGTTTCAAGTGCCTCTTCAAGCGTTGCTGACTCTTCAACGGTAGTTAGCTGAGCCTTAGGCTGAACTAATGATTCCAATAACATAATATGATTCCTCCAAAATTAAAACTTTCTCATTTTGTACTGGATAATCATAGCATAAAAAGCCAGTCATTAACACAATAAATATGTGAATTTTCACATTAAAAGGAGAAATAATGCTTAATGAAATGATGCACCGTCCAGTGATTGATCAGGAAGTTTTGGCCTATTTACGCCGCGGCCAAATGCCGTTAACGGGACGATTAGGCGATATAGAAGCAATGGCACGGGAAAAAGGGATTCCAATTATTCCGGCGGAAACAGCGACTTTTATCCGCACGCTATTTAAAGCACTACAACCGCAAAAGGTTTTAGAAATTGGGACGGCAATTGGTTTTTCGGCGGCCCTAATGTTGACCGCAATGCCTAAAAATGGCCACGTGACGACAATTGATCGTTTTCCAACGATGCAAGAACGTGCAAAGGCCAACTTTGAGCTGTTAAATATTAGTGAACAGGTGACTCAATTAGCAGGTGATGCCGCCACAATTTTACCTAGCCTAACGGGAGTTTACGATGTTGTTTTCATGGATAGCGCTAAGGCAAAGTATTTAGACTTTTTATCTGATTGCCTTCGTTTGGTTAAACAAGGTGGGGTCATACTGATTGATGATATTTTACAGGGTGGCACAATTTTGGCCTCACCAAAGACAATTCGACATCGTGATCATGCCATTCACCGAAAATTAAATTTATTACTGGACTATGTTTTTAGGGAAGAACAATTGCAGGCCAGCTTATTACCTTTAGGCGATGGTTTGTTAATGATCACTAAGTTAACTGCAGGGCCTTTTCGTATTCCTAACTAATGGAATAGCGCGCTGTTTTATTAGTTTGAAGTAGAAGTACGCCGCTAATATTTAGTGTCGTTATTAATTATCATCATCTACAATAGTGACGTACTAATACATTATATGATCCTTGAAATGAATAGCTTGGTTTAAATTAGCTTTTAAAAGTTAAATTAAATCAGGCTATTTTTGTGTTGAAAAGGCCGCTAATACAGTAAAATAGCCATCATAAAAGTGGAGCTGAAATTAGTTTCTTACTGAAAGGGCTTGCATTTTTATAGTATGTCATATATATTTAATGACGTACTATAAAACTAATAGAGGTGTCCATTATGAAACAAATTTATTTCTTTGCAGAAGGTAATCGTGATATGCGGGCTTTACTTGGTGGTAAAGGCGCGAACTTAGCTGAAATGACTGGACTTGGTTTACCAGTACCTAGTGGTTTCACCGTCACAACTGATGCATGTCACCAATATCAGACAAATAATAATAATATGACGTCACAATTAAAAGAAGAATTGAAAGACGCGTTACAACATTTAGAAGAACAAACCGGTAAGTTATTTGATAATACGGCTAATCCATTATTGGTTTCTGTCCGTAGTGGTGCTGCTATTTCGATGCCAGGTATGATGGATACAATCCTGAATCTTGGACTAAATGATCAAACGGTACTTGGATTGGCCAAGCAGACTAATAACGAACGTTTTGCTTGGGACTGTTATCGTCGTTTACTACAAATGTTTGGCAATGTTGTCTTTGGAATTCCAGAAAAAACCTTTGATAATGAAATAACGAAACTTAAACAGGCTAAACATTATCAATCAGATTTAGAATTGACAACTGCCGATTTAAAACAATTGGCACAACAATTTAAGACACTATATGCAGCTACTGAGCATAAGGTTTTTCCACAGAATCCACATGAGCAACTTCAACTGGCCGTTGACGCCGTCTTTTCATCTTGGCAGAATAATCGGGCCAAAGTCTACCGTAAGTTACACGGTATTCCCGAAACCCTTGGTACGGCCGTTAATGTTCAAATGATGGCCTTTGGTAATAGCGGCCCAGATAGTGGTACTGGCGTAGCTTTTACGCGTAATCCAGTTACTGGGGAGGCCAAGCTATTTGGTGAATTCTTAAAAAATGCACAAGGTGAAGATGTTGTTTCTGGTTTACGGACGCCACAACCAATTCATGAGTTGGCCGATTCAGATCCAGAAATTTACCAACAATTCGTTGATAGTGTGCAAGAATTAGAAAATCATTACCGTGATATGCAAGATGTTGAATTTACAATTGAACATGGTAAGCTCTATTTCTTACAAACACGAAATGGTAAGCGGACGCCTAAGGCTGCTGTTCAGATTGCCGTTGACCTAGTTGAAGAAGGCAAGATTAGTGAAGCAGAAGCATTGATGCGAGTTGATCCTGAACAAATTACGCAACTGCTACATCCAGAATTTGCGGCCGACGATTTAAAGGGCAAGGCTGAACTTGCTAAGGGCCTACCTGCAAGTCCAGGGGCTGCTAGTGGTCAGATTTACTTTACGGCGGCTTCGGCTAAGGCAGCACACGAAGCAGGTCATAAAGTTGTTCTTGTTCGGCAAGATACTTCTCCGGAAGACATTGAAGGAATGGTTGTTAGTGAAGCAATTGTGACAAGTCGTGGTGGCATGACTTCCCACGCAGCCGTTGTCGCTCGGGGAATGGGCAAATGTGGTGTTGTTGGTTGTGCAGCAATTACAATTGAATCCGACAAGTCAGTTAAAATTGGTGAACAAACTTTTCATGAAGGTGATAATTTATCTGTCGATGGAACAACTGGTAAATTATATGCCGGTATTTTAAGCACAACAAAGGCAGCACAAGATCCTAATTTACAAAAGTTTCTGCAGTGGGCGCAGAAAAATGGTAACGTTGATGTTTTTGCTAATGCTGATACACCGGCCGATTTTGAACAAGCCTTACGATTTGGAGCCAAGGGAATTGGATTGACACGAACTGAGCACATGTTCTTTAAGTCCGAACGATTATTCCAGATGCGCCGATTAATCATTGCCCGAACGGCTGATGATCGAATTGACCCATTAAATAAATTGCGTGAAATGCAGCAAAAAGACTTTGTTGCTTTGTATCGTTTAGCCGAGGGTAAGAATGTGACGATTCGTTTACTGGATCCACCATTACACGAGTTCTTGCCCCATGATGAAGTAGAATTAAAGGAAGTTGCTACTGCCATGAATGTCTCGGTAGATAAATTACGTAATCGAGTTGCTGAATTAAAGGAAGTTAACCCGATGCTTGGTCACCGCGGCTGTCGTTTGGCCGTTACTTACCCTGACATTTATGAAATGCAGGTCACCGCGATTGCTAATGCGGCGTTGCAGGTTCGGGCCGAGGGAATAAACGTTAAACCGCACATCATGATTCCATTAATTGGTTCGCTAGTTGAAATGCGTTGGGTTAAGGATCGTTTAGTGGCCAAGCTTAATGAAGTATTTGCGACAACAAAACAACCGCTTCATTATCAGATTGGAACTATGATTGAAATGCCGCGTGCTTGTCTAGTTGCCGATCAAATTGCGCAAGAGGCCGATTTCTTTAGTTTTGGGACTAATGATTTAACCCAGCTAACTTACGGTTTCTCACGAGATGATAGTGGAAGCTTCTTACCTGATTATATTGAAAAGGGCCTGTTACCGGCTGATCCATTTAAATCACTTGATCAAGAAGGTGTGGGCGCCTTAATGAAAATGGCGGTTAATGGTGGCCGTAAAGAAAAACGTTCATTACCAATTGGTGTTTGTGGTGAACTCGGTGGTGATCCTGAATCAATTAAATTCTTTGATGCGATTGGAATTGACTACGTTTCGTGTTCACCATATCGTGTTCCCGTTGCCGTCTTAGCTAGTGCGCAGGCAGCAATTAATCGCCGGCACCAACCAAGTTTTGCTAAGGTAACACCAACGACCCATTAATATCTTATTGCGCGAGTAATTTAAAAGGCGGGCGAGTACGGTAAAAGTATATTTTGCCGCACCCACCCGCCTTTTAAGTCACGCTTTAATCAGTTATACTGACAGTAGTGAAATTAAGATAAGGCGGCAATTAGCGTGGAATTTACAAAAAGGCAACGGGAAATTATTGAGATTGTTAAAAATGAACAACCGATTAGCGGTAATAAGATTGCCCAGCACCTTAACTTAACGCGGCCGACTCTGCGAAATGATTTATCAATTTTAACGATGACAGGAATGCTAGATGCTAAACCAAAAGTGGGGTATTTTTATTCTGGCCAACACGCTAATCCGTTAACTTTTGAGACATTGTATGAAGTGCCGGTGGCAACGGTGATGTTGACGCCAGTTTTGATTAAACCGACAACAACACTACAGGATGCGGTCACAACGCTGTTCATGTACGATATTGGTTCGCTCTATGTTGCCGACGATGAGCAACAATTGTTAGGGGTTATTTCACGAAAGGATCTCCTGCGTGCTACATTGAATACGCAGGATTTAACGCAAATCTTTGCGTCGATGATTATGACCCGCATGCCAAATATCACAACAATTACGGCCGAGGATCGAATTTTGGATGCAGGTTATTTGCTCATGTCGCACCAAGTTGATTCACTACCTGTATTGGCTGAGCAGAGCAAAAAGGTTGTCGGCAAAGTTACTAAGACCAAAATAATGCAGTATTTTGTGGAAGTTGGAATGAAAATTGAACACGAAAAGTATGATTAGGAGCTACCTTTTAGGCTAAACTATTTCAAAAAATAGCCAGTTTGGTCTAAAGGTGTCACTAGAATTAAGTTTTCAAACGATTAGCCTTAGATTAGTTGATAGATGGGAGTAAGCTAGATGACAAAACAGCAAGTCAAAATTTACGTCATTTCGGATTCAGTAGGTGAAACGGCACAACGAGCTATTCAGGCAACTTTGCTGCAGTATCCGGCGGTAGAAGCGACAATTAAGATATTTCCGTTTGTAACGGAAATTGACGAGCTTGAACCAATTATGCGCGAGGCAGCAACCGAAAAAGCACTTATTGCAATAACACTAGTAGATCCGAAACTTGTTCAGTGGGTGACGGACTTTACAACTACTCACCAGATGACGCTGGTTGATTACATGACTCCCTTAATGACTAAATTAGCTGGGTTAACGCAAGAACAACCTATTCGTAAGCCTGGTATTCGGCACGCAATTAATCAAGATTATTTAAAGAAGGTTGCCGCAGTTGATTTTGCCGTTGCTCATGATGATGGACAGCAGTTACAAAGCTTTTTGAAGGCCGATTTAATTTTATTAGGCGTTTCGCGCACAGCAAAAACACCAGTTAGCTTATATTTGGCAAATCAACGATTAAAGGTAGCAAATCTACCGTTAATTCCAGGCACACCACTGCCAGAAGATCTTCTTAGCTGGCCAAAGGAAAAATTAGTTGGTTTAACAATTGATCCCAAACGGTTGCAGTCTGTCCGCCAAACACGAATGGCTGGTATGGGATTAGCTAAGGCCAATCAATATACAGATTTAGAACAAATTAAGTCGGAATTACAGTACGCCGATCGGCTATTTGCGCAGCTAAAAATAGAACCCATTGATACAACCGTACGTTCAGTTGAGGAAACTGCGGCCGTAATTTTAGCGGCAAGAAAAGCCTCAAGCGATTAAAGGCACGCAAATGTTACCTTGTGGAACACATTTTGGTGATAATATTTGAAAAAACAAGCGGCCAAGACTTTTGTCTTGGCCGCTTGTTTTTTTCGAATTTTACTCTGGAATTTGCGCCAAAAGTCTGGCTCACGTGCTTAACTACAACTAATTCAATAAACTTACTATGGCTATTGAATTAGCCGGGCTACGCAGTGAACCCAAAACCGACTCTTGGTGCACTCCTTTGATATTTATTAATCTAAAGTTGGCCCTCAATTCGATTATAGTAATCAACCGCAATATTTGTATCGCTTAAGCGTAACTTGGTGACACTACCGTTTAATGGACTTTTAGTTAAATCAAATTGGTTGGTGCCGTATTTGCCAACAATGCTGCGAATTGTGGTCCCATGACTGACCAGCAAAACGTTAGTGTCCGTTTGATTTTCTTCGTGGATTTTAGCAATGCCCTTTAAAAGACGATGCCAATATTCAGTGCTGTTTTCGGCGTCGTGAAAAGGATCAGCTTCCTTCATAAAATCCTTTGAAGCATCAATCGAATAGTTCGTAATAATTTCGGCAAAGTTTTTACAGCCGTGCGGATAACCGGCCATGTACCAAGTTTCTGAAGAGTTGGCACCCTCAAAATAGCCGTAGAACTGTTCGCGAAAATAGGTCGTTTCTTCGGGTTCGGTTATTGAAGAAGATTTATTGGCCTTTAAAATAAGGCGGGCCGTATTACGTGCACGGCCGGTATCACTACAATATGCCCGGGCAAATTTGAGTTGTGCTAAGCGACTGCCCGTATTTTCGGCGTCTTGGATGCCTTGTTCAGTTAATGGTGAGTCCGCCCAACCTTGCATGCGATTGTAGCGATTATAGTAAGTTTGGCCGTGGCGTACAAGGTAGACCGTCAAATTTTTCATATTACGTTAACCTCCAGATTAAATAAAATGTCTAAAATAGCGCGAAAAGCAGCAATTACTTTTTCGCGCTATTTTTAATTAAGGTTTAAAAGTACCAGCTTCGACATCTTGAATGAACTGCGTCAGGTGTTCGAAGTAAACTGGCGCGTTATCGATCATGTGGTGGTGACCACCATTAGGGGTTGTCACTAAACGAGCATTAGGAATTTGTTCTGCCATTCGTTTTGCTGTTGTTAATGGCATTGTTTCGTGTTCACCAAAGGTTAATAGCGTCGGAACCTTGATATTTTTAATTTGATCGCGAATATCCCACGACTTTAGCTTACCAGTCACAACGAATTCATTATTACCTTGAAAATCATTGTAGACGGGCGTTGCTGTTGTATCAATCAAGTGGCTAATTGCCGGTGGCTGTTTACGGTCAACGTAACCCTTATTGAGAATATCAACGTAACCTTGATAGCGTTCATTGTCGAGGTCATTGCGGTTTTCGCAATCTTGCATGTAAGCAACGGCATCAGCAGATAAGGCCTCTTCACGTACTTGGTTAATGTGCGTGACGTATTCATCAATGTTATCTACCATACTAGAGATGATAGCACCCTTTAAGTGTTGACCGTACTTTAATGCGTAAAGCATAGTCAAGGCGCCACCCCAAGATTGGCCAATTAGATAGAAATTATCTAGACCTAATTTTTGGCGAACTTCTTCTACTTCATCCAAATAATAATCGTAAGTCAAAAAACGATCGCGATTTTCTTTTTTACTAAAATCAGGTTGGTCAGAGTACCACGAACCAAGCTGATCGTACATTGAAACCTGCACGCCGATTGGGGCTAATTTATCTGCGAAGTTCTCGTAATATTCGTGATTGCCACCAGGGCCACCGTGAAGTGTGAGAAGCTTGATGTCGCCGGTACCATCAGTGTGGGTCCAAAGGTGGTAACCGTTCTCCAATGTAATAATGTGTGTTCCATTTTCTGCCATACTATCACCTAATTCCTCTATATAATATGTCTATCTTAGCACAATCGTAAGCGAAGGAAAAAGAGACGGCCAATTACAGAAATCGATGCACACTGTCTAAGTTTTTTTAAAAGTACTTAAGAGATCACTAAGCTATCGGCTTACAAGTCAATTTCAGGTATAATGAAAGGTAAGGGAACGGGATTAAATTAAGTTATAGAAGGAGTAAGAAGTTATGAGTAAAAAATGGCAGCAATGGTTAGGTGTCGCTACACTTCTTGTTGGTGGGTTATTCTTATGGCGTAGCAGTACAGTGCAGGCGGATGATACGACCACCACTAGTTCAAGCTCGGTAGTCAACGAACGCTGGGGGAAACCAACGTTCATTTATGGTGGTGGTCTCACGCAGGATCAGGTGCAGCAAACAATGCAGATCATGAACATTTCATCAGATCAAGTAACGACTGAAAGCGTAACTGGGCAAGATCTTGTTCATTACCTCGGTTCTGGTTCCGGTGATACTAGTGTAATGATTTCCTCGGTCCTCGTTACTCGTGAGGACAGTGGCCACGGTATTACTGTAAAAATTGATACACCAAGTGATATTACGCAGATCACGGCCGATGAATATAAAAATCCGTTGATCACCGCGGGAATTAAGGATGCAACCATTGAAGTGGCAAGTGTTAAACCGGTGACCGGGGAAAGCGCCTTGACTGGGATTTATAAGGCCTTTGATGTTAATGGTGAAAAAGTTGATCCAACCCGGGCTGCCTTAGGCCAACAGGAATTGGAAACAACGAATGACGTTGCTCAAGATGCGGCCCAGGAAAATGAACAGCAAAATCCTAATCAAAGTAGTAGCGAGAATAAATCCGATACGACAAAAATTAAGCTTCAATTAGCTAACGTGTTAACTGATATCAAGCAACAGTTGGCAGATTTGAAGAACGAAGGTAAAACGGCCAACACGACCCAGATTACTACGATTGTTAATAATTCGATTAAAGATAATCATTTAGAAGGTAAAATTAGCCAGACAAACATTACAAAGATTGTTAATTTGGCTCAAAAATACCAATCAACTTCTGGTGTATTAGATAAATCTAGTATGAATCAGTTGGACAAAGCTAAGTCGAGTATTAATAGTACTTTAAATAAAGTGGGTGGTGTTTTGCAGAATGCCCAAAATTCTAGCTGGTGGCAACGATTTGTTAGTTGGGTTAAGAACCTTTGGAACAGTATTTTTTAGTGAGGCGAACGGATGAATAAACGAATGACACATGCAGCATGTACTTCGATTTTGATAGGTAAAGATGCAACAATTGATGGCTCCACAATAATCGCCCGTAATGAAGATAATTACGTTGCAATAGCTCCTAAGCGACTAATTATTCGTGCGGCCAAAGACTATCATTCTGAGTGTTTTGTATCAGCCAATAATGGATTTAGGCTGTTACTTAACGGCCCAGCACTGCGCTATACGGCAACACCTGATCGGGATGCTAGTGCGGGATTATACGAAGAGTCAGGGATCAATAGCATTAACGTCGCAATGAGCGCCACGGAGAGTGCTTACGCTAATGACCAAGTGTTGGCGGCGGATCCATTAGTTGATAATGGGATTGCAGAAGACGCAATGGTCAGTGGGGTTTTACCATTCGTCAAATCCGCCCGGGCTGGTGTTGAACGCCTGGGCCAAATTGTCACTCAATCTGGCGCGGCCGAAACTAATGGCGTACTTTTCAGTGATGCCAGTGAAGTTTGGTATATGGAAATTGCTACTGGACATCAGTGGGTAGCGCAACGAATTCCTAGCAACGCTTATGCAGTTGTGGCCAACCAATTGGCAATTCAAGAGATTAATTTTGACGATTGGGAAAACTTTATTACTGCACCAGGGTTACAAAATTTTGTAATGACGAATCATTTAAATCCACGACCGGAAACGTTTAATTTCCGTGTGATTTTTGGGACCCAAACACAAGAAGACGCACACTATAATTTACCGCGGGTTTGGGAAGGGCAGCGAATACTGACACCAACAGTGATGCAGCAACCGGAAGCTACTGACTTGCCATTTGTTCAGTACCCCGACCAGCAACTTAGTTTAGCGGATGTTCAACAAGTTTTGCGTTCCCACTATAATGGAACAAAGTATGATCCGTTAGGTACAACGGGGGATCAAAGTAGCCGGGAAAGGTACCGCGCAATTTCCTTATCGCGAACACAAAATTCGCACATCCTACAAATTAGGGCGGACAAGCCTAAAGCGTTGGCGGCCATTCAATGGGTAGCCTTTGGCATTAGCGCTTTTGGTCCGTATGTTCCTTTTTACAGTAACAGTACGGTAATTCCGCAGGCGTACAGTCAGACACCGGCTAAGGTAACGCTAAGTAGCGCTTACTGGCTGTACCGTGTTTTGGCAGTCTTAGTTGAACCACATTATTTAAAGTTGGCACCAGCGGTAACTGATTTTCTTGCCGAAAGTGAACGGATAGCGCTGCGGCACGTTGCGGCCACTGATCACTTAAGTGAACTGTTACCAATTGAAGTTAGTCCAACTGCACTAACGCAGGCTAATGAGGCAATAACGCGACAAATGATGACTAAGACGCAGGCCTTTCTTGGTGAGCTTGTTATTAAGAATTCGGCCTTATCAAGATTAACTTTTGCGATGGATAAAAATTTATAATTAAAAATGATGGGAGTGGGACCAAGGTTGGTTTTCGGTTTACTGTGTAACGTAAGCTAACCCAGATTTTTGGCACACGTTCTAGAGTAATGCGCGGAAATGGTAAGAGGCTGGGGTTCACTTCACGGCCTCTTTTTGGTTGCACAAAAAAAGCCTGACTCGCGATTGCGAATCAGGTCAGAGAGTGTTTGGAAAAAGCGTTTTGTTTAATGATTGTTTTTCAACAGATTTGACGCAAACGTGTCTAAAAAGGTAGGTTAGTCTAAACAGACGAGTCACCTTTTTTAAAGGTGACTCGTCTGTTTAGGCCGCAATTCGGACTTTGGTTCCATGCCAGTCCGATTGACATTGTAAGTAATTCTTAACGTCTAGGCGCCTTTTGAGACACTTTTTTAATGCAATTGATTTCGTTGCAAAATGTCGCCAGCTTTGGCATCTAGCCGTAATTGCACGGTGCCAACACTGGGGCTTTTTAACGTCAGATCATAGTAGGTAACGCTGTTAGCCTTGCCTAAAGTATAGCGCAATAATTTGCCATCCTTTACCTGATTATGTGCGATCGTACTCATTATTTTTAATGATTTGACGCCTGTTAGGCTTAGCGGTTCGGCGTTTGCTAAAGTACTCGAACTTGCTTGGTGGGTGGTTTTAATCACGTTTGGCCGCATAGCATTAACTGTCATTTTAATGAAGTGTTGGTGGATTCGCCCAATCAAGTGGTAAGTATAAACCCCGTGCTCTTGCTGCAAAGTGGCTTGTAGTAAGGTGGCGTTAGGTTGTTTTTGTTTGAATAGTTTAACTGCTTGTGTCAGGCTTATTTTTGCTGTGAAAATATCCCGTGGTTGACTTTGCTTAACAGGTGAATTAGTACTGGACTGGTTAGTTTGTTGTGAGTTTGATGAGCTACAGCCAGCTAGCGTCAATAATAGTAAGCCCGTTAAGGTTAATTTTACAACTTTTCTGAACATCAATTTTTGATACTTAATTGATGCCGAATTTCTGGAACATCCGCCTTATCGCCAGTAAAAATCAAGTGATCACCCTTTTCTATAAAAGTGTCGCCGTGGGGGGCGATAAATAGGCCATTACGATAAATTCGACTGATCGTAATACTATTAATAAACGGTAGATTTTGCAATTCCATTCCTGCGTAGCGCCGATTTTGGACCGCTACCTCATAAAGGCCAGCAGAAGTGTCGGTTAGCAGTTTCAACGTGGATGGTGATTCAATCATTCCACGAAGCAAACTAATATTAACGTCAAAGGAATTAAATAATTCAATGCCTTGTTGACTTAAAATCTCGTCCTTATTATCCGCAACGTTTTTTTCTTCAAACCGAGCAATAATTCGAGGGACATTGTGTTTGCTAGCTGCCTGAGCAGTTCGAAAGTTCAAGTTATAGTCAAAATAACCTAAAACCATGATATCAGTGTTGAAAACATCAGCGTCAAGCAGCGTCTGTTCATCCAGGTCAGGAAGAAGCTCAACGTTGGCCTCACTGTTATACGTGTGATAATTCTTTGGTATCGTGGTGAACATTTTAATGTCATACCAACCCTTAGACAATTGTTGCGCCACCGGAATGGTTAGTAGATTGGTGCCGATAAAGGTCACGCGTGTTTTAACCAAATCTTCTTTTTCTGGTGCGTAAAGTTTGTTGAAAATAATTGGTGAGAAGATACAAGTAATGACAGCGGCCAAGATGAAGGCACCTGCTTGTTGACTTGTGATTGCGTGTAAGTTTTGTGCAACGGTTAAAGTTGGAATCACAACCGTAATTGTGGTGGAGGCGAGGAAGCCGCCAGCCCAAGCATTTTTGGTGGTGTACCGTTGGCGATAGAAAAAGACCGGAATAATCTTAGCAAGCATGAAGCAAGCAAAAAAGACTGGGATTAAAACTAGTGATTGCCGGTCTGATAATAGTTTTGGCAAATCTAATTTTACCCCGGTAGTAATAAAGAAGATCGGAATGAAAAAGCCGTAGCCAATTGAGGTTAGCTTGTCACGAGTTGCATCACTAGGCTGTAGTAGTTTCATAACAATACCGGCCAAGAAGGCCCCTAAAATATTTTCGGCGCCGACTCTTTCCGCAATCGTGACTAACGTGAAGATGAGGAAAAATGCTAACCGAATATCTAATTGAGTTGTTGATTTGTCAATTCGTGAAAAGAATTGGTAAATACCGCGAAAACGTAATAGTAGAAAAATTGCGGCAAAAAAAATTAAAAGAACTAGCCACAAGCTTTTAGATTGGCCGCCGTTAATTGAAGCGTAGGCGGTTAATGCGAGTAATGGTACAATTTCGCCTAACGCGGCAGTGAGCAAAACCGTTTGGCCAAATGACTTGCTTAGTAGTTCTTTTTCAGTCAAGGCAGCGATAACCACGCCTAAAGCGATGGTAGAGAAAATAATGGTGGCCAATAAAATATCGTTGAATAGGCCAGTTAAATGAAGTAGCCAGCCTAAAAGTGCAGAAGTAATGACAATACCCGTGTAAGCACAAACGGCCAATTTGACTGGAGTCCACTTTGCAGGTTGAGCGTTGCCAATTGGTTTTTGCGGTCGAAATAAATTGAAGTCGATTTCCATCCCAGAAAGAAAGATAAGAATAATCACCCCTAGGCTAGATAGTTCCCGCAAGTTTTCCGTAAAATGAACTAGATTCAAGAAACTTTTGCCTAAAATAATGCCAACAATAATTTCGGCCACAGCTGTTGGCACTAACGTGATTTTAAAGCGTGCCATGAATAATGGTGTCATTAATGCAGCCAGTAATACGATCAGTAGTGATAGTTGTGCCATTGCTTTACGCCTCTTTTTGTTTTTATCATAACATTTTAGCGAAAAACAGCACAAATAAAAAATGAATGGCTAAAGGATGAACATCTTCCTTGAATGACTCCCTTTAGTGAACACTAGTAAAATAGTTGAGGTCATAAAGGCGGCCGAAACAAAAATAGAAATTTGTCTCGACCGCCTGTTTAAAAGTTCTAACTATTTTTCTTCGTAATAAAATGAAAAGTACTGCCCAACTTTACCTAATCATCTATTCTTTTAATGTGGTGCTTTTTTATGAGATTACAAATACCAATTGTGCAACCAGGAACCAAGGCAACAGCAACAACGCTCAATAAGATTAGTGAAAAATGATTTTGAACCAGAGGTAGACTGCCAAGATAATACCCTAAAAATGAACCGCTGGATACCCAAATTAAAACACCGAGAAAGTTATAAAGGATAAAGCGCCGGTAGCTCATTTTGAACATACCCGCAATCAACGGGATAAAGGTTCGAATCATGGGAACAAAGCGGCCGAAAATCACCGTTTTACCACCATGCCGAATAAAAAAAGCAGAAGCGTGTTCAAGTTGTTTATCTTTAATATGACGCTTGATAAACTTTAAACGTCCTAGGTGACGGCCAATTTCAAAATTAACGGTGTCACCAATTAATGCAGCAAAGAAGAAAGTTAAAAAGAGTAATTGAATATCAAGAAAGAATCCATTACGTGCTGCTAAAGTACTGCTAATAAAAATAACTGATTCGCCAGGTAAAAAAGGAAAGATGACTAGGCCAGTTTCAATAAAAATCATTAAGAATAAAATGGCGTAACTGTAATGACCGAAATATTGAAAAAGCGGCAATAGGACAGACTCCAGGTGAGTTAAACCGTAAACTAATGTGTGCAGCAAGTCATCCCTCCTTATCAACAACATTAATTCTAGAGTACACTGTTTATAGCAAATGGTGCAACGACAAACGTAAAAAATAGGAATGATTTAAACAAAAATTTATAACTAACAGTTGTACTTAAACGAGGTCGCATACTGTTTAACAATTAGGTGATTCAAACAACGTTAGAAAAGAGAACCCGCAGGCAGATAAGTTGTAGGTATTTAAGATAGTTACTAATTGACTGATATGCGATCACTACCGTAGTTTCAGTTCGCACTGATTGTATGAAGCCGCGGAAAGTGCTAAAATTGAATATCCAAATAACTTAAGTTTAGTGTTCATAAGGAGGCAGTGCATCAGTGACTGAGAAGCAAAAGGAACAAGCACGAGTAGATGATGTTGTAGCCAAAATTAAGTCAACTGAAAGTGAATTGACTAAGAAGATCAGTGAAGCTAAAAGTGATGAACAATCCATCAACGATAACTTTAATAATGATGTGAAGCTAAATACTGGCTCTTATGAAGGCATGATGGATACTGCCCTATCGATCAGGCAGCAACAGCAAATGCTGAATGAGCGGAATAATAGTTGGCAGCATTCAGCACAGCAACTGGATGTTTTACAGCGTTTGGATAAGACGCCTTATTTTGCGCGGATTGATTTTCAGGAAGATAAGGCCAAGGCGGCAGAAACGATATACATTGGGTTAGGTTCCTTTACCGATTCTACAGACCACTTTCTAATTTATGATTGGCGGGCACCAATTTCGTCGATTTATTATGATGGTAATCTTGGCCGAGTGACCTACCAAACGCCAGACGGTGAACAGGCTGTTAACGTAAGTTTAAAACGACAATTTTTGATTGAAAATGGGCAGATTAAAACCATGTTCGATACCCAGGAGACCATCGGCGATCAAATGTTGATGGAAGTACTGGGTGAACAATCTGACACTAAGATGAAGAGTATTGTGACCACAATTCAGCGGGAGCAAAACCAGATTATCCGTGATACTTCGGCTAAACTGTTATTTGTTCAAGGTGCTGCTGGTTCCGGGAAAACGTCAGCAATTATGCAGCGCGTTGCGTATCTGTTATACCGGTACCGGGGGAATTTAAAATCTAGTCAAGTGATTATGTTTTCGCCCAATCAGTTATTTAATGACTATATTTCTAACGTTTTACCTGAATTAGGTGAACAAAACATGGTGCAGTTAACGTATCATCAGTATGCTGCCCGGCGTTTGCCCAATATTGAGGTGGAGGATCTATTCACTCAATTTGAAAAGCACGAAAATCACGTTGACAAGAAGGTCAGCCGCTTAAAATCCAGTTTGGCATTTCTTGAAGCAACCCAGAAGTACGCCGAACATTTGGAAAAGGCGGATATGCACTTTCGGGATGTGAAATTGCGTAATGAAGTTTTTATCGATAAAGATCGAATTGAAAAAACTTATTATAAATACAATGAAAACTATCATTTAGGTAATCGATTAACCGCCACAAAGGAAAATTTATTACGTTATTTAGGCCGCCGAATTAATTCGGAAATGCGATCCAAATGGGTTAGTGAATTTATTGAAAGCCTTGATTCAGAGGGAATTAATAAGTGGTATGGTGATCATCCGCATAATTTTGAGAATGGTGACAAGGAATTTAGTTTCTTAGCCCGGCGTGTTGTAACGGCCGCCTTTGAAAGTGTTCGCCGGGGAATTAGTCGTAATCATTTTTTAAATATTAAGGGTCAGTACATTGACTTTCTACGCCAAGTACCGAAATATCTAGATCTAAAACAGTTTAACATTAGCGAAGAAGAATGGCAGTTGGACGTTAACCAAGTTTTAGACCGCTTGCGCCAGAAAAAGTTAGCAATGGATGACGTGACACCTTACCTTTACATGTACGATTTAATAACTGGTAAACACGGTGATCGGGATATTCGCTATTTATTTATTGACGAAATTCAAGATTATACACCTTATGAATTAGGCTTTTTGAAAACTAGTTTTCCACGAGCTCGGTTCACACTATTAGGTGACTTGAATCAAGCCATTTTCACTCAAGAAAGTAGCCATAGCTTGCTTAAAGAATTGGGAACGATGTTTGAAAAGGAAGATACGCGGGTTATTCAGTTAACTCAATCCTATCGTTCTACTGAACAGATTACGAATTTTACTAAGGCACTGTTGAAAAATGGTGAGAAAGTTACTGCCTTTAATCGTGAGGGTCCAATTCCTAATCTGGTTGTACGACCAACGACTAGCGACTTAGTAGCCGCATTAAAGCAGCAGCTAACGGTTAACAATGAGGCCGGCCAAACTACGGCAATCATTACGAAGACCCGGCAGGATAGTGAGGCACTTTACACGATAATGCATGATCAAAAAGTGCCAGTGACGCTGATTCGTTCTGAGAATCAACGTTTGGCGGCGGGAACAATCATTGTCCCATCCTACTTGGCCAAAGGGTTAGAATTTGACGCGATTATTGCTTGGCAAGTCACAGCGGCCAATTACGGGAATGACGACGAACGGCAATTATTGTATACAATTGCTTCGCGGGCAATGCATCATTTAACGCTAATGGCTGAAAAAACGGTTTCACCATTGTTGAATGATGTGCCGCAAGAACGATATACAGTTGATAAAAAGGGTGTTTAAAAAAGCGGTTAGATTCTACTTTGCAATTGCGGATTAGCTATAACCGGAATCTGTTTTTTTAAACAGGTTTACGCTGAATTGGCTAGGGCGATACTAGCAAGCACGATCTAGACCAGTTAAACTTATTTATAGAAAATAGAAAAGCAGCGTACTCGTTTAGCCAATTAATCTGGTTTTAAACGAGTACGCTGCTTTTTTGCTAGTTATTAGTTAAAAATTAGAACGCATTTAATAGGTGAATTTTTTGTTAGTTACGATCAGAAACCAGTCATCACCAAGTCTTATAGTAGGCTCTTCCAGTCACGAGCCCAAACAGCGCCCATGACTTTTCGACCAGCATGAACCCCAAGTACTGGTCCCAAAGTGCTAGTATCAATGGCAGCCTGGGGGTAACTAGCTTGAAAATCATTAACCCAATTTTCACTTTCGGCCGCATTATCGCCGTCAATGACGTCAATTCGAACGGGATAATCAACTTGATTAATGTAATCAGTGATTTCACGTTTAACGTGGTTAAAGGCACGCCTGGAAGTACGCTCTTTAGCAACCGCGACAATCTTTCCTTGTTTGTCAAAGTTTAGTATTGGCTTGATGCGTAACATGTTACCAACAATGGCCGAGGCGTTGCTTAGACGGCCAGTGCGAACTAAATGGCTAAGATCGGCAACAATAAAGTCAACCCGTTGACTATCACGTAATGTTTTTAAAGCCGTAAAAATTTCGTCAACGGATTTACCAGCCTTGGCCAAATTAGCGGCTAATAAAGCCATGTTGCCTTCCGCCGCGGTGGTCAATAATGAATCAAAAGGATAAACTTTTATGTTAGTAATATTCGGTAAGTAAGCCTCTAAATTAGGAATAAAGCTGGTAATACCACTGGACAGGTGAATGCTGATAACGGCATCATAACCTTGTTCTGCTAGGTCATCATATACGGCCTGAATTTGGCCCATGGAAATCTGAGCTGTACTAGGTAGTTCCTTATGTGTTTGTAACATATCATAAAATTGTTTAGTTGTAAGATCGACATTTTCTTTGTAAGTAGTTTTTCCGAAAATAACGGTAATTGGGACGACCGTTATATTATTTTCGCTTGCTTGTTGTTCGGTTAAGTAGGATGCACTATCAGTTACAACAGCAATCTTCATCTATTTCACTTCTTTCATCATTTTAGAGTACAATCATATCCACCAGTCTACGCTATTTAGCGGGACAATGCGACTAATTTCTCATTAGTCGTTGGCGTAAATGTTCGGTAATTAGGGAGCATAGCAATTGATTGCCGGCAGAATTAAAGTGAAGACCATCGTCTTGGTGTAGTGGTTTCGCTTGAGCCTGCATGGCAGCACTTAGATTAATAAAATCAACCTGGGCCTTTTTTGAAACATCGCTGGCAATTTGGTTGTACTGGGTGATACGGTGGCTCGGGCGATCAGGATTTAAACTTTCATCGATCATTGGTGGACCAATTATAATTAGTTTGGAAGCTCCAATTTGTTTGATTAATTGCGTTAGATTTTGCCGGTAAGCTTGGGGACTAATACCCAGAATTTGCGATAAATCATTGGCACCGAAAAAGAGGACGACGGCGGCCGGTTTACGACTTAAGACGTGTGCCGTAACCCGATTAAGAGCGTCTTCAGTAGTGTCCCCAGGAACGGATGCATTAAAAACGTGGTCGTTGGGAAAAGCTTGTTGGATCGTCTTAGTAATTACCGGATACGTCCAACCGTGATTAAAGCCGGCTAGAATACTGTCACCAAAAAGAATAATTTCTGCCATGTTTTGTCTCCTTAAAAGTGTGCTTATTGCCACTAAGAGTATTTTAGTAAGGGAGTGGGACGAAAGTTTGGTTCTCATTGTTTCCGCACGATACTCTAGAACGCGTGCCAAAAGTCTGTGTTCACGTGCCTAACTGCGGTTATTGGATTGGCTTACGCTACGCAGTGAACCCAAAACCGACTTTTGTCCCACTCCCAGGACAAATAACGGGCGGCCTTGTGCTATACTTTTGTTTAAATATTTCCGTGTAAAGGATAAAATAATTATGAAACAACAAATAAAAACGTGTGCGGCCTCAACCGCATTACAAGCACATCACATATTGTATCAAGATTTGAATCCGCTGCAAACTTTGCATGGCGGGCATTTAATGGCGTTGGTCGATAATGTAGCCTCTATTAGCGCGTTACGGTTTGCGAATACTGCGGTAATGACAGCGGCTGTAGATCATTTTGAATTTAGGCAGGCTTTTCAAGTTGGCCAAATTGTCACGGTTCAAACCTACGTTAGCGGTGCTGGTAGTCGCTCTCTAGAAGTTTTTGCCAAGGTTATTGGTGAGGATGCATTAAATGATGAACGTTACCTTGGTGCAACGGCTTTTTTGACTTTTGTTGCTTTAGATAAACAGGCAGTGTTGCCCACTTTAAGGCCAGAAAGCCGTGAAGAAAAATTAGTTTGCGCTGCTTACAAGCAACGGCGAGCTGCTAATTTGAAGGCACAACGCGAGAGTAGTGAACTAGCACAACAACTAGATCTCAGTGTTGAATGAAGGATTTGTTGAGGTGCTGTTTTGCAAAAATAATTGCTGCGTGTTTAGCAGCTAGATTCTTGTGGTTGGGCGACGATCATTAAAGGGGACGAGCTAGTTGATGATCTAGGTCGTGCTCTGAAATTAATTTTGCCAGTGATTTACCTGACTAATCTAGTGGGACCGTGCTTAGGCTAATTCTAAGAGCCATGTTTCTTGCGTTGACTGAGACGAACTGAGTCGCAGGCAGTTATGGACTTTATAACTGTGTCCTCCCTTTTGCCACAAGAATGGTCATCGTTCGTAGCATCAAGATTATTAGCGATTTAGGCTGTGATTCGGACTTTGGTTCATCTTAGTCCGATCGACATCGTCAGCGAAGCTAGTCATAATCCACAATTGCGGAATCTAACCGCTTTTCCAAACAAGCATTAAAAAACTCCGGTAAAATTTCAGAGATATGCTAAAATAGAGGCATCATGGATGTGGTGGGGGATTAAATTGCAAGATGAGATGAATTACTACCGGATCAGTCGGGATGAATGGCGCCGTTTCTATCGTAATGGAATGGCACCGCTTACCCAAGCCGAACTGGACCAAGCCAAATCATTAAACGATCAAATATCGCTAGAAGACGTACGGGAGATTTATTTGCCATTACGCCATTTGATTCATGTTTACTATGATCAATATCAAGCGCAACAGCATGATCGCACGAATTTTTTGCGAGTGCGCGCGCATAAAACACCATTTATCGTTGGTATTGCAGGTAGTGTGGCGGTGGGCAAGAGCACCACGGCGCGCTTACTAGAGATTCTGTTAACCCGGGCTTACCCAACAAAACGAATTCAAAATATTACTACCGATGGTTTCTTGTACCCTAATGCGGAGTTGAAGCAACGAAAAATTTTGGAGCGCAAAGGCTTTCCAGAAAGTTATGATATGCAGCGGCTAATTAATTTTTTAACCGACGTTAAAAATAATAAGGGCCCTGTGAAGGCACCAAAGTATTCGCACCAAATTTACGATGTGATTCCTAACGAATATGATGTAATTGATTCACCGGATATTTTAATTGTGGAAGGGATTAACGTCTTGCAGTTACCAAGTAATCAGTTGGTTTATGTTAGTGATTTCTTTGACATTTCAGTCTACGTTGATGCAGAACCGAATCTGATTGAAAAATGGTACTTGGATCGTTTTAAAGTGTTGCTAGATACAGCCTTCACTGATCCGACAAATTATTATTATTCTTATGCGGTTGGTGATCGCGCGGCTGCTTTGAAAATGGCCCGTCACGTTTGGGAGACCAATGATTTACCGAACTTAAAGGAATACATTTTACCAACCCGGAATCGCGCGGACGTTATTTTGCATAAAACAAACAACCATAAGATTGATCACGTTTATTTTCGTAAATTTTGAGGTTAGTAACTGTTTGGCCAGAAAAATACGAATAAAAGTAGTTTTTAAATACACTTAACGCTATAAATTCGTATTTTTTGATCGGGTAGCTAATAATTAGATGAAAAGCGGCTTTGAAAGGTTGACCGAATGGACGACAATCAGTAAAATGAGTTTATTGAAAATATTTATGAAAAGAAAGTGCTTAAGAAGGTGTTCACAGACTGAATGCAGGAATTCGTCTTTTTAGGTACGTTTAAGTTACTTACATCAAATGAATGAGGTGAATTATTTGGCAACGACGGACATGCAAAATTTTGATAAGATCATCGTCCTCGACTTTGGGAGCCAGTACAATCAATTGATTACTCGGCGAATTCGTGAATTCGGGATTTATTCTGAATTGTTATCGCATAAACTGACGGCTGCGGAAATCAAAGCAATGGCACCAAAGGGTATTATTTTTTCTGGTGGACCAAACAGTGTCTACGATAAGGACGCTTTTCGAGTTGATCCAGAAATCTTTAATCTAGGTATTCCGGTTTTAGGAATCTGTTATGGCATGCAGTTAATGGCAGATATTCTGCCTGGTGGCGACGTTGAACCAGCTAACAATCGTGAGTACGGTCGTGCTGATATTCAGGTTACTGATCCAACCGCTGTATTATTCAAGGATTTACCAACTGATCAATACGTTTGGATGAGTCACGGTGATTTAGTGACAAAGGTACCAGATGGTTTCAAACAAACTGCAACTAGCAAGAACTGTCCAATCGCGGCGATTGCTGATGATAAGCGGAAATTCTATGGTCTGCAGTTCCACACGGAAGTTCAAAATACCGAGTATGGTAATGACATTTTGCGGCACTTTGCTTTTGACGTTTGTGGTGCTAAGGCCAACTGGTCAATGAACGATTTCATTGATTTACAAATTCAAAAAATCCGGGAACAAGTAGGTGATCGTAAGGTCTTACTTGGGCTTTCCGGTGGGGTCGATAGCTCCGTTGTAGGTGTTTTACTCCACAAAGCAATTGGAACTCAGTTGACGAGTATTTTCGTTGACCATGGTTTACTACGAAAGGGCGAAGCTGATCAAGTCATGGCTAGTCTTGAAGGTAAATTCGGTTTAAATATCATTAAAGTTGACGCGCAAAAGCGTTTCTTAGATAAATTAACCGGTGTATCCGATCCTGAAAAGAAACGCAAGATCATTGGTAACGAATTTATTCAGGTCTTTAACGACGAAGCAATTAAGCTTAAGGGAATTGATTTTCTTGCCCAAGGGACACTGTATACCGACGTTATCGAGAGTGGTACTGATACTGCGCAAACAATTAAATCGCACCATAACGTTGGTGGTTTGCCAAAGGACATGCACTTCCAGTTGATTGAACCATTACGGACTTTGTTCAAGGATGAAGCACGTGATTTAGGTGAAAAATTAGGCATGCCGGAAGAACTTGTTTGGCGACAGCCATTCCCTGGCCCTGGCCTCGGAATTCGAGTTATCGGTGCCATTACCGAAGACAAACTCAACATCGTGCGCGACAGTGACTTCATCTTACGAGATGAGATTCAAAAGGCTGGCATGATGCGTGATATCTGGCAGTACTTCACCGTTTTACCAGGTATTCGCAGTGTTGGTGTTATGGGTGATGGTCGTACTTATGATTACACAGTTGGTATTCGTGCCGTCAACTCGATTGACGGCATGACCGCCGACTTCGCACGCATTCCCTGGGACATCTTGCAAAAGATTTCCGTCCGAATCGTTAACGAAGTCGACCACGTCAACCGCGTAGTGTACGACATTACCTCCAAGCCGCCGGCGACGATTGAGTGGGAATAAAAAAGGCTCTCTGTCAAATCCTGTTGATAGCCAATTTTACAGTGTTAGAAGTTAAGCAACTTCTAACACTGTTTTTTTGTT
>NZ_RHNP01000044.1 GCF_003950295.1 Loigolactobacillus iwatensis
GCTCGACGTTTAAGCCAGCATCAAATTCTAATTCAAACGAAAAAGCACAGTTCAATCCCCTTGACTAATCGTAGGAAGAGGCCAGGACAAAAGTCCTGGCCTCTTTGTGCCTCTTAAGATAGGTTGCTAGCTATTCACGTGTTCATCGGCCAGTAATCGTTTAATATCTGGTCGAATTTTATCGGGTTTAGTCGTTGGTTCATAGCGTTTAACTACGTTACCAGAACCATCGATCAAAAATTTAGTAAAATTCCACTTAATTCGTTTGTGATCTGTTTCGTCTTTTAGATATTGAAATAACGGTTCAGTATTTTTACCGTTAACGTGAATTTTCTTGTGCATTGTAAAAGTAACACCATAATTCAAAGCACAGTAATCATCAATTTCCGCGTTATCTTTCAGTTCCTGAAGAAATTGGTTAGAAGGAAAGCCGAGAACGGTGACGGGGTCATCATGATAATCCTCGTAGATTTTTTCGAGACTTTTTAGTTGTGGTGCTAGACCACATTTGCTTGCAGTATTAACAATGACAACAATTTTTCCGCGGTATTTAGCCATGGAAACTTGCTGGCCATTCATCTCGGTAACTGTATAATCATATATTGACATCAAGAGACTTCCTTTCGAAGTTTAAGGTTGCTACCAGCGTTATAGCATGCTTAGCGGCTTCTGTCTAGTAAACTGAGTGTTGGTGATTGAAATTTATCGTCAAATACGATAGCGTTTATAAAGAATAGTTACAAATTACAAAGTTAAAGGGTGTGATTAGGTGAATTTCTATACTTATCGGCAGTTACTGCAACAGACTAATCGCGCACTTGTTTGGCGCTATGGTTTTCTGGTTCTATTGGGTATTCTGGTTATTCTACTCTTGTTTATGTTTCTGCGCCACAGAAATGATAGTAAGTACCGCGATCTACTGATTATTGTTGTTTTAAGCGCAGTTTTGATGATCGGAATTCAAATTAATAATTATAAACAATTTCAGAATAGTCTTTCGCAAAATGCGCAAATCGTTGCTTTTTTACGTTCAGTTAGTAAAACAAAACAGGTACCGTTGAAATACATTTCTGCCAATACAACAACCCTAACGGATCAAATGATTATTAGAGTTAAGAAAACGTACTACCAGGTCAACTTTGATAGTTCATTTGGAAGTTATCAATTAATTAAAACTCAGTTGATAACCCCTGAAACGGCGGGTGATTAAAATCTTTTCTTACTCAGATATTGGTTTAAAGTTATTTATTGGTTTAGTTACGGTTATTATTCAAATTAATTTGTTAGGAAAAGGAAACTTAGCGCCAGCAAACGCAGTTGATCAAATTCAAAATTATGTTTTAGGTGGAATTATCGGGGGTATGATTTATAACTCAGATATTACTGCCTTAGAATTTTTCCTGATCTTGGTTATTTGGACTTTAATTGTGATGGTAATTAAATTTGGTAGTAATCATAATCGTTATTTACGCCGCTTAGTAAATGGAGAACCCCATACAATTGTTCGCGATGGCCGAATCCTGGTCGCAGTTGCCACGCGCTTTGGTTTATCAGCAGGGGATTTATCACTTAAGTTACGAACAGCCGGTGTAACCGATGTTAGCTTGGTGAAGCGCGCTGTTTTAGAGCAAAATGGTCAGTTAACGGTTACGTTAGTTGGTGCCGATTCTGTAAAGTACCCCGTTATTTTAGATACGGTTATTGATCAGGATATTTTAGAGTTAATTGACAAGGATGAAGACTGGGTGGCAGCAATTTTAGCACAACAAGGTTACGAACTGGCGGATGTTTATTATGCAGTTTACCGTGGCGGCAGTCTAGTTGTGGCTCCGTATCCCGGTCACGAGACCGTAAAAAAATAAAAATTAGACGACTTCTTGTGTTTTGAATGAAATTTATTGACGAACAACTTATAATAGAGGTAAGTGAGGGGGTATTAAAATGTTACAAGAATACCATAATATTTTAGTTCCGGTTGATGGTTCAAAGAAAGCAGAACTAGCTTTGCAAAAGGCGGTTGCTGTTGCCAAGCGGAATAACGCACACTTAGACATTCTGGATGTGCTTGCAACGCAGCAGTTTGAAGTCAGTTACTCTAGTTTTATTGACGGTGACGTTATCTATAAAATGTCCGAGGATGTTAAGAAATACTTAGATCGTTTGGCAAATGATATAAAGGAAAAATCTGATTTTAACGACGTTACAATCCACATTCGTTTTGGTAATCCTAAGACTATTATTTCCCGTGACTTTCCTCAAGAGCACAAAAATGATTTAATCATGATTGGTGCCACTGGTTTAAATGCAGTTGAACGAGTTCTGGTTGGCTCAGTAGCATCATACGTTAATCGTAATGCGATCACTGATGTTTTAGTCGTTAAGACTAGGCTTAATAACAAAGAAGCACAAGAAAAATAATTAACGGAAAAAATAGGACAAAAGATAAATACTAGTAATTAATTCGATTAGACCTAATTGCTAGTAATCCTATCTTTTGTCCTATCTTTGTGTAATTTAGAATTCACGTGCCCTTTAAATCATAGTGTATACTAAAGGGCAAAAGGAGTGAAACTTGTGAATACCATCCAAATTCAACAATTTAAGCAGTGGCGTTCCAAGCGAATGCGCCGAACTTTCATAGCAGCTTGGTTGCTGATTCTTTGCGTTGCTGCCTTGGCCTTTTTTGCGTTACAGCTCTGGCACCCTTCCGCTCGTCAGGTTATGCTTCCTTTGCGGCGGGCCCTAAGTGGTATTAAGCCAGTTAGTGGAATCAAACTATGGGGCCAAATTGCCTGGCATAATGAATTGGCCGTTCTGATTGTTCTGGCGCTGGGACTGATTCCAGTCCCGTTGCTTTATTGGTATAACGCTGTAGCAACGGCCGCCAGTATTGGGATGGTCATCTATGTCGGGGCAATTGCTCACCAGAATATTTGGCTGTTAATCGCTACTGGGCTCCTTCCCCACGGAATTATTGAGCTGTCTTGTTTTGCGATTACCTTAGGGATTGCTGGAGAACTTAATTACTATATTCGTAGTCGAACACATAATATGCGCAATCAAAAAGATGATTGGGTTGGCCAATTACCGTTAAGGCCATTTTTATACGCTTTGTTCCGGCAGTATCTATTTATCGTGCTACCGGGTCTAATTATTGCGGGTTTTATTGAAGCTTTAATTACCCCTAAACTAATGCACTTAGTGGGAATTTAATGGATTGATTATTAGGTCTGATCGTATTTAAAATAAAGTGCATTAAGTTTTGGGATTATTAAGTCCCTAATCCTAACGTTTTTAGTTTTATGAGGGTACTTGTTTGTAAAGGGGTAGATTGTAGCAAATAATCGGGTTTCTGAGCACCTTTCAAACACACACTAACTAAAATCTAAATTAAATTGTTTAATAATCCGGTGAAGTGCCGGTATCAGAGCGAGATAGATTACAAAATTACCTATTGCGTGAAGACTGTCAAAGTAAAGCCCCGCAAGGTAGTAAGGAATGAAGGCCCGCGGGCCACCAATAAATGGAATTTGGCCGGCGCTAACGACAAAACCGTAGAAGTAACCGGCAAATAAGCTGAAAGCTGCCTGTCCGAGCAAGTGTTGTTGAAACCAAGCATAATGCGCTAGGCCATAACTTAAGCAAACAACCGCACTATAGGCCAGTATTTGCGGTAGTGTCCAAATCCCAAAGCCTAACAATAGATTGGAAATCAGAATTGACAGCGTTGCGACGTAAAAACCGGTGGTGAAACCAAAATAAATGGTGATAAAAATAATGATATCGGTTACCGGTTGGACGTTGGGTAAAAATTGAAATAAGTAGCGACCAACCACGCAGATAGCGGTTACTACGGCAATAAAGGTAATATAACGCGTTGAATACTTAATTGGTTGGCGCAAGATTAAAGGTTACCGAATCATGATTCTTTAAGTACGTTTGTGTCGCGCCTTTTGAAGCCATTTTGCCGTTTACCTTGAAGAGCCAGTAGCTGCTCGCTTTTTTATTTTGGCTATGACCAGCAATATCTGTAATCATGCCCTGCTTTTCTTTAACTTTAAAGTTCTTTTTTAAAACTTTCATTAGGTTGGTTTTAGTCGTTGTTTTAATCTGCTTAGTTTTGAAGGTTTTGTGTTTTTGTTGCAGCGTGATCTTTGCTTTAACACTTTGACCTGCGGCGGCAGCCGGAACTAGGTTACTTGTAATTAGTGCTAGGCCGAAGACAATGGTGAATAATCCCTTAATAAAACGGTGCATAATAGAGTCCTCCTTAGAAATCGATTGCAGTCTTAAGTTTAGCAAATTAAGGGTTGTGGTGCAAAAAGGGGTTACGGAGTAAAAGGAGTGGAATTAATGCAATTGAGTGACGCGCATTGTCACGTAGCTGATCGTGCTTTTGTACAACAATTAAAGCGTCAGCATATTTTTACGACAATTAACTGTGCGACGCCGGCAGAATTCACGCAAAATCAAACGTGGGTTGGCCGATCGCGCTATCTAAGATTATCTGCAGGAGTTCATCCGTGGCAGGTAGATAAGGTTTCGCTAAACCAAATGATGCCAATTTTGCAGCAAGTACCGATAATTGGTGAAATTGGTCTGGACAACGTTTGGACTAAAACTGATTTAGCTTTGCAGCAACAAGTTTTTTCTAAGCAGTTAAGTTATGCCGAACAAGCACATAAACCAGTGATCGTTCATGTTAAAGGAATGGCGCCAGCGGCCTTGAAAATTATGCGGCCATATTTCACCACTTTTTTAATTCACTGGTATGATGATTTGACCTACCTTAACGATTTTTTGGCCCTAGGTTGTTACGTCAGTATTGGCCCTTCTTTCGCTAGGGATGCTAACGTTATAAAGGTGATGCACCAGGTGCCACTAGAAAAAGTACTGGTTGAATCTGATGGTCTAAGCGGAATGGGCTGGGCCTTAAATCAAGAATTACCATTGGCCGCCTACCCACAGCGATTGGCCGCTTGTATTCGAACTTTAGCGCAAATTCATCATTTAACTTCGGACCAATTGGCCGCACAATTAGTAGCTAATCTTAAACGTTTTTGGCTGGCGGAAAATTAAAGTATATTATTCCACGATAAAATTATTTTAAAAGGGAGCGATCTAATGTTAAAAATCGGCGTTATTGGTCTTGGCAACATTGCCCAAAAAGCATACTTGCCGGTGATGGCAGGGATGCAAGATCAAGTTGAGTGGATTTTATGTACCCGCAATAATGAAAAATTACAGTACTTACAACAGCGTTACGGTTTTAAAAAGGTCGTTCATTCAGTAACAGAGCTACTTGAATTGGCACCGACGGCAGTATTTATACATACACCAACTGAAACCCACGCACAATTAATTGAGCAATTTTTACAAGCTGGTAGTCACGTTTACGTTGATAAGCCAGTCAGTGATGATTTGGCGGTGGTTAAGCATTTATATGCTTTAGCGGCGGCAAAAAAATTATTATTAACGGCTGGATTTAACCGACGCTTTGCACCAATGAATCAACGCTTACAGCAAATTGGACCGGCAAATGTTTTGTTAGTTCAAAAAAATCGCATTGCGGCAGACCAACCAGTTAAGTTTGCCGTATTTGATTTAATGACCCACGTTGTCGATACAACTTTATTTTTGGCGGGAATTGAAACGGACGCGGCACTAACTTGTCACTATCAGGTTTCTACTTTGCAAGGTAATCTAGATCACTGTAGTTTAACTTTGGAGTTACCAAATATGACAGCTCACGCTTTGATGAACATGCACGCCGGGGCCAACAGTGAGACGGCCGAACTGCAAAATATTCAGGGTAGTTATCGAGTCGTTGACCTTAATTCTTTTAGTAAACGCAGCCCAGAAGGTGAACAAATAACAACGTTCCCTGATTGGACACCTAATTTACAACGCCGCGGGTTTGAACCACTTATTAAGGCTTTTGTTGCAGCAGTTGCCGATCCTGCTCACACTAACCCAGTCAGCCCAGCCTCCAGTATTTTAACGCATGAACTGTGTCAAAAATTAGTTGCGGCTAGTACATCGTAGCCCTTATATTTAAAACTGTTAGCTAGTTTTCAGAACGCCAGAACTTAACTGGAACAAGGCAGAACAGTTTAGATTCCATTCCGGTGCGCGAGGACGGAACGCGTGGCGGGTTGGCGAGCTAACTTTTACCAGATAAAGGCAAAGCTGGAATAAAAGTGGATCTCGCCAAGCCCACATGATTCTAAATGGCCCAGACCGCCATTAAGAATCATCGACACAGCTGATCCTCGCGCCCCGAAATGAGATCTGGCCGCCGTAGCACATTTAAATGTTATTTGTGTCTATTGCAGTAAACCAGTTATTGTGTTGCAAATAGGTGAAAACTACCTTTGTCAGTGTTGCTGGCTAATTAAGATCATCAATAAGTTGCGCAGCATTAAAGCTGTGGTTTCTACTCAATTGGACTAATTAAACAATTAAATGATTCAATAATCAGAGCTCAACCACTGCCAAGGTGGAATGGAGGCGCTGGCGTATCAGCCGTGTCGAAGATACTTGATGACCGAATTGTGGTCATTTAGTACCTTGCGTGATTGACAAGATCCATTTTCTTTTCCGGTGGGGTTTAATCGGAAAGAAAATTAGCTTGTCAACGCGCCACTGTCGCTCATTCTTAACAACTAATTTTAGCAAGTATTAATTACTAGAACATATTCGCTAAACAGGACCTGTTTCCCGTTGTCGATTGGACTAAGCCGAAGTCCGGCAAGTCCAAGTCGCACGCGTTCCATACGCCAGCGCCGGAATGGAACCTAACTAAATCTGCCCACGTGTCATTCCGTGGCAAGCGGCATAAGCGCTCTCTAGTTTCAGATTTGTTTTTAATGAACGTATCGCGCTAAGAAAGCTTGAATGCTATTTCGATAACGCTCAGGCGCTTTGGAAAATGAGCCTACGTGTTTGGCTCCTTTAACGGTCAGCATTTTTTTAGGTGCTCTAGTTGCCTGATAGAGTGTCTTAGTCATTGCGTGGGGGACAAAGGTATCAGCACTGCCTGAGATGAACATGATTGGCGTTTTATCCTTTTTGACTTGTGCTAACGCGTCAGCCTCCTTAAAACTATAACCGGCCCGAACTTTGGTAATTGCACTAGTAATTGGGACCAGCGGAAAGCGTGGTAGGTGGTATAAGGCCGTGGCTTGATGGCTAATTTCGGCGTCTGCGGTAGTGAAGGGACTATCAACGACAAAGGCCTTAACTTGGCTAGGTAATGATGATTCGCCACTGGCCATTGTCATGCCACTAGCACCCATGCTGATACCAAAAAGAACGATCTGGGAGTTCTGGCCATTTTTTTGAACAACTTGTTTGGCCCACTTAATGTAGTCTAAACGGTCCAGCCAACCATAGCCGATAACTTTACCTTGACTGGCACCTTGGCCACGAGAATCAGGCAGTAACACGTTATAACCTAGGCCATGAAAGAGTGCAGCGTATTGTCCCATCTGTTCTTTGCTACCCATGTAACCGTGGGCAATTATTGCCGTTTTGGTTGTTGGCTTAGCAGCCTTGATGTAGTCTGCATCCAAACGTAAATTTCCGGTGGCCGAAGTTTCAAACCATATTTTCTTAGGAACATTTTGAAACCATTTCTTTTCTGAATATAAAGGGTCAGAACGTTTTATGGTTGTATTTTCACTAATGAAACTTTTTTGACCAGGAACAATAGCAACATTGTAAAAATATAGGCCAGCACCAAACAGACCGATAACAATTAAAAGAATTAGGACACCCGCAACGCAAAGCATTTTTTTCATGATAGCCACCTCGTCAGTAGCGTACCATAAATTTCTTTCTAAAAGAATCACCAAAGTCGAATTATTGTCCCTGTATTCGGTTTCAGTTTGGTGTTACCATTGAGAGGAATTCTCAATTAGAACGTAAGCAAGTGTGACGTTGCTTTTGAATAACGTTTTAATTTAGTTTCTAGATAGATGGGTTGAAAAAGGGGCGATTAGAATGATTGATTTACATATTCACCGTTCACCAACTAAGCCGTCATTACGCTTGTCTGAATGGCTTAATGTGTTGCGAGCAGGTGTTTTGGGGATGAATGATGGGATTATCTCAACTGCCGGAATCGTTCTAGGAGTAGCGGGTGCCCAGCAAAGTTCCTTTATGTTATTTATTGCCGGAATTTCGGGAATGTTAGCCGGCGCCTTTTCCATGGGCGGTGGGGAGTTTGTTTCTGTTGGCCAGCAACGGGATATGCAGCGGGCAACGGCGGCCAAACAGCGCCAGGCTATCAGCGACGATTACCCGAAAGAATTAGCGGAATTAACTCGGGTTTATACCGCTAAGGGTATCTCAACGGAATTAGCCCAGCAGGTAGCGATTGAATTAATGGCCAAGGATGGCCTTAGCGCAACCTGTCGCGAAAAGTATAATATTGAATTAGGTAATTATTTTAATCCGTGGCACGCGGCCATTTCGTCGTTCTTTTCATTTTTTGTTGGTTCAATTTTGCCGCTCCTTACAATTACTTTAGTGCCGGCTAAATGGAAAGTAGCAGTCACCTTTTTTGCCGTCGGCTGTGCTTTATTATTAACCGGCTATGTCAGTGCAACACTTGGCCAAACGAGGCGGCGTAAAGCAGTTTTACGCAATTTAGTTGTAGGGCTGTTAACAATGGCAGTTACTTACGCTGTTGGTCATCTATTTGCAATTTAAAGATCATATCGTCGGTCAGAGAAGATCATTATTGATTATAGCAACTCTAAAAGCTATTTAGGGAGTTTTTTGGGAGTGGAGACACGCGAACTCAGTTTGGACTAATGCTCTGACTAATTTAGTATAAACGTGTTCGAAAAAGCGACACAACAGGTGAGTAATACTCAGACTGTTGTGTCGCTTTATTTGTAAGCTTGAATTTAAATGTTGAAATTAGTCGTCAAAAGGACCCTTACCTAAGTAAGCTTTTAACATCCAGATATTCTTATCAGTAGCTTCTTTAAAGCCATTCATGATGTCTTGGGTAGGATCATCATGTTCCTCGCCACTGATGGTAATCGTCTTTTGGTACTGATCGCGAAGATATTCGTAGTCTTTGACCAGACGTTCCATATATTCTTTAAGGGTATACTGACCAAATGTTACTTTTTCTTCTGTTAAGCCAGTATTTTCAATGAATTCGTGAACTGTACCATAAGGTGAGCCACCAAGGGCAATTAAACGTTCAGCAATTTCATCTAACTGTTCGTTTAATTCATCCATATAGTCATCCATTAATGGGTGTAGCCGGAAAAATTCGCTGCCACGCATGTACCAATGGGTTTGGTGAATGATAACAGTTAATTGGCTGATATCTGCAACTAATTGATTCAGTTGGGCCTTAGTTTTTGGAAAATTGTAATTAAGTTCACTCATAGTAAAAGTCTCCTTTAAGTATATTTACGTACACCACTAAGGATAGAATTAAAGCCGTTTAAAAGCAATTAAAACGCTTAACTTTTATCGAAAATGTCTAGAAATTTGTTTAGATTGTCGCTGCTATGACGTAATGACAGCCAAGGATGTTAATAATTGGCCTTACTCATTTAATCTGCCACGTTTTAATTTCAATTGGCCGCTAAAACTGTGACGTAAGGGTAGCTTAAGGATTTAGTTTGCCGTAGATTGATCATCATTAGTGGCTTTATTTTGTTGATGTTGGTAAATTTGCCAACAGAGCGTAAGTGTGCCGGCCAATAGTGTATCAAAAGTACGATCGGATAGATATTTACGCCCAACTAAGGAAATTGTGCTGCCGGCGCCTGCAACGTAGCGTGTCTTTGGACGACGTGCGCGAGCTGCCTTTTCCATAACGTTGGCAATGACCGATGTATCTGAACCGAATTGATTAAATAAGCTAAGCATGGCCCCAGCTTTTTGCGCCGTTTTTGCGTAAGCGGTTTGTCCTGAAACCGCTAATAATTTTTTGCGAGCAATTCCTGGCCATTCAGTTCTGGTACAACCTGGTTCGATGATAACAATGTCGATTCCAAATTGACTGACCTCTGTGCGCAGTGAGTCAAGCATGCCTTCTAGTGCGTGCTTTGTTCCCATGTACCAAGCGCCCATTGGCTGATAGATTTTACCACCAATTGAGGAAGTGTTGATAATTCGACCGCTACCTTGGCGGCGCATAATTGGTAGTGCGAGTTTGATTAAAGCGATCGCTCCAAAGACGTTTACTTCAAATTGATTTTTACCCTCAGCCAAACTAACATCTTCAACGGCACCATAAGCACCATAGCCGGCGTTATTGATTAAAATATCTAAGTGGCCTTCCTGAGTTATAATTGTTTTAATAACATTCTCGCGGGATTCTGCGACAGTGACATCGAGATTAATGATGTTGATACCAAGACCAACTAAGTGACGCATACGTTCCATTCGGCGAGCGGCAGCGTAAACGATGAAACCAGCTCTTTTGAGGCGGATGGCGGTGGCTTCACCAATACCAGATGAGGCCCCAGTAATTAAGACAACTTTTTTCATTTAGATAAATCCTCCTTTGATAAAAACTACTAGTTAAGCTGAATATAGCGCTTTTGTTAGGCAAGTCAAGCGTTGTCATAGCCAAATGTTAACGGAACATTGGTTAAAAGTGTTAAAATGTAAAGACAGAGAGGGGTTTTTTAGTTGAAACAAAGCGGCTATAACGCAAATGGTATTAGTGACGTTGTTGAAAACGCAAAGAATAGTGGATTTGAAATTGGTGACCAAGTTAAAGTAACCAAGGTAAAAGGTATTCCAGATTGCGTCGGTGTTATCTCTAAAAAATACACAAATAGTGCAATGGTTAAGTTGCACGAAGGCGATAAAGTAACCGCACAGGTTATGGAAGAAATGAACGGACGTTACGTCGTCAATTATGATCATTTAGAAAAATTAGTAGACGCAAAGTAGTAGATAAAAAGCCTTAAAACAGAAATATGATCTGTAAATGAGTAATTTTTTGCCACAGGTTCTAGAGTAATGATCGAAAATAGTAAGGGAGTGTGACAAAAGTCGGTTTTGGGTTTACTGCGTAACGTAAGCTAATCCAATAACCGTACTATGGTTATTGAATTAGCTGTAGTTAGGCACGTAAACCCAGACTTTTGGCGCATGTTCGAAAACAAAAAGAGACTAGGATTGTTGTCCTAGTCTCTTTTTGTGGCAACTGATTCCAGACTTACGAAAATGTTGCAAAATATAAAAGCGGCCAGGGCTAAAAAACGTTAGCAAGTTAAGTACAGTTGGGCTATGAACTCCCCCTTTATCTCCCCGTATATTCTAATCTTAGTGTAACAAGAATATTAGTGTGGGCCTAAATAAAAGCTGGGTAAAATAATTTTAGCGAAACGGTTGCAAACGCTTACTTTAGCTGCTATACTGTATTTGTAAGGAAGAGGTAAACCAATAGATTGAGTAGTAAATTTACAAATAGTTCTTCTGGATACTGTTTCAGTGTAGTACTGGTTCGTAAGGTAGTACCGTTTCAGATTCACGAAGAATCGTAGTTGTTTTATCTTAGTAGCAAAGATGTCCAACGGAGGTGCATGTCAAGTAAGATGTGTCAGGTATTTCCAAAAAGACAACAAACATCAGCGATAGCGTAATACAGGATTCTTAATCCGAGTATTTGGACAGAATCATAGCAGATGTATTTTACAAAAATGTACGCTTGCTCAGGTGAGGTTGTCGTACAATTGAATAAGTAGTAAATTTTTAGAATGAGGCGAAAGATATTTTAGATTTAAACCAATGTGTTAGTCGTTTCCCTAAGCAACAAATTAATCTATTGGCTCTTCCGAACATTTGATAGGCGTTAAGTATTGATGAATAATCGAAACTTGACGTCTATTTTTGTGCGCTTAATTAAGGTCAGAGAGCGTCCAGAAGGCGGATAACAATGTAAATTTGGCAAACATATTTACAACCTCCTTAAAACATGGAAGAATGGTGGGGAATAGGTAAATTTTACCCGATAATTTTTTGATGAAGGAGGCGATCAAATGGCAGATTCTAAAGTCACCAACAAAGTAGGGGCAAGTACAAGCAAAACAGAAGAATCAGTGGATGATTTAACGACGGTGGGCTTTTACTGGGTTAATCACCATAATCAGACGCCTGACGGACAGAGCTACACACTTTACGTTGGCGAAAACTATCAGCATAGTCCGTTTCAGTTACTATTTCCTGCTGAGCGTGCCGATCGACTTGGTGGTAATTTGCTCTATCGGAGCTGGTCACGGCATTTTCAGCGGTATAACTCGTTTGTTCGCGTGGCGGACAATGCGCGCGTTTTTATGGCACAATTCATGGCTAAATTTGTTAGTCAGATTACTCAGGTTGCAACTAAGAATTCGCTAACGATGGGTGTTATAACGGATACGCATGACCGTGCTGGCAAAAATTATCAATTTTACGGGACCAATGGCTTGCAGCATGTTGAAGAGTTAAAGCTATTGGATAATTTTGGTGTGTTTGACGCCATTGGTCATTTAGGTGATCTAATTGATGGGGCCAACGAACCATCTGTATCCCGCGTGCGTTTGGGCCAAATCATTGGTACGTTAAATCAATCGAAAACACCATTTTTTGTGACTAAGGGCAATCATGATGAGAATGATAAGTACGCAATACATCAGCCAAAAAAACAAGTAAGTGATGCTTTTGGACCCAATGATTTTGCGGATCTAGTTTGGAAAAAAATGTACGCCCAGGCGCAAATTCATGAAGTATCAGCCCGTTTTGGTGTTGGCTATTTTGATAAAGGCCCGGTACGAATTATTTTTATTAACACTAGCGATGTGCCATATGAACTGACCAGTAGTGGTGCTAAACGCTATGATACCAAAAAGATGCACGCTATTCGTGGCGGACAAATGCAAGAAATTGTGGCCATTTTACAACGTAGTTTAGATAAAAACATTATTTTCTTTGGCCACGCGCCATTAGTTGATGCCGCTGGTCACGAAGATATTGTTAAAAATGGTGGGGCCTTACAGGAATTATGTCGTTATTTTAATCAGCATCAGCACGGCCGGTTAGTCAGACATAGTGCGGACACTTTATTTGCGCTTAACTTGCGGTATGATTTTAGTCAAATTGGTCAGTCAAAGGTATCAGCCTATATTTGTGGTCACTTGCATAATGAAGGGGCATTTGTCGTAGATGATATTCAATATGTCATGCTGAATTGTAGTGCGCTTATTAGTGCTAACCAACCTAATGTTAACCAGTTTAATCAGAATTTTGACCGGCAACAAGGAACGTTATCGGAATCGGCAGGCTATGCGATTGATGTTAATAATTTGAAGGGTCGTCTGACTGTTTTGGGCTATGGTGCTGCTACACCCAAACGAACTTTCACGATTTCAAGTGTCCACCCAACCTTGCCGGCGATTGGGGATACTGGAATTTTATCAGTGGCCAGTTATTTTAGTGGGCATCAGCATTTGAACTTACAAATCGAGCAAGCCATGAGCGGCCGATTAATTTGTTTTCTCAGTGGTCAGTTGCGTTTACCACAATCCAATGATTTACAACAGGAACGTGTAGCGACAATTCCGCTACCATACCGACCTAAGCAGCTATTGCTCGTGCCAGTTCAGAGTATCAATGGTGATCAGGCCCAGCTGGGAATTGAACCCAATGGGGACGTTTGGTTGACAACACAGCGGTTAACAACACAAAAGGGATCCTTTATCTTAAATTTATCTTGGATACGTTAAGTAAGCTGGTAACTTTTTACTGATTGTGTATAATGCAGTTATTGAGTCAAAATTTAAGTGAATGAGGCTTTGTGATTGAAACGAAAACAAACAAATCGGCATCAGCATAAGCGGCGTAATTCACGCTTATTTCTGATTTGTGTACTTCTTTTGGTTGGTATTATTGGTTGTTTATCTCTTTTAGGACGGGAAAACGCCCCAAAAGAGATTAGCTTTCCGACTACCGTTGAAAATGGTGCGTTAAAATTAATTGGTCAGCAGCCGGTTAGTATTGAAATGCCAGTTAAGGCACGCTCGCAATTTCCAACTTTGCCAACCGGCTGTGAGATTGCGGATGTTGCTATGCTATTTGATTACCGTGGCCACCCAACGGACCTAGCTACTTTGGCGAATTCGCTTCCGTACACTGATGATCCGGAGACTGGCTTTTGGGGTGATCCCTTTACAGGAACGGGTTATACGATGTATCCGCCTGGTTGGCGTAAAATCTTTGAAAAAAAGCTTGGTAGTTTTACTGACTTATCAGGACAATCAGTGACTAAGCTGAAAGGCCAATTGGCTAAGGGAAAGCCAATTGTTGCCTGGGTCCATATGCACGGCTTTGTTGCCCACGCCATTTTATTGACCGGCTATGATCATGATACGATCATTTATAATGATCCTTTTACCGGTAAGGGTCAGCAAAGAATGTCGAGCCAACGCTTTTGGACAGTAGCGACATCACAGAAACATCGGGCGATGACTTATTAAGCGAGAGTGTCTAAAAAGGCGTCCAGGTTCTACTTCACAATTGGGGATTATTAGCCTAGACCGCTAATAATCTTGATGCTACGAACGATGGCCATTCTTGTGGCAAAATTCGTGCCGCAAGAAACATGGCTCTGAGCATTACTGACGATGTCGATCGTAACTACTATTCCGCAATTGAGAATTATTAGCTAAGTACGCTAATAATCTTGATGCTTCATACGTTATCCATTCAACTATGGCAAAAAACGCCAAGTTGAAATATGGCAACCGCAGGAACCTGCCTTTTTAAACACGTTTCCACTAAATTAGCCAATGGATACAAGTAAGACCATTTTCCAAATACGCTCTAAATAAAAAAACAGTAAGAGGCCAGGACAAAAGTCCTGGCCTCTTACTGTTTCCGCGCATTACGCTAGAACATGCGCCAAAGTCTGGGCTCACGTGCATTACGGGAGTGTTTGAAAAAACAGCTTCCTATGTTTTTCCAAACACGACTTCGGCTAATAATCCAATAACGATGGTACGGTTATTGGATGGGCCTACGTTACGCAGTGAACCTAAAACCAACTTTTATTCCACTCCCGGATGTTTTTTTAGTTTTGGTGCATTGCGGCGGAATTGGTTTGTCGCTATACTAATGAATAAAATGAGTAAAGTGGGTGGCCTGATGAGTGAGCAGCAGCAAAGCAGTGAATTGTTGGATACGTGTCTAATGGCCGGAAGAATTATGATTGAAAGTGGCTCGGAGATGTACCGGGTAGAAGACACGATGAATCGAATTGCTCAAAATGCCGGTGAAAAACAGAGTATCACCTTTACTACGCCAACAGGAATTTTTATGGAATTAGGGGATAGTGGTGCAGTTCAGATTCGCCAGATTACAAGCCGAACAATTAATTTAGAAAAGGTTGAGCACGTTAATGCATTATCCCGTGAATTTGCGGCTCAAACAATTAATCTTGGTCAACTCCATCAGCGCCTGGCTTCATTGGACCGAGATGTGCCTTTTTTTCCCGTCTGGCTCCAGATTATTGCGGCCGCATTGATCAGTTGTACTTTAATGATTATTTATGGTGGTTACTGGCAAGACTTTATTAGTACTGCCGTGATCGGTGCTACTGGTTATGCCGTTTTTTATTGGGTACGTGATCGGTTAAACATTAGTTACCTTAATGAGTTTTTGGCGGCGTTTACGATTGGATTACTGGCGTTGATAGCTGTCCGGCTACATCTAGGGCGAAGTATTGACATGATTATCATTGGTGGCGTGATGCCGTTAGTTCCCGGTGTGCCAATAACCAATGCTGTCCGCGATATTTTGGCGGGCCATTTATTATCGGGAATTGCTCGGGGAATGGACGCTATTTTTAGTGTTAGTGCAATTGGCGTCGGCATCGCACTGATCTTTCGTTTCTTTGATTAGCGCTTCAAAAACGCGACTGGATTCGGAATAAGTTTATACTAGGGCAGTTTGAATACATTTCAGGTAAAATTATTCCTAATGGATATGAGGAGCTATAAGATGATCACTTTATTTGGGAAAATCATATTACAACTTGTTTTTAGTTACATAGCCACAGTGGCCTTCGGCATTTGTACTAATGTGCCGCACCGAGCATTGAATGCCTGTGGGTTAACCGGTGCCGCGGGGTGGTTTGTTTATTGGCTGCTCGTGCAATTAGATTTGGGGCACATGTTGCCTAATCTAGTTGGTGCATTTGTAATTGCATCAGTTAGTTTGTTCTTTGCGCGAATGAAAAAAATTCCCGTGATTATTTTCAATATTCCGAGTTTAGTGCCGCTAGTTCCAGGTGGGGTTGCCTATCGCTGTGTGCGGGCGTTCGTTCTTGGTAATTACACGCAAGGTATCGGGTTTGCCATTCAAGTAATGATGATCTCCGGAGCAATTGCCGTTGGGTTTATGTTGGCCCAGTTTGTTGGCTTACGGCGGCCGGTGAAAAGTGATTAGCGAGTTAAAGGTGTTGCGCAATAAGTGCTAGGGTGTTATAACGTGGGTTGAATCAAGTGAGGGGGCACGGTTTTGTTATTTAATAAAACAATGGATTATTTGGTAGTTGGTGTTTATCGTTTGGCCAGTGGGAAAAAGACTGAGCAGTGTGTTATGCATAACACAACGAAACGTGAAGCAAAAACGCAGATGTTTAACTATTTAATAAATAATAAGCTGGGCAATCAGGAAGGGTCATTCCGCGATATTCTCTCGATTAGTGTTCATAAGGAATAGCCATGGTAACAAGGCGGTAGAGTTTCAACTTGCTATTTTTAATTTATTACCGCTATAATAAACTTAGTTGCAACATTATTAATGACCAACAAAGGTGGGAATAAGCGAATGAGTACAGAAGATCCAAAGAATACGCTAGATTTTGAAGTGGAGACCATGAACTTTCATCGTTTATTGGTGGCAGTAGATGAAGATGATTCAACGTCATCAATTCGTGCGTTTAACTACGCTGTAACTCTGGCCAAAACTTATCGCGTGCCGTTAGCAATTGTTACAATCTTGGAGACTGGCGATTTGAACATTTACGATTCATTATCGCCGGACGTTTTGTCAGATCACCGGCAAGAAGTCCTGGATAAAATTAACCAGTATGCGGCCAAGGCTAAGGATTTTGGTGTCACGGACGTAACGCCATTAATTGGTGAAGGGAAGCCAGGAAATATTATTGTAAATAAGATTATTCCTGATTGGCGGCCAGATCTTTTAATTGTTGGGTCAGAAACGACTGACAAGAATCGATTATTTATCGGTTCGCAAGCAAGTTATATGGCACAAAATGCGGCTTGTTCAGTAATTGTTGTTCGTGCCAACGATATGTAACGTTGTTTGATTAATTTAAAATTAAAATAGGACAAAGCGTAGTTGCAAAGATCATAGTTGCTGCTATTCTTTGTCCTTTATTTTTAGCATAAAAGTATTTGAACGGAAATTATTTTGGAGGAAATTAAAATGAAATATGCTAACGTCACGATTGGGACATTTCTTGCTCGGCCTAACCGATTTATTGCCAATTGTGAAATTGCCGGCAGTGTTCAGGCAGTTCACGTAAAAAATACCGGAAGAAATAAAGAAATTTTGCGGCCACAGGTTCAAGTTGCGCTAGTGAAAAGCAATAATCCTAAACGTAAAACAAAGTATGATTTAGTTGCTGCACTGTGTGGTGGACGCTGGATCAACATTGATAGTCAGGCACCTAACCATATTGCCTATGAAAGTATTTTGGATGGTACTATTCAGTTACCTGGGTTGGCCGAACCGATCACAACGTTACGCCCAGAAGTAGTTTTCTCTGATTCACGTTTTGATTTATTTGGGAGCACCGCAACTGAATCTTTTTTTGTTGAAATTAAGGGCGTCACATTAGCTAATGCTGACTTTGCGGCTTTTCCGGATGCGCCAACAATTCGCGCCGAAAAACACGTTCGAACTTTGATGGCGGCCCGCGCATCTGGCTATGGTGCTTATCTATGTTTTATTGTTCAAATGAGTGGTATTCGTGAAATGACCGTTTATAAGCAACGTGATCTGAAATTATATCAAGAGATTTTGGCCGCACAAAAAGCGGGCGTCACTGTTTTGGCCTATGGCTGCGCAGTAACGCCCGGAGAGATTAAAGCAGTTTATCCAGTTAAACTAAACCTTGCCCGTCAATTTCACGAATTAACGGCCGATGAATTAGCTCTTTGAGGGTAAAGTACTGTAATTATGTTTGATTGTGTCGGCAGATTTTTGGAAAAGTGCCTGTTCGTCTTCAGGCAAGGCAATTGGATAAGTAGCGACAATGCCTTCGCGGCCAACAATGGCCGGCTGACCAATACAAATTCCAAGTTCTTCGTTCCAGTTAGATACTGGCCGAATAACCCGGGCGTCACTAAAGACAGCCTCAGCTAGGGTAACGGCAGCTGTGGCAATACCATAGCTCGTGTAGCGTTTCCCATTAAAGATGTACCAGCCACCTAGGCGGGCGTCTTCACTAAGCTGATTAACGTCTAGGTTACGTTCTTTAGCGAGAACACTGATCGGTTTTCCGCCAACAGTGACTGTCGACCAGGCCGTAAATTGAGTTTCACCGTGTTCACCTAAGTTGAAACCGGCAACGTTCGTTAATTCAACGTTGAGTTTTTCGCCAACGGCACGCTTCATTCGCAACGTGTCTAACGAGGTACCAGTACCGAAGACTTGTTTTTTAGGCAAACCAGTTAAATCTTGTAAGTATGTGGTGATAACGTCACATGGATTTGTAATATCAATGATAATACCATTAAAACCAGACGCTTTAATCTTAGGACCAACTTCTTCGACAATTTTACTAGTCACGCGCAATTCGGCCAAGCGATCACCAGCGTGGTCATAAAGTGCGGTAATATCGCCAGCACTAAAAATAATAACATCAGTATCTTGTAACTGTGCGTAGTCCTGAATCGCTATGTTAGTGTGTGTTGTTAATTGTCCCTGGGCATCTTGTAAGTCTAGTTGCTCTGCCTTTGCGATCTTGTCGGACTTATCAAACAAGGTTAAATCGTCCGCAATCCCCTTAGTAACAATTGTGTAACCAACTTCACGACCAACGTGGCCAAGACCAATAACTGCCATTTTTCGCATAAAAAAGCCTCCCTGATAGCTTGCTAAGTTTGATATAAATCTAGTTTAGTTTGGAAAATATTTTATATTCCTAATTAAGTATACACAATTCTAAGAATTAGTAAAAAAATTGCAAGACTATTTTAATATTAATCACTATTAAGCGTAACTGAATGGTGTTTTTTATCTTGCCGGAGTCCGTGAGTATCATGCAGGAGTAAACCGAAATTAATTAACTCAAAAATTGCGGTCATGGCAAAAACACCACGATAATCGCTAATACTGGAAATAACCGCACCGAGCATTGGTCCAGAAACGCTGCCTAACGCTTGAAAGGATTGATTCCAACTAAATAAACGACCAAAGGCTTTGCTAGGAATATAAAGGGTCATGATTGCCTGAACGGCTGGTAATAGCGCGGCATCAGAAACCCCAACTAATAGGCGTAAGGCACCAAATTGCCAGATGTTACGAACAAAACTCATTGGTATAAAGCAGGCGGTAGCAAATAGCAAGCCAAAAAGGAGAACGTGTTCTGGCCCAACGTGATCGCTTAGTTTGCCTAACAATGGCGCGGCAAATAAGGTTACAACGCCTGGTAAGGCGGCAACAACGCCACTAATAAGCGCAATTGGGCCGTGGTGATGCAATAATTCGCCAACAAATAAGCTGACAATTGGGGTAACTGACATATTGGCCGCTTGAATAATTAAAGTGGTGATAAACATTCCGGTAATTAATTTTGGATAACGTAGTTCACGGAAAACCTGGCGTGTTGGGGTTAAATCCCCTTTAGCTAAAGGACTAAATTTTTCGTGAACAAAAAATAGTGTCATTAAAAAGACGATAAACATTAATGCACCAGTGACGTAAAAGGTGCTACGATAGCCTGCAATGCCGGCCAAAACGCCCCCTAGTAAGGGGCCAAGCAAAGTGCCAACAACGTTTCCAGTGGCCAAAGTGCCCATTGCCTGGCCACTTTTTTCCCGAGGGACCGCGGCAGCAATAATCGCGTTGGCGTTATTAATGTAGCCGGAGAAACCGCCCTGTAAGGCACGTAAAATAATTAAGACTGTAATATTAGGTACGAAACCACAAGCAGTAATCGTAAAGGTCATTCCCAGTGCTGCTCTCAAGCACATCATTTTGCGGCCATGTTCGTCGGCTAACTTTCCCCAAAATGGTGAGACAATTGCCTTTACGAGAAAAGTAATTGCAAAGGCTGTGCCACTGTAAAGATTAAGTTGCCATTTATTGAAATTACCTAATGTTTGTATGAAAAGTGGTAAAAAGGGCATTGTCATTGAAAAACCCATTCCGGTCATAAAGTTGCCAAACCAAAGAAAGGTTAAGTTTTGCCGCCAAGAAGGCTTTTGCTCTTTAATAGATTGATTGATCATCGCAAATGCCCCCTAAAAATTAATCGATTGCTTCAAGTTATACTCAGTTTACAATTTATATTTAATTAAACCAATTCTATAAATACCATTTAATGATAGAAAAATTAAAAGTGGGCCAAAAGATTGCTTTATCCGTAAATTCTAGCCAATTAGTGCTTGTTAGCCAGACGGATTGCGATTTTTTGTGTCCACTTCTTTTTCAAATGAGTATCGATCAAGGATTAATAGCGACCAGAAGTCGTCTTAATTGCTACTTAATTTTCTTGTAACTTTGTCGTTTTTGGCTCCGCCGATTTATCAGTATTTAATTTATTGCGCCAATAAGTCGAAAGAATTGAGCCAGAAATATTATGCCAGATACTGAAAATGGTTGAAGGGATAGCGGCTGCTGGATGGAAGTACTTCATTGCCAGCGTTGCCCCTAAGGCAGAATCTTGCATACCAACTTCAAAAGTAATTGCTTTTCTCTGAGGATCATTTAAGCGGATGAGCTTAGAGAATAAGAAGCCAAGCCCGTAGCCGGAAAGGTTATGTAAGATTACAACTGGGATAACCAAGGCAGTTTCTGCGGTAAATAAGTGAGCTTGGTTGGCTGCAAAAACGGAAGCAACAATTAATAAAATAGCAGTTTGGGAAACCAATGGTAAGATGCGATTAACGGTCTCGATCCTTTTACCGAAAATAGTGTGAACCAAAACGCCTAAGAAAATTGGTAGTAAAACAATTCGAATAGCGCCAAGGAAAAGTGAAGTAGCAGGGACGGTCACCCAATTACCAGCGTAAAGAAGTAAAAGTGTTGGTAACATTATTGGCGCTAGCAATGTTGATAACATGCCAATCGAAACATCTAAGGCAACATCGCCACCAGCAAGGTAGGCCATAACGTTTGATGACGTTCCACTTGGACAAGAACCAACAAGGATAACACCGACGGCAGTTGGTCCGTTAAGGTGAAAAATTAGGCAGAGTAGGTAGGCAATGCCGGGCATGATGACGTAGTGGGCAACTGTACCGGCGAAGACAGGCCACGGATGCCGAAATATTCTAGCAAAGTCCTTACGCGTTAACGTTAGGCCCATTCCAAATAGGACGATACCTAATAATAGCGATGTGTGCGGTGCGATTGCGACTCCAATACTAGGAACAAAGAAACTAAACGCGGCCACAGCTACGACTAGCCAGGTAAACCACTTACTCACCCAATTACCAACCATTTCAGCATGTTTCATATACATCTTCCTTTCGTAATTCAAGTCATTAATTTTTTGTTATTTTGATATTAAAAATAGAATTTAAAATGGTCGCAAAGTTCAACTAATAATGAACACCTAATGAAATTCGGGCGTAACGACTCATCTTTGCAACTGTCCACGCTGGGTACCAGACAAGGTTGATTTTGACCTTTTTAACCTCTGGAATAATAGAAAGGGCGTTATCAATCATTTGCTCAAGGATATCCGAGATTGGACAGCCCATTGTTGTTAACGTCATCGTGACGGCACATTCGCCATCTTCGGTCATACTCAGACCGTAAATCAGGCCAAGATTGACAATATCACAACCTAATTCAGGATCAATGACAGTTTCTAAAGCGTCTAACATGCGGTCTTTTAGGTTATCTGCAGTATTTGTTTCTGTCATTAGCACGGGCCTCCTACAATTAAAGATTTAAGTCTAATTAGAGCTTATTCTGACGAGCTTGTTCTTCAAGGGCAATGATCTCACTTGGATCCTTCATAACGCCACCAGTGTTGGCCGAGGTTACTAGGGCCGTGTAACGAGCCAGGTAGCCGGTGGTAACTTTAGGTTTAAAGGGTTTTAATTCCTTTTGGCGGTTGTGTAGTTCAGCAGCGGAAACGGCAACGTTTAGCGTTCGGTTTTTTAGATCAATCGTGATTTGATCGCCGTCATGGATTAGCGCAATTTCACCGCCTTCAGCGGCCTCAGGTGAAACGTGACCAACGCAAATTCCGTGAGTAGCACCGGAGAAACGACCATCAGTAATCAGGGCAACATCGCGACCAAGTCCGCGCCCGACTAAATCAGAAGTTGGGTTTAGCATTTCTGGCATGCCGGGACCACCTTTGGGACCTTCGTAACGGATAACAACGACGTCACCCTTTTTTACGGTACCATCATCGATGCCATTAACCGCATCATCGTGGGAATCAAAGCAGACTGCTGTTCCGGTAAATTCGTGAATATCGGGATCAACACCACCAACTTTGATTACGGAACCATCTTTAGCAATGTTACCGTAAAGTACAGATAGACCACCTTCGCTAGAATATGGATTGCTTAAGGGATGGATAACCTCTTCATTTTTAGTGTAGGCACCAGCAACGTTTTCCCGGATTGTTTTACCAGTGACGGTTTGCCGATCTGGGTGTAAAATGCCACCTTTTTCGATTAATTCATTCAGAATTACCGGAATTCCCCCAGCGTTGTGTACGTCTTCCATAGTCCAAGAAGATGATGGGGCAATTTTGGCCAGGAATGGTGTCTTTTCAGCAATGGCGTTGACGTCACGTTCGCTATATTTAACGCCGGCTTCGTGTGCAATCGCTAATGTATGTAAAACAGTATTGGTTGATCCGCCCATGGCCATGTCAAGTGCGATACAATCATCGAAGGCTTCTTTGGTCATAATATCCCGTGGCTTGACGTTATTTTTCACTAATGTCATGAGCTGTTTAGCAGCTGCGCGAATCAAGTCCCGCCGTTGCTCGGAAACGGCGAGTGCAGTGCCGTTATAAGGTAATGCCATCCCCATCGCTTCCATCAGGCAATTCATTGAATTAGCGGTGAACATTCCGGCGCAAGAACCACAGCCTGGACAGGCGTTTTGCTCGAGTTGAAGGAAGTCATCCTTGTTTAATTTGCCTGATTTAAAAGCACCCACGGCCTCGAACATATTTGAAAGGGTAACAGCGTGTCCATTTGGATCAAGGCCTGCCTTCATTGGACCACCAGAACAGAAAATGGCTGGCACATTGGTACGGGCGGCGGCCATTAACATGCCAGGACTGATTTTGTCACAGTTTGGCATGTATAAGACACCATCAAACCAATGGGCGTTAATAACTGTTTCGGCTGAATCGGCAATGATCTCACGACTTGGTAACGAATAGCGCATGCCAATGTGGCCCATGGCAATCCCATCATCAACCCCGATGGTATTAAACTCAAACGGAATACCGCCGGCCTCGCGAATGGCCTTTTTAGCAATTTCGGCTAATTCACGTAAATGAATGTGTCCTGGAACGATTTCAATATATGAATTGCAAATAGCAATAAAGGGCTTTTTCATGTCGTCAGTGTTCTTAACCCGACCAGTTGCGTACAGTAAACTACGACCAGGGGCACGATCAGCACCGACTTTAATTTCGTCACTACGCTTCTGCATGTCTTTACCAGTGACTGTGAAATTTAAGGTGTCGCTCATAGATAACCATCTCCTGAAGATTAGATTTTATTCGTTTAGATTAAAATTTGTGGTGCGAATGATTAGAAGACTATCACTTAGAAGATGTTTGTCAACTTTGTTTTATTAGAAATAGTTTTAAAAACAGCTTGACATAGGTAACTAATGCATGATAAATTTATTTTAACTTTTAATGCTAATCTAATTTAAATGCTTTGACGAGGAAGAGTAGTGATTTCCAGTAGATAAACAGAGAGCTCTGTAAGCTGAGAGGGGCAGTACTGGAAGTGACGAAAGTAACCTTTGAGCTATCTGCTGAATGAAGTAGGCGGGATTGGGAGTGCCCATTATCGCACCAACGCATCAATAATTAGAAGAATGAGCTTGCTCGTTTGCCTTCTGGTTTATCGGTTTTATAAAGAAGTCACATTCTGCTTTTAATTATATGTGCGCGGCAGAGGCATTTGCGGAGACGCAAATGTAAAACAAGAGGTGGTAACACGCGAAAGCGTCCTTGTGGTCTTATCTAAGATCACAGTGGGCGCTTTTTTTGTTGGCGTAAGCTCTCTGAATTAGATTGTCCTTTGACAATTGAATAGAAGAAGGCACTTATAAACTTACAAAAAGATTACAGCCATGCACGTTTCGAGTGCGCGAAGTTCGCGCTAGGAGGTTAAAAATATGAAAACAGCATTTGAATTAGTTACTTGTACCCACTGTGAACAGAAAGTTCCAACTGGTGTCTACTGTAGTAATTGTGGTAAACAGCTTTTCACCATTCAAGGGCAGGTTAATATCACAACAAGTTTTTGCGTTAACTGTGGCGCGCTAACCCCGGCAACTAAGTACTGTAGTATTTGTGGTTACGAAAAGGATTACGACCATTACTTCTAAAGTATTAGCGAATACCTGGAACTAAATTGTACTAGTAACCATTTTGACTGATTTAGCACGAATGTATTTGAAAGGACATAGATCTGTATGACCTTTTAACTACCTGCAAGAATAAACAAAAGCCGGATTTACAATCTAAGTGCAACACTTAAATAACTAGACCAAAAAGGCCATGAAGCCTTAAACTTATAAGCGACGAAACCAATAAGTTAGGACGGACTTCATG
>NZ_RHNP01000045.1 GCF_003950295.1 Loigolactobacillus iwatensis
GAAAAAATCTTAAAGTACTGCTCAAAAAAAAGAGAACCCCATAAAATAGAGGTTTCTCTTGACTAATCGTAGAAAAATAAGCATTCTTGAGTTGTTAGAATTTAACTAACAGCCCAGGAATGCTTATTTAAGTACGTTTACACTAAATTGGTCAGGTAAATGGCTAGTAAAGGTATTTTCCAAACACGACTTAGTTATCGATCGAATCCAATTCAAGAATTTTGGCTTTTGCCATTAAGCGAATTGTTTCCTGTAAATGAACACTTAAGTCTTTGCGATCGCTAGAACTTAAGGTATTGATCCGTTCTTGGATTCGCCCCTGGATGAGTTGCATGTGTTCTTTTACAACAGCCTTTCCCTTTTCGGTTCGATAAACATTGACAACACGACGATTTTCTTCATTATGTTGGCGTTGAAGCAGGCCGCGTTCTTCTAAGGTGCCAATAATTCGCGTCAATTGAGGACGTGTGATGCCAATGGTTTTTGCCAGCTCCGTCATGGTGGTGCCAGGGCGTTTATAAACATTTCGCAATGTGATTGCTTGTAAGCGAGTTAGTCCGAATTCTTCTAGGGAATGACTTTTTGTAATTGCCTGTGTGAGAGTCATAAATAACTGCCCAAACAATTCGCTGTTATTGGAATTTTTTTCCATGGTAACCTCCCAAGGCTCAATTTAAATTTAATCATTTGTAATAGTTGACAATTATGAATTATGTCATTATAGTTAATACTTGTCAAATGATAAATATTTCAGTTCCAGTAAATAAGATTTTATGCACCGTCTAAAATAGACATTAAGAACTGAGGAGGAGCAGGTTTCCAGGACGCGGAGTTCGCGTTAGGAGAATGGACATCATCCGAAAATAGGATTTTGCGGTTACGTAAAATAGACATTAAGAACTGAGGAGGGCCATGTTTCGAGTACGCGGAGTTCGCGTTAGGAGAATGGATATCATCCGAAAATAGGATTTTGCGGTTACGCAAAATAGACATTAAGAACTGAGGAGGACACGTCAGTGTTAAAACTAAGCCATATCAACAAAGTTTATCATGTTGGGGATACCGTCACGAAAGCGCAGAATGATGTTTCAGTTCAGTTTCGGCAGCAAGAATTTGTCGCAATTCTAGGGCCGAGTGGGTCGGGGAAAACGACCATGTTGAATATTATCGGTGGCCTTGATCGATATGACTCTGGCGATCTGTTAATAAAGGGAAAATCAACTAAAAATTTTAAGGATTCTGATTGGGACGCTTACCGAAATAATTCTGTAGGTTTTATTTTCCAATCTTATAACCTGATTTCACACCTTTCAATTATGGAAAATGTTGAAATGGGGATGACCTTAAGTGGGGTGCCGGCCGCAAAAAAACGGCAGATGGCAACCGAAGCCTTGGTTCGCGTTGGTTTAAAGGATCAGATTCATAAGCAACCTAACCAGCTTTCTGGTGGTCAAATGCAGCGGGTGGCGATTGCGCGGGCGATTGCGAACAATCCCGAAATACTGCTGGCCGATGAACCAACTGGGGCTCTAGATTCGGAAACAAGCGAAGAAATTATGCAGCTCATTCGTGATTTGAGTAAGGACCGGCTAGTGATTATGGTCACGCATAACCCGGATTTGGCGCATCAGTACGCTGATCGAATTATTAATTTTGCGGATGGCCAAATTCAGGATGATTCTAATGCATTTGAAGGTGAAGCGGCCCAGGATGATTTTTCGTTAAACAACACCAAAATGAGTTACTGGACGGCCATGAAACTTTCCTATACTAATATCCGAACTAAGAAAGGGCGAACTTTCCTGACGGTTTTTGCGTCAAGTATTGGGATTATCGGGATTGCGGTTGTCCTGGCACTATCAAATGGCTTCCAAAAGCAAGTTGATCAAACGCAAAGTGACGCGCTATCGACAATGCCGGTTACAATTTCACAAGTTAGTACGGATCCTAGTGCGATGGCTTCAAATAGTAGCACTAAAACTAAGACGGCTAAGGGCAATACAATTACGGCTGAAAAGAGCGATCAGGACAAAGCCCAGCACACCAATAAAATTACGAGTCAGTACCTTGATTACCTGAACAAGATGCCTAAGAAGGATGCCAAAAATATTGCGATTAGTTATGGTACCGGCATGAATTTAATTCGGCAGGTTGACGGAAAATATAAATCGGTGACTTTCTCGAATACTGATCCAGATAAGGCCGCTTCAGGTGCTAGTGCCATGATGAGCAGTAGTGGCAGTGGAATTAACGGTAGTGTTTATCCCGTTGATCGAAACGGCAAGCAGTCGTTCTTGAAAACTTACTATAAAGTTGTTGCCGGTAGTTACCCGACTAAAGCAACGGATGTCGTGTTGGTCCTCAATAAAGATAATTCGTTAAACATTAATGCCTTGAAGAACCTTGGTTTTAACGTTAAAGAGGGCCAGAAATATAATTATAAAGATTTAGTTGGCACGACGGTTAAGCTGGTCGGAAATGATGATTACTACACCAAATTACCAACGGGCAATTTTATACCAGAAACTGATTATTCGACGATGGCAACCAAGGCCGCAACCCAAACGTTGACGGTTAAGGGAATCATTCGGGTGAAATCAAGTGATTCAGACGGCATTCTCGCCAGTGGGGTTGCTTATAGTGCTAATTTAACTAAAAAGGTGCTTGACGCCAACAAGAACTCGGCCATTGTTGCCGCCCAAAAGAGTAGCAATAATAGTGTTGTGACCGGGCAAAGCATGGACAAGGCCACTCGCGAAAGCACGTTGGCAACACTGGGTGGCACCTCCGAACCCACTAATATTCAAATTTACCCAACTAAATTCAAGCAAAAAGATAAAGTCTTGAACTATTTAGATAAATACAACAAGGGCAAGAGTACGGCCAATAAAGTTGTTTACACTGATCTGGCTAGTACGATTTCAACGATGACTGGCGGTATCATGGACGCCATTACCTATGTCTTAATCGCGTTTGCGGGAATTTCACTTGTGACTTCAATGATTATGATTGCGATTATTACTTACACCAGTGTTCTGGAACGGACCAAGGAAATTGGCGTGTTGAAGGCCTTAGGTGCCCGGAAGAAAGATATTACCCGTGTCTTTGACGCTGAGACGTTTATTCTGGGCTTTGGCGCAGGGGCCTTTGGGATATTTGTTGCCTGGTTATTAACTTTCCCAATCAACGCTATTTTGGCCAACGTGACTGGCTTGTCAGGCGTTGCGGCGCTGAATCCAACGCAGGCAATCGTATTGGTGATCATCTCCACCGTATTGACGATGTTAGGTGGCCACATCCCTGCACGAATGGCCGCGAAGAAGGATGCGGCAATCGCGTTACGGGCTGAGTAAGAGTGCCTCAAAAGGCGGTTAGATTCTACTAAATTTGTGTAAACGTGTCTAAAAAGGCAGATTCCTGCGCTTAGCTACAATCGCCAACTAATTCATTTCATGAATTAGTCGTCAATTTAGGCTAATGCTCAGAATCTAACCGCCTTTTTAGACACTCTAAATAAAAAAAGAGGACTTAAAAATGACATTTGAAAATCAACGACCAACGACTAAAAACATTGAAGAAATGCTTGCTAAGCAACAAATTACTGAACTGGTTCAGTATGAGCGTTACGCCCGGGACTACGGGCTTTGGGATGGCATGGCGACGTGCTACACCGATGACGCAACGATTGAAATTTCTTGGTATAAGGGTGATATTAAAGGCTTTTTGAAAGCATCCAAACCTTCACCAGATGCACAAACTGACTCTTTACCAGCCCACAAGCTTCACGAAACGTTGGTTTGGCTGCACGGGGACAAGGCGATGGCCGTGATTGTGACGACGATGACTGGTCGGACGCCTGTTCAAGGCAAGACAATGGATAATTTAATCTACGTTCGGTTAGTTTATTCATTGAAGAAAGTTGCTGGCGAGTGGAAGATTTATACCATGACGCCGATTTACGAACGGGATACCTTGTTACCAGTCACTCCTGCCGATGTTAAGCCTGTACCAGGTGCACGTGATAGCTATAAGAACTTGGCCATTGTTTTAAAGGATCTCGGCGTTAAGGCCAGTGATGATCTACCTGGCTTGGATCAGCCAAAATCGGTTACCAAGTTCATGACCCAGGTTAATGATTGGTTAAATGAATAATAAGCGCTAGAAAATAGTTGGAGGTTGATTTGATGAGAAAAATAATTACCGTCGAAGAGCATTTTGAAATGCCAACTCCAGAGGCTAAACAGAATTTTAATTAGTCAGGTAAATACTAATAACAGTATTTTTCAAGCATGAACTAAATTACGTGACACAAGAAAGACTGGAGGACATACAAATGACAGCACTTGAACTTAGTGGTCGTACTTATTCGGAGTTACCCATTCCAGATGATTACCAACTTGTTTATGATCGAATAGTTACTCGCGATGGCGCAAAGATTCATTTACGTCGTTATCAGCTGGCTGATTTGAAAGAAGAGGCACTTGAACGTGAAAGAGTCGTGGTGTTGTGCCGCGATGATGGTTACGTGCTGACTTATAACGCCTTGATTCATCCAGGTACCGGCAAATTGCCTAGCGAAAAAGAGGCCTGGGCCAAGGCTGAACGTGTTTGGCAAGAAGTTGATCCAAAATATCGTGAACGCCTTGAACGCATGGAAACGTCGTGGCAAGAACGATCTTACGTTAACGCGGCGGGCAAAACGGTTACCGTACCAATAATGTGGGCGAAGTACGCTGATCTGCAAAGTGAGGGCAACTACTGTTGGGTTGGCCTTGGCGCCAATAATGAAGTTCTGGAATTCGAACGTGATAGCTACTGGGATTACGCCGCTGCCCGGCAGAAGTCGGAAATGTGGAACTACGATGACTGGATCCTCGCACGCCGCGGTGATGGGCCACAATTAGATCCACCACGGGCACTGGCGTAAATTTGGAGAGTGTTTGAAAAAGCGTCCAGGTTCTGAGGATTAGCCTAGATTGACGAATTATCTGTGAAACAGATGATTTGGCGATCGTAGCTAACCGCAGGAACCTGCTTTTTCAACCACGTTTACACAAAACTAGCCAGAGAGACTAGTGAAAAGTATTTTTCAAACACATTTCCACGGGATTAGTCAGAAAAAGTAAGCATTAAACTAATTTCAAAGTGTACCCTAAACCAGTTTTGCAATAAAAACACAATAATTAGTTATCATGCCGTAAATAGATAGTACAAAATAGTAATCCTTTCGGGGATTGCTATTTTTTTGACGGAAAGTTGAATAGCAGCAATGATTGCCTAAGTTTTTGGATTACGATTACTAAATCTATTGCAGTTGTTCATTTCCGTCAGCCGACATTCAGGTTATACTATAGGCAAAGACAGGGAGGTTGCGGTTATGAATTTGCTGTTTGCCATTGATAATCAGGTGGTCGATCAATTACTGACGACGCTTTATTCCATTCACGTTAATACACCGAAGCAACAGTTTGACGTTTATGTGATGCAAAAGGATAAATTGAAGAAAACGGCCAAGATAACGGCTTTTTGTGCGAAATTAGGCATAAACTACCACCCGATTGTTTTGGGCAAGGCCTTCTTAGAGGATGTGCCGGTGACTAATCGTTATCCGGAGATTATTTACTACCGGCTATTGGCGCAACGTTACCTACCCGATGATTTGACGCGGATTCTTTATTTGGACGTGGACATCTTGGTGATTAATGATTTGGCGGCCCTATACCAGTTAGATTTAGGAAAGCACTTATACGCGGCGGCCAGTCATTCGGCGCTCACCAACAACGTTACCGAGCCACTAAATAAAATCCGTTTGGGCAATTATGAGGCGGAAAGTTACTATAATTCGGGGATTATGCTGCTTAATTTGCAACTCATTCGCGCACAGGTAAAAACGGCCGATATTGTTGATTACATTGAGCAAAATAAAATGGCGCTCCTTTTGCCTGACCAGGATGTCTTAAATGGGTTGTACGGTCACCAAATTAAAAAGATTCCGGATGAACGCTATAATTTTGACGCCCGCCACAGTCCGCTATACTATGCATTAAGCAATGGGCAGTGGGATCTGGATTGGGTGATTAAAAACACCGTTATCCTCCATTTTTGTGGGCGCGATAAGCCGTGGAAAAAGGATTACCACAATCGTTACGCCGGCCTGTATAAACACTATGCTTACCGGACGCAGCAGGTGCTGGAGTAGCTAGTGAAGTGGGACAAAAGTCGGTTTTGGGTTCACTGCGTAACATAAGCTAATCCAATAACCGGACTATGGTTGTTGGATTAGCTGTGGTCGTGTTTGGTTGAAAGACTAGTATCTACTTTGAGTAATTGTTTTAATTTAGAAATTTTAAATTGCTTAAAAAATAACGCTGCTTAAGATCGGGAAATTGATTATCCCTGATTCTAAGCGGCGTTATTTTTTACTATTTTTCAAAACCACCGAATATTCTAAGGACTTTACGAATCTTCTTAGCAGAAGCGGCGAAACTGATCAACGCCAATCTAAAGCGCCAACCGATCCGCCTCGGTTACTTTGCGGAGCACTTTGCAGGGATTGCCCACTGCGACTACGCCGGCGGGAATGTCGTGGGTGACGATGCTGCCAGCGCCAATAATGCTGCCTTGGCCGATGGTGACGCCGCCACGGACAACGACATTTGCGCCCAGCCAAACGTCCGCTGCAAGCGTAATCGGTGCGCTGGTTATGATGCCGTTGCGCCGTTGTTCGGCAATGAGGGCGTGGCCGGTGCAAGTCAAACAAACGCCAGGAGCAAGAAAGACGTTGGCCCCAATGGTGACCGGTGATGAGTCCAAAATTGTACAATTATTGTTAATGAAGGAAAAACCGTTAAAATGAATGTTAAAGCCGTAATCACAGCTAAAATTAGTGCCAATAAAGACGGTCTCATCAACTGTTCCCAGCAGTGTCTTTAAAATAGCATAGCGCTCAACTTTGGCGACTGGATCAGTCTGACTATAACCCCAGCAAAGGTGTTTGGCCTTATCTTGAATATCTCCTGGTAAATCAGCATAGCGAGCGACGTAGGGTTGGTCTGATTTCATTTTCTTTAAAAAGTCCATTTTGATCTCCATTTCTGAATGCGAATGATTGTTGGTTTAAGTCTAACACCATTTTTGGGTAAAAATTCGTCAATTTCTAAGTGGCCGGATTGCTAAAAATTGGTTAAATTCTGTTGCAAATAGTGGCCGGTCGAACTGGACTGGGTTATAGTGTAAACGTGTTTGAAAAAGCAGGTTCCTGCGGTGACCGAGACAAGCAGTTACGGACTTTGTAACTGTGTTCCTTGGCTTTTGCCTTAGTTGAATGGACAATGGATGGAACATCAAGATTATTAGCGCTTTAGGCTAATAATCCTCAATTGCGGAAGAGTAGCTACAGAAGTCAATTCGTCCATTTCATGGCCAAATCGCCTTCTTAGGCTAATCCTCAGAACCTGAACGCTTTTTCAAGCACTCTCAAATTAAACGTGTTTGAAAAAGCAGGTTCCTGCGGTTAGCTACGATCGCCAAATCATCTGTTGCACAGATAATTCGTCAATCTAGGCTAATCCTCAGAACCTGAACGCTTTTTCAAACACTCTAGTTAGGAGGTAAAATGTGAGACATAAGGGATGGCTTTTCGGCATTATTTTGCTTGCCGCGGGCCTATTTATCATAAAAACTGATTTTCAAAATATACCAACCACGGTCGTTTCGGTTGTTCGGCAACAGGTTGTGCCTAAGCTGGACGCGCTAACCACGCCGCAACAAACGGTTGAAGTTGAACAACAGCCGTCTGCTAATAGCAGCAGTAGCGCGCAAAGCAGCACTTCCCAAAGTTCCAGTTCGCAGAGTACGGCGGCCACACCAATGGAAGAAAATGTTCAGGGGAAAACTTTGGCCAACACGTACTATTACCATTTTAACGCGAATACGCCGCAGTCGGTGAAGCGGGTATTTGAACAGGCGGTGACCATCTATAACCAAACGAAACTGGTGAATTTGGTTGCCGGTGCGGGTAGTCAAAGCCAGAATCAAATTGCTTTCGGGACTTATAAAAAGGTGATGTCCGCCGCAGAGCAAGGCACCATTGAGTTAGGTATCGGCGGTCCGGGCATTATTCAGCGGGTTGGCTATGGTGCTTACACCGCCAATCACGCCCAGGCCAGCCTCAACATTAATTACACCACCTCGGTTTCGCTGGCGGTGGCGCTGCATGAGTTAGGTCACGCATTAGGCCTGGCTCATAGTACCGATAAAGTTTCGGTGATGTACCCAATGGATCAGGGCGTGACAACCTTGTCCCAGGGCGATTTAAATGGTTTGAAACAGATATATAAAGAGTAGGCGCATTTGAAGAGTTTAAGTGCAGACAAGATTAGTTTTGCTAAATGGGCTGAAAAATAGTTTTAGCGCGTTTTTTCAGGCAACAAAATATAAGTGATCATAGGTACTACTATTATTCCGTTGGGTTGCTGGCGGAATAGTAGTAGTATTTTATTTGGTGAGGGAGTTTGAAAGGTTGTTTTTTTAACAGGCTTAAGCAAAATTAGTCAGCTAACACTAATAAATGAAATTTCACAGTACAACCTTAACGGGTAAATTTGGCATAAACTGCCTTTTCACCATCTTTAAAATTGAGGAGTAGCGATATGGCACAAGTTAAACTTAGAAAAATCAATTTGACTGATATTGAAACCTTACAGCGGCTCAGTCAAGAAACCTTCACGGATACTTATAAGGCCCAAAACACACCGGAAAACCTGGCCACTTATTTAGCCAGTGCGTATAATTTGCCTAAATTAAAACGTGAATTAGCAACGCCGTTAGCGCAATTTTATTTTGCCTACGTTGATCAACAGTTGGCAGGTTACCTGAAAGTTAATCAGGGTAGCGCACAGACTGAAGATATGGGCGCGACAACGTTAGAGGTTGAGCGGATATACGTGCGCCCGGCCTTCAAACGCCACGGTCTAGGTAGTCGTTTTATTAAGCAGGCCTGCGAAGTAGCCGAACAATTGGGTAAAAGTAAAATTTGGTTGGGCGTTTGGGAACACAATTTAATTGCCCAGCAATTTTACACAAAGTTAGGCTTTGTCCGTACCAGCCAGCACACTTTTTGGCTAGGAACGGACCAACAGACGGACTTTATCATGGAAAAGGCACTTAAACCGGCAGAAAATGGCCCAGCGTAATTAAAAACGATCAGGATGGTGAATTAGAATGGATTTGACTAAACAAACGATTTTAGTGGTTGGTGGGACTTCTGGTTTTGGCCGCGAAGTTGCCAAACAGGCATTGGCCCAAGGCGCAACGGTTCACATAATTGGCCAGAATCAGGCCCGACTCCAAGCCGTGTTAAAGGATTCTCAAGCAACAAAACTAACGGGAAGTGTTGTTGACGCAACAGATAGCCAGGCGCTGACGCATTTTTTCGCTAACTTTAAGGCTTATGATCACTTGGTTTCCACGTTAGGTGGGGCGATGGCCGGTGGTTTTATGGCCAATTCAGTTGACCAAGTTCGTCAAACCATCGAGGCCAAATTTTTCACTAATTTACAGCTCATTAAACTCGCCCAGCCAACCATTAAGGCAAACGGGTCGATCATTTTAACTTCTGGTACTGGCGGTCACCCGGCGACTGCTTCAGGGGCGATTATTGGCAATCAGGCGATTAACACCTTGGTTGCGGGCCTGGCAGTAGAGTTGGCGCCGACCATTCGCGTTAACGCTGTGGCACCAACTTGGACGCCAACTGGTTTATGGCGGGGACTGGCTCCAGATGCACTGGCAAAACAAACGCAGCAGGCCGCAGCGGCAACACCTTTAAAACGAGTGGCGACAATTGCCGAAGTGGCCTCCGCCTACTTGTACCTGATGCAGAATCGATTCATCACCGGTCAAGTGCTCAACGTCGATGGTGGCGTTTCAGTGAGTTAGTAAATGGTCAGTTAACTAATTGCGTCAATTTTATCGTTGAATATTTATAAAAATTAGTTTTAAACTGTTCCCAAATGGATGATGAAATTTTATTTTTTAAGACGAGTCTTTGCTTTTTGCAAACGGACTTGTCTTTTTTGCGCCGTTAAATTGTAAAATGAAAGAATTTAATTAAGTTTCTGGCATGCGTCGTGATTTTTAGTGCTTACCCAGGTGATTAGTCCGCCAATTGGCAATTACGGTGTGGCCTTCAAATACTTTTCCAAGCTGATAAGTGAGCAAGTGGCCACATAATTTCTAGGCCGATCAAATATATCGGAAATGCCCGATCTAACTAATGTTATTACCGCTTGGGCTGTGCTAGGATGACCCTGTAAGAGTCCATCTCGTAATTTAGAGTAGGGTGGTTAGTTGGTTATTATTGGGCGAAGGCGTTTATTTTTAATCATTTAATCTGGAGCGAGGCCATTTACTGAAAATAGAGACAACTTTTTTAGCGAATAGCTGGTTTAGTGCTTTTATTTTCAACTTTTTAATGAAAAAATGGGTAATTTAGAATTCGAAACGAAATTTTATAATTAGTGAGTAAAATGCTTTGACTAATTAATTAAAAACTGATTAAATTGGCGTACACTCATGAAAGCTGAACTATTAAGCTCATTAGCGGTGATGTTAACGTAAGTCGGACCTATTTTGGGTAAATTTATTTTTAGCAAATTTTAATCTGACTATCTTTAAAGGCAAATCCTTTCCGTTTAAAATATAACAGTTTAGCGCTTTCAGAGTAGTACTACAAAAGTTGAGCTACTACTCAATTTGAGGCTTAGTTATTCAAAACTGGGATTGCTGGCTCAATCCATCCACTGAGAAATAGTGAATTATTTAAAACTTTGTTGCCAGCTGTGGTTATAGGCCGACCGATTTCTAGGGCCGATAAATTAAGCTTAGGGCCAGCAATGTGAGCTAGCAGATTGATTGACTTTGAACATTCGTCATGTGGGGAAAATCCGATAACCAAATAGGCGTAGTGCCGGCAACATTGCACTGCGAGTCGTTTTACAAGTGATAGGAGCAAGCAAATTATGATTAAATTATTTGGGTTAGGCGATCAATACTCTGGGGAGATATTTTCTAACGTTCGCGGCACAAAATTCCTTTGTGGCGCATTTTTTAGCGAGTTAGCGGTGCCTTATCACAGGCAGAGTAGTCTGAAAAAATAGGGTAGGCATTCGGGGATTCATTATATAAGGTGACAAGGTAAATTTAGTAAAAAAAGAGTCAAGATGCGCAAGTGATGGTAGAAGTCAAAAATGATAAGAACTTACATCAAAAAACGGTTGGTAGTTCTTAAATTAATTGCGTACAATGGAGTTATCTAGGTAAATTGATTATTTTGGAATTAATCTACCTATTTCGGATGTAAGTTGATTTATTTCTAATTTAGGGCGAGATTGTTATTTAAGTAACACGGGCCTAGTTTATGTGGGGTGAAATTTAATGAGTAAGCAAAAACAAGAACTATTAAATGTACAACGGGATGTTAAACAACATTATAAAATGTATAAGGCAGGCAAGAATTGGCTGTTTGCCGGGATTTCGATTGCAACGTTTGGTTCGGTACTGTTATTTGGTACGGGTAACGTTAAGGCTGCAACTACGACTAGCACGGATTCGGCCGATGAGGCTACGGAAACTCCAACGTCTACAGCAAGTGAACTAACGGCGCAGTCGGTGGCACTAAGGACCAGTACGGCAGCGACTAAAAGTACTTCTAGTGCCGCGACAACTGCAACGTCGGCGGCCAGCAGTACGAGTGCCACAGCAACAACTAGTAGCGCCGTCACTAAGGCTAGCAGCGCAACACCTGCTAGTACAGCTACCGCAACAAGCTCGGCGACTAATAGTAGTGCCAGCACTAAGGTAGCCAGCAGCGCCACAGCAGCTAGCACCGCTAACAGTTCAGCAGCGGCAACAAGTACTGCGGCAGTTAGTAGCGCTACTCCAACGGCTAGCAGCAGTACAAGTTCAACTGCAACAACGGCCAGTACTGTCAGTTCAGCGAATACAGTCAGTGCCACATCGACAGCAACTAGCTCCGCAAGTAGTGCTTTGACATCAACAGCAACTACTTCCAGTCTGAGCTCACAGTCTGCCACAAATGGAGACTCTGTGGCCACGGCTAGCAGCGCAGCAACAAGTGTTACTGCTTCAAATGCATCAGTGACGAATACTGATGATTCAATAGCCAGTTTAACTAGTGCCAGCACTGCTTTAAATACAACGTCGGCCGCCAGCTCAGCAACGTCTAGTCAAGCAAGTCAGTCAGCTAGTAGCGCTTCTAATTCAGTGACTAGTAGTACAGCAACGTCAGCTCAGACATTGATTGATCCAACTAGTGCCGAACTAGAACAGGCTAAACAAGCTGCTTTAGTTGCTTACCAGCAAACTGGAGTTGCGCAAGTTTTGACAGTGATGTCGGCTGCTTCAACGTTTAATGGGCATACGATTCCGGACGGCTATACGGTTATTTATGCTCAAAACGGTGTAATCATTGCCGTTAACGGAGTGACTAGTGATGGCTTATCCGATCAAACTAACGCCGGGATAGTGTACGTTGATGGTCGAACCGATGTGAAAAAAGTTTATATTACCAGTTCTACTTCAGCGGGTACAAAAGTCTATTTAACATCTAGCATTAACGCAACCACGCAAACTGGTACGTTTAGTGGAACAATTGCTATTCCTGCTGGTACGACTGCATTTGCAATTGGTATAAAAGATGCATCAACACCTGGTAGTGCATTAGCAACCTATGTCGATTTTCACGTTGATGCCAACGGTGACATTGTCGATGGTAACGGTGATCCTGCAGTTGTGGCTCCTGTTGTAGCAAGTGCGACGGTTACCAATGCTTCTAAAGTTGGTTCAACCTTTACTTACACGGTTAATGGCGGTACTGCCGAAACAGGCACCTATGGCACAGCATTAACTGATATCAATGTTGGTGATGCAGTAGTTGTCACCCCTGGTGCTGTTGATGGCTATACAGCATCACAAACGAATGGTTCATTTACGGCAAGTAGCGATGCGACTGCGAATGCTGATGTTGTTACGTATATTGCCGATCAGGCGACAGTTATGGTCACTAGTGATTCTAGTGTCGGTTCAACTTTCACTTACACTGTTAATGGCGGTACTGCCAAAACAGGCACCTATGGCACGGGATTAACTGATGTTAATGTCGGTGACACAGTGGTCATCACGCCTGGAATGGTTGACGGCTATACAGCAACACAAAGTAAGAGCACTTTCACAGCAAGTAGCGATGCAACTGCGAATACTGATGCTGTAACGTATGTTGCAAAGACGGCGGCGATCACAGTTAATTACGTAGATTATTTTGGCAATACAATTAAAACCGGTACCACCACGTTCGCCGGCAATTATGGTGACGTGGATAATTTAACGACGAATGCAGCCACTGCTGTAGCTATTGACGGTTACACATTAGGCGCTACGGATGCAGTTAATGCTTCTGCAGCAGCAGTTTCGTTTACCCTTGATGCAAATGGTAATGTCATCGCAACGACTACCGATGGGACTCCGATCACTTCGATTACGCTGACCTATAAAACAAATGTGACGGCAACCGTTTCCGGAACTAGGGCTTATGATGGCCTGGATGGTCTGAACAATGGTGCTGCTACTAGTGAACAGAATGATTATAAAAATTTAACGTTTGTTCTTACTGATTCAAAGGGTAAGGTGTTGGCCAGCAATATAGATGCGTCTGACGTAACAAATCTGGGTATCTATTATGAATCGGCTGATGCTGGGAATTATCCTGATGCTGTTAATATTACCGGTAAAAATTTGGTAAATCTTAAGGCGGCGAACCCCCAGTATAATTTTTTGAGCATTTCTTCAAATGGTGATTACACAATCACGGCCGCACCAGTCACCGCAACCATTGCGTCAGATGATACAGCGACAAAGGTTTATGATGGCACGGCTGTCTCTGGCTACGTACCGAGCGTCGCTTTTGCACGAACTGACAGCGGCACATTAGCGCCTAATGAAGGGTACCAATCCACTTGATCAGATACCCGCCTGGACGGCCGCTGATTTCACATACTCATTGAATGGGACAACGGTTGCTAATCCTACAAATGTTGGGACCTACACAATTAATTTTAGTGATGTAGGTTTAGCCAAGTTGGCAGCTGCCAAAAATTTTGCAATTACGCCCGTGTATCTAGGCACGTATACAATTACGGCAGCCGACACAACTGCAACATTAAGCACACCAAGTTTCGCTTACGATGGTACAAACGCAAGTGCTGAGACTGGTTTATTTGCTACGGTCAATGTTCTTGCCGGTGCCGGTGATGATGGTGGTTCGACTGTGAAGGTTGCGCTGACTAGTGATGATGTTACGTTTAGTACGGATGGTGCGAACGTAGGTACGTATAATTATAGTTTAACTACCGCTGGTTTAACTGCTGTTCAAACTGCCGTTAAGAATTATACATTGACGAATACTGATGCAACTGGATCGGTGGCGATTACCGCTGCGGCAGTTGATGTTGGCATTTCTACTAGTTCAAAAATTTATGATGGTACCAATATCAGCTACACGCCAACTGTTACATTGAGTCGAGCGGATAAAGGAACAACACTGCCAACAATTGATTGGGTGGCGGGTGACTTTGAGTACGCTCAAAATGGTGCAACGACAACAGCCACGCGTAATGCTGGAGATTATACAATTCAGTTAAGTGCGCAAGGTCAAGCTAAATTAGCTGCTTTAATGACAGCGGGCAATTACACGTTTACGACAACTAATGGTGACTACAAGATTACAAAGAAGCCATTACTCCTTACTGCAACTGTTGCTACAGTAAAGAAAGTGTACGGGACCAAAGATCCTACCCTTGAGTTCAATGCAAACGCAACCCCGTTAGCAACTGGTGATACCCTGGCTGATCTTGGCTTCACGGCCACACGTGCAAGTGGTGAAGACATTGGTCCATATAAAATCACTAGCGCGATCACTAATTCCAATTATGCTTACAGTGGTTTAAATACCGTCGATTTTACTATTACTTCGGCGCCAGCAACCGTTAGTTCGGCAAATCAATCAATGACTGTTAATGGAACCGTGCCAAGCTATACCGCAAGCATTAAGCGCAATGATGGCTTGAAGACGGTCGTCACTGGTGCGGTAATGCCAACAACGGGAACGTTAAGCAATAGTGACTTTGTAATGACAGATGCGTCCGGTAATACAATCGACCCAACAACGGCTGCCGCGGGGACTTATAAGATTAATTTAACTGCAGATGCCTTGGCTGCACTGAGGAATACTAATCCAAATTATACAATCACACAAAGTGCCGGTACACTAACGATTCAACAGGCTGCCGGGACAGTGACCATTAATCCGGGCAATAAAACTTATGACGGTCAGGCAATTAGTGACGTTCCAACTGTTTCAGTTGCAGTTAACGCTGGCACCACAACTTCGCTGACACCAACACAAGTGACACTTGTTGCGGGTGACTATACAATTACTGGCACGGATACCACTTTGACTAATGCCGGGACTTACACAATTAAATTGACTGCGGCCGGCATTACTAAAATTGAAAATGATAATCCCAATATGGCGTTTACTGGCCTGACGGATTTAACGGGAACTTATACGGTTAATCAGCGTGAGGTGACAGTAACTGCTGGCAGTGACACCAAGGCTTACGGAGAAGCGGATCCAGCTTTAACTTCTACCATCAGTAATAACTTAGTTGCAGGTGATAAGTTAGATTACACCGTTACACGTGCGCCTGGCGAAGATGTTAATAGTTATACGGAAAGTATTGTCGTGGGGGACAACACCAATTATTCGATTACAACTGTTCCGGGTCTCTTCACGATCACAAAAGCAGCAGTTAACGCCAGTGCAATCAGTATTCAAGATGGCAATAAAACTTACGATGGCGACCCAGTTAACATGTTGGCGCAAGTTTATCTCACCTTGAACGGCGTGAAAACGACGCTTAATTGGTCATCGACCATCACGGACACTGATTTTGTTTATACACCAATTACAGGTTCTAAAGATTTAACCGATGTTGGCACCTATGCAATTACCTTGAGTGCTGCGGGAATTGCCAAAGTTCAGGCCGTTAATGGCAATTATGACTTATCTAATTTGGCCAACGCGACCGCTGGAACTTATACCATTGCTCCGGCCACAGCAGCGATTCAAATTAACGCCACGGGTAAGACTTACGACGGTCAGACCATTGCCGCACCAACGGTTAGTATTACTGGTATCAAAGACGGTAAAATAACAGCTCCGGCGGACATTACATTGACTGCCGATGACTACACGACTGTCAAGCAACCTGTCGCGGATAATTTAGTTGATGCTGGCGCTTATCAGATTCAGTTAACCGAAGCTGGGGTTGCGGCTATTCAGAAAGCCTTCGCCAACTTCGATTTAGGTGAAATTGCTAGCGACACGGCTGATTACACGATTAGTCAGGAACCGGCCACAATTACAGTGACTGGTGGCAAATTTGCCTATGATGGCCAAGTGCATAATCCAACGGCGACAGTTACTGGTGCCGTTGCTGGCGAGAAGCTTAATTACGACCTTAGTACGGGCTTAACTTATCCCGGTTCAAAGACGGTCACAGCAACGTATGACCCTACGGATAAAGTTAACCGCAACTATGATATTAATGTGACAACAGCTAACTTGACCGTTGGTACCGGGTATGAATCGATTACTCAAGGAATTAAATATCAGGGTGCCGGTGACCAAACGCCTAGCAGTCCTGACCAACGGACGTTTACGTATCAAATTACTTCTAATCCAGATACTGGTGATGTGCTCTACACTTTACGGAACGCTACAGTAACAGAAGTTCCAATGATTGCGGGCTACACGGCCACAATTAACGGTAAGGCGCTTAGCACTAACGCCGATGGAACGGCCTATTTACCACTGTCGATTGTTGACGGTGTACCAAGTACAAGCTTGAATGCAGTTCCAACGGTTGCAGATTTGACAGTTATTTACACGGCCAATGAAGAACCAGTTTTGGTTAAGGCAACCGGCAATAAGGCGGATACTAATTTCACATACACCATCAATGGTGGTGCGGATAAACTTTCAGGAACTTACGGCACAACGTTAACTGGCATTCATTTTGGCGATACCGTTACGATTACACCTGGTGACCAGGCGGGCTACACTGCTACAGCGGATACGACTGCCATTACAGTTGGAACTGACGAAACGGCCAATACGGCTAACGTTGCTTATACTGCTAATCAACAACAAATAAGTGTTAACTTTGTTGAAACCAATACCGGAATGGTTATTGGAACAGGGACACTTAATGGAGTTACGGATGGTACGTATACGATTGCTGATCCTGCAACTAACATTGACCTTGATTTTGTGGCTGGGATGTCTGCTGCTGGTGATCTCAGCACGGATGTAATCAATCACATTACTCTGCTTACTTTGGACAGTACTAAGTTACCAGCACTATCAGGCACTTTCGCGGCTAGTGATGGTGTTCCGATCATCACAATTTACTATACAATGCAGGCTTACACTTTAAATACAGATTATTATGTTGCTAACACTGACAGCAGTTACACTGATATCGGTGCCGGCACAGTTAGCTATGATCCCGCAACAGATAAAATCACTTACGTTGCACCAACAGGATCAGTTACACCACCAGTGGATTCAATGATCAAAGTTATCGCTGCAGATGGTAGTGTTAGTTATCTTCCACTAGGCGCTAGTTCAGGGGTTATGACAACTGACGAGCTTGGTCCTAGTTATTTGAAAGTATCAGATGATAATACCGCCACCGCCAGTTTAGGTGGTTCAGCAACATTTAATCCTTATTTCATCGTCACCCAAGTAGTTGTTTCCGCAAAAGGCAACACTACTGCCAACAATACGTTTACGTATACCGTTAATGGCGGTGAAAAGTTAACTGGGACTTACGGTACGAGTATTCCTGATTTAGTTTCTGGAGATATTGTTAAAATCACGCCAAATGATCAGGCCGGTTACGCTTATAAACAGAGTAATCAATCCATTACAGTTAAAACGGCTGCGGATGGAGATACGGCTGCTAATCAGATTAACCAGGCCAATCAAGAAACTGTCACTTACAGCAAAGTTGGCATTAAAGATGCTGAAAGCACCTTTGGCGAAACACCAACCTATCAACTTGATGTTGACACGACTGACGGCTTGAAGACAGTGACGTTAACTGCAGACGATGTTGATGTCCTTAACGGAGCATACACGACTGGTAGCGACGGCAAATCGTATCTGAACGCAGGTAGTTATGACGTTCAACTTAATGCTGCCGGTCTTGAAAGCTTACAAAATGCAAATCTAGACTTCACCTTTACAGATGTTACGGGTAAATTAGTGGTTAGACCGAAACAAATTACAGTAACAACTGGCGGCGATAGTAAGGTCTACGGCACCAGTGATCCAGAATTAGCTTCCAGCTTTGATAAGAGCCAACTTATTAATAGCAACGATCAATTAGATTACTCGGTTAGCCGTGAAGCTGGTGAAAATGTTGGCAGCTATAAGGAAATGATCATAGTTGGCAACAACGCTAACTACGCGATCATTCCAGTTGGAGGTCTCTTTAAAATTACACCAGCTTCAACTGAACCAGGTATCGCAGCAACAGAAGTAACGACGGGCGATCAGACGATCACCTATGGTGATAAAACACCAACGTTTGGGTCAACAGTTAGTGATGATAGTAAGTTAACGCTTGACGGAATCACATTTACGAATAAAGACTTTAGTTTTGAGGTTAAGAACACTGATGGAACAACAAGTGCTTATAAAGGCGCGGTAGATGCCAATGGTGTTCCAACTGATAAAGGAACGTACGCGGTTAATTTGAACGAGTCTGGCCAAGCTAAGGTGCAAGCGGCGAATGGGAACTATACCTTGAGCGCGGATGACTTTATTGCCGGCACTTATACAATTAAGCCAAAAGCAACCACACCAGATGATGCAGCAACAGAAGTAACGACGGGCGATCAGACGATCACCTATGGTGATAAAACACCAACGTTTGGGTCAACAGTTAG
>NZ_RHNP01000046.1 GCF_003950295.1 Loigolactobacillus iwatensis
CAACAAGTGCTTATAAAGGCGCGGTAGATGCCAATGGTGTTCCAACTGATAAAGGAACGTACGCGGTTAATTTGAACAAGTCCGGTCAGGCTAAGGTCCAAGCGGTAAATGGGAACTATACCTTGAGCGCGGATGACTTTATTGCTGGCACTTATACAATTAAGCCAAAAGCAACCACACCAGATGATGCAACGACTAAGGTGACAACCAATAATCAACACATCACTTACGGCCAAGGCACGCCAGTCTTTACGGCGACACCAGGCTCAGCAATTAAATTACCAACGTTGACCAATAGCGACTTTGTCTTCACGAACGCAGATGGCAGTGCTTTAGCTAATACAGTTAAGGTCGATGCCGATGGTGTTCCAACGGATAAGGGCAGCTACAAAGTTACGTTGAGTGACGATGCTAAAACAGCAATTGAAAAATTGAATCTTAACTATACAATGAGCGCCAGCGACTTTATTGCTGGAACTTATACAATTGATCCAAAGGCAACGACCCCAACTGATGAAACAACTCAGGTGAAGACAGGTAATCGAGAAATTACCTATGGTGACGCAACGCCCGCTTTCACAGCGACGGTAGGTAAAGATAGTCAGTTGGATTTGAGTAAAGTAACGTTTACGAATGATGATTTTGATTTCTATAGTGCTGACGGCAAGACGAAGTTAGATGGTATTCCGACAAATAAAGGGACGTACCAAGTTAACTTGAACGCAGCCGGACAAGCTAAAGTTCAAGCAGCAAACACGAACTACACGTTAACGACTGGTGACTTTATTGCCGGGACTTACACGATTAAGCCAAAGTCCGCAACAACTGGTGAAGTTACGATCGGTGACGCCCAGGGTGAAGCACTGGATAAGACCTATGACGGGTCAACCTTCAATGGCAACCCAGTGTTCCAAGGACCAGAACAAGATGTTACTTTAACAACAGGCGACTACGAATATGTGGACGCTAACGGTAAAGTAGTGACGAACCCGGTTAACGCTGGTGATTACAAGGTTAAACTCACACAAGCTGGAATTGATAAAGCAACTGCAGCTAACAGTGACTATGACTTAGGTGATCTAACCGCCTTAACAAGTAACGCTACAATCGCCAAAGCAAAAGCAACGCTAACCGTCACAAGTAATGATGACATTACCTATGATGGCAAGGCGCACAGCCTAGGTGTGGTGGTCAACGGTGCAGTTAACGGTGAAACAATCACTTACACGACTGACAACAATGATCAAACGGCTGTCGGTCACTACGATGTAACGGTGAAAGCTGACGTGAACAGCGTCAACAATAACTACGACATCACGACTAACCAGGGCTCGATGACTATTGTGCAAGCTGCAACGACACCAGGCGGCGTTACGATTGGTGACGCCCAGGGTGAAACACTGAATAAGACCTATGATGGCTCAAGCTTCAGTGACAACCCAGTGTTCCAAGGACCAGAAAAAGATGTGACTTTAACAACGGGCGACTACGAATACGTGGACGCTAACGGTAAAGTAGTGATGAACCCAGTTAACGCTGGCGATTACAAGATCAAACTCACAGCGGCAGGTATTAAAGCAGTAACCGATGCCAACAGTGACTATGACTTAGGTGATCTAACTGCCTTAACCAGTAACGCTACCATTGCCAAAGCGAAAGCGACTTTAACCGTCACAAGTAATGATGACATTACCTATGATGGCAAGGCACATCACTTAGATGTTGTAGTCAACGGTGCAGTTAAAGGTGAAACAATCACTTACACGACTGGTAACAATGATCAAACGGCTGTCGGTCACTATGATGTTACGGTGAAAGCTGATGCGAACAACGTCAACAGTAACTACGACATCACGACTAACAAGGGCTCGATGACCATTGTGAAAGCCGCGACCACACCAGGCGACGCAGCAACGCAAACAACCATTGGTAACGAAAAAGTCACTTATGGCGACACAACACCAAACTTTACAATTGGTTTAGGTTCAGCGCTTAAACAAACAACGTATACGAACGCTGATTTAGTCTTTAGCCAAAATGGTAAGGATTTGGCGGGCGTTCCGGTTAATGCCGGAACTTACCAAGTACGTTTAAGTGATGCCGCGAAGAACGCAATCAAGGCCGCTAATCCAAACTACGATTTTGCAGCAACTGACTTTGGCACAGCTGAGTACGTGATTGCAAAGAAACCAATTACACTGACGGCTGACAATCAGAAAAAGGTATTTGGCGAAAAGGATCCAAGTTTGACGGCAACGGTTGGTGCAGGTTTAATCGCTGGCGACTCGTTAGCTTATACGGTTAGTCGTGAATCTGGCGAAAATGTCGGATCATACACGACAAGCATCGAAGTTGGTGCGAATGTTAACTACACGGTTGTTCCAATTGCGGGCAAGTTTACGATTACGCAAAAGGCAACCACGCCTAATGATGAAGCAACGCAAGTAACCGTTAATAATCAGACGATCAAGGAAGGCGACGGGACACCAACCTTCACGGTCAGTTTCGGAAATCATTTAGTGCAAGTTCCGGTAAGCAATGCTGACTTTGTCTTCACGGAAAATGGCCAGGTATTAACTGGTATTCCAACGAAGGCGGGCACTTATTCAGTAACGCTTAGTGCGGCGGCACAACAGCGCATCATGGCTGAACAGAACTATGCGTTAACCGCTAATGATTTCATCGCCGGAACGTTCGTGATTCAACCTGCAACAACTAATCCAGGCGGTGGTAACGAAACGAACCCAGGAGGCGGCAACAACGTCAATCCAGGTGGCGGTAACGAAACCAACCCAGGAGGCGGCAACAACGTCAATCCAGGGAACGGCAACCAAACTAATCCAGGTGGCAATAATAACTCTGGTAATGGTGGTCAAACGAGCCCTGGTAACGGCGGTAACACTGGCGCCACGGGCAATGGTACGGGTGCAACATCAGGCAATAATGGTGCCACAAGTACTGGTACAACAGGCAATAATGGTAATCAGACAACGACAGTAGCGACAGCAAGCAAAGCTGCCAGCAACTCGACTGTTAATTTAAAGGCCGCAGCAGTAACTGATAAATCTAAATTGCCACAAACAAATGAGACGTCAGGTAATGTTGTTGCGACGGCAGGCTTGGCCTTACTCAGTGGATTATTTGGCCTAATCGGTATCCGACGCAAGAAACATGAAGATAAAGATTAGAGGTCTAAAAAAGGGCGTATCCGTGAGGGTACGCCCTTTTTTGAGTGGGAATAAAAATTTAAAATTGGATATGATAACGTATTTACAAAGGGGCATCGTGATGGTTGAGTACGCCGAAATTAGTTTGAAAAAATGAGAAACACTAGTAAAAAAAGTGTCCACAAATTGATGTACTGGACTCAAAAAATACTAAAAATGATTCTGGATGGTGGCGTAATATAGTCGTTAAATTATAACGAAAAATAATTAAGGATGCGTAGTTTATTTATATAGGACTATACGGCCTGTGGCAAATATTAAGGAGGAGTTAGTCAATCTTAAATGGTTTAAATTCATGAGTTTTAGTTCAAAACTTGAAGGTTGTTGACCAAACATTCTCTAAGCGCCGTGTTATAATTTAAAAGTGTAGCCAGTTTTGGTATATGAATGAAAGGAGATGTTTCCATGCTAATTTATGTAAAAACTAATCTTTTCGAAAGCCCAGCACAGGTGTTAGTTAATACTGTTAATACTGTTGGTGTTATGGGAAAAGGTATCGCCTTGAAGTTTAAAAAAATGTATCCTGATATGTTCAAGGAGTATCAACGATTTTGTGAAACAGGCGCGTTATCGGTTGGTAAGCTTTGGCTATATAAGTCAAATAATAAATGGGTGCTTAACTTTCCTACGAAAAAAAACTGGCGGCAGAAATCTCGAATCGAATATATTGAGGCCGGTTTACAAAAATTTGTTCAAACTTATGAGGAAAAGAAAATTAAATCAATCTCATTTCCGCAACTTGGAGTAGGAAATGGTGGACTTGATTGGGATAGCCAAGTTAAGCCATTAATGGAAAAATATCTCAAAAAATTACCAATTGATGTTTATATTCATTTATACAATCAGTCCAATAATTCTCCTGAGTATAAAAATGTTAGGGAAATGAATAAATGGTTAGACGCTGAACCACGGTCAATTAGTATCCATGAATTTAAGGCCGAGTTGGTGGATAACTTTTCTTCTGGTACTTTTCAAGAAGAAGGTCATACTGTGACATTTTCTGAGGCAGCACTAGATGATTCTTATCGGGATCCAGCAGTTCCGTTTCTTGTGATCGAGAAACAGAATGGCGAAAGTTATTCGTTGTCACAAGCAGATATTTCGGAGATATGGACACGTTTACGCGACAAGGGCCTTGTTTCTATTATGGAATTTCCACAAATACTTCATGAGCATGATGATGTGATATTCTTTGAGCACTTGGTCAGCTCTTTACCATATATTGATATCATTCAAATTACTTGGGCAGGGCACGATATGACTGCTTTGTCATTAAATGAGAGTATGCTTTTATCGAATGAAAATACAATAGAATTCAATGATCATAAAGCAATCATAGGCGAGGTGTGACGATATGGATTATCGGACGATCATAAAGCAACTTGTCGATGGGAAAGTCGCTACAGGGCTGACACCAATGCAGAGGAAGTTATGGCCGCGGTTTGCTTATCATTTTACTGACATCAATAATGCAGTAAATATTCTAGATAGTGGTCTTCTATTGTCGCGAAGGCAAAGTATAGCGCAAAATGAAATGGTAAATGACAATGCCAGTACTGATGTCATAAATGGAACCGATGACTTTGTAGCCGATTATGTACGTCTTTATTTCAGACCAAAAACACCAACACAGTACAATAATGAAGGGGTCAAGGTTTCTGCGCTAAGAGGTGGGCTAGATGCTAACTGCCCAGTTCCAATTTTCTTCCTATTTGATTTACCTAAGTTACTGCTACAACCAGGTGTGCAATTTAGCGATCGATCTCTTGCTATTCACGAACACGTTAATTTATATTCCACACCCGATGAATTTAGTAAATTACCATTTGAATCGATTTACCACAATCGTGCGCTTTTTAATATAAGCGAGAAGGAAAAGCGGGATATAATTAGACATCGACATGCTGAAATTATCGTAAAGGATCAACTAGATCTAACTGATTTGTCACGTATTTTAGTAAGATCTGTTGCCGAACAAGAAACGCTACTAAATTTACTGCATGATCGAAATATAACTAAGTATGATGACATTATAAAGATTGGTACGCAGGACTTCTTTTTTAAGGATCGTAATTTTGTTGATAGTGTTGAATTAACAGATAAAGAAATTCTGTTAAAAAACGTTACAAATAGGCCTTTCCCAGAAGATTGGGGTAATACAGATTCTTCTAAAGTACTATTTGCGCAAAATGAGGAAAATACTGATTGGTATTTAAATTTAACAGTTAGGATTGATTATCCAAATGGTTCTTATGTAGTTTGGCCTGACGCTAATAAACGTGCGTTATTCTTAGATAAAATTGCGTTACAGTTCAATGATCCGGTTGATAGTTACCGGGTGACAGTGAAAATTGATGGTCACATTGCTTATTTAGGAACCTATGAAAAGAATCTCGCTATAATGGACGAGTTACCCTTTTAAGGTGTATTACGGTTTAAACAAAATAACAGCAAAGAGGCTGTGACATAAGTCTCCAAAAATAAACGGTTCAACTGGAAACATTCGTGTTTTCAGTTGAACCGTTTTTAGTTAT
>NZ_RHNP01000047.1 GCF_003950295.1 Loigolactobacillus iwatensis
AAAAAGCGGTTAGATTCTGAGGATTAGCCTAAGTAGGCGCTTTGGCCGTGCAACGGCCGAAGTGACTGCTGTAGCTACTATTCCGCAATTGAGGATTATTAGCCAAGTACGCTAATAATCTTGATATTCCATATGTTGTCCATTCAACTATGGCGAAAACCGCCAAGTTGAAACATGGCAACCGCAGGAATCTGCTTTTTCAAACACGTTTCCACTAGAGTGCCTGAAAAAGCGGTTAGGTTCTGAGGATTACTGACGATGTCGATCGGACTAGGATGAACCGAAGTCCGAGTCGCAGCCTAGATTGACGAATTATCTGTGCAACAGATGATTTGGCGATCGTAGCTACTATTCCACAATTGAGGATTATTAGCCTGAATCGCTAATAATCTTGATGCTTCATACGTTGTCCATTCAACTATGGCGAAAATCGCCAAGTTGAAACATGGCAACCGCAGGAACCTGCTTTTTCAAACACGTTTCGACTAAATTGATCAAGAAAGTACGAGTAAAAGTATTTTTCAATACATGTCCTAAGCCAATTATTACGAACGTTGGCCGATTTTTCCTTCTTCTTGTAATTGAGCCACATGCTCTAGTAAAATTCCTTCCCGCACACCATTCTGCGAGAAAACAACCCGATCAGAATCTAAGAACCGTAAAATCGTTACAATCGGTGTCATTCCACCGGCAATAATGTCTGCCCGATCCTTCGTTAGGCCGGGAATCTTCTTCCGGCCAGCCAAATCTTTACTGATAACCTCTGCATAAACTTGATTAACGGAAGCCACACTCATCCGGAAACCATGAATATTTTCAAAATGGCGGAAATCACTTTCCTTACGTTTGATCTTGGCCAAAGTTCGGTTACTGCCACCGAGGGCAACAATCGGTAAATTTTGGCCCTTGCGTAACCACCAAACATCGTTAAACAATTGGTTAACAAAAGTTGTTTCCCAGAATAAATCTTCGGCCTTAATCTTATCAGTTCCGTTTTTAAAGAAACGCTCGGTTAAATTAACTGCGCCAACGGGTAAGCTAATTAGATTGGTTGCTTTACCATTTTGCACTAAAATTAATTCGCAACTACCGCCGCCAGTATCCATAATAACGCAGTTACTAACGGGTAAAGTGTTGATTACGCCGACAAAATCATAGTGTGCTTCTAAAGTACCAGGAATAACTTCAAGTTGTAAACCAGCGACTTCATCAGCGACTTGCTTTAAAAACTTCTTTTGGTTTTTGGCCATTCGCGTGGCAGCAGTCGCAATTGCCCGAACCTTCAAATTAGGTAATTTACTGTATTCATCACGAAACTTTTTTAACGCGGTAATTGTTCGTTCAATCGCAGGCTGTTGTAAATTTTGATCTTCACCCATATCTTCGGATAACCGCACCATTTCTTTTAACTGTTTGATAACTTTATAAGTACCATCGTCTTCAATCTCACTGATCGTTAAGCGGGCAGAATTAGAGCCGAGGTCGATTACTGCAAAATTCTCCACTAGTTGTCTCCTCCATCATCCTGATTTTTTTGCACTGGTACAAAATGATCAATCGGCTGCGGGACGACTTTTGGTGTCTGACTTTTACGCTCCGCCGCAGCAACTAAATAATCCTGAACATTAAGTGGTGCCAGGCCGCGACGATCAACCTTTTGGTAACTACCATCAGCCTGTAAAACACGTGTCTTAATGTTATCATCCCACATCAAATTATAAATGTGCCATAATTCCGCCTTAATTTTAGGGTCAAGAATTGGAAATAGCAACTCCACGCGGCGGGAAATGTTTCGATTCATTAAGTCGGCACTGGATAAATAAAGCTTTTCTTCACCACCTGCATAAAAATAGTAAATCCGGCTATGCTCTAAGAAACGGCCAACAATTGAATGAATCGTTACATTTTCACTAACCCCTGGTATATCAACCTTCAGGCAACAAATACCACGCACAATAATGTCCACCTTAACGCCGGCAGCCGCCGCCTCGTAAATCTTCTCAATCATTTGTTTATCGGACAGCGAGTTCATTTTCATCCGAATAATGGCCTTTCTGCCAGCCTTAGCATTTTTGATTTCATCATCAAAGCGATCGTTCAAAAACGGCCGGAGCGTAATTGGCGCAATATTTAGTTCCTCAAAGTGGTCTGGTTCCGAAAAACCGGAAAGCATATTGAAAATATTTGACGCATCGACGCCCATTTTAGGATCCGCCGTAAACAAGCCCATATCCGTATAGCCCTTAGCCGTAACGTCATTATAATTACCGGTAGCCATATGCATATAGCGCTTAATACCATCATTTTCTCGCCGCACAACTAACAACAATTTACAGTGTGTTTTCAATCCAACTAGCCCGTAAATAACATGGCAGCCTTTTCGTTCTAACTCATGGGCCCAGTGAACATTGTTTTCCTCATCAAAGCGAGCCTTAAGTTCCACCAATACAGTCACTTGTTTACCATTTTGCGCCGCTTCACCCAGATAACGAATAATCGGTGATTTGCTAGAAACCCGGTAAAGAGTCATCTTAATTGCCAGTGTATCCGGATCAATGGAAGCCTGCTTAACCATCTGCACCACGGGTTCAAAACTATCGTAAGGGTGGTGCAGGAAAATATCTTGTTGGCGAATCGCCGCAAAAATATCCTTTGTCCGCAAAATTGGCTGCGTATACGGTTTAAACGGTGAAAATAATAAATCGTCGTGGCCTTTAACTTGTTTAACTAATTTACTTAAAAAGTTTAAGTCAATCGGGCCCTTAATCGCGTAAACATCCTCTTCATGAACGGCCAAGGCCTTAATCAAACGTTTGCGCAAATTCTTACTCATTGTTGCCTCAATTTCTAAACGCATGACACTGGTATGGTCACGCATCGCCAATTGGTGGACAATTTCCTTCATTAAATCAGAAGCATCCTCTTCGGCCACATCAAAATCCATATCCCGAATAACGCGAAATGCCTTGATCTCCTTAACTTTAAAACCAGTAAATAATTCGCTAACAAACGGTTTCATTAATTCTTCTAGCAGCATAAATTGGTTATCCCCAGGCAGAGCAACTACCCGCGGAAAAACGTCAGGTACCTGCACCATCGCAAAGCGACGTTCCTTTTTATCTTCAGTATCATCCTTTTCGCTCTTAACCAAGCGTAAGGCTAAATTCAACGTATTATTACCAATAAACGGAAATGGCCGGGAAGTATCCACTGCCATTGGCGTTAAAACAGGGTACAGAATTTGATGGAAATACTGACTAACAAAGGAGAGTTGCTTCTTTGACAACTCATCTTGGTGTAAAAGGCGAATATCCGTTTTTTCCAATTGCGGTACTAATGAACGCGCCAACGTCGAATATTGTTTATCAACCAATTGATGAATCTTTTTACTCAACGCGGCCAATTGCTGCGTCGGTGTCATCCCTGCCGCATCAGGCTCGCTGTAATTGACAACCTGCATCTTACGCAACGACGCAATTCGGACCATAAAAAACTCATCCAGATTACTTTGGGTGATGCCCAAAAAGCGAACACGTTCCAACAAAGGGTTCGTTTTATCCCGCGCCTCTTCCAGAACCCGATCATCAAAATCAACCCAGCTTAGTTCCCGATTAACAAAATATTCCGGTTTATTATAATTCATGCTATAACGTCCCCTTTCGCTTCAAGATCGGTTGCAGACCGAAGACTTCCCGGAAGAAAGTCCCTTTTTGACTAAAGGTCCATTTTTCTAATTCAATATCATCATTAGCAGTGGCGGTCACGGTGAAAGTCTGTTTGCGAATACTAACACTAATTTTAGAAATTTTGGCACGGTGGCTATCATCCAGTGCATCGGCTAAACGTAGAATGGCCGCTAACTTGGCAATCGTTAACCGCGCTTCCAAAGGTAGTCTGCTTAAATGACTTAATCCGGCCGATGGCGCCCGGGAACTGTGGTAACGCGCAATCGCCGCCACGGCAAATTGTTCCGTCAAATCAAGCCCTAACACCTCACTGGCACGAATAATGTATTCAGAGTGAAAAGCGTGTTGGTTTGCATCCAAGTAAAGCCCAGTATCTTGCAGAATAGCCGCTAGTTGCAATAACAATCGTTCCCGTGGACCCAGGCCATGAATTTTACGTAACCGATCAAACAACTGTACGGCAAAGGTTAAAACCTTTTTCTGATGGGCTTGGTCAACCTGATAACGCTTAGCCAAATTTTTGGCGGCACTAATCATTGTTTCGTTAAAATCCCAGTTTAATTTTAATTGACCAGTCTCGGCGGCGTGGTGTACGACAAAACCGTCCAACAATTTAATATTGGACACCCAAACCGTCTCGATTTGCATTGTATCAAACAATTCATTTAACAATAGAAAAGTTGGTGCTACCTCATTAACTTCCATCTCCGGTAGTTGCTCCTGATCTTCTAATTCTTGATCCGATAAAGTCATGACTTGGTCAAAACGGTGATTAAAATCGGCGTGAGACAAGGCCAAGGCACGTTTGTTCTCCGGAATTAAGTTTTCTAATAAGGTTAACTTTGAGCCCATTAAAATCACCTGTTTAAACTGTTTCTCCGGTAATAGGCGCCAAACATCCAACAATTTAGAATGCAAATAATCGGCCAAGACATCTTCGTAAGTGTCCACTTGATGCTCAAGTTGGGCCATCTTCTGGGCAACCTGCATCGGCCCCAACTGTAGCTCACGGGTTAAGGTCAGTTCCCCTGCTTGAAACACCATTAACGTTATTGAACTGGCACCAATTTGGATCAGGACAGTTCCTTCATCAATTAATTTACGAAAATTTGGTAAATAGGCCGCGGCAGCTTGGTAGCGAAGCATTAATTCTTCACTAACTGTCATAAAATGAACCGTTAAACCTGTTTTGGTGTAAATTTGATCGCGCACATAACTAATATTTTCGGCATCAGTGATCGTATGGCTGGCCACAACTCGCTCGTCAGTAACGCCATCATCTGTCATTAATTGTTGAAAACCGCGCAAAGCGGACACCGCCTCATCAACAACATCATAGTCAATGCCGCCTTCAGTAAACAGTCGGTCACCTAGAGCTACTGGTGCGCTCACACGCTCAACTGTTTCTAAATTTCGAAGGTTCACAATTGTTAAATCAATACTTTGTGCACTCATCACGATTGCCCCAAATAATTTTGCCTTTGCCATACTGATCCCCTCAATCCTTCATCTGATTCCACACGCAGGTGGCAATTATCTTCTACCTTTAGATTAACTGATTTTGCCAAAAAAACAATTCTTTACGAATCTAAACTGTAGATTTTTAGATAAAAAACCACCTTTGGCCTGACAATGATTTTGTCAGGCCAAAGGTAGCTTTATTTTATTAAAACATCTCACAAAGTTGTTCACTGAAAACTGACTTTCGTTATTAACTGAGCCGGTGCCAAAGTATCGTAGGCGCAAATTGATTTTAAATTTTGCTTTTTTCATATCCAATCGACTTCACTAGCATTGCCAGTAAGTTCAGGATAAGGGCTACTTTTCCAAACACTTCCTAGTGCATCTTAGCGACCATGTTTAAAACTATTAGCTTGTTTTCAGAACGCCAAAGCCTACCTGGAATAAGACAGAATGGATTAGATTCCATTCCGGTGCGCGAGGACGGAACGCGTGGCGGTTTGGCGAGCTAACTTTTACCAGATAAAGGCAAAGCGGAGGTAAAAGTGGATCTCGCCAAGCCCGCATGATTCTACTTCACAATAGTGGATGATTTTCGGAACGAAAATCTTAGATGTTACGGACGATGACCATTCAACTAAGGGCATAAAGCGCCAAGTTGAAACATGGCTCTAAATGGCCCAAACCGCCTTAATAATCATCGACACAGCTGGTTCTCGCGCCCCGAAATGAAATCTGGCCGCAGTGGAACATTCAAGCGTTATTTGTGTCTATAGCAGCTACTGTCAACTAGTTATTGTGTTACAAGTTAGGTAAAAACTGTCTTTGTCAGTGTTGATAGCTAATTAGGATCACCGATAAATTGCGCAATATTAAAGCTGTGGTTCCTAAATTGTATTAACTAAACGAATAATCAAAGCTCAATCACTGTCAAGGTGGAATGGAGGCGCTGGCGTATCAGTCGTGTCGAAGGTACTTGATGACCGAATTATGGTCATTTAGTACCTTGCGTGATTGACAAGATCCATTTTCTTTTCCGAATGGGTTTAATCGGAAAGAAAATTAGCTTGTCAACGCGCCACGCGTTCCATACGCCAGCGCCGGAATGAAACCTAACTAAATCTGCCCACGTGTAATTCAGTGGCAAGCGACATAAGTACTACTTTTTAATAGCGATATAATTCAATTTAAATATGAACGCTACACGCACTAGTTGCTTTGTAGTTGTTCACTAACCTGTTGATAAACTTGCTGACAACGTAAGCTTAGCCCGGTAACTAGTTTGTCGGCCCGTTGATTCATTTCTTTTGCCTGGTCACGGTTCTTCATCAATCTAGTATTTACGTAAACATTTAAAACGGAACCTTCTAGGGCCCCACGGCAAGTCGCTGCTGCCACACCAACATCACTTTGCATTAAGCGACTACCTTGAATTAATAGTTGTTCTAGCACCGGCACAACGTCGTTCAACAACCTTAGAACTGTGAATGGTACCTCCGTGGCCTTCACTAGGGCCACCTCGAGTATTTCATCGCGATGGCTTGCTGTTTTTGGAATTCCGTATGCTTTAGCCAGTGGTTCAAAACCAACTGCGTCTGCTGAAATCTGTGCCAATAGTTCACCGCTTAATTGTTGCATTGTGGTGATAATTTGTTGTAAATCGGTTGTATAAGCCGCGTACTTCTTTTTTCCAAGGGTCAAACTGGCCGTCATACTGGCCAAAGCGGCGGCCATCGCACCAGTTAATGCACTAACCCCGCCGCCACCAGGAGTTGGCGCGTCAGAGGCCAACTCCTGAATGAAAGTTTTAATTTCCACACTAATTCCTCATCTCTTAGCTAAGACTTTGCCAAACACTGTCTAATCAAAGTAGTTAATTCCGATTGCCGCACGCACTTCTTTTAAGGTTTGATTAGCAACCAGATTGGCCTTTTCGCTACCTTGACGGAGAATTTCGTAAACCCCAGCCGGATCTTCAGCGTACGCTTCCCGGCGTTTGCGAATTGGTTCTAAAACAGCCTGTAACACGTCATTTAAGTAGCGTTTGATTTTAACGTCACCTAGGCCCCCTGCCTGGTATTGTTCTTTCAATTCGGCTACTTTCTTTTGATCGGGGTCGAAAACATCAAGGTAAGTAAAGACAATGTTACCTTCAATTTTGCCAGGATCTTCAATGTGAATATGATTAGGATCAGTGTACATTGACATGACCTTTTTCTGAATTTCATCAGGTGAATCGGCCAAATAAATGGCGTTGCCTAGTGACTTACTCATCTTGGCGTTACCGTCCATCCCTGGCAAACGTCCTTCCCCTTTTGGTGGAAAAACACCTTCTGGTTCAACGAGAACGTCTTTTTTATAAATACTATTAAAACTACGTACAATTTCACGCGTTTGTTCTAACATTGGTTCTTGATCGTCACCGACAGGAACAGTATCTGCCTTAAACGCAGTGATATCGGCGGCCTGACTAACTGGGTAAATTAAAAATCCAGCCGGAATACTTTGATTAAAGTTTTTCTGTTGAATTTCCGCTTTAACGGTTGGATTACGGTTCAATCGTGAAACGCTGACTAAATTTAAATAGTGCATGGTAAGTTCATTTAACGCCGGAATTTGTGATTGGACTAAGATTGTTGATTTTTCAGGATCAATGCCAACGGCTAAATAGTCTAGCGCAACTTGTAATAGACTACGGCGAATCTTTTCCGGATCCCGTGCGTTATCGGTTAATGCCTGCATATCCGCAATCATAATGTAAGGATCGTAATTGCCAGAATTTTGCATCGCAACCCGCGTTTGTAAAGAACCAATGTAGTGGCCAATATGTAGCTTACCAGTTGGGCGATCACCAGTTAAAATTACTTTTTTTGTCATGTTAAAACCTTCCCTTTTATTCTAATTTTATAAGTAACATCAGTCAGTGAATCTACTTCAAAAAACAACGTTAACTTTTCAGCTTAAATCCAGCCCACAATTCTCAAAAAAATAGCGTCCCATCAGCATTTCTGCTCATAGGACGCTTGTTAACAATCGTGGTACCACCTAAATTGTGCTGGCTTTTATCCAGCACCACTCACGTTTAAGGCACGGCTACCCGCCACGCTACTTTTAATTCACGCAGCGACTCAAAGGGCCATTCACCGCTAATTCTTGATCACTTTTCACCAACCAGTGATTCGCTATAGCCAAATTAACGGGTACTTATCCTTCTCATTGCATTGTTTTAATCTTACCGTTTAGCCCGCTAAATGTCAAAATGCTAACGTGAAAAAGTGTTTAACCGCAGATGATTAGCCTAAAAAACTAATGCACTTTTTTCATGCTCTAATAAAAATAATTCAAATCACTAGCTGGAGTTGGGTAAGAATAAATGGATTTAGCAACTGTGTCGGCGGATACTTTTTGATTGATCAACAGTGTAAAGTAGTTAATCAGTTCATCGGCCAAACTATTCAAACATGTTGCACCAACCAATAAACCAGTCTTTTTATCAGTCACAATTTTCACTACGGCCACTGGTTCATTAAGTCGTCGGTACGTGAGCCAGTTAGTCGTGTCAATTGTTTTTATAGCGTAATGCTCGGAATCAGCTTGGGCCTTGGCCGTTGTAACGCCAACTTGTGCTAGTTTAGGGCTAGAATAAACCGTTGTTGGAATGGCTGGGTAATCAATTGAGGCTTGCGTTTTACCTGTTAAATAATCAACTAAGTAACTGCCTTCAAACGATGCAACTGGCGTCTCTTTTGGTTCTTGCCGCGCAATAATATCACCAGCAACAAAAACTCTTGGGTTAGTCGTCTGCAAGTGATCATCACACTGAATGCCGCCATGAGCAACTTCGATACCTGCGGCTGCCAAATCTAATGCCTCAACATTCGGTACACGGCCAGTTGTCGCAAAGACAGCGTTGGTTACTAAACGAAAATCAGGTGCATTTAAGATCAGCTGATCACCGGCAGTTTCAATTGCTTGTAAGGAAACGTTAAAGTGAAACTGCACACCCTTAGCCTGTAATTGTTCAACTAACTGATCAACTAATTCATGATCATACACCTTCAACGGTCGATCGTTATGTTGAATAACGTGTGTCTCGGCACCGGCAGCGTTGGCCATTGCTGCAAATTCAAAGGCTTCGTAGCCACCACCCACAAAGGTAACAACCCGGGGCATTTCTGGCAAGGCCATAAAATCAGTACTGTCCTGAAAGTGTTCTTTACCTGAAATATTTGGAATCGCTGGCCGCGCTCCAGTTGCAATAATGTAATGCTCGGCTTGATAAGTTGTTCCAGCAACTTCAATCGTTTGTTCATCAATAAATTTGGCCGCACCAGTCAAAGTTGTAATTCCACTGGAAGCTAGGCCCTTTTCGCTACTTGTTGATACTGGATCAGTGAAGGTTTTCTTGAAAGCCATCAACTTGGACCAATCAATCTTGGCAGGCTGGGTTAAAACACCAACCTTCTGCAAATTACGAACTTGATCCTGAGCCTCAACTGCTGCCAATAAAACCTTTTTGGGATCACAGCCGCGATTCGGACATGTACCGCCCCATAAATCCGCTTCAACAACAGCAACCTTTCGTTTTGCGGCTGCTAAGGGGTACGCCATCGCTAACCCCGCTGGCCCAGCACCAATAATAATTTCGTCAAATTTTTCCATCACTAACATCCTTTCACTTAGCAACTATTCTTCAGGAACGCAACAATGTTCTGCGCAGTTAAGGTACCAATTGCACGATTGTTCTGGGTAATCGAAATTGCCTTTTCGCGACTTAATTGATCCATAACTGCTGTTAATGGTGTTGCTTGATCAAACGTGGCCAACTGCTCACTCGCACTTGATTTTTGGTAGAAGCCAAGCTTGACTAATTCAGTTAGCGGCGTTTCAAACAAATTAAGTTCGGTATTACTATGCGCAAAGAACTCCTTAACAAATTCATTTGCCGGATTCTGCGCAATTTTGGCCGGTGTGTCTACTTGTAAGATCTCACCCTTACTCATCACCGCAATTCGATCGCCTAATTTCAAAGCCTCATTCATATCATGTGTGACAAAAACAACAGTATCGTGTAAGCGCCGGTGTAACATCAAAACTAAATCTTGTAGCTGATTACGAGAAATTGGATCTAAGGCCGAAAATGGTTCGTCCATTAAAACAACGGGTGGTTCGGATGCAATCGCCCGACAGATACCAATTCGCTGTTGTTCTCCACCAGAGAGTTCGCTGGGCATCCGGCTACGATAGTTTTCGGGATCAAGCCCAACCTCGGTTAGTAAGCGATCAACCGTTGCTGCTACCTTCTGTTTGTTCCAACCCTTCATTTCAGGAATTAGGCCAATATTTTGGGCAACGGTCATCGTCGGAAACAGCGCAATTTGCTGAAGCACATAGCCCATATTCCAACGAAGGTCCTGTAAATCAAAGTCTTTTACTTTCTTACTTTCAATCAAAATGTCCCCGTCATCTTGTTCTTCTAGTCGATTAATCATTTTCAAGGTGGTTGTTTTCCCACTACCTGAAGTCCCAACTAAAACAAAGAATTCGCCTTGCTTAATTTGTAAGTTCAAATCATTAATAACTGTTTTGCCGTCAAATTTTTTTTGGATGTGTTGTAAACTAATCATTGGTTGTCCCGGTTTCGCCGTCAACGCCATTTTACTTAGCCTCCTTCCACAGATGCTGCGATTTAAGGTACGTCTTCGCAACTTTGGCTGGTGATTCTTTCTTGACGTTAACTTCGTAATTCATCTCACTCATTTGCTTTTCAGTGATTCGACCAGCCAGCTGATTAAGACTAGCTTTTATTCGTGGGTATTTATCCGCTACTTTCTTATTAATTAATGGCGCCCCTTGATACACGGGGAATAAATGCTTGTTATCCTTCAACGTCACTAAGTTATACTGTCGCAATTCACTATCAGTCGAATAACCATCAACTAAGTTAACGTCCTGGTTATTAATTGCTGAATAACGCAGCTTAGGCTCCATCGACTTCACCTTAACGTTCAGCCCATAAGTCTTTTGTAGACCACGATAGCCATCATTACGATCAATAAACTCCAGATCAAAACCGGCCGTTACGCTAGATTGAATCTTAGTTAAGTCCGTAATTGTCTTTAAATCGTTTTTTTGCGCAAACTGTTTCTTAACCGCCAAGGTATAAGTATTGTTGTAAGCCATTGGTTTGAGGTAAGTCAGATCATCTTGCTGCTTCAACAATTTCTTAGCTAACTGATAAGTTTGCTGCGGCGTTCGTTTTTGACCAACTTGGGCCTTCGGAACTTTTACCAAACTCTCCAAAACAGTCCCGGAAAATTCCGGGTAAATATCCACATCTTCATTTTTCAAAGCGCTGAATAAAAAGCTTGTTTTACCAAAATTCGGTTTTAAAGCTACCTTAACTCGCGGTTCATTTTGTTCAATCAAATCTTTGTACATATTAATCAAAACATCCGGTTCAGAACCAAGTTTACCCGCAATAACAATTGTATCTTTTGGGGCGTTAACTTTATGATAGACACCATAGCCGGCAAAACCAACTAATAAGATGATAAATCCAATTAGAAGCTGCCGCGGCTTTGCACGCTGACTTAATCGAATTAGCGTACTAAAAATAATTGCCAATAGGGCCGAGCTGATAGCACCAAGCAAAATTAATGAGACATTGTTACGGTCAATCCCTAGTAAAATAAAGCTACCCAAACCCCCGGCACCGATCAAGGCAGCCAACGTGGCCGTCCCAATAATCAGTACTAAGGCCGTTCGCACCCCGGAAATAATGACTGGCATTGCAATTGGCAATTCAACCTTGAACAACTTGCGCATTCGGCTCATCCCGAATGCATCGGCGGCCTCCTCCAGTGAGGGATCAATCTCACTAATTCCGATATATGTATTCTGAAAAATTGGCAGCAGCGCATAAACAACTAACGCAATGATTGCTGGCGTTGTGCCAATCCCGACTAACGGGATCAGGAGACCTAATAAGGCCAGCGAAGGAATTGTCTGTAAGACACTGGTCACCTGAAGTAAAACTTCGGCCAAGCGCTTATATTTAACAACCCAAATGGCTAATGGAATTGCGATGAACATCGCAATTAGAAGTGAAACGAGTGAAATCGTGATGTGTTGACCTAAGGCCTGATACAGGTCGCCACGCCGTTCCATAAATGTATTAATCAGTGCTTGCAAATTAACTAACCTACTTTTTTATTATTTTTAATTAACGTTTAAAGTTTACCACGTCTGCTTGAAATAACACCCACAATTGCACTTCTATTTTATTAGCCGTTTTTGTGACTAATTACTAGACGAAAGAATAAAAAAGGCCTAAAATAATTAAGCAAATTTCTAACGATTGGAGGCTTTTTACTTGGATACTAAAACCAAAGTAGCAGAACAAACACGAGTTAGTCGCGTGATCCAACAGATCAAGCAGCGTTTATTAAAGCAACAGGAACTACTTGACAAGGCACACCGGGAAACAACTTTAATTGAACAAAACTATGGCGACAATACACGGGTTAATATTGCTGAAGCCGACGACCGAATCGAAACAAACGCCGCCGTTCAACAACAAAAACAATTGGTTGCTAGCACGGTTGAAAATGAATCAATCGTAAAAAGTCAGATGGGTCAACTCAAAGATCTTCAGCGATCACCCTATTTTGGTCGGATTGATATTGAGGAAGATCACGAAAAAGAAACCTTATATATTGGGACAGCCTCATTTATTGATGAACAACAAAATTTTCTTGTCTATGACTGGCGGGCACCAATCTCAGGTATTTATTACAATGGTACTCTGGGTTCCGTCAGCTACGAAACACCCATGGGCGATGCTAAGGCTGAGCTCCTTAAAAAGCGTCAATTTTTGATCAAAGACGGAAAGATCGAGACAATCTTCGATACAAATGAAACCGTTGGCGATAGCATGTTGCAGCATGTTTTAGGTGAAGACAATGATGAATATATGCGCAATATTGTTGCCACGATCCAACAAGAACAAAATGATATTATTCGCGATACTAAACACGATATTCTAATCGTTCAGGGTGTTGCTGGTTCTGGAAAAACCTCCGCGATCCTGCAACGAATCGCTTTTTTGCTCTACCATAGCCGCGAATCTTTAAACTCTGATCAAATGATCCTTTTTTCACCGAACCGCCTGTTCAGTCACTATATTTCTGATGTCTTGCCTAGTTTAGGCGAAAAAAATATGCGCCAAGTTACCTTGGCAGAATTTTTTAGTGCCCGCTTTTCTGGACTTCACGTACAATCGTTGTTTGAACGGTTTGAACAGGATCAACACAGCTTACCAAAGATGGCCAGAGAAATTCGTCGTTATAAAGATAGCTCGGCCTACATGGCCCAAATTGACCGCTATTTAAAGGAAACTCAACCAGAACAACTGGCATTTAATCCCATTTATTTTGAAGGTCGACCCTTTTTTACAAAAATTGAGATTGAACAAATTTACGAAAACCTGCCCCAACGCATGCTTGCCGCAGATAAGTTCTTGGCCACAAAAAATACACTGATCAAACGACTAAAAAAACGAATTAAAAAAGAGGCACAAGCCGACTGGGTTTTAGAAGAAGTGGATGTTTTAAGTGACGAACAGTACCACGACATAACGGCCGATCACCATTTTAAGCCTGGTGAAGATGAGGCCCAGTTCATCGCTGAAGCACTGGTTAAAAAACGGTTGGCTATCGTTTACAATGCCCTGTACAATGATTACTTCATTGATCTTTACGAACAATACGCGGACTTCATGCAAAGTAGTAAACCCCAATCCGTAACCCCGACTGCCTGGAAAGCGATGATTGCGGCCTATCAGGACCAGTTAGAACGCCATGACTTACGCCTGGAAGATGCGGCACCTTTACTTTATTTACGCGATCGCCTAACCGGCAGTGGTCAAAATCACGCTATCCAATACCTTTTCATTGATGAAATGCAGGATTACAGTATCGCACAACTAATTTACATTAAGCATGCCTTCCCGCGGTGTAAACTAACGCTCTTAGGTGATCGGGCACAGGATCTTTTCGCGACACATTATCAAACTAATGATTTCGCTATTGAATTAAGTCACATTTTTAAAACAAAGAGTATTAACTTAATCACTTTAAATAAAAGTTACCGCTCAACTTACCCAATTACTACTTTTGCGACGGCACTATTACCTAATAGTAAGGATATCCAGGCCTTCACTCGCGCGGGCAATAAACCAGAATTGATCCTAGCCGCTGATCAAAATGAGGGACGCAGTACACTAACTCAACAAACGAGTCGCCTATTGACGCAACACGACACAGTTGCTATTTTAACCAAAGACCTACCAACTAGTGAACGACTTTACGCTCGTTTAAAAGTGGATACCCCAACAACTTTAATTACAGACGCTGATCGTGCGTTACCTAAGGGAATTTTGATTCTTCCTATTTATTTAGCTAAGGGCCTAGAGTTTGATGCCGTCATTGCGTACGATGTTTCCGCGCCAACTTTTAAAACTGAAATTGACCGCGATATTCTCTACACAATCTGTTCCCGGGCAATGCACGAACTCGTTTTGATTGCCATTAAAGAAGCGAGCCCCTTAATTAAACAATTAGATGCTAAATTATTTACTAGTCACGGATTTGATCAATTGGAAAAATCACCGAAGGCTTGACCTTAAATTACGGCTACGCTATACTATTTAAGTATTAAAATAGTTTTGCAGCTTTAGCTCAGCCGGTAGAGCGCATCCATGGTAAGGATGAGGTCGTCAGTTCAAATCTGACAAGCTGCTCTAATAAAAGTGAGATCGTTTTTTATCTCACGTTAGTAGCGCTGCTATCTTGAATCAAAAAAGCCCACAACGTTGGTAGTTGTGGGCTTTTTTCTTGCAAATGAGTGGTAATAAAGAACAGGAAATCTTTGGCAGCTTTATCTACTAAGAAGTGTTTAGAAATCACTTTTATTAGCATTTTCTGACTAATTTAGCGTAAATGTACTTGCAAAGACTCCAGTAAAAGTGTTTTTTAAACGTACTTTAAATTAGCTAAAAAGTATTTGGTAGCACAGTAATGGTCAGGGGGAAATTGTATGAAAAGAGGTCGCCACAGTCGGCGCATAAGACACCGTAAAATAGGCAGGACGAAAATCATTGTTCTAATCGTCGCAGCAATCATCCTTATCTTTGGCGCTGCACTCGTATATGCTTGGCAACGCTCCACTATTCAAAATGAACCAGCGCAGTCGGTTAGTCAGTCCACACCGAAGATGACCAAAACTAAAAAGCACCACAGCCGCAAAAAGAAAACAAAGAAAGCAAAAAAAACTTCTTCGCAAACAGCGACCACGGATACTTCTGAAACCACTGCTACTTCTGCTTCCACTACTTATTATAGTAATAGTGAACCGGATAATAATGTTGCTAGCACCACTGTAAATAATACAAGTGAGCCCACTGATAACACGACTACTAGCCACGAAACACCGCAGGCTAGTACAAGTACACCACAACATGATCAAAATAATAATAGTCGTTCAATAACCAGTTCTAACCATTCAACAACGAATGCGTCACAACAAAACAATGTACCTGCTTCTAGTGCCACCAAAAGTAGCGAACCAGAATCAACTAATAGTAATACTATGCAAGAACAAGGTTCTTCCAGTGTTACTAGTAACTCAAGTTCCACAACTGAATCCGTTAGTAGCAGCCGAAATATGAATAATTAATTAAACAGTACACAAAATACTTAGCGTAAAGATGGGAAACATTAACAATTGAAAGTTAATGTTCATAATCTGATCTGACCAAAAGACAAGCTTCTTTCTTTTAGTCAGATCAGATTATGAAATCTCTAAACTAGGTATTTTTTGTTTTTTATAAGTGTAGCCATAAATAATGTTATTACGCGCATTGACTGAAAGCCAACAAATCTAAGTCGCGAATTTGTATGTTTAACCACGATCAGCAACCAACCCCGCCGAACAACCTATTCAATAACTGGGTCAAACACGGCCTGGGCGCCTTTTAGGTACTCCCTAATCTACTAACTAACGCCCCCATTAATCAAAGAAGACCGAAATTGGAATATGTAGCGCGTCATGTAAAATCTGAATTTCACTACGCGTAAAATCGGTCTTATTATTAATTTTATTTGAAGTAGCAACATATGATTTCCCGATTATTTTTGCGACCTGTCGCTGAGTAATTGCGTACTCCCGCAAATAACCTGCCAGTTTATTTCGCTTTTCAGCTGACATCATGCCCAACTCCCCCTTTATCTACCCAGTCCCACTTATAGGACAATATAAGTTTAACTCACTAATAGAATGACTTACAATACTTTATTAATAAATGAGCAAATTTAATTCATTAAAGAAAAGTTTATAAAATATTCAAAAAAGTAATTAAAGTAATCTTTAATAAGTTATAATAAAGTTATATATTACAGGAGGTTAAATTTATTGGATGAGTTACGTAAAATTTTACGGACGGAACGTTTAAACCATAATTTATCTTTTCGTAGTTTCGCCGAAGAATTAAATGCTAAATATAAGTTAGAAGTTTCCAAATCAGCTCTTTCTACGTATGAAAAAGGCCAAACAAGGCTTAAAATTGAAATTTTATTTGCGCTAATCGACTACTTTGACCTAAATGAAAGTTACATTAAACACTTAATTCTGAAAAGCATTAAAAAATAATTTTTAAAAATAAAGCGGCTGCAACAAAACTAAATGTTTTGTTGCAGCCGCTTTTCTGTAGGTCTTTTTAGGGGTAGTCCTACAGAGTCATTATTATTGCCAATAAAAATCTTTTAGGAGGAGATTTTTACTAACAAGACCATTATACACAATTTTTCAGAAATGTATATATTAGATTAAATAGTTAAATTTTATTTTAACTATTTAATTGGCGATTATGATTAATTCACTTAACACAGACATCTTTTAAGCGCCAATAATTCATTGAAATATCAATTCAAGATTTGGACTTACTTACAGACCTCTAAACAAGAAAGTATAAACCTAAACCCGTACTTGTTTAACCAAAGCATTGGTGTTAAATTTGAGTTAATGTCGTAGCGCTTTCAAAAGTGTAATCTATATCCGATACCCTAATGCAAAATCATTTTGTTACATAATTTTTATGTAATTAGTCATTATTGTTGGTGTGTATTGTGATACGGCAACAATAATTAAACAAGGGAGCCAGAATTATGGGACAATCAACTAGACAGGTACATTTAATGGGCACAATAATCACCTTACAAATCGAAGCAAAATCACCGGAGCCAATTCTGGATGAATTAGTTAATCGCTTAAAAATTTATGATCATCGCTTTAGTGCCAACGATCCCAGTTCGGAATTGATGGCGATTACTAAGCAGGCGGGGATCGAACCGGTAGTAGTTAACCCGGAGCTATATAAACTAATCGAATTTGGACTACATTATAGTCTTGTCCCCCAAAGTCGGCTAAATATTGCGATTGGCCCCTTGGTACAGACCTGGCGGATTGGTTTCACAGACGCCAAGTTACCAACTCCTGAAGAAATAGTTACTGCGTTGAACAAAACAAATCCATTAGATATTGTACTTGATGGTATCGCCCACTCGGTTTTTTTGAAAAAACCAGGAATGGCGATTGACTTAGGTTCACTGGCAAAGGGCTATATTGCTGACATGTTAGTCGCCTACTTAAAGCAAATTGACGTAACTTCAGCAATGATCAACCTAGGTGGTAATGTTTTAACTATGGGTCCGATGCCGACACACGCCGACCATTTTTGGCGAATCGGCATCCAGGATCCGGCTAAATCCAGAGGCCATTACAAAAAGGTGCTACAAGTTCGGGATCAGTCTGTAGTAACCTCTGGCATTTACGAGCGGCAGTTGGTCGTCAATGGTAAAAAATATCACCATATTTTAGATGCCCGAACTGGCTACCCTGTTGTCACTGACCTAGCCAGTTTAACGATTATTGCCGATAAATCATTAAATTGCGAGCTATGGACAACGCGCTTATTTGGCCAACCCTCAGAAATTAGTATTGCAACGATCAATCAAACACCTAATATTGAAGGCATCGTTATCGATCAAGCAGGTAAAGTGTTTGTTTCAGCAGGACTTGAATAAAGGTTAGCCAACATATAATTTTTTCATTTTTAAATTGATATCGTTTGAACATAAGATTAACTTTCTACGTTCAAAATAAAAAGGGCCGTTATTTCAATAAATTCGGACGGTAAATTAACTTCTATCTTCACTAAATATCCCTTAACTAGATTTTATTGTCTCAAAATCTAGTTAAGGGATATTTTTGATTGAACAAAAACATTAGTTTGTTACTGCAAGAATTGTTAGAAAAACGAAGTGGGATAAAAGTCGGTTTTGGCGCATGTTCTATAGTAACGTTCGGAAATAACAAATGGTAGGACTTTTTGTCCCGGCCGCTAGTATCAGATCACAAAAAGCGCCACAATTATTAGACTCGTTTGTCTAATAATTGTGGCGCACTTAAAACCAATAAAGTTACACTTTAATCACCATATCAAGAAGATTTATTCGCAATTTCTATATCTAATCGCGCTCTCTCTTCTTGAAACCGAATAGAGAACCGCCTAATAATAATGCACCTAACATGGCTAAAATACCTGCTTGTTGCGTGTCATTACCAGTTTGTGGCAATGCAGTAGCCTTGGTCTGTGATAAGTTGGCATTTCCTTTATAAGAGTTAGTGTTTTTCAGTTGAACTGCCCCAACAGTTGCTTTATCGGCAGCATCCAATGCTGTATTAAACACTTTAGCAGTAGCCGCTTTTTCACTTTGCGACTTTTGTTTGGTTACTGCTGCCTGCGCAGCGTTGTTTGCATTAGTTGCATCCGCTAATTTAGCCTGAGCATCAGCCAAAACTTGAATAGCAGTGGCTAAGGCCTTTTGAGTTGTAGTAACTCCGGCATTGGCCTCGGCTAAATCAGTTTGCGCTTGTAGCAATGCCTTATTTGCCGCCGCCAAATTTTCATCTGCGTTTGTCAACGCGTTTAGCTTAGTAGTGTCAGATGCCAATGTAGCCTTTGCTTCGGCCAAGACATTCTTTGCTGTAGTCAAAGCTGTGTTTGCACTATCTAAGGCAGCTTGTTTAGTAACCAAAGTTGTTTGGGCCTTAGTCAATACTGCATTTGCAGCATCCAAGGCCGTTTGTGCCTTAGCAACGGCAGCAGGTAGATCGGCCAAATCAGCCTGATAAGTTTGTAAAGCGGCCTGATCAGTAGCCAATGTAGCCTTTGCAGCCGTTTGTGCATCTTCAGCAGCCGTTAAAACTGCTTGTTTTGCATTTTCATCAGCCGTGGCAGCAGTTAAGGCAGTCTGAGCGGCAGCCAATGTAGCACTCGTTTTATCCGCAGTGGCCTTTTTAGCCGTAGCAACAGTCTGTGCGGCAGATAAGTTAGCCTTTGCAGTAGCTAATACTTTCTGTGCGGCAGGTAATGCAGCGGGATCATTTTGTTGCGTTTCTAAATTAGTCAACGTTGCTTGATCAGTAGCTAATTGGTTCTTAGCGTCCGTCTGAACATTTTCAGCAGCAGTCAATACCGCTTGTTTTGCGTCTTCATCAGCCTGGGCCGTAGTTAATTTATTTTGCGCAGCAGTCAAGGCAGTCTTGGCCTGATCAGAAGCAGCTTGTTTTTCACTTGCTGCTGCTTGTGCTGTTGTCAAAGCATTGTTAGCGTCCACCAATGCTGCTTGGGCCGCCTTTAATTGGTCGGCCTGAGCAGCTTGTTGCGTCTGTAAGGCGGTCAAACTATCAGTATCCGCGGCCAGCTTATCTTTTGCGTCCGTTTGCGTAGCCTCGGCAGCAGTTAAGACTGTTTGCTTAGCATTTTCAGCGGCCGTGGCAGTATCTAAAGCTGCTTGTGCTTTAGTGATAGCGACAGCATTATTTTCTTTTGTTGCTGCATCCAAGTCAGCTTGGGCCGCGGTAGTAACCTTCTCGGCGTCCTGCTTATCCGCTAAGGCTGCTTGCGTGGCGCTGCTAGCAGCATCAACGGCAGCCTGATCGTCAGTAATTTGTGCCTTAGTGGCATCGATAGTTGATTGAATTTTAGTTAAACTATCAACGGCCTGTTGCTTAGTTGCGGCGTCTGTCTTTGCTGCAGTAACGGCAGCGTTAGCAGTAGTTGCTGCACTCTGCGCGTTATTATAGGTATCCGTGGCGGTCTTGACGGCATCTTGTGCAGCCGTAGTTGCCTTTTCAGTCACTTGCTTATCTGCTAATGCAGCCTGAGTTGCACTACTAGCAGCATCGACAGCATCTTTATCGTCAGTAATTTTTGCAGTGATTTTATCAATACTTGATTGAATTGCTGCCGGCTCTAAAGCATCAGCGGTCGTTTGTGCCGCGTCAACAGTTGCCTGAGTAGCACTAACTTTAGCATTAGCAGCTGTTAAATCACTTTGTGCTACGTTATTAGCCTTGGTTGCAGTATCAAAGGTGTTCTGGGCAGCAGTAGTTGCCTTTTCTGTTTCTTGTTTATCTGCTAATGCAACTTGGGTCGCACTACTGGCAGCATCAACAGCACCTTTATCATCAGTAATTTGTGCCTGTGTCTCAGTGATTTTAGCTTGTAATTTATCTTGAGTTAAATCATCAAGGGCCTGTTGATCGGTGTTAACATCAGCTTTTGCAGTATCAACATTTTTTTGTGCCGTTGTTGCGGCCGTATTAGCTTTATCAGCAGCTGTTTGTGTTGTATTAACGTTTGTTTGAGCATCATTTACTGCAGCCTGGTCGTTTTCAACTTGGGTTTTTGCTGTATTGATTGCATCATCAGTGGCAGCGGCCTTGTTAGCCACGGCCGCATCATCAGCCTTACTAGCAGCACTAACTGACTGTTCTGCATTAGTTTGAGTTGTTTGCGCAGTGTTTGCAGCAGTTTGTGCTGCAGAAACATTGGCCTGAGCGTCCGTAACTGTTGCCTTTGCGTTGGCCTTAGTAGCAGCGGCACTGGTGGCAGTTGTTTGTGTCTTAGCAGTAGTTGCCGCCGTACTAGTGGCGGCAGAGCTTGCTGTACTCTTAGTATCACTTACCGTTGAAGTTGCATTACTCGTAGCAGCCGTTCCGGTCGTTGTCGTTGCGGCCTTATCGTCCGTTGTTGGCGTTTTGTCAGTGCTTGTTGTTGTCTGCGTATTTTCTTCGTTACCTACAGAAGCCGAACTTGCAGCATCAACATTTTGCGTATTGATGGCCAAAAAACCTCCGGCCGCCGCAATAGTCCCTGCCGCTAAGATGGTTCTATGTAATTTAGTTTTTGTTGACATAAATATTCCTCCATATCTATTTTCCCAATTTTCTGTAAACAAAACTTGAAGCTTACTGGCAGCCATCTTAACAACAGTCGCTATAATCCATTGTGATAAAAATAACTATATTACTAAATAACAAAGTAATTCTATAATTAAACCGTTTACATTTAAATAGTTATTTGAATTTTTTGTGAATTTTTTTTGAATTAAATCTATTTGACTTAATTTAAGTCAGTCGCATTAGGGATTGGATCAATTTTATTTTCACTCTTTTAATTATCTTAATTTTGTTAATCATTTGTTCATCACTATGCATGAAATGAAATACTTAAAAATAATCTAAAATATTTCTCCATTTTTTACATCAGCAAGACGCGTTTAATTCTACTTTAACTGATATTAATTGAGTATTTATAATGCTTTAAATGTACTTACGGACTGACATTATTTTACAGTACTCTTTGTGGGACTGTGTTTTAATTAAAAAGTGAATCAAAAAAAGGAACTGACATATTTGTCAGTTCCTTTTTAACTAGTTGCATGGCAACGTCCTACCCTCGCAGGGGGTGCTCCCCCAACTACTTTCGGCGCTAAGAAGCTTAACTTCTGTGTTCGACATGGGAACAGGTGTATCCTTCCTGCCATTGTCACCACACCACTA